>JASKKR010000008.1 GCA_030154085.1 Candidatus Cloacimonadota bacterium | reverse complement strand
TAACTCCTTATTTTCTCGTTTCTTGCACGTTTCTCAAAGGGGAGAGAAACGGGGGAGCCATCAAGAACACTACTTTTTCAAGCACTTAGGGTCTCAAAATTGGTTCTGGGGGCTATGATTATTGGCCTAATTATAGGATCTGGATTATGCGCATTTTGACTATATTTAAAGTGTAGAAGTTTCTTGGGCTGAAATTTTGGGATTTATTCTCCGCTGCGTGGGTGTCCTTTTTCATAGGCAGCTTTGATATCTTCCAAGCTGAGATGAGTGTAGATCTCTGTAGCGGAGAGCTCTGAGTGCCCAAGCATTTCTTGGATTGCGCGTATGTCAGCACCTCGTGCCAGAAGGTGGGTGGCAAATGAATGGCGGATTGTGTGGGGTGAAAATCCCTTATCTTTGGCGATGAGATCGATGTATCTGCCCAATATCTGATATAGTTGTCTGGGATCGAAGTCTTTGCCAGTATAGGTGAGAAAGATTTTATCGGAACTATAGTCTTTGACCAGACTGGGGCGGATCTTTAGATATTCATCCAATGCTTTGAGGGCTGTTTCTCCGATGGGGATGATACGCTGTTTATTCCCCTTGCCGGTTACGCGTATGAGCTTTTTGCGGTGATCTACATCCATGAGCCTCATTCCGGAGAGTTCCATGAGGCGCAAGCCACAGCTATAGAGAATTTCTAACATGGCGCGATTGCGAATACCTAAGGGATTGTCTGTATCTGGGATGCGCAAGAGAGTTTCCATATCTTTTTCGGAAAAGAATTTTGGTAGCTTTTTTTCAAATTTGGGTCGCCGGATTTTGCGCATGGGATCCTCATTTATGACACCGTGAATCTTAAGGAATCGAAACCAGGAGGCTAATGCCGAGAGCTTTCGGGAAAGAGTACGATTCCCATCCTGCTTTTGGGAAAGCCAGACTAAGAATCCGCGTATCTGGGTAGCGGAGATTTGGGTGATGCTGAGATCAGGCCAGGCTTCTTGGATATATTTATGAAACTGCATCAGATCAATGCGGTAGGCATCGATTGTCTTTGAGCTTTTACCCTTTATGGCAAGTTCTGTAAGATGTTTTTGGATCCATTCTTGCATCTTTTTTCTCCCCTAATCCGTTTATAGTCATTTTTTTGCTTGCCTTAATCTTTGTCGAGAAAAAAATGGTATAAGAGACTGGAGGTATGTTGATGCAATATATCAGCGATAGCGCCAAACTTGGCAAGGATACAGTTTTGGGGCACAATGCCGTAATTATGGATAATGTAGAGATTGGCGATGGATGCCTAATCGGGCACAATGTTGTGATCCATGAGGATACTATCATCGGGGACAATGTACGCATTGATGACAACACTGTGATCGGCAAGAAACCGCTTTCATCCCCCCGGAGTATTTTCAAGGTGGCGAAGAATCTCAAGCCAGCCCGGATTGGTAGTTTTTGCCAAATCGGAGCTCATGTGACCATCTATGCTCAAGCAGAGATAGGTGAACGCAATTTGATCGCGGATCTTGCCACTATCCGGGAGAATGTCTCAATCGGTAGGCTCAACATAATCGGACGGAACTGTTGTATTGAAAACTATGTGAAAATCGGCGACCGCAATAAATTTGAGACAAATAGCTATATTACTGCCTATTCCACGGTGGAAGACTACTGTTTTGTAGCTCCATGCGTGGCAACGAGTAATGATAACTTTATGGCACGCGATCCAAAGCGTTTTGAACACTTCAAGGGGGTTACCATGAAAAGAGGCTCACGCATCGGAGTTAACGCTACCATCCTACCGGGTAAAACTATAGCCGAGGATGGCATGGTGGCAGCAGGAGCTGTAGTGAGTCGAGATGTCGATTCTGCTCGCATAGTGCTGGGTAACCCTGCACGAGATGTAAGAGAAGTTCCCGAAGAACAGCTTTTAAAGAATAATCTGGATAAATAAGCATGAAAGCCTTAGTTATCATTCCTACATACAACGAAATAGAAAATATTGAGCGCCTCATCGAGATAGTTTTGGAACAGAGTCCATCTTTGGAGATTCTGGTATTGGATGATAACAGTCCCGATCACACCGGGAGAGCGGTGAAGAAGATGATGGAGCACGAAAGTAGACTGCATCTCATCGAGCGTCCTCGTAAGCTGGGGCTGGGCTCAGCGTATGTGACAGGGTTTAAGTACGCTATCGAGCAAGGTTATGATTATATCATTGAGATGGATGCTGATTTCTCGCATAATCCTAAAGATATTCCTCGCTTACTCGAAGCTGCTAAGAAGTATGATCTCGTGATCGGTTCTCGCTATTCAAACGGGGTGAATATCATCAACTGGCCGTTCAGGAGATTATTGATAAGTTATTTTGCCTCAAAATATGTGCGCATCATCACCAAGATGCCAATCAAAGATCCAACAGGCGGATTCAAGTGTTTCCATCGTGAAGTCTTGGAATCCATAAATCTAGATAAGATACTTTCGGACGGCTATGCTTTTCAGATAGAAATGAACTTTCGTGCTTGGGCGAAGGGATTTCGTATCAAAGAAATCCCGATTGTTTTTACCGAGCGTCTCAATGGGGTTTCCAAAATGAATCGTAGCATTGTCTGGGAAGCGGTCTGGATGGTTTGGAATCTACAAATCCGCAAACTTTTGGGAATCTTACATTAAAGGAGCATTATGCTGGAAAGAATAAACAACCCAAGCCTACAGAGTGACGATAAGGATTTTGATAGAGCACTCAGACCAAAGACATTTTCTGACTTTATCGGACAAGACCATATCAAAGAGCTATTGGACATTAGCATCAAAGCGGCAAAGATGCGTAAAGAGCCGCTGGATCACGTGCTTTTTTATGGACCTCCGGGACTTGGGAAGACTACTCTGGCATCAATTATAGCCCGCGAGATGGGAGTGAATATTACAATTTCCAGTGGTCCGGTGATCGAAAAGCCATCCGATCTGGCAGGAATCCTGACCAATCTTGGCAGAGATGAAGTACTCTTTATTGATGAGATTCATCGACTTTCACATGTGATCGAGGAATACATATACCCCGCCATGGAAGATTATGAAATGGAGATCATCCTGGATAGCGGTCCTTCGTCCAGAACCTTGAAGATCCCAATAGAGCCCTTTACTTTGATCGGTGCCACTACTCGGGCTGGACTCTTGACACCACCTCTGCGGGATCGTTTTGGGATCGTCTTGAGGTTGGATTATTATGACCTACCATCTATCGTGCAGATCCTGAAACGTTCTGCAAAGCTCTTGGACGTTGAAGCGGAAGAGGATGGCATCATGGAGCTGGCACGCCGTAGCAGAGGGACGCCTCGCATTGCAAATCGATTGCTGCGCAGAGTTCGAGACTATGCACAGATCCGTGGAGATGGGACGATCACGCTTGATATCGCTCTTTCCGCACTATCCATGCTGCAGGTCGATCATGAAGGCTTGGATGAGATGGATAAACGTATCCTAAGTACCATCATTACAAACTATCAGGGTGGACCAGTGGGGCTTAAAACTATCGCAACGGCTATCGGTGAGGATACTGGGACGATAGAGGAGATCTTTGAACCATATCTGGTGCAACAAGGCTTTCTGGAACGTACTGCCTCCGGACGCAAAGCTACTCTCAAAGCCTATAAACATATGGGCGTCAGCCCGGTGGATGAACAAATAGAGATCTTCTGACGGACGTATGGGCTACGGCAAAAACATTGGGCACAATCTGGCTACGCAGATATATAAGATTATATTTGGCGTCTTAGCTGGAATAATTGTAGCACGGGCATTGGGACCTGCCGGACAAGGATATGTGGCATATATCCTTATTATATTCAATATATTGGGGTCTTTCGGAAGTTTTGGCATAAACTCGGCAGTAGCATATTTTCAGAAGAAAAGCAGATTTGACAGAACAACTATCTATAGCTCAAACATCAACATTTTGGGCTTATTTAGCGTCTTGCTGATGATCATGGTGCTGCTACTTTGGCGCAGTGAGTGGGTCTTGCCTGGGTATGATCTATGGTATATCTTAGGCGGTATAATCCTGATGATCTCGACTATCTTTACGATGCATCATCAGGCATGGTTAACCGGCGATGAAAAGATTATCGAAAATAATAAGATAGGTCTCATCGTTTTTACCTTGCGCAGCTTATGCATCTTTGTATTTTGGATATTTGGTATCCTTACGCCTCTGAGCTTTTTTTACCTAAACGTATTGGGTATGCTTCTGTGGCTAATATTGATCCACGTGAGCATCAAAGAAAAGTATCTTGCCCTTATCTCTTTACCCGTTGTCAAGGCGGAACTAAAATACGGAGCATTTGGATGGTGGTCTGCTCTTTTTGCCTTCCTGCAATTGAGGATTGACCAGATCATGATCCGGCATTATTGGGACGTGTCACATTTGGGAGTCTATACGATAGCAGTGACTATTGCTGAATTGCTTTTTCTGCTTCCTGCGTCAATTACCGGCGCGCTCATTGGTAGGCTTTACAATCTTTCCCCCGATGACGATGGCAGCAGGCTTACTGCTCAAACGGTGCGTCTTAGTTTCTACACTTGCCTGGTTTTGGCGATTGTGGGCGTATTCGGTAGCTTCCTAATTCCGTTCGTCTATGGTTCAGCCTATGCAGGAGCAACCTCGGCAATGCTAATTCTTTTGCCAGGCATACTCTTTGCTTGCGTACCGAAGATAGCTTCACCCTGGTTTTATGCTCAGGGCAAACCGCAGGTCCATCTTTATATTACGTTCGTTGCTTTTGCGGTAAACCTGGTGGCAAATTTCCTGTTAATTCCGCGGTTTGGGATCTCTGGAGCTGCTCTGGCATCGAGCATATCATACATCCTATACGGAGCTTGGTATCTGGCTCAATTGGCAATAGGAGAAGGCTTTGGTTTTGCAGCATTATTAAAGCCAGGACGCGGTGATTTGCAGATTATTCTGGGCTTGCTTCATCGCAAAAATAGAGTCGAGGAACCTTAGTAGTTAAAAGATTCTTTTTGCTAATCAGGATTTTCTTGCTACAATCTCAAAAGTCAGAGATATGTGTTGTGAGCGTGCTCTGAGGATACTCTTGATTCCCCAAGATTGGGGTCAGGTAGTTTACGTTGCTTTTAATTATATAGGAGAAGAAATGAGTAAAAAGATAGATCTAAAAACTGAACAAGACACTATTGATCTTGCACATTATATTGCTCCCCTCTTAGGTCCTGGCTCTGTGGTGACTCTATCAGGCGATCTTGGAAGCGGCAAGACTTTCTTTGTGAAAGCCCTTGGTTCATTTCTTGGGATCACTGAAGAGATAGACAGTCCCTCGTTCGTGCTACTTAAGGAATATCATAGTGGTATCTATCCTCTTTATCACATGGATCTGTATAGACTCAAACGAGAAGAGGAACTATTAGATCTTGGAATATTGGATATGATAGAAAGCGGAATCACGATCATTGAATGGCCGCGACTGGCTCAAGAAATCTTGCCGTATGAGACTATTAGTCTGGAATTCGGCTTTGAGGGCAGCAATCGATATGTTCGAGTCAACACAGAAGAGTCTCTCAAAGAGCTATTTGAATAAGTCGTTAACCAGTATTTAAGGTTGTTGTTGGGCAGTATCCTCGACCACTTTTTGGATGAGTTTTGCCATATCTGTTCTGGAGAAAGGCTTCTGAATTAAAGGAATGTCAGGTTGCACTTCTCCATATTTGGCGACTACATCTCCGGCATATCCACTCATGATGATGATGCCAATTTCTGGGTGTTTGACGCGTATAATCGTGGCAAGCTCAATCCCGCTTAAACCAGGCATCACGGCGTCTGTTATCAAGACTCTGGGGCGCATACCCTCGTTTTCGATCATCTCTAATGCTCTATCTGCGCTTTCTGCGAGAGATATCCTGTATCCCATTTTGCTGATGATCTTACCAGTTAGGTCAAGGATAGAGCTATCGTCTTCCACGATGAGCACTAACTCACTTTTCCCTTGTGTCGTATTTAGATTACTGTCTTTGTCCTGTGAATCTGGCTTTTCTTCAGAAGCAGGAATCATAATCACAAAAGTTGTACCGCGACCTGGCTTGCTTTCGACGTTAATGTGTCCCCCTGCTTGCAGCACGATGCCGTAAACCGTGGGCAGCCCTAAGCCGGTACCATGTCCTTTTCCGGGTCCTTTGGTCGTGAAAAAGGGTTCAAAGATGTGCTCTTTGGTAGCAGCATCCATACCGCAACCGGTATCTTGCACTTTAAGTACGAGGTAGTGATCTTTGTCGATCAGGGGATGCTTGGCACGGAACTCTTTAGTTGTTCGAAAATCAAAAGTAGTAATCGTTAGTTTCCCGCCCATCTGCATAGCTTCCCGGGCATTGATGACAAGGTTCATGATCACTTGTTCGATTTGTCCAATATCAGCCCAGATATAGGGAAGATCTTCTCCCAAAGATAGCTCAAAGTCTATATCTTCGCCGATGAGGCGCATAAGCATTTTATAAAGATTTGTTATGCAAGAATTGATATCCACCAATTGCGGTTTGATCACTTGTTTTCTACTAAAGGTAAGAAGCTGTCTTGTGAGGCTTGATGCTCTTAAGCCGGCATTTAAGATCTCGTTGATATCCTCTCTTAAGGGGTCATTGCTGTGCAGATTGCTTAGGATTTCTTCAGCGTAACCCAAGATAACCGTGAGGATATTATTAAAATCGTGTGCCACCCCACCAGCGAGTTGTCCGATTGAATCCATCTTTTGGGCTTGTCGCAATTGCTCTTCCAATTCATGCTTTGCCATTTCGGCTTGTTTTGCTTCAGTTAGATCTTGGCATGTTCCAATGACTTTGACTAATTTGCCATCAACGATTTCTGGGATAGCTGCAGCACGGATGTAGATTTTGCGGTTCTTTTGGGTGGTGTACCAGCTATCCATTTCAAAGCTCTCGCCATATTTTTTTATCCTATCCATAGCTTTCAGGAGTTCTTGGCGTTTGTCTTCTGGAAAGCCTTTGATACTGTTTGCCATCAAGTTGCTATTGTCGTCAGAGTTAGGGTCAAGATCATGGAGGCGATACATTTCTTCTGTCCAATACATAGTTTCATTCAGCACATCGTATTCCCAGCCCCCGAGTTTCCCTAAGGCTTGAGTAGTCTTAAGGAGCTCTTCACTGCGCTGTAGGGCAGCCATGGTCTGTTTGTGTTGTTTAATTTCTTCTTCGGTTTCCAGCATCTTTTGTTCCAGCTTGCGTACCAAACGATCATTATAAAGCTTTAGGACGGTCTTTTCGTCTTCTATATCACACTTTATATCATTTGGGACACAGGAAACCTTGTCCATGACTTTTTGTACTCTTTTCACAAAGTCTTCAGGTTCGCAGGGCTTAACGATGAAGTCATCAGCTCCGATTTTCCGTGCCAGTTCTTCATCTTGTTCTCCAGTATATGTAGCAGTGAAAAAGATGAAGGGGATATTTGGGAGATTTTCATCTTTGCGGATGGTGCGGCACAGGGTAAATCCATCCATGATTGGCATCAGGATGTCACTGATGATTAGATCTATATCTTCATCTTGCAAGATTCGGAGAGCTTGTTCTCCATTGGCAGCTTTTATACATTCATGTCCTAAGGGGGTGAACACGGATTCTATCAGATAAAGGTTATCTTTATTATCGTCAACGCATAGGATCTTCATCGGTTCTCCTTTTGTTGTTCAAGTAGTATATGATCTCATCCGCAAAGCTATCCGGATTGATCGGTTTCTCTATATATCCATCTGCGCCTGCGGCAAGAGCGTGTTCTTTGTCACCCACCATGGCATAGGAAGTGACTGCTACGATCGGTATATCCTTGATCTCTGGGTTTGAGCGAATCCTTCGAGTTACGCTATATCCATCCATCCCCGGGAGCTGGATATCCAGTAATATAATATCCGGTTTGTTGTAGATTGCCATCTCAATTCCCATCCATCCACTCACGGCTCCGATCACTCTCAGCCCGTGATTCTCCAAAAGATAGCGCATGAGATAGTAGTTTTCGCTATTATCTTCTATAATCAATACCAATTTATCCATCGTGTCCTTCCTGATCAAGTGGCAGGCAAATGTGGAAGCTAGTCCCTTTGTCTATTTCACTTTCGATAGTGATGTCGCCTCCCATGAGGCGGATAAGTTTTTGGCTGATAGAAAGCCCCAGACCGGTGCCCTCATATTTTCTGTTCAGCCCAGTATCAATTTGTTGGAAAGCGGCAAAGATGACATCAAACTTATCTTTCGGGATACCAATGCCGGTATCTTGCACTGTGATGCGCAGGATGTTCCCCTCCTGCTTGCAGATTAATCTTACAAAGCCTTTATCTGTGAATTTGATAGCATTAATGAGAAGATTCAATAGCACCTGTTCAAATCGTCTTTGATCTACCTTGATGAAGAGATTTTTGGTTTTCATCTCCAGCTTAAGGTCGAGACCTTTTTCTTTGGCCTGGAGACTCACCAAGCTGACCACTTTTTCCAAACTTGCCTGAAGATTCACTTCTGATAGTTTCAGTTCCAGTTGTTCTGCTTCAATTTTGGAGATGTCTAAAACATCGTTGATGAGTGCTAATAGGTGACGTGAACTATTCTGGATGATCGTTAGCATCCTTTCTTGCTCAGAATTAAGCTCACCCGGCAACTTTTGCAGCAAGATGCCTGTAAAACCAATGATGGAATTGAGCGGAGTGCGCAACTCATGAGACATATTAGCCAAAAAGGCAGACTTGAGCATATCTGCCACCTGTGCCTCTCGAAGTGCAAATCCAAGTTCCTCTGTACGTTCTTCGACTTTTAGTTCCATCTGTTGATTAGCCTTTTGCAACTCTTGCGTTCTTAAATTTACTTGATGTCGAAGGATGAAGCTCCCGATGATAGCAACGCCAAAAGTGACGCCAAGAAGTAACATAGTGATCAAGAGCCACATGGGCAATTCCCATTTTTGAGCTTCAGGACTCCAGTGCCGAAGGCTGCTGAAATATATGGATTCGGGATCAGACTTCATGAGTTCTATATGTTGATCGATAGCTTGCAGTATCTCCTGATTCTTCCCTTTGGGACTTGCAAAATAAAGATTTGATGGGTTTAGAATCAAAGGAGATTCAACAAGTTGATGTTCTCGGGCATTCATCCTTCCATAGAATATATTAGTGATGGCAAGATCTGCGCGTTTATCTGCCACACTGTCAAAAACCTCGTCCAAGCTGTCAAACCTTAAAAAACGGCATTGAATGCCCAAGCCTGATATTGTGTCTTCCAGGATGTTCTCCTGTACAGAATTTTTTAGTAGCGCAATAGTAAGACCGTCTAGATCGGTGTAGGTCTGGATCTTGATATCTTTGCGGCTAAACAACTCTGAAAAGGAGAGCAAAACCGCATTTTTGTGAAAATCATAGAGCTTAGCCCGATTTTCGTCATATGCCATATCCGGCATAAGATCAAGCTCTCCTGCAGCTAAGAGTCTCAGATTTTCTTCCCAAGTTCCATAATGCCATTCCAGTTCCCAATCTTCTCTCTGAGCGATTTCTGTTATAATATCCACAAAAATTCCAGCCGGTTTGCCGTGATCATCCACGAATATTTTGGGGGGATTTTGATATACACCAACCCGTATCAGTCTATCAAAAGCACTAAGCTGAGAAATGGCAAGAATCAAGATTATAAGCGTAAAAACCCTTCTCAAGGAAAAAATATGTTTCCAGTGTATAGATTGAAATCCTTTGGTTTTAAAGTCACTTATTGTCATAATCCTCCCAAATTAGTGCAGTTGCGATTTATAACCACAGATTTTGCATAGACCAAATACTAAATATAAGCGACATATGGATTTCTGCCATGATTAAATTGCTCTATGAAAGTCAGATTTGCAGTAAATAAAATGCAGAAATATAGTTCGAACTACCCTAACATTCAGAACTCAAACACAAAGCCGTAACTCTTTATTTTCTCGTTTCTTGCACGTTTCTCAAATGGGAGAGAAACGAGGAAGGCATCAAGAGCCCATCTTTTGCAAGTATTTAGGGGATTCTGATTGGTAAAGATTTCTTCCATTTTGGGAACTTTGATTGGCAAGATTTTTAAAATGGGTAAGCATCAAACTGCGCACGGAACTATTGATTTGTTTATGATTTTTCTTGACTTATCTATAAGATTAACAAAAAAGTGCTCTATGAAAAAGATAGCTTTTGTGGCGCTCAATAGCAGTTGGAGCCAATCTAATCTTGCATTGTATTATATGCGAGAAATGATTCGGGATCTTGATTTTGATATGGTTTTGGCTTCTTTTAGCATGAATGAACCCTTTATGCAGATTTTGCAAGGGATCTATAGTCTCAAAGCTGATGTGATCTGCCTTTCGGCTTACATCTGGAATCGGATGATCTTGAGTAGGTTGCAACATGAACTTTCCAAGATCATGCCAAGGGTGATCTTCGTGATTGGTGGACCTGAAGTGGGGCATTTTGAGGGACGCAAGAGATGTCACATTATCCATGGTCCGGGTGAGGCAACTTTCAGGGCATTAGCAGAAGCTGATTTTAAGGTGGACGCGACTGTCAAACCGGAGCCAATCTCCTTGAAGGATATTCCTTTCCCATATGTAGAATCGGATCAAGCTCAGTTGGCTGGTCATTTAGTATATTATGAGTCATATAGAGGTTGTCCTTACCGGTGCATATATTGTCTCTCATCTTGCGATGAGCGTCGGGAGCCACGCTTTGTTCCTTCTGTGCCTGCTGAAATTCACAAACTTCAATCCGAACTTAAAAGGCTTTCAGGGCTAAGACCGCGCACCTTAAAATTCATAGACCGCAGTTTCAATCTTCAGAAAGATCTTGCTCACGCGATCTATCGATATATTTTGCAGGAGAATCCGGAGCACGACTCGCATTTTGAGATATATCCAGATTTATTGGATGAGAGTGATTTTGAGATTCTGGAGAAAATTCCCGAAGGTAAGATCCGTTTTGAAATCGGAATTCAGAGTACAAATTCTGAGGTGTTATCACGTTGCGGTCGTCATTCGGATTGGGATAAAGCCAGAAAGGCGATGAACCGCCTCAAAGCGTCGACTCAGGTGCGCATCCATGCTGATCTCATAGCCGGTTTGCCAGGCGAGGATCTTACCTCTGTCTTAAGATCAATTGACGAGCTCTGTGCCTGCGAGCCAGCAGCGATTCAATTGGGCATGCTAAAGGTTTTACCAGATACTCCGATGAATGACATGGCAAAAGATCTGTCTTACATCTGGCTGGATGATCCGCCCTATCAGGTTATGGTTTCAAATGCATTGACCTATGACGAGCTCTGTCTATTAGATGTATATGCTCATCTTCTGTCCTTGTATTGGAACAAGGAAGAATTTACCGACCTGTGGCATGATCTGCTCAAAGAGCATCCAGCTTCCTTGATACTCAAGGCACTGCGGGACTTACATATCCATCACTCCTTGCCCTTTCACAGTGTTTCGCGTGACAAACGCTTTGAGATCATGGAAGAGCTGAAGGATCATTTGTATTGACGGAATTTTACGTAATGGATAATTGTCATAGGTATAGAAATCAGGGGTTTTACCCTGATAGAAATGATTATTAAACATCGCATGATCATGGAGGATCAAATGTTGCAAGGATCATACGTCGCGTTGGTCACACCTTTGAAAAATGGTGCTATAGATTGGAACGCACTGGAAGTCTTGATCCAATTTCACTTGGACGAAGGTACTCATGGCATCTTGCTCCTGGGTACAACAGCTGAGACAGCCGCACTTGCTCAGGATGAGAAAGATGCCGTGCTGAGATTTGCCATGCAAAAGATCGGAGGCAAAATACCGGTGATGATTGGGGCGGGGACAAACAATCTGTCTCAAAGTCTTGCCAATGCGATCAAAGCAAAGGAATTGGGAGCAGATTCTGCATTGGTGATCACGCCATATTATGTCAAACCTACGCAAGCTGGTATGTATGAATACTTTGGAGAAATTGCCAAGAAAGTCGAAATTCCTATCGTAATCTACAATGTACCAGGACGTACCGGGGTTAATATAAACCCAGAGACAGTCGTAAGATTGGCAAAAGACTTTCCGAATATCATTGGCATCAAAGAAGCCAGCGGGAACCTTACCCAGGCTACACGCATCATCCGCGATGCACCGAAGAGTTTTACCCTTCTTAGTGGAGAGGATGCCCTAAATCTGCCATTGATGGCGATCGGCGCTAAGGGGTGTATATCTGTTACGGCTAATGTGGTTCCCAGGCTAATGAGCGAGCATATACAGAGCTGTCTGGATGGTGACTTTGCCCGTGCGGCAGAACAGCATGCACATCTGGCGCTGCTTAATGAACTAATGTTTATCGAGACTAATCCAATCCCGGTTAAGGAAGCACTGGCGATGATGGGCAAGATCAGTCCGGAATTTCGCTTACCTATCTGCAGACTGCAAGAGGTAAACCGTGAGAGATTAGCAGCAGGTTTGAAGAAATATAACCTTATCTGAGGACAAAATATATCAAGGATAAAATGATGAAGAAAACCCAGGCAAAGCATGGTTTTGAACTGATTCAGAGCCATGAGATCAAGGAATTAGGAGCTGTTTACAATCGCTATCGCCACATCAAGAGCGGAGCAGAGTTGATCCATATGGCTTGTGATGACACAAACAAGGTCTTCAACATTACATTCAAGACAATTCCTGAGGATGATACGGGATGCCCGCACATTATGGAACATTCGGTGCTCAATGGTAGTAAGAATTATCCTGCCAAAGGTACTTTTATGGAATTGATCAAAGGTAGTCTGAACACATTTATCAATGCTATGACTAGCTCAGATTGGACTACCTATCCAATAGCTTCGACCAATGATCAGGATTTTATCAACCTGATGCGGGTGTATCTGGATGCCGTTCTATACCCCCGGATCTATGAAGAGCCCAAGATCATGGATCAGGAAGGCTGGCATTATGAGCTTTTCCAGGAAGATGGGAAGATAGAATATAGGGGAGTAGTCTACAACGAGATGAAAGGAGCTTTTTCTTCAATCGATGAGATTATGAGCCGGATGTGTCAACATGTTCAATTCCCAGACACACCCTATAGTTTTGAGAGTGGGGGAGATCCTGATGTCATTCCAAGGCTCACACACGAGAAATTCAAAGACTTTCATAAAAAGTATTATCATCCATCTAACAGCAGGATATGGCTCTATGGAGATATGGATATTGACAGCACACTTAAGATAATCGACGAAGAATATCTTAGTAATTTTGAAGATGCCGGTATTCATTTTGAATTTCCATATCAAGAGCCATTTAAGAAAGCTCAAAAGATCAATTTGGAATATCCTATTTCCGATGATAAAGATCCTGAGGGACAATATTATCTCGCTCTGTGCTATAGCTTCGGGAAGATCACCGAACCCTATCTTGCCGAGAGTATTTCCCTCATGGGCGAACTCTTGATGTCTACGCCTGCTTCTCCACTCAAGGCTGTCATCCGCAAATCCGGTCTGTGCAAAGATTCTCAGATCATGATGCAAACGGACATTCTGCAGCCAAGCCTGAGCATAATTTGCAAACAGGTGAAAAAAGAAGATCTTGATACCTTGGCAAAGATCATCCGAGATGAAATGAAGCGCATTGCGGAAGAAGGATTTGACAAGAAGCTGATCGAAGCTATTATCAATTCCAAAGAATTCTTCCTGCGCGAAGCTCAGATGCAAGGCTTCCCCAAGGGACTTTTCTATCATATGCAGTGTATGGGTCTCTGGAATCACAGTGGGGATCCCCTGGAGCAATTGTGTTTTGAAAAAACGCTTGCGCATCTACGTAAGGGTATCCAAGAGCCATATTTCGAGAATCTTCTTAAGGATGTATGTGTGGAAAATCAGCATCACACAGAGATCCACTTTGAGCCGTGTCCTGGACTAATAGTCAAGCAGGAAGCAGCAGTACGCAAAGAGCTTGATGAATATCAGAACAAGCTGAGCCAGAAAGAGATCCAAGACTTGATCAAGTACAATTATGAGCTCAAGGCTTGGCAGGAAGAGCCGGATTCGGAAGAAGACCTGATGAAGATTCCCCTCTTGAGTCTGAGTGATGTAAATCCCAAAGCAGCATCTGTCCTAACACAAATAGAACACTATAAGAGCCATACCTTACTGAGCCATCCCATCCAAACCAATGGGATCGTGTATCTTAAGCTTTATTTTGATATGGCTCATGCAGATACTGAAGACTTGCCGTGGGTGAGCCTCTATACTCAGCTTTTGGGACAAATCGATACGGAAAACTATAGCTATGCAGAATTAGTCAATGAGATTGGCAATCATACCGGCGGAATTGCTCTCTATATGGATATTCTAAATAGCTATCAGAATCCGGACGAGATTATGCCCAAACTGATTCTCAAGGGAAAGGCTATCACTGGGAAAACACCACAACTTATGGATCTCATGGCAGAATTTGCCACACGTCCTATCTTCGAAGATAGCGCTCGGATCAAAAGTCTGATTAGAGAAATAAAAGCCAGCCTCGAAGAGCAGATCATCGCACGCGGAGTCAACATCGCGATCAACCGAATGTTCCGTCCCTTCTCTCAGGCACATGCCCTCAAAGATAAGATCGGGGGGTTGGACTATCTTCGCTTCCTTACAGAGTTGGAAGAAAACCTCGATAGTGATATTGATAAGATCATCGGTGAGCTCAAATGGGTGCAAAATCACTATTTTAATCTTCCCGGCATGATCATGAGTCTGACAGCAAATGAAGAATTGATCCCGAGCGTAAGCGATCAACTCAAACAGCTGTATGCCCAACTTTCTGATGAGAGCTTCCCTCCTGTCGAGCGGGTTTTTGAAACCACCCATCAAAACGAAGGGATTGCCGCACCGGTGAAGATCCAATATGTAGTTAAAGGTGGAAACTACTTCCGGAAAGGCTATCCATATTCGGGGAGATTGCGGGTGCTGTCTAATATCCTTTCTAACGAATTCCTTTATAAGGAATTGCGGGTAAAAGGCGGAGCCTATGGCGGTGGTGCTGGCTTCACTTTGGATGGATACCAATATTTCTATTCCTACCGAGATCCCAATCTGAGAGAGAGCTTGGAGGTCTATAACAGAGTACCGGAGTTTATCCGTAATTTCGAATGTTCCAAGCGGGAGATGGATAAGTATATTTTGGGAGATATCTCACAATTAGATTATCCTAAGACTCCAGAAGCTCAGGGAATGC
The DNA here is from genome assembly GCA_030154085.1 of Candidatus Cloacimonadota bacterium. Classification (GTDB taxonomy): domain Bacteria; phylum Cloacimonadota; class Cloacimonadia; order Cloacimonadales; family Cloacimonadaceae; genus UBA5456. The sequence goes on along the minus strand of JASKKR010000008.1, from coordinate 50,202 downwards.
AGGCTGATCTGGACTACATAACCGGATTTACTCAGGAAGACCGTCAGCAGATCAGAGATGAAGTGCTGGGGACAAAGCTGGAAGATCTGCGAGTCTATGCAGATATGATCCAAGCTATAATGGACAAGAATCACTATGCTGTCTTTGGCAACGAAGCCAAAATTAAGATGGAGAAAGATCTCTTTGACGTGATCACACCAGTATTTAAGAAGTGAAGCAAAAAGATAAGAAACTGTCAAAACGATATACTAGCAAGCTGAAAAACATCAGTTTACCAGATCTGGATGTTCTGGAAGACATCCCCATGGGAACTGAATTTAAGACAGCTCGCACTGCCAGTAAACGTGGGTATATCCTCAAACGCGGCATCCGTCTGGAAAAAGGCAGGGTGATCGAGGTGATGAGCAACTATCAATGCAAGATACAACTTGAGTCTGGCACGGTTTCTGCTACAATTAGTGGAAGACTTAAGCAGTTCCAAAATATCAGTAGCGGGATATTGGCGGTCGGAGACTATGTCGAGCTAGATACATCAACTCCGCCCCATTATAGGGTGGAAAACATTTTGCCGCGCAAAAACAGCTTGATCAGATATAGCGGTGGTAGATTTCAAAAAGAGATCGCTCTGGCTGCAAACATCGACCAACTAATTATCACAAGCTCTTGGCGGAAACCAGTTTTCAAACCGGGACTGGTGGATAGATACCTGATCCTTGCCGCAAAGCACAATATCCGCCCGATCCTTGTGGTGAATAAGATAGATCTTTGTGAAGATTTTGAGGACTTGGATGAGGCAGTGCAGTATTATCGAGAGTCAGGTGTAAAGGTGATCTATAGCTCGGTGATTACCGGTGAAGGGATCACAGAGATTAAAGAAGAGCTCAAGGGGATGGATACAGTCTTCTCTGGTCATTCAGGAGCTGGTAAAAGCTCCTTGATCAATGCAATTGAGCCTGGACTGAAACTCATCACGGCAGAAGTGAGTGACCATAACGAGAAGGGTAAACATACAACCACTCAGGCAATAATGCTGCCCTTTAGTTTCGGTGGCAACTTGGTGGATACTCCCGGGATCAAGACGCTTACGCTCCATCAGGATGACGCTCCTCTCATACCGAAGCTTTTTCCGGGGTTTGATCGTTTTTATCCCCACTGTCGTTTTCGGGATTGCAAACACCTGGAAGAAGAAGGCTGTGCCGTCTTGGAAGCTGTGGAGGACGGACGTATAGATCCAATGCGTTATGAATCCTATCTCTGGATCATGAGTAATATATGAGAAACTTTGCAGTATACATTAATCCAGGATTTTCTGACATCAATAGCATCTTCAAGCTGTTGGATAAGATCCGTGAAGAAGATTCTGCCCTCAGTGGCAAGAATAGCGATTTGAGATACTTTGGTGATATCAGCCAACAAGAAATTCTGAGTGGGCAGGTGGAAATCCTGGATCTGATAACCAAGAAAGTTTCGATACCAATTGACTGTATCTTGGTTTTTGGAGGCGATGGCACAATCCTAAGAGCAAAAGAGATGGCCATAATGACCAATGCGCCGATTTTAGGCATAAATGTTGGTTATTTGGGATTTCTATCTGAAAGTACTTTGCCGGAGATAAGTCTCTCTATCCGTGATCTCGTGGCTGGAAAGTATAAAATTCTGCAACGCATGTTGATCAAATGCACATTGAAGCGGGATGGAAAGCCGATCTTGCAAAATAATGCACTTAATGATGCGGTAGTTTACAAAGGGGAAAATCCGAGCTTAATCTCAGCAAAAGTCTTTGCGGGTGGGAGATATGTATTTGATGCCCGCAGTGATGGGATGATCGTCAGTACACCGACCGGGTCTACTGCTTATTCACTCTCTGCAGGCGGTCCGATCTTGGCACCTCAGATGAAGGCTATTGTCCTCAGCCCGTTAAATCCACATATTCTCTCCATTCGTCCCATGGTCTTTCCGGCAGAGGAAAAGCTGAGCTTGAGGATTCACGGTCTCTCGCAAAGTGCATGGCTGCAGATTGATGGGCAAAATGTCTCACCAATCTTCGACCAAGACGAGGTAAACATCACAGCGTCTGATGAGCAAGTGAAATTTATTAAGCTATCAAAACGAACCTTCTATCGGATTCTGCGCAACAAAATGCATCTGGGTAAATAAATGCTACGCGAACTTTACATCAACAATTACTTATTAGTTCCGGAACTTAGGTTAAGACTGGGCGATGGCATGACGGTCATAACCGGGGAGACCGGAGCCGGAAAGTCGATTATTGCTGGATCTATTGGTTTGATTTTTGGAGATAGTGCTGCAAACCTAGAGGCATTTGACAAAAAACGACCTATATATCTTGAGGCTGTATTTGAGATAAGTAAGAATCCAGAATTGCAAGAGATTCTCTCTGAAATCAATGCTGATAACGACTCTGAGTTGATCTTAGCGAGAGAGATATCCATCTCGGGGAAATCAAGCTACTTCATAGGTGGACGCAGAGTTACAGCCACCGTAATCAAATCTCTGCGGGATCTTTTAGTTGACTTTCATAATCAGCGAGATCAGCAAAAGATACTTTCTCCATCCTATCAATTGGATATCTTGGACCGGTTTGCAGATACTCGGGAACTACGTGAGAATTTTGGTCATAAGTATAAAGAGATTAAACGCCTCAGGCAGCTTTTGGAAGATAAGGAACGCAAGCAAGAAGAGTACAAGCAGCGCCTGGAGCTATATCGCTATCAATATGAGGAATTGCAGAAGGCAGATTTGAAACCAGGGGAATACCAAGATCTGCAAAAAGAATATGAGCTTATCTCTCATAGCATGGCTATCTTAGACTTGGGGCACAGCATTATTCAAGATCTATTCGAAGGCGAAAACAGCGTTTTTGACCGACTGGCTCATTACAAAGCAAAGCTGCAGGAATATTGTGAATTAAATGATCATATAAGTAATGCAGCAGAATCTTTAGTTGAAGCCATGGAGTCTCTGCGATCTGTCTCGGAGCATTTGGATGGTCTCATAGAATCGCTGAATTATGATCCCGATCGGCTAACACAGCTGGAAAGACGACTGGACGAGATCAATGCGCTTTTGCATAAGCATAAAGTTAAGACTGTGGATGAATTGCAACAAATTGTTACTGAACGTGAACAGGAGCTGCAAAAAGCAGAGGATTTTGAATTAGAGATAGCGAATATACGCGAACAACTTAAGCAGAGGATGCATGATCTGCAAAAGACCGCAGAAAGTCTTACTGAAAAGCGGAACAATGCTGCGAGAGAATTGTCGGCTAGCTTGCAGGCGAGCATCCGACAAATCGCTATGAAGGATGCCAGGTTTCAAATAGAGATTGACAAAATTCATAAAAACCAAAACTTACAGACAGACCTGCTTTCTGCATATTCAGAAACAGGACAGGATAGTGTGAATTTTCTGTTTTCTGGTAATATTGGAATGAGTTTGAATAGTCTTTCATCCGTAGCTAGTGGTGGAGAGATGAGCCGCATTCTTTTGGGAGTCAAGGAAGTACTTGCTGCCAAGGAATCTCCAAGGCTCTTAATTTTGGATGAGATCGATGCTGGTATTGGTGGGAGGACTGCCCAGAGTGTGGCAAAGTGCATAAAGAAGATATCCCAGAAACATCCGGTATTATGCATTAGTCATCTGCCGCAAATAGCAGCCGTTTCAGACACTCACATAGCGGTAGAGAAAACTAGTGATAAAAAGGCAATCGTTTCGTTACGGATCCTGAATAATGAAGAACGAACTCAAGAGCTTGCTAGGATGCTTTCCGGAAAGATAACTGAAGCATCTCTAAAGCATGCAGAAGAATTGATAACTAACAGAATAAGGGGATAAAGTGAATACATCATCTAGACGAAGGCTTCAGGGAATCTCATTGTTTGTAGTATTTTTAGCTCTGGGAGCGGCGATACTGGACTATCAAGGTCGCAGCATTGACCGGGATTCAGGGGATTTTTTTAGGACCAGCGCACATGAATATCGGGATCTTAAGTTTATTAACAAAGCCCAGGTGAGTTTTAGTTCCGATAATGCGGATGAAGCTCAAGATGCGATCAATAACATCATGGACACTTATGCCAAGCAGCGAATACGCCGGCAGAGTGAGGGCAACCTGGGAGCATACCTCTTTACAGTGCACCAAGCTGATCTACAAGATGTGATTGGGGAGTTGCGTAGGGTAGGCAGTGTGAGAGCTTATACCGAGCAGATTGATACAGCTTTGGTAAATCTTGATTTCGATTCAGAAAGTGCTCGACTTGCTTCATACGAGAGAGAGCTTAATGATTTGGACAAGGTCCGGATGCCTTCAGAACAGCAAAATGCCAGGAAGGAAACTCTCCATCGACTTATCCAGACTTCCAGAAACAACCTTGATAAACTGCGTGAGAGCGAGAGTGTCCTTTTGTATATCACTTTGAGTCCGATCCAAACAAACGCTGCTTGGCAAAGCAACGCTTTAGATTTCATTAAAATCTTTCTAAAATGGCTACTCATCTTATCCTTAATATTCATATTGGTAACCTTGGGATCCAGATTGCTCATGTATTTCTTATCAATGATAGGGCTCAGAGATTCGAGCGGAGCGGGTGCGGACTATGGTTACTATTCTGGTTACGGTGATTATACACGACATGGCAAGAAATCAAGGGGCAAGCGGAAAGTAAAAAGAATTTATAAAGACAAGGGTAGTCCCGAAGATAAGAAGGACTCAGAAAATTAACATGCAACATAGGAGTATAAAATGAGCTTATTGGCTTGGCACATTTGGATGATACTTGGGATCATCTTCATCATCATAGAGATCTTTGATCCAGCTTTTTTCTTCATATCCTTGGGGATAGGTGCCATAGTCACCAGCTTAATGAGCATGATCCCCTTTATACAGGGGGGCCTGTGGCTTCAAATCCTGTTATTTGGTATATTCAGTTTTATTGTCTTTCTTTTCATGAGGAAATTTGGGAAGAAATTGCTGCAGAATCACGGCTCAGAGACCAATGTCTATGCTCTGAAAGGGAAGGTTGGGCACGTCAGCGTGGCTATCCCTCAAGAGGGTAAAGGATATGTGAAGGTTGGTGGAGAAGAATGGGTTGCCATTAGTGAAGACAGTCAGCCGATAGAGACTGGCAGTAAAGTGTCTATCATAAATATAGATGGGAACAAGCTCATTGTCAAAAAAGCAGAGACTTAGATCATTTTGTCCACCACATTCGTAAAAACCCAGAAACCATCAATTTCTGACAAGGAGAAGCAATGTTTTCCAAACATATCTTGCTAACGATTTTCGCAATATCCATTCTTCTTTTTTCATGTAGTAAAAAAGAAAAGCCAGTTCTGCAAATAGGCATGAATATGGATTTTCCACCCTTTAGCTATGAAGTTGATGGAGCATTTGCCGGGATTGACGTAGACATCACACACAAAATTGCTGAGAAGATGGAATATCCCTATGAGATAATCAATATGAAATTTGAAGATCTGATCCCTGCCCTCACTCGCGGTGATATCGACGTCGCTATTTCAGCAATAACCATCACCGAGGAACGATCTCGCATAATTGATTTTTCGCAACCTTATTTCCATGTGGATCAAGTTGTAATTGTCCGTGAGGACAGTGAACTGAACATAGAGAACATAGCTGATATTGGCAGATACAAAGTTGGCATCCTTTCAGGGAGCACAGCCCAAGATTTGGTTCAGGAAGAGCTACTAGCTAAAGATCTTATCCCTCGTGAGGATATTGTCACTTTTGCGAGCAATATAGAAGCTTTCAATAGCTTGATTGATGGGAAGATAGATCTGATCATCAATGACGACACAGCAGTTCACGGCTTTGGTGAAAAATATCCTCTCAAGGTTGCCTTTAGAATTAAGACCGATGAGAAATATGGCATAGCTATGCCTATAAATGGAAAATACAACAGCAAGATAAAGGCAGCTTTAGAAGATCTGATAATCAGTGGAGAGCTTGATTCAATCCTGCAAACCCATGGCTTTTGAACAAACGATAGTGATATAATCTGACAAGCAAAAAGCGGGGCATTAAGCTCCGCTTTTAATTCTTCAAACGCTCGGTTATTTATTCGTTATCTGGCTCAACACTTACGAATTTCTTGCCTTCTTTTTTGGTAGTGAATTTCACATGTCCATCAATAAGGCTAAAAAGAGTAAAATCACGACCGATACCTACGTTTGCGCCGGGATGAAACTTAGTTCCCTTTTGGCGAACGATGATATTGCCGGCGTTCACAAATTCACTGCCGTGCTTTTTTACACCACGATATTTTGGGTTACTGTCCCGACCGTTACGACTACTTCCAACACCTTTTTTATGTGCCATATGTCATTACCTTCCTTACGCCCGAATATCGGTGATCTTGATATCTGTGAATTGCTCACGATAACCCTTTTTCACTCGATAGCCTTTGCGGCGTTTGTGATGATAGATTATCTTTTTTTTACCTTTACCGTGGTCGATAACTTCTGCTACGATCGCGGCGCCTTCGACTACGGGAGTGCCTACAACTACTTCGTCATCCTTGCGGACGAGAAGTACGCGGTCAAACTCAACAGTCTGACCAGGCTCAGCCGTATTCAGCAAGGGAACGCGAAGAACTGCGTTTTTTTCAGCCCTAAACTGAAATCCTTTAATGTCTACGATGGCGTACATGGTTTCTCCTTGATTTATAACTTAGAAAAGCACGGTATTTTTCCCCCTATTATCTGTCAAGTGGAAAAGAGATATACACTTCTGTGATACTGACATGACGCGCACAAAATAGGCAGAATAGCGATTCTGAGTAAGACGAAGAAAAAAGCTCCTTCAATGATTGTCGAATCGCGTTGGCAAGGGTAGCTTAACACAAAGCCGACAAACCGATAAATTGTCTATTTATCCGATATTTTATGCAGACCATGATCTTAATTAGTTAATCTAGACTATGAATCATAAACAATATTTCACCTTAGTTTACACTTTTTGAGCCGATGCAGCTAAGTCCTTACTTTCTCGTTTCTTGCTCATTACTCGAATGAGCGAGAAGTGAGGGAGGCATTCAGAGACAATATATTCCAGGCACTTAGGCAGCTGAAAATACAAATAATCGGCAATTAAGAGCAAGTTATCGAAAGATGGATGGTGAGCAGATTAAGAGCAGATACTCGATGGGGTGATGGCAATTTCGAGGATGATTACATAGTACGTTTGGGATAGATTACGATGTTTGCCCGATAAGGACGTTCTCCCTCTTTTAGGCTGCGATTGAGTCGGTCAAATAGCTTAGAGCGAGATTGACGGATATGGGGAGGGACAGTGATGCTAAAGAGAGAACTGGCGATCTCTATGTCTTGCTCATCCCAGATTTTTGCAAGCAAATGCAACTCAACCTCTTCATCAGATGTATTTTCTACTACATAGCCGAGCTCGATATACTGGGAGCCCCAATCATTAAAACTGAGTTCGCTGATAATAATCTTATCGGTCAAATTTTGATGGTCTCTTCTTTGCAGCCAGATGCCAAAGATGACGGCGATGATTGCCAAGAGGAGGACGCTGCCCTTGAGTTTGTAGCGTTTGGGCCATTCCATTCGGTCAAAACTTCTCAAAATATAATCCTTTTAATATTTAAATTGCCAAGCTGCTATGATGCGATGGCTCCAGCTATCGGTTTTGAGGCTATCGTGCGCTAAAAGAATGTCGTGATGTGCCATCAGCGAGAACAGTAAGCTGCTGCGAATTTGATACTCGTGGCTTTTTTCACCTTCAAACCAATAGGCACTCGCTTCGTCGATTTGCCCACCAAAGATATCATGATAGTTGTCTTGCCAAGAATTACCTTTGGAGCCTCGTTTACGCCAAGAAATCTGCGAATCTAGATGCAAAAATGGCGCAATTGGTATATTTGCTTCAAAGCTGAGATCCAGGACATTTGATCCTTGCGGATAACCCAGACTTTTTCGATTGTGTGAATACATGGTGTGATTTGTGAAATGGGCATAGGTATAGGGGCGGACAGCGGTTGCTTCAAATCCTAAAGTTGATTTCCCAAGAGGAAGGCTGATCCCGCTTTGCAGGGCATATTTGTTTCCCCACCAAGAAGTAAAGAACTTGCTATAGCTAAATTCATCCAGCACCATTTGGGCATAAACTAAGGCATCTCCCCGGAGTCGTTGATTGATTCCTCCGTAGATCATCATATTATCGCGATCCCAGAGGTCATGCTCGACAGCACGCCAGAAGCTATTGGGTAGTAAGTAGTTCAAATCTATCCCGCGATTTCCATAAATCACTGTTTCGCCTGCAAAGATTTCGGTATCTTTCCAGGGGTTGAAGCTGATCTGATGAAGGGCAATATATTTTTCCGGATAGTAATTGGAATCGACATAGGCATTGTCGTGGATGGCATAGGTGCTATCAGCCATCAAGCTGCCATGCAGGAAGCTAAAGCGAAAAATACCGATTGAAGCTTCAGCTTTAAGATAGGCATAGTCATTAACTTCATCATTGAGGATGATGCTGCCACTAATGCTGTTCCCGATTTGGAATCTACCGCGTCCCAATGCGAGATTGTATTGATCTTTGTAAAAACCAAATTCACCACTAAGATTGTCAAGCTGGATATGATTGTCAAAGCGCTTGTAATAGCCATCGATGAGAGGATCCTCTTCTGCTGCATCGAGATCGCCATAGAAAGCCCCATTATACCAATATGTGTTTAGGTGCAGATAATCTGAATATCTTGCATTTATACGCCAACCTTTGTAAGGGTATCCGTAATTACCGGGATCATTCAGACTTGTTTCATAGCCTGCAAGGAAATTAAAATCAGCAGTAAATAAATCGTGCTGATAGCTGAGCAGATTATTTTGAGGTTCACCGGGCAAAAAAGCCTCTTCCAGAGCTCTAGCGACTTTTGTATAAGACTCAAAGGGGTGATGAAGACCGTCATCTTTATTCAAGAATTTATGCTCATAAAGATAATCCGGAGAATTTAAGAGGCTGTGAAGCACCCGGCTGTGGATTTCACTATGGAAGGTAGATTGCTGTCGTGATGATTGAGCCATCAACGGGAGAAACATAAATAACCCAACCAAAAGGCTGAGGCTGAGCTTAGGAATCTTTGCTGTCATCTTCTTGGATTTCCATATAGTGGAGACGGCGTACAATAAGCTCGATTTCACGGACACTTACTTTTAGTTCACGCGCGATTTCCTTGTTTGTCCAACCATCGGCTAAGAGACGATTGACCATCTTGCACATAGTATCTGTATCCAGGATTTGGTTGGCTTCCTGGATATCTTTCTTTACCGGCTTTTTGGGGGAGAAGAAATTGCTAAAGATCATAAGGCAGAGAATGATCAAAAGTACAACAAAGATGATGATGGTGATTATAATATTTTCGCTTGCCCAATCTGCCAGTTTTCCGAGGAAACTGGGGCTTTGATTTTGAGATTCAGAGGGAAGATTGGCTTCATCGACGGGTTGTGTCTGAGGTGTGGTTGTAAGTTCTTCGACTACTTCGGGGATATCCTCAGGCATGAGGGGAATGTAATTATCATTTTCCAGCTCTTGTTTCTCAGGATCTTTGGTTTGTCCATTAGCTTTGAGGATAAGCTCTTGGGCGGCTGCATAATATGGGCTGGAGGGAGGGATCATTGCCAATTTTTCTGCGGCTCTATGGCTGCCCCGCTTGATCAGAAGTTCTCCCCAATGATAGAGGATATCATAGTGATTTGGATAGTCTATAGCGAGCAGGTGAAATTCTCTGTCCGCACTGGCAAGTTTGCCTTTGTCACTGTAGAATTTGGCGATTGCCAGGCGGTCATTTTTTCCAGATGGTTTTTTGAAAAAATCCATTACGATGGCATTTCGATCGCTGAGTCGCATAGTCTCATAATCAAGATCAAGTCCGGTATGGATCAAGATTCCTGAAGTTCCCATGCTGATACGATCTAGGAAAGTGCCATCAAGGTTGTATTCAGGAAGGTTGCCGGTGAGTCCGTTTATATCTACGAAAAAGCCATCACTTTGCCGTTTTACGATAAAATCGGAATCACGTTCGAGCTGAATCACCAATCTGCATATAACACCGCTGTAGTCTTCAGCTCTGATTTCGGTAATGGAAACTGCTGTGAGTAAGCCGATGCTAAGCATAAATAGCATCACGAACAATCGTTTCATCGTATCTCCTTTTTTATATTACTACTGTCTGAAGATTTGGATCTATGATCTGAGTTGTGTCCAAAGCAATTTGCAGCTCCTCGTTTGTGGGGATCACCAATATAGAAACTGGAGAATAGGGCTGTGAGATGCATCCGGCTTTACCACCTACTTTGCGGTTTTGATCATGATCAATGTGAATGCCAATATTTTCCAGCCGGTTGCAGATTCTTTCCCTCATTTTTACAGAATTTTGCCCGATACCGCCAGTAAACACGATTGCATCTACCTTTATCAGATTTGCAGCATAAGCGCCAATGAACTTGCGGATGCGATAGGCATATGTTTCCAGAGCTTCCAAAGCATTCCTATTCCCTTCATTTGCGGCTTGTTCTACATCTCGTAGATCGCTGGAAACTCCAGATAAGCCCAAAATTCCGCTTTTTTTGTTTAGAATATCATTCAATGTCTTGCAGTCAAATCCTCTTTCTTCCAAATAAAAGATGATGGATGGATCAATATCTCCACTCCGAGTTCCCATAATCAGCCCTTCCAGGGGAGTAAACCCCATTGAAGTATCGATGGACTTACCAGCCTGAATGGCAGTGATAGAAGCGCCATTACCCAAGTGACAGGTGATCAGATTAGTATTTTCCACACTTCGCTTGAGCATCTGTAAAGCAATGCCTGCGACATAGCGATGACTGGTGCCATGAAATCCATATCTACGGATGCGGTATTTCTCATAAAATTCGCGAGGGATACCGTATAAATAGGCACTCGGAGGAAGGGTCTGATGAAAGGCAGTGTCAAAGACTGCTACTTGAGGAATGCCGGGGAAGAGATTCATTGCAGCTGTGATCCCGGTCAAATTGGCAGGATTGTGTAAAGGAGCTAGCTCACTATTTTGTGATATTGCTGCAATGACGGCATCATCGATCAGCACAGAAGAGGAGTATTGTTCACCACCATGCACGACTCTGTGTCCAATGCCCTGGATTTCTTGGGTGGATTCGAGTATCCCAGATTGATCGTCCAAGATTGCTTCCATCATCAGATCGAAAGCAGCATTGTGGTCTGGGATATTGCTGTTTTTTTCAAAGATTCTTCCCTTTGCTTCTTGCTTAATATTCCCATTTGCAAGACCAATTCGCTCAACTAAGCCTTTCCCTAAACTGATCTGTTCGGGCATCTGATAGACTTCATATTTCAAAGAACTACTGCCGCAATTGATCACGAGGATCTTCATAGTTTCACATCCTTAAGGTATTTAGCCAGATTTATGACGCTAAGTCTAGATAAGAGTATGCAGTCATTCCTGAGTATATGGGCACTTTTTTTGAGATTGTCTGAGATGGCAAGGTTTTTTTGTTAAAAAAAAATGGGTAACCGAAGTTACCCATTTTTTAAGGACTGCTCAATTGTAATGTAGAGACTGAAAAACTTATTCTGGCATTTGTGTGGTTTCTTCAGTAGCTTCTTCAGTGGCTTCTACGCCTTCCTCAGTCGTTACAGCGCCTTCGTCCGTGACTTCTTCAGTCGTAGTCTCTTCTGCTTGTTCTTGAGGTTTAGGTTGGCAAGCACTCAATGTGAGCATTCCAATCAACATCATAGCTAGTAGGGAGATTAAAAGGACTTTTTTCATTTTTACCTCCATAAGTTAGTAACCTGTATACCAGGCATTACTTAGGTTATTTTTTTTTGTTTGGTTATTGGCATATTAAAAAAAAGAGTGCCATTTTGGATTTGAAGTTTATAAATGCTAAGCGCACTTAAATCTTCACACAGTCCTTAGTCACGACTATATACTTTCGAATATGGGTGTCAGAATACAAATACTGAATATCTTGGCAAGTAATTTTTTTATAGTGCAATATCCAACCCAATATGTACAAGCCCTAAGCCTATGTCACTAAATCCGTTATCACGATATCCAAGACCATAATCCAGACTCAGAATGCCGAGTCTGGTGCCCACCTTTATCCCAAATCCCAAAGCTAATACGTCCATTTTTAGAGTGTCATCTGGCAGATACAGAAGTCCTTGATCGTAAAAGATATAGAACATGGTATCCGGGTTTATCATATACCTTAATTCAGAATTTGCCCAACCCAATCTGCGACTTTTTAGCTCATCTTCATGATAGCCACGAAGACTGCCATAGCCCCCCATGCTAAAAAGGTCATATTCATTAGGCTGCTTCTGTTGAGTAGTCTTGTAATGCGCCCCCAAATAGCCAATTATTCTTCCTTTGATGGGAATATACTGCTGAGCGGAAATCTGCACCTTTGCGTAGTTTGCCTGCTTGTCGAAAAAGTAATCGTAGTTTGCTGCAAGGTATGTTCCGGAGATGGGGATGCGGTTTCCCCGAGTGTTCTTAAATTCCCAGAAAGCACCGAGTTTTGTGTTTGTGTTGGCCTCTAATTCAGAGTTAGAGTAGCCTGGGCTTATTTGGCGGTTACCAAAACTTATACCGATCTTTTGGTAGAGGTTTTTATAATAAAGTTCAATATCCCACTCAGTGCTAATCCATAGACTGTCCTGAAGCATACGAGACATTGATATGTCTGCTTGCAATGGTACGGCTGGATGCCCTGATTCGTGATAGGAGAGGCTAAGCTCATTATAGTCCGTCGGAGTTCTGCGCCAAAAAAGGCGGATGCCCCGGTCTGTGCCCCAGAGGTTTTGGAAATCTACATTTACCATTCCAGATAGCTTTGAAGAACCTTCACTATCACCCAAACCCAAGACCCCTTCAAGGAAGGTCATCCTGCCTTCTTCAATACGGATCAAGATGTTTTCTTCATCCAAGGGGATGATCACGCAATCGCGGATATAGGTCTTTGACTTGATATTCTCCTCAGCTTGGCTAATGATGGCAGGAGTGATGACACTTTGTCGCAAAAGCCCGGAATTCTTCAGGAGAGTACTCTCCCGAGTGGTATTATTACCCTGAAAGTGATAGTTCTGTGGTTTTAGGATGCCGCCTTCATTAATCCTCAACCAAGCGGTTAGTTCTTCGTTTAGGACTAATGAATCAAGCTGAACAGAAGCAAAAAGATAACCTCTTTGATGATACACGTCCAATACTCGTTTCATGATGGTCTCGAGATCGTTCAGAGAATAGATGGCTTCCTCCGAAGTATATGCTATTTCATGCAGCTTAGATTCCGAGAAGTGCTTAAGCCCCGCATAGCGTATACGCAAGTGAGAATTATCTTTTATGATTTCAGGGTGAAACAAGAGTTTGATGTCGGTGGCAGAAATCGGGATTAATTCCGGCAGGTCTATGCGAATAAAGTATTGATGGTGCTCATAAAAGTAGTCATAGAGATTCTGCAGTGCTTCATCCATCAGGGCAGCATCATACTCTTGTCCGATGTGCAGCCCTGAAGCTTGGATTATCTCGTTTTGCTCCTCATCAGGGATGCCTTCGAATTTGATTTCTGTGATAGTGACGGCGTTCAGAGCTTGGCTCATCATGAATGCAATTAATATGGCATGCCAAGCTTTCACGTTAGTCTCGGTTGGATTTCAGTACGGCAAGAAAGGCTTCTTGGGGGACATTCACATTGCCGATTTCCTTCATCTTTTTTTTCCCTTCCTTCTGCTTTTCGAGTAACTTACGTTTTCGGCTAACGTCACCGCCATAGCACTTTGCCAACACATCTTTGCGCATAGCATTGATTGTGCTGCGGGCTATGATCTTGGCTCCGATTGTGGCTTGCAAAGCGATCTTAAAAAGATGCCGTGGGATCACTTCCGCGAGGGTGTTTGTTATACTTTTTCCCCACGCATGAGCTTTATCAGCGTGGCATATAAAACTCATAGCATCGACCTTTTCGCCATTAATCAGGATATCTACTTTAACTACATTTGAGGGACGGAACTCCTTGAAGGTATAATCCAGGGAGGCATATCCTCTGCTTACTGTCTTGAGTTTATCATAAAAGTCAAAGATAATCTCGATAAGTGGCATCTCATAGTTAAGTGCCACACGTTTTTCGTCAATGTATTGAATGTTCTTTTGGATACCACGACGTTCTTGTGCCAGTTTCATGATGTTCCCAATATATTCTGTAGGAACAATGATCTCGGTATCCATAAAGGGTTCTAAGATATACTCGATATTAGATGGGTCTGGGAAGTCTATGGGATTGTGGACATCTATCTCAGTACCATTTTTTAGGCCGATCTTGAAGCGAACGCTGGGGGTAGTGGCGATGATTGGAACGTTATATTCGCGCATTAAACGTTCCTTGACGATTTCAAGATGGAGCATACCGAGGAAACCGCAGCGGAATCCATAGCCCAGAGCAGCGGAGCTTTCTTTTTCATAGACCAAAGAGGCATCATTGAGCTTGAGTTTGGCAATTGCATCTACGAGATTGCTATAATCATCCCCATTGATGGGGAAGATGCCGCTATATACCATCGGCTTTGGCTCCAAAAAACCTGGCAAAGCTTCGGTGCAGCCATTTTTAGCTGTAGTTATGGTATCGCCAACTCGGGCATCTGCGACTTCTTTGATATTGGCGATGATATAACCTGCTTCTCCGGTTAGGAGTTCCTGTTGAGCTTGAAATTTTAGTCCTAAATAGCCGATTTCTTCGATATCATATTCCTTATTAGTGCTAAATAGGCGGATTTTATCGCCTTTCTTGAGACTTCCGTGAAAGAGTCTGACTAATACGACAACACCACGATACATATCGAAGTATGAATCAAAGATCAGGGCTTGAGCTGGAGCGTCTTCTTTCCCCTTGGGAGCAGGGAGTCGCTCAATTACAGCATCCAATAGTTCGCTTACTCCCAAACCGGTCTTAGCACTAACTTTCATGACCTCATCTTCGTCGCAACCCAAGATCTCAGCCACATCGTGTTGCACACCTTCGACATCTGCTTTGGGAAGATCTATCTTATTTAGAACCGGGAGGATCTCCAGGTCATTATCCATTGCCAAGTATAGATTGCTCATGGTCTGTGCTTCAATCCCTTGAGATGCATCAACGAGGAGGATAGCTCCTTCGCAGGATGCCAAAGCGCGCGATACCTCATAAGAGAAATCCACATGACCAGGAGTATCGATCAGATTTAAGACATAGTCTTGTCCTTTATATTTATGCACCATACGGATGGCATGTGATTTAATAGTTATCCCCTTTTCCCTTTCTAGATCCATGCTATCCAGGAGTTGAGATACTTCCACCCCTTTACCGATCACGTGAGTATCTTCCAAAAAGCGATCCGCTAAGGTGGATTTACCATGATCAATATGAGCAATAATGCAGAAGTTGCGTATGTATTTTTGTTCCATGATATGTCCTTAATATTCTAAGACATTTCGCTGCCAAGCAGAAATAGTCAGTTGACATATTTTGCATAGGGCATGATTTGTCAAGCAGCGATTCGAATTATATCAGCAAACCTTCAGTCTGAGCATAATTTATCTTCGAATGTGGAATAATTTTTGTATGTTATTGCAGATTGATTAAAATATAAATGAGAATAAATATGCAAATAGAGATATCAAAAAAAGCTGCTGATTACCTCAAAAAGAAAGAGGAATTCTTTCTTTCGAGGTCTCGTATGCCCAGAATTGTCTTGGCAGGACGCAGTTGTAGTGGGGCGATTTTCCGGCTATTTTTTGAACTACCGCAGGATGGGGACACTTGCATTGAAGTTGATGGTCTAAAAATCTGGGTGGCAAAAGATTTACTTGATGAATTCGAAGGATTTGATCTTGATTTGGAAAACTTCTTCTTTGCCAGCCGGCTCAAGATTGTCCCCCACAAGCAAAGTTTTAGATGTAATTGTGACCAAAAGTGTAGTCATTTTTCGGACACAGGGAAAGAACAGGTTTAGGAAGGATAATATGAAGAAAACAATCTTTATAGTACTATTAGGCTGCTTAGGGGCTATGCTTGTTGCTGCTCCTCACAGCTTTTTGCCAGTTGTGCTTCAGCAACCAGATGGTAGCAGCATAGAAATTTTTGCCAGTGGTGATGAATATCACAATTGGTTGCATGATAAAGATAACTATAGCATAATCCAAAATGATCAAGGCTGGTATGTGTACGCAGCACCCGATGGTGAGGGTGTCAAGGCAACCGATCTCATCGTGGGCAGGGATTTGCCATCTCAACGCTCGTTGCAACCGGGAGTGAATCTCTCTTCACGCAAGATTCAAGAACGATATGATCGTATGTCATCCATGCGAGATTACTCGAACGGTCGTGCTCCTCATCAGGGACAGCTAAACAACTTGGTGGTTTTTATTCGCTTTGCCGATGATCCCCCCTTTGGTAATACTATCGCATTTTATGAGAGTATTTTCAATGATGACAGTCCCAATGCAAACTCAATGAAAAACTTTTTTGGAGCTGCATCCTATGGACAGCTTGAGGTGGATTCTTTTTACTATCCGGAGCCTGATGGAGATTTAATCCTGACCTATATAGACAGTCATCCCAGAAATTACTATCGCAAACAAACTTCTGCCAATCCCATCGGCTATAATGAAAATAACTATAATGATCGTACCCAACGTGAGCACACCCTTTTAGCAAATGCGATTAACTATATTGCAGATGACATCCCGATGACTTTGGATCTGGATGGGGACGATGACGGCTATGTCGACAATGTATGCTTCATTATCCAAGGTGCGACAGATGGTTGGGCTGAATTGCTTTGGCCTCACCGCTGGGTATTATATTCTGCGTCGGCATATATTCACGGTGCTCAGGTCTGGGACTTCAATTTCCAGCTGGAAAACTCGCTCAATAGCAGTGGTGCCAGCGTGCTTAGCCATGAGATGTTCCACTCTTTGGGTGCACCTGATCTGTATCGCTATAATGATAATACGATAAACCCGATTGGTTCATGGGATCTGATGTCGAGCAATACCAATCCTCCGCAACATATGAGTGCCTGGATGAAATATCGCTATGGTCAGTGGATAGATAGCGTGCCCTGGATTACTGAGTCTGGTACATATACTCTATATCCAGTGGCAAGCTCTGCTACAAATAATATCTATCGGATCCAATCTTGGCGTTCCAACGAATCTTTCGTGCTGGAATATCGCAAACCAGAAGGACTCTATGACACAACTTTGCCTGGACAAGGACTTCTGGTCTATAGACTCAATAATTCCTTGGAAGGCAATGCGGATGGTCCTCCGGATGAGCTATATATATACCGACCCGGAGCAAATAATACGACCACAAACGGGATGCTTTCCCAAGCAGCCTTCTCAGCTCAAAATCTTCGCATGACTATGACACAAAACACTATCCCGAGTGGCTTTACTTCCATCAATACACCCGGGGGATTGTACCTCTACAATGTGGGCTATGCTGGTGATACCATCACTTTTGATATTCGTATCACAGATGTACAGCTCACTCATCCTATCGGTGGGGAAACCTGGTTTTCCGGTACCGATCGCGAGATAAGTTGGGTCTCTAGAATATCCAGTGGCACAGTGAAGCTGGAATTTAGTGCGGATGCTGGGGCAAATTGGCAGCTCATTGCCGATGGGGTGCCAAATAGTGGATCATACACTTGGAATAATGTCCCCATGGTCAATTCGGAAGAATGCAAAGTGCGTATTACTTTGAATTCCAATGGAAACATGGATACGTCCATGTACACCTTCAATATCATCTCCTCTATGTATGTACCTCAGACCATATATCCGACCTCTCAGGAAGAAGGCGTTCCCACAAATCCTATTTTCACCTGGGATGAAGTTCCCGGTGCATTAGGATACAACTTTCAACTCAGCCGAGATCCAGGATTTAATAATCTGGCAATTTCGTTAGTGGATCATCCTACGCCTTTCTATCAAGCTAGCGGCTTAGTGCCATTTACTGCCTACTACTGGCGAGTAGCCAGTAGAGGAGAAATTGGTTCTAGTGGGTTTAGTGATCCTATTCAATTTACCACCGGAGCTCTCTCAGAAGTAGCTTCTGTGCCGATTCTGCTGATTCCCCCGAACTACGCGCTCAATCTTCCCCTAAATCCTGAAGTCAGCTGGCAACCCAGTTATCTTGCTGAAAGCTATAACTTACAAATCGCCGAGAATCCCTTTTTTACTGACCTTGTGGTGGAAATGAATGAACTGCAACAGACCTCTATCACTTCTCCGCTTTTGTCGCCTAATACCACTTACTATTGGCGGGTGATGGCTCAGAATAGCTATGGCAATAGCGACTATAGCAATGCTCGCAGATTTACCACTGGAGATTGGGTAAGCGATGATGATGCTTTAAGCCCCATCTTGCAAAACAAGCTGAATCAAAACTATCCCAATCCTTTCAATCCAGATACGTATATCTCATTTGAGCTTAAGGACCCTATGGAACCTACCAGTTTAGTGATCTACAATCTCAAAGGTCAAGTAGTGCGCCGTCTTTTCTCCGGTATCCCTGGGACAACCCATATGAATCTAAGGTGGGATGGCAAGGATGAGAATTCCAATCTTGTAGGCAGCGGCATCTATCTATATCGTCTTCAATCTGGCGCTTATACTCAGACGCGTAAGATGTTGTTAAGCAAGTAGAAGCAACGCCATTTATTATAAATTAGCAGTCTCACTGAGAGGCTGCTAATTTTTTTCTTGCTTTTTGCCCGATCTTAATTATAATACTAGTAGACAAAAGCCAGAATGAACTAAGTTAAAGATAGGAGGTTACCATGAAAATCGTACCGTATCGCAAGAACAATGAAATCCGCCCCATGAGCAGCATGCTCAGTCTCTTTGATGACTTCTTCAATCGCGTATTTGAAGAAGATGAAACTGATGATAACTTCCGGGCTATGGCAATGGATATTATAGAGCACGATAAAGATTATACTATAAAAGCAAACCTGCCCGGATTCAAAAAAGATAACGTCAAAATCTCTTTTCATGATAACCAAATAATGATCGAAGCTGAGCGTGATGAAAAGCATGAAGAAGAAAAGGGTACAATATATCGCTGTGAACGCTATAGTGGAAGCTATAGAAGAAATCTGATGCTTCCGGAAAATGTGGATCCCAATGGAATTTCTGCTAAGATGGAAGATGGTGTACTGACTTTGACAGTACCCAAGAAAGAACCGACTCCCAAGAAGGAGATCGTCATCAAATAATCTGGCTGAATGGTAAAAAATTAGGGCGGTTATCCGCCCTTTTTTTGTAGGTAGGTTGAGTGGAAAACAGCACAACGGTCAAAATCCTATGCCGTATACAGCTTACTAAGCCTTCAAAAACTATTGTCAGGCTGGTTTCGAGAGTGTTCTTCACAAAGCTGTAACTCCTTATTTTCCCGTTTCTTGCGCGCTGCTCAAAGGGGCGAGAAACGGGGGAGGCATGAAGTGTGCTACTTTTTCAAGCACTTACGGCTTTGCTTAGGATTTGGAATCGACCGCCAAAGTGTATGTTTTGGATAGGATTTGAAATCAACCGCCAAAGTGTATGATTTGGATGAGTGGTGATGCCAAAAATTTGGCTAGAGTAAATAGATAAATACAATATTGAAGGGCAAGGTTTGAGACTGCAGTGCAAATTTGCAGGATACACGAAAGAAATATGTATAAGAAATGGTACAGATTTCTCTTGCCATGAAAGGCGACACATGAGAATTTGCAACCATATATGTATTTGGAGGTTACAAATGCAAGGATTAAAACGCTTTGGATTCTACCTGTTGATAAATCTTCTGGTAGTTATGATGCTATCCGTAATCCTAGCCTTTGTTCCGATGCCTCGGAACGACGTGATAGCTCTATTGATATTCTGTGCGCTATTTGGGTTTATAGGATCGCTTATATCCTTGGCTCTGAGCAAGAGTATCGCCAAAGTATCATACAAGATACGGCTAATAGGTCCAGATGAAATGGATCCCAAGGCTCGCTTTGTGTATGAGACAGTGGAAGCAATGGCGAGGCATTCGTCTATAAAGATGCCTGAAGTAGGAGTCTATCCATCCGCTGATGTAAATGCTTTTGCAACCGGAGCGTCCAAAAATAAATCCCTGATAGCTTTTTCACAGGGTTTGCTCAATAGGCTTTCAGAGGACGAAGTTGCTGCGGTAGCTGGTCATGAGATGACTCACATCACCCAAGGGGACATGGTTTCGATGACTCTCGTGATGGGGCTAGTTAATACTTTTGTGATGTTTTTGGCACGCATAGTTGCCTGGGCGCTAGACATTGCCATGCGTGACAATCGAGGGCGTGGAGGCTTAGGATTTTTTGGTTACTACATTGTGGTGATCTTACTGCAAAACATATTGATGCTTTTGGCAATGATTCCTGTTTCCTATTATTCACGATATCGTGAATACCGAGCGGATAGAGGAGCTGCCGATTTCACTGGGGCTGGAAGCATGATATCTGCACTTGAGAAGATAGAGCAATACTATCAGATGCCCAAGAAACAAGACAGCTTTGCTTTGGCAAAGATAAACAGCAAGAGCAAAACTTCGCTTTTTGCTACACATCCTCCAATTTCAGCCCGGATAGAGCGGCTAAGGAATCTTTGATGAATACAGAAAAACTGCGGATCGAGAAGATCGCCATGGGCGGGATGGGCCTAGGCTTTTCGCAAAATAAAGCCATCTTTGTGCCAAATACCACCATTGGCGATCTGATTGATTTTACGATCACACTCGAAAAGAAAGATCATGCTTTTGCACGTGCAGTTAAATTTTATGAGCGGGGAGAAGGCGTGATCCCAATTGTATGCGAAGCGTTTGAGCAAGAAGAGCCTTGCGGAGCATGCGATTGGTTGATGTTGGATTATCCGACGCAATTGAAGCATAAGCACGATCTCATTCAGGATCTTTTTAAGGAATATATATCTGAAGTTGAATCCGTGATTCCCTCCACCAATCAATATCACTATCGGAACAAGGTCTATATGCCAGTGGGTCAAGACTATCGCTATGGTATGTTTGCTCGCTATTCGCATCAGATTGTGGAACATAAGACTTGCATGAATCATCCTCCCATTTTTGATGAAATAGCCCGAACTCTTATGGATCTATGTCGGAAAGCCAAAGTGGAAATCTATGATGAAATGACTCACAAAGGTTGTCTTAGGCATATAGGATTGCGTTGCAATCGTGATCAAAGCGAGATTCTTTTGATAATGGTATGCCGCAATGGGCGGTTACCCTTCTCCAAGACCATCACTCAGGGACTGATCGAAGCTTTTCCTCAGATAGTAGGGATAGTGCAGAACATAAATCGAGATCGTGGAAATGTAATTCTAGGACCGGAGCAGAAGTTGCTCTGGGGAAGGGATTATCTCAATGACAATCTCTCAGATCTTTCTTTCAGAATCAATTACCGCAGTTTCTGGCAGGTTAATTCTGACACCTTAGAAGAGATACTCGCTTTAATGCGGGCTGAGCTAAAAGGAGCGCGAAGAGTGATTGATGCCTATTGTGGAATTGGCGCAATCGGTCTGAGTTTGGCTTCTTCTCTAGATGAACTGATTGGTATTGAAGAGCTTGAAGAAGCGGTTGAGGATGCAAGGCAAAATGCAGCAGATAATGGTTTCAAAAATACACGGTTTGTAGCAGGGAAATTTGAACAAGTGATATCAGAAATCAGCCAAAGTTTTGCGGCAGATGCGATTATCTTGGATCCTCCTCGGAGTGGAGTGCCGGAAAGTAGTCTTGGGGCGATACGTAAAGCTGAGATAGGCAAGATATTGTATTTGAGCTGTTCTCCGATGAGTTTGGCACGTGATATGAAGATTCTTTTGGAGGGAGGCAAATACCGGCTCAAGAGTTTACACGGCTTTGATATGTTTCCCAACACTTGGCACATAGAGACATTAGCGGTATTAGAGATCCAAAAATGACTAAAACTCTCATCATCCTTATCAGTGTGTTGAGCTTGCTGTCGTTGCTAAGTTGCGATATAGATGATGCGGATAGCCTGAACCGCAAGGAAATCAACGATCTATTCTATGATATAGAGATGAATTTTAATCTTGGTGATGTCATGCGCATTATGGATAGAGTGCATCGAGATTATCTGCATAATGGGGAAAGTAGCTGGCATCTCAACGAAGAGTTTTGGACCGGATGGGAAGATTTTCCCTTGTGGATATTGAAGTTCTTTATATAGAGATCGAGGGGGATTATGCGGTGGTCTATAGTACAGATGTCTATCAATCCGATATCGAAAGTATGACCTACCATGAGCCTGAGGATACCGGATATTTTTCTTTTCTTAAGCGCGTAAACGGTACGTGGTTAATATATGGAAATCAAATGAGCATAAAAGGAAGGACATTCTGAAGGATTTAAGAAAATCTGGAGGCTTTTTGATTGACATGAGAATCATCATGATTTGCTTTGATCAAAGGATAACATTTTTTTAATGAGCGAGGAAATATGCGCAAAAAATGGAAATTAATCGCCATCATAATTGTGGTGATCCTGGTGATTTTTGCTTTTAGCAGATGTCGAAATAATACCAGTAATCAGATTACCCCGATCGATGATAGTTCCGATCAATATACGGTAACCAGAGGAGATATCGATTCCAAGATAGAGATCATCGGAGAACTCCAACCGGCCAGCACGGTATCCCAAAAATCACGTGTTTCTGGGAAAATAGTCAAATTTTACGTAGACGAAAACGACCAAGTGGAGATGGGAGACATTATTGCTGATATTGAGCCAGATTACAATCAAGCAAATACGCTTTTCAATACCAAAGCTACTCTGCAACGGGCAGAGCTGACTCTTCAGCAAGCGAGAAAAGATTTTGAAGACAAAACTGTGCTCTTAGAGAATGAGTACATTTCTCAAATAGATTACGATAATGCTCGTGATGCTTTACGGGTGGCTGAGATCCAATATGCTCAAGCTAGTAGTCAGTATGAAATGATTCGTGATCTTGACGTTCCCGGCACGGTGATCCATATGTATGCCACAAGTACCGGAACAGTAATTGACCGCAAAGTCAATGAAGGAGAAATGGTGACCTCCAGCATCAACGCTTTTGGAGAAGGTACGGTGGTCATGCAAATAGCGGATTTGGCACATATGGTGGTGCTCACAAACATCAATGAGGTGGATATTGCGAAGTTTCAAGTAGGGCAAAAGGCAAACATCAAGCTGGACGCTTTACCTTATGATAATTTTGAAGGGGAGATAGTCAAGATTGCTCCTAAAGCAGTCACGGTGAACAATGCCAAGGTTTTCCCAGTGGAAATAAGCATTAATGCAACTGGAGAAGTAGTAAAACCAGGTATGACTGCAGCCATGAGCATTCAGGGGAATTCTCGCAAGGATGTAATTATTATCCCGATTGGAGCGGTTTTTGCAGATGAAAACAATCAGGACATCGTTTATGTGATTCCTAACCATGAAGAAGGCGAGGAAAAGTCCGCAGAAGCGAGCTCAAAACCACAACCCCGTGTAGTGAGATTGGGCGCCAATGATTTTAACATGGTAGAAGTAATTTCCGGTTTGGAAGAAGGCGAGAAGATCTCGCTAAAAGAGCCTAATCTAGATATGAATGTGCAGTTTAGGATGCAATAGTAGGGAACTGATAATATATGATAGAAATACAAAATCTAAGCCGCTATTTTGGTCAGATTAAAGCCGTGGATGATATAAGTTTCACAGTCGAGAATGGTAGCATAACCGGGTTTCTTGGTCCCAACGGAGCTGGGAAAACTACAACAATGCGGATGATGGTGGGCTATTTACAGCCGAGTGGTGGGAGCATAATGCTGGATCAACAGAGTATATATAAGGATCCCATCCTTACTAGCACGAAGATTGGCTATCTTCCGGAACATAATCCTCTCTATGACGAGATGTATACTCTTGAGATCCTCAAATACATCGGAGATTTGCGCAAGATGGGGAAGACGAGATTTAAAGAGCGACTGGATTTTGTCGTCCAAAGCTGTGGGCTAAAAGCAGTTCTCACTCAGAAAGTAGCTACGCTTTCTAAAGGCTATAGACAGAGAGTGGGCTTGGCGATGGCGATCTTGCATGATCCTGAAGTTTTGATCTTGGACGAGCCTACAAGTGGATTAGATCCCAATCAGATCTTGGATATTCGGGAGCTGATTCGTAACTTGGGCAAAGAAAAGATCGTTCTCCTCTCCTCACATATTATGCAAGAAGTACAAGCTCTTTGCGATAGGGTCTTGATCATCAATAAAGGAAAGATCATTGTTGATGATGAAATAGAAAATCTTGGGAAATATCTCACGGACTATCAAACTCTAAATCTTGAGCTGGAAGGTGAAGATGTAGATATAGAAGCTCTTTTAAGCGACATCCAAGGGCTGAAAGTGGAAGAAAATCTGCAAGAGAATAATCGTCATAAGATCCGCCTTAGTGTGCCTGGGGATAAGGATCTTAAACATGAGATAGCTCGTCGGGTCACAGCTAAGGGGTGGTTGATTGTGAGTCTATATTCTCAAAGCAAGAGCTTAGAAGAGATATTCCACAATCTCACCAAGTCTGATGGACAAGGAAAACCTGCTGAGTCTGAGACAGATCAAGTGCAGGACTTGCATTCCGATATTGCTGTATTAGATTCAGAGTCTGATGCAAAAAGCACTCAAGCGGACGAACCGACACAGATAAGCTTGGATAATCCTCCCGCAGAGGATCAAGACGAAAAGGAGAAATCTTAGTGAACGCGACCTGGACCATAGCAAAAAAAGAATATCAACTTGCCATGCGCTCGGTGACCTCATATATCATTTATGTGCTGTTTTTAGTGATCAGTGGTGCGACTTTTGCCACCACAGTTTTCAAGTTAAATGTGGCAGAACTGAGGAATCTTTTTGGAGCAATCCATATGCTCTATGTCTTTTTTATTCCTGCCATCACAATGGGCAGCATTGCTAAAGAGCGCAGCAGTGGGACGATCGAACTCATCGCTACGTTACCGATCCGATTGTCTCAAGTTGTATGGGGCAAGATCATAGCAGCGTTTTTACAAGTTCTGACTCTGATGTCATTTAGCGTTATCTACTTAGTCATCATAGAGGTGCTGGGGCAAAATGTGGATTATGGGGCGATTATTACCGGTATTTTGGGTCTACTCTTGGTATCCTTGGCATACATCTCAATCGGAGTCTTTGCTAGTTCATTGCCTTCTAATCAGGTTTTGGCATTTGTAATAGGATTAGCGATTTCGGCTTTCTTCTATGCTATCCATTTTGTGTTTGTGATCATGCCGCTTTCATTAGTGCGATATCTCCAATTCTTTAGTTTTGAATATCATCTATCAGGATTTATGAAAGGTGTATTGGATCTTCGTGATGTATTATTTTTTGTGGCAATCTGCTTGATCTTTGCCTTTTTAGCGGAATTTAACCTGCAGAGCAAAAACATGATGCAGGAGCGCTAAGATGAAGAAAACTTATAGCATCACAGGCAATTTGGCTATCAAGATTGGTATAGTTATAGTACTCCTTATGGTGGTGAGCTTTTTTAGCCTGAGATGGGATTTTTCCCGGCAGAAAGCCTATAGTTTGAGTCCTGTCAGTAAGGAAACGGTACGTTCTCTGGAAGACGTGATGGTGGTTAAAGTATTATCCTCAAAAGAGCTCCCTGCAGCAATGAATTCCCTGGATCGCTATACGCGAGATCTTCTGAGCGAATATCAACGCGCATCCAAGGGAAAGTTCCGTTATGAATATGTCAGACCATCGAGCCATGAAGAGCTGTATCGATTAGCTCAAGATGGTGGACTGAGCAGAATACGTTTCCAGGCTTATGAAAACGATCAAATAACGACTTCCGAGGTGATATTTGGACTGATCTTTGAGTATCAGGGGAAAGTCGAAGCTTTGGACCTTTTGCCCAAAATCGAGCCACAGTTGGAGTATAATCTTACGATGCGGATTCAAAGCTTGGCAGCGCATACACTTCCCAAAGTGGCAGTATTTCGTGATACAACATACTACGATTTTAACACCAGCGTTTTTGAGCAGGCACTAAGTTCAAATTTTTCTGTGTTAGATACAGATCTCTCTCAGCCGCTATCTGGTATTGATGCTCTTCTTTTTACTGGCACCGCTCGGAACTTACAGCCAGAGAAGCTTTATCATCTGGATCAATATATAATGCAGGGAGGTAAAGTTGTATTTTTACAGGATAAGGTAGACACAGATGGACGACACCTTTTCCCGTTGGATACCAATGTCATCGACATGCTCGAACATTATGGTTTTAAACTTTCGGATGATATAGTCCTGGATATGTTTTGTGATAAGCAACAAGTGGGACTGGGTAATATGGTGAACTATCCCATGTACCCTGTGTTGCGGGGAAGTGACCACCAGATCACGCAAAATATCGATAATATCATTATGTATCTGGCAAGTGGCATCAGTTTTGCCAGAAGAGAAGGAGTGATGTTTGAGCCTATTTTGCAGACCTCGGAGTATTCAGGGTGGATGCGAGCACCTAAATTTGAGATTACCGAGGATCTGATATACAATCCCAGTTTGGAAGATTTTAATGCGGGATCCATCACGACAGGTGCTCTTTTGAGGGGGAAATTTGATAGCTATTTTGCCAAAAGCGAATTGGCGGAGGAAGATCCGGATTTTATTCCGAGCTCTCCTGAACTGCAGATGGTGCTTTTTGGTGATAAGGAATTGGTAATCAATTCTGATAGGCAGATCTATGATGAACGCAGCAACATAATCCTTAATGCCCTGGATTATCTCACAGGGCGTGAATCTATGATCCAGGTTAGGTCTCGTCATCTGAGCTCATCCCCGCTGAGTGTGCCTCGTTTTATGAAAGAGATCGGCATTAATTGGGGAAATCTCGAACAGATTGAAAACAATATCAAGAACATAGTAAAAGTAATATCCATAGCATTACCATCGATAATCCTCATCTTGATTGGGTTGTTGATGGCATTTCGGAGAAAACTTAAACTAAGGCAGTATCATGAAAAAATCTAGACTCATATTGCTGATTCTTTTAGCTGTTTTATTGATAGTATATATAATCTTACGTTTTAATAACTCACAAGAACGGACCCGGAAGATCTTCGGGAACATGGTCAAAAATGTAGAAAAGATACACATTTGGAACGATGAAGGGAGCATAAAACTTGTTCTGACAGACGGGAAGTGGCTCTTTGCTGATAATACCAATTGGGAAGCAGATAGTCTAAGAATAACAAACTTTTTTGCTGATGTGTTGGAGGCTGAATATGCCACTACCCCAATGAGCTCAGGCGAAGATGCTATCCAAAGGTACCAATTGCAAGATTCTGAGGCGTTGCACGTCAGCATACAAAGTCCAGATCAAGAACGTCATGTACTGTTTAGTAACATAGGTAACGTCTGGGATTATTTTCGTTTTGATGGAGAAGACGAGGTTTATCAGATCCGTAGCAAGGTTGTGCAGCAATATCAACCGACAGTCATAAACTGGCGGTCTCCTCTCGTCGTGCATTATTGGGAAGAGGAGATCAAGGAGATTAGGGTCGAATATCCTTCCAACAACTATACTCTATACAGATTGGGGACAGAATGGTTCTATCGTGATGCAAAAGAGAACTTTATGCTTGATTTTAACAATTATGCTTTGGTCAAGATTATAAGCCTTTTGCAAAACTTCCGCAGTTTCGTCTTTATGCCTGGAGATGATGAAGAGACCATGAAAAAATTTGAGACACCCATGGTCACGGTTTGGATCACTGATATAGAAGATAATGTGCAAAAGCTCAGCTTTGCCAGTTTTGATAATGCGCGGCACATGATGATGATCGATGATGACAATTCGATTATCTATCAGGTGGGATTTGATTCTATTTACCGGTTCATGCGCCCTGCAGAGATTTTTAAAAGGAAATCAGCATAAATGCAAATCAAACGATATGATAATCTGGATCAAACTCTTTATGATGAATTGATCAAGCTTTGGCGTTCAAGAGATATCACCAATCCAGAACGGGCAGATAGTTTTGAGGCAATTTCGCATTCTTTGGCACACACAGGTCACATCATTACAGCTGAAGATGACGGGAAGATTCTCGGCGCATTGTGGGTAAATCACGATTATCGAAGACTCTATATCCATCATATGGCAGTCTCGCTCGATCACGAAAATCAAGGCATCGGGCGCTCTCTTTTGCAAGAAGCGCTGAAGATTGCCAAAGAGACCGGCTATCAGGCAAAACTGGAAGTGCATCGCGATAATTCTGCAGCAAGGCACTTGTATGCCAGCCTGGGCTTTAAAGATCTAGATGGGTATATCACTATGATCAAGCGGGAATTGTGAAAGAGAAGATTACTATTATCGGCGGTGGGCTTGCTGGAAGTGAAGCAGCTCTACAACTAGCTGACAGAGGATATGAGGTTGACCTTTGGGAGATGCGTCCTAATAAACTGACCGAAGCGCATCAGAGTGGTGATCTGGCAGAACTAGTTTGTAGCAATAGCCTGAAATCAACTCGACTTGACACTGGGGCAGGGTTACTAAAAGCTGAAATGAAGCTTTTAGGAGCCAAGCTGCTGGATGTTGCGCAAGATAGTGCTGTCCCGGCAGGACATGCTCTGGCGGTAGACCGTATGCTTTTTGCCCACAAAGTGACTAAGCTCATAGAGACCCATCCCGGGATACGAATAATGCGCAAAGAATGCAGTCAGATCCCTTCAGGGAAGTGTATATTGGCGACAGGACCGTTGAGCTCTGAGCCTATTATGCGCTATCTCAAAGAGCTTTTGGGAGAAGAGCAGCTCTTTTTTTTTGATGCTATTGCCCCAATCGTGGATGCTGATTCCATTGATCGGAACTTGGTCTATGCCAAAGCCCGCTATGACAAAGGAGATCCGGATTATCTAAACTGTGCTTTTGATAAAAGGCAGTACTATGCTTTTGTAGATGCTCTTCTGGAAGGTGAAAAGCATGAAGCTCATGAATTTGAAAATGAATTCTTTAGCGGAGACAAGTTCAATTTCTATGAAAACTGTATGCCAATCGAAGAATTGGCACGCCGAGGGAAAGATACTTTGCGTCACGGAGTGATGCGCCCGATGGGCTTGGAAATTCCCTCCACCGGGAAGAAAGCTTTCGCAGTGTTACAGTTACGTGCAGAGAATAGCGATTTGACGGCATACAATCTGGTTGGTTGTCAGACCATGCTGCGCTATCCAGAGCAGAAACGCATCTTCCGGCAAATCCCAGGCTTGGAGAACGCTAGATTCCTGCGTCTGGGTTCCATTCATCGCAATGCTTATCTGAATTCACCAGCGATCTTAAACCAAAACCTCAGCCTCAAAGTACGTGATGATCTGTGGGTTTCCGGGCAATTGAGCGGAGTGGAAGGTTATGTGGAATGCATCGCTAGTGGTATGTTAATCGCAGGAATCATCTGTGGAGAATATAGTTCTTTACCAGAGGAGAGTATCTTAGGACAACTTTGGCGGCGTCTTACGCAAGATCCCGGTAAGCAGCGGTTTACTCCTGTCAATGCAAATTTCGGCTTGTTGCCAGCTCTTGATGATTGTCCTAGAGACAAAAAGCTGAAGCGTCAAATGTTGAGTAAACGCTCTCTAACTGCCCTAGGCAAAGCATTTCACAACCTAGAGTTTAATGTCGATGAATTTAAACTTAATAATCTTTTAAATGATGAAGAGCAATAGCGATGCAGGCAAGTGATGAGCTCTTGCAACTATCTTATCAGCTTACCAGCATGTAGTTCTATTCCACAAGACCAGCAGGCTCTGATGTCATACAGGCATCGATTTTAATTCTTCATACAAAAAATAAATTTGAAGGGGGAGTCAATGGCATATTCGATAGCACTGCAAAAGAGATATCGGGACATCCTCAATGATATACAGGATCAAGGGCTCAACAAAGAGGAAGTTCAGATCACCGGATTACAGGGAGCAGAAATCCACATAAAGAGTTCTGATAATTCGGGGGAAGCGCGCAAGATCAACATGTGTTCAAATAACTATCTTGGCTTGGCTGCTCATCCAGATATCCTGAAAGCTGCGCATGAAGCTCTTGACAGACGAGGATATGGGATGGCGTCTGTACGTTTTATTTGTGGGACTCAGGATACACACAAGGAATTGGAGCAGCGGATGAGTACTTTCTTAGGTACTGAAGATTGCATTCTCTTCAGCTCCTGTTTTGATGCCAATGCAGCGGTCTTTGAAACGCTCATGATGGAAGAAGACATCATGATCTCGGATCGTTTGGTACATGCCTCGATAATCGATGGTATGAGGCTATCGCGTGCTAGCCATGATACTTACAAGCATTCTGATATGCTGCATTTAGAGAAAAAGCTACAAATGTATCATGACAGACACGGTAAGATTATCGTTACCGATGGCGTGTTTTCCATGGATGGAGATATTGCCAAGCTACAGACAATCGTAGATCTGGCTGAGAAACATAATGCTATGGTCTTTTTGGATGACTCTCATGCTACAGGTTTTTTGGGTGAAAATGGGCGAGGGAGTCATGAGCTCTGTGGGGTATTTGGCAAGATAGATCTCATCACCACGACCTTTGGCAAAGCCTTGGGTGGCGCTTCTGGTGGCTGTGTAGCTGGGAGGAAAGACTTGGTAGAACTTCTTAGACAGCGTGGTCGTCCCTATCTTTTCTCAAACAGCCTTGCCCCGATGATGACTATAACCACCCTCCAAGCCTTGAATCTGATCGAGCAAGATGATTCTTTGCGAAAGAAGCTTAAGCAAAATATGCAGTGGTGGCGAAAAGAACTGGTAGCTGCAGGATTTATCGTGGTGCCAGGAGAATCTCCAATTGTACCAATCATGTTATATGACGCTGTTCTTGCACAAGAATTTGCAAAAAGACTCTTTGCTGAAGGGGTTCATGCGGTAGCTTTTTCTTTCCCGGTTGTACCAAAAAATCAAGCGCGCATTCGCACTCAGTTATCTGCCGCCCACAATCCGGAGCACTTGGAAATAGCCCTTGCCAAATTCATCAAGGTTGGCAAAGAATTGGATATATTGGGCAAGAGCAAGGAAGAGCTTTTGTCGATGCATAATAAGTAGTTTAGGAGAAAGACATGGAAGACAAACTTTTGGAATTTATTCGGGAAGAGTTTTTGGAAGATCCTGATCAAGAAATAGACATAGACACAAAGCTAATCTCAAGTGGGCTTATAGATTCTTTTTCTTTAGTTTCTTTGCAGAGCTATATAGAACAAGAATTTGGCAAACGGATTCCAGCCCCTCGGATTACAGCAGAATCATTTGATAGCATCAGGCAGATGGTAGAGATCATCAAGCAATTTTGATTATTTTAAAACTGAAAAAAAGGATAACATAAGGTAGATGTTAGGAAGTTACCGATCATAACCAGATAATACTGCATATTTTATGATAACGCTTGAATATTTTGGGATTCTAGTGGCAAGTTTAGCACTGTATTGGTGTTTTCAAAATAGCAGGCTCAGAGTTTTATCTCTCAGCTTGTGTAGCTTGCTTTTTATCTGGCTGCTGGAACCAATGTCTGTGGTAGTTGTCATTGGATTATCTTTGTATACATATGCTTTTGGTTGGCTTATTCATCGTCATCCGAATGAGAGCGTATTTCATGGGGTAGGAGTGCTTGGGATCTTGTTAGTGCTCATCTTATTCAAGTATTTAGGTATGCTCAGCGGGATCTCAGAAGCGGTTTACCTATTTTTGGAAGAGCTCCCCAATTTTAGCCTGCACCAACTCTTCTTACCATTGGGTATTAGCTATCTTACCTTCAAACATATTAGCTATCTCACCGACATTAAATGGAGAATGATATCACCCGGCAGATTTGATGATTTCATCTTATATAGCAGTTTCTTTACTATCTTTCTGGCAGGTCCGATAGAACGATATGAACGCTTTTCCCCTCAGCTCCGGAATGTAGCAAAGATGGACATCAAAGATTGGCAAGAAGGATCCAGACGCATTGCTGTCGGGATTTTCAAAAAACTTGTAATAAGTAACTGGCTGGCATACTTTCTTACACCAGTTTGGGAGAATCCAAATTCTTACTCATCTTTACAGGCATTAGCAGCCCTCTTTGCCTATGCTTTTATGATCTATTTTGATTTTTCAGCTTATAGTGATATTGCAATCGGGTCTTCCAGGTTGTTTGGAATACGCATCATGGAAAACTTCGATCGCCCATATCTGGCAGGCAATATCAGTCAATTTTGGCGGAAGTGGCATATCTCCTTATCAGATTGGATTCGAGACTATCTCTTTTTTCCTCTTTCACGTCTTAACAGACGTAAATTTTGGAGCATTTTCTTGGTTCCAGTGATATCGATGGCACTTTGTGGATTGTGGCATGATGCGGATAGCCGATATTTATTGTGGGGCATTTGGCATGGTCTGGGATTATCGGCTTTTCAAGTCTATCTGCAGATAAAGCGTAAAGCCAGACCACAAGCCAAGAAACGGCTTAATTATTTTATGAATCGCTTTGGTATGCCTTTGACGATCTTCTTTGTATTCTTTGGTTGGCTTAGCTTCCGTGCTTATGGTTTCCGCTTAGCAGTAAGAATATTTATGGATCCTTGGGCATTGATCTTGATCCCGTTTACTTTTATACTGCTGGTCTTTCTGCAAGATCTTTTCCGTAAGTTCTCGGACATATTATCAAAGATTCACTGGCGCTTTGAATATACAGTCTATACTTTGATCTTGGTCTTGATCTCTCATTGTGCCGTGTATACTGGGTTTATCTATGCGGGTTTTTAGTAAGATTCTTCTGATTATTTTGCTTTTGATATCCATGGGATATTTAGCGCAATCTATAAGAGCCAGACGAGAAGAGAGGATATCCACTGAGTTCCCGTCAGAGGAAGAAACCCGAGTGCTCATTTTGGGTGATTCACATGCTGTAGCCGGGATTGATCCCCAATATATTCCCTTTTCTGCAAACTGGGCACAAGTTGGAGAAGAATTGGAATTTAGCTATTATAAATTACTGCATGCCCTCAGAGTAGGACTAAAGCCAAAGGATCTGATCCTGACTTGCAGTTTTTTCAATTTCCTCGCTCCTAAAGATTCACAAAGCGAGATGATGAAGCGTTATCATCCTCTCTTGGATAAAGATTTTTATAAAGCAAAGTTCGCTTTTCAAGAAGCAGATGCAAGCGTTTACTATTATTATCTTACTAATATCATCATGCCGGATTATATTCCAGTTGGCATTCTGAATGACTTTGTGCTGCTTCACGGACCTTTGGACTATTATGGTGCCTATGATCGCCGCGAGGGATCTGCTATCGGGGACTTAAGGTCTTTGCATAAGGCTATACAAAGGCACTATTTTGTGGGCAAAGAGCTGCGCGATTTCTCCCCACTTCGCGTCCACTATTTTAATGAGTTTATCACCTTGTGTAGGGATCAGGATATTCGCCTTTGGGTAGTAAATACTCCTCTTAATGACCAGTATATTGAGCGCGTTCCGACAGAGATATCTAGTCAATATTATCAGATCATCGCAAACAGAAAGCATGACTTTAAATTTCTTGATTATAGTCATATTTCTTTGCCTGATTCCATGTTTTTTGATTATGATCATCTCAACTATAATGGTGCTCAGATATTCTCAGAGGTCATAGCGTCTGGATTGCAGGAACCTTAAAACGGGTCTTTACGGGAGAAAAGGGATAAATATATTGACAAAAAACCCACCTTCTTCTCCATAATACAAGATTGATAATTAAGGACAATATATGGCACGGCTTTTTAGCAAAGACTATCACAATCGATCAAACAGCTGGTATTTCAATCACGCTGTCATACCGCTGGAAGAAGGAGACCTGTGGTATTGGCACACGATTGATGAAGCCGGCAAGATCCTCTTTAGATTCATACCTACTCAAGAAAAAAAAGAGTATTTTAGCAAATGGGTGGAGGTGCTATATGACCCTCGCACCAAGTTAATTGACCATTTTCACTGCGCCGAATGTGGGACAGAAGAAAGTTGCCGTCACTATCTGTCACTTTTGCACTATGCATACCATTACTTATCTGATGATATTTTAGATGAAGAACTAATTCAGACTTGCGATGGCGACAGCATGCGAGGAAATCTTCGCTGGCTTGATCTTTCTCACAATGGCTATTTGGAGATATCTGGTATTTATAATCCAGATACAGATAAAGTGCGGATCTACCATAGTGCATACGATGATTTGGATATGCCGGAACTTATCAAATTCCTAAAAAAATCACACGAAGCTCGCAAGGATCTGGCGCAAAACTATACTGCGCTCAGTGACTATGAGCTCAACCTCTTTATTTGGCTGGACGAAAATCGAGCTGCATATAGCAGCAAGAGTAAGTTCTGGTCTATCTATAAAAGCAAAGTTCCCATCTTGTTATCCTATCTGGAGCTCATGGAGGGGAAACCGATCATCAAAGAAACAGGTGAAGAGTTGATCTTTGCCCCGAAACCATATCCTCTTGCCTTGCGCATCGAACAAGCCTCGAAGAATATATATTCCATATCTACTGTGATGGTAGACGAACTTTCGGTGTGGTATGCAGGGTATCCCACTTGGCTATTTTTTCGTAATAAAGTTTATAAGGTGTGGTTGCCTTTCAAAGATGAAATCATAGATGCTATATTTTCAGGACAGATGACTATTTCTGAAAAGGATTTGGTCTATTACCGCAGCATCGTCCACAAGGTCTTGGCTCAGCAGGATATATACTTGGATTTTGACTCCTCTATTCAGCTCCCAAGAGTTATCGATTCCGAACCTATTTCTCGCATCTACATCCGCTCTTTTCAAGGTCAGATTGCCCTGGAAGGCAGCTTGATTTTCGAGCAGGATCATGAAATTCCTATTTCAGTCTTGAGATTTGGGAAACCCCTCGTCTATACAAGCCCCAAAGGCGCTGATCCTGATGAAAAATATTGGTACTATTTGCCCTATAATCTCGCTGACAAAGTGCATAACCTGCTCAACGATCTCCCGGAATCACAGGCTGATCAATTTGAACAGAATGCTCGCTTGGTCTATCCTGCCGAAAAGTATAATGAACTCCAAAAAGCCATATTTCGCCTGAGTGATAAGGATTGGGATGTGGTCATAGATGAAGATTTAAGCTCAAGTTTTGTTAAGAAAATCAAGCTCGAAGTGGAAGTTAAAGCCGAACGCAGCGAAGATATCGACTGGTTTAGCTATGAATTGACCTACAAACATGCTGATATATCTTTTAGCCACGATGAGCTCAAACGCTATTTTCGCTCTTCTGATGAGTTTTTGCACACTATCGATGGCAAGTTATACTTCATTAGCAATCCTGAAATCTTTCACGAAATGGATGAGTTGGTCTCAAAGAGTAAATATGAAGGCGGAGATGTCTATCGAGCCAGAATCATCAATTTGCCATATTATCAACGGCTCCGAGAAGAGAATCCTGCCTTTAGAATGATTGGAGATGAATTTCTTGAACAGCTTTTTCAAGATCTCAAAGCTCGCAGACTAAAAAGATCTCCAGACTTGCCTTACTATCTACAAACCGTATTGCGCGGATATCAAAAGGCTGGCGTTGCTTGGCTGATGATGTTGAAACACTATCATCTCAATGGCATCCTCTCAGATGAGATGGGACTCGGAAAAACTATCCAAGCACTCAGTGTTATTCACACATCTCCTACTGATCGTGTAAGCATGGTGATTTGCCCCAAGACCTTGACCTACAATTGGGCTGCTGAGATTGATAAATTTCATACCAATATCCCTTACGCGATCATAGAAGGTCCAAAAGCGCAACGCGCCCAATTGCTTTCTAACCCCAATATCAGATTATTCTTGATAGGCTATTCAATGGTGATTAGCGATTTTGATTTACTTAAAAAAATAAAATTTGAATGGATAGTGCTCGACGAAGCTCAAAATATCAAAAATGTATCAGCACAACGCACTTCCGCCATTAAGAAATTAAATTCACGGCATAGATTAGCGCTTTCTGGAACCCCGATTGAGAATAAACTCACTGAATTGTGGAGCATTATGGATTTCCTGATGCCGGGATATTTAGGCAGCCTCAAAAAATTCAAAGAACGATATGTCGTCCCGGAAGATGATCGACAGACAAGGGTCGCCTTACATCGTGCTATCAGCCCATTTTTGATGCGTAGAGTCAAAAAGGAAGTATTGCTGGAGCTTCCTGACAAACAAGAGCAGGTATCTTGGTGTAAAATGACTCCCATCCAAGAAAAACTCTATCTGCAAATCTTGGAGACTGTCCAAAAAAAGTTGATGCCACAAAACCAAGAAGAGATCAGCTATGTGCATATTTTGGCTGCTCTAACCAAACTTAGACAAGTCTGTAATCACCCACATCTGGCAAATCCAGACATCTTGCCAAATCCCGAGCTTTCCTCAAAGCTGGAACTACTTGTTGAGTTAGTTGAGGATTCCATCGATGCTGGTCACAAGGTTTTGGTCTTCTCCCAATTTGTGCAAATGCTCAAGATCATGCGCAATGTATTTGATTCTCTGAAAATACCATACAGTTATTTAGATGGCAAGACCAAGGATCGCATCAGTCCGGTTCAAGATTTTGAAAATAACGATGACATTCGACTCTTTCTGATTAGTTTAAAAACAGGTGGAACTGGTCTCAATCTCACTGCTGCAGACACCGTGATTATATATGACCCTTGGTGGAATCCAATGGTAGAGAATCAGGCTATAGATCGGGCACACCGCATTGGGCAAAGTAAGAAAGTGCAAGTGTTTCGCCTCATTACAAAATCTACAGTAGAAGAAAAGATATTATCACTCCAACAAAACAAGATGGAGCTCTTCAACGAAGTAATCGAGGGTGGAACAAGCATGCTCAAGGCACTGAGCTTGGAAGAGCTCAAGCAGCTTTTTAGCTAGTTTGGCGCACTTTATACCAGCTATCTATGTCTTAACAAAGCACTGCCTATATGGCACTACAAAGCTAACAGAGATAGGCATTATTGTTTGCAATTATGCCTAAGCCAATGCAAATTTTGCAGAGCCGTAAGTCATTATTTCCCCGTTTCTTGCACGCTTCTCAAATGAGTGAGTAACGAGGGAGGCTTTGGCAAGCAATATACTCGCTTATAGATCAGTGCTTTATGGGTTTGGTAATATGCGACTCCAATCCGGTTCTACTTGCTCATCAATACCAAATCCATGGAAGCTGTTGTTGTCTCCATCATACCAAACTTTGCGTCCTTCCGGGACAGATCCTTCTTTAGTGGCAATAGCCATGATGATCCTATAGGGCGCAATATTTACATATCTGGTGGTCTCTACGTCGCGAAGAGAGTCCATCATTTGTTGAGTGTAGATGGCTGTCGGTTTCCACGCTACAGCAAAATCCCAATTTTTAAGAGTTCTATTGTCGATGCCTATTTCGGTTAGAGCAGCATCTACATTGAATCCACCGGCACTTTGGTGAGTTTTGACATAGTCATCCACATAGTTTCGCAATGCTTCTATAGCTTCTTTGGCTTCGGTGGATCTTTTCTCGGTCTGATATCTATTCCATCTAGGAACTATCAGGATCGCCGCAACTATGACCACTATTAATATTGCTACGAAGTAATATTTAAATTTTGACTTTTTGGTGTCTGCCATTTTATCTCCTCGATAAGCTTTTTATAATAATATAATCAAATGCTTGATTATTACAATACCAGATACGAGTTTCTATAATATAAATTTATCCATCAAGTATAAATTTCGAATCGCAGTTCAGATTGCATAGGGTTGGGAAGTATAGCTGCCAAAAAGGGGTGTAAAGTTGACCAGCACTTTATTATTGACACAATTGAGCAGATCAAAATAATGGAGGAATTGGAAAAATAGATTAGAAAAATAAATATATAGATCCTTGGAGGAATTATGAAAACTGGCGGATGTCGCTATGGAACTCACCGTGTAGTAGAACCAAAGGGTGTTTTGCCCCAACCCGCAAGAGTCTTAGACAATGATATGTCCGAAATATGGGACAATGAACTATTAATCGATGTGATCCGTCTGAATGTGGATAGTGCATCTTTTCATCAGATCAAAAATAAATTGATAGCACAAGGTCATAAAGATCTTGAAAAGGCTTTTGCCGAGCATGCAATTGATCTTACCGAACGCACCGGAAAGCATAAAAATGAAGATACCGGCAGTGGCGGAATGCTGATTGGCAGAGTGGCACAGATTGGTCCTAAATTTGAAATGAAAGAAAAAATCCAAGTGGGGGACAAAATTGCCAGTTTGGTATCCCTCTCGCTTACTCCTTTGAAGATCAGGAAAGTAAAAAAAGTTCTTTTAGACAAAGATCAGTTGGAGATAGAAGGGAATGCTATCCTCTTTTCTAGTGGTATCTATGCAAAACTGCCAGATGATATGGATGAAAATCTAGCTCTATCCGTTCTTGATGTGGCAGGAGCTCCAGCTCAAGTGGAAAGATTGGTGCGCCCAGGAGATAATGTTGTCATTATCGGCGCTAATGGTAAGAGTGGTGTCCTCTGCAATGCTGTGGCGAGAGAGCGTGCTGGAGTATCAGGGAAAGTCATTGGCGTCGTGAGAAATGAGAATTATATCCCTACTTGCAAAGAAACTGGGTGTCACGAAGTGATCATTGCTGATGCGACGGATGCTATCACTATCCAAAAAGAAGTATCTCGCTTGACCGATGGCAAGATGGCTGATGTAGTGATAAACGTGGTGAACATCGAAGACACGGAGCTGCCGTCCATCATGGCAGCACGAGATCGTGGATTGGTATATTTTTTCTCAATGGCCACCTCCTTTACAAAGGCGGCTTTGGGAGCTGAAGGAATCGGAGCGGACGTGGATATGATCCTTGGTAATGGTTATGCTCACAATCATGCCATGATTGCCCTTGATCTTCTTCGCCGCAAACCGGTCTTGATGAAGCTCTTCAAGGAAAGGTATACTGATTAAGGAGAGAACATGAGCACTATAGATATCCGCACAATAGCCACTGAGAAAGAGTGGAATGATTGGCACTGGCAGCTAAAACACCGGATCACTACCGCGGAAGAGCTGCGCAAATACATTAGACTGCTTCCAGAAGAGGAGGCAGTATTTGCCAAGGAAGGATTTTCGTTTCGTATGGCGATTACTCCATATTATCTATCTTTGATCGATCAAGACAATCCCAACGATCCCGTGCGCGCGCAAGCAATACCTCGCATCTTTGAGAGTGAAGTTGATGCTTCCGACATGGCAGATCCGCTGCATGAAGATGCAGATTCTCCCGTGCCAGGAATGACCCATCGCTATCCGGATAGAGTACTTTTGCTGCTTACAGACCAATGCGCTATGTATTGCCGTCATTGTACTCGGCGCAGAAAAGCCGGGGAGCACGATGCACCCATGCCCCGGGAGAATGTGGAGCAAGCTATCGAATATATACGTGAACATACCGAGATCCGCGACGTAATCCTTTCCGGAGGTGATCCTTTGACTTTAGGGGATGAGCGTTTGGATGAGATATTAAATCAGCTCAGCCAGATCGAGCATCTTGATATAGTCAGGCTCGGTACGCGCACTCCAGTCGTATTACCCATGCGCATCACCGAAGAACTGATGGCAGTTTTGAAGAAATATCCTTTTTTGTGGTTGAATACTCACTTTAATCATTCCCAAGAACTCAATGATACAGCAGCAGCTGCACTGGCAAGAATTGCTGAGACCGGGATACCGATTGGCAATCAATCTGTATTACTTAAGGGTATCAACGATCACGTGGATGTGATGAAAAACTTGGTTCATAAGCTAGTTAAAAACCGAGTAAGACCCTACTATATTTATCAATGTGATCTATCGGAAGGGATTGCCCACTTTCGCACTCCTATATCGAAAGGGATCGAGATCATCGAATCCCTGCGAGGGCATACGAGTGGACTCTGCGTTCCCACCTATGTGGTGGATGCTCCCGGTGGTGGAGGCAAAATCCCAGTGATGCCAAACTATGTCATTTCACAAATGCCAGGACGAGTAATCTTGAGAAATTATGAAGGCTTCATCACCAGTTATACGGAGCCTGGATATGAATATCAAGATACTGGTGCCTATACAGGGCTCTGCTCGGAAGAGCGCAAGAGCAATGAGGGCGTGATGAGCTTGCTCCGTGGCAAAAATGTATCTATTGGTCCCACAGAGACAGGAAGAAATAACCGTCGTAAACGATAAGGGAGTATTTTGCTGATGAAAGAATTGATTTCCACTGGGGCATTGCAAACCATCGCCCTAGTGGGAATCAGTAAAAATTCCGGGAAAACAACTCTCCTAAATAGCATTTTGAGAGAATCCCCCAATCTAGCTTGGGGAGTGTTTTCCACCGGAAGTGACGGGGAGGAAATGGATCGCCTATTTAAGACTCCCAAACCGCAGGTTTATCTGTCTCCCGGGGCACTGTTCTGCTGCGATGCTCAGACTCTGGATCAATGCGGAAGCGGAGTTGAACTTTTGAAGTCTGAAATCTATACAGGCCGCAAACTTTATATAGCCAAGGCGATGATTCCACTCGCTACTCAAATTACGGGTCCTTCCACAGTTCAGAAGCAAATGCACATGGTGCTGACCATGAGATCTCTCGGGGCAAAAAAGATCC
This sequence comes from Candidatus Cloacimonadota bacterium, assembly GCA_030154085.1. Classification (GTDB taxonomy): domain Bacteria; phylum Cloacimonadota; class Cloacimonadia; order Cloacimonadales; family Cloacimonadaceae; genus UBA5456. The sequence goes on along the minus strand of JASKKR010000008.1, from coordinate 9,403 downwards.
TTATAGATGGATCATTAGATCGGAAGTCTATTGCTTTGGAAGACGATGTGGATGCCATATTGCTTCTAATCGGTGCCAGCTTTGGCAAACTCGATGAAATCATTGGGGAGATTCAGAGATTGTTATTGCTCAAAAGCATTCCTGTTAGTTCCAGGAGCAAGTATATCAAAGATAACTTTCCCAATGCTGAGGAGACTCTCATCGAACGAGGTGACACATGGTATAAGAGCGGTCTTAAAAGCTTAATCAATCATGAAAAAGCTCTTAAAGAGCTGCTTGATGACGATGTCTCTGCGCTATATATTCCTACTTCCATAACAGATAACATATACGATAAAGTAATAGGCAATATCATGGACCTGAAGCCGGAGCTTATTGTTCGGCATCCAGAATGCCTCAAACTTTCAAAGGATAGGCTGGATACGCTTTTGCACAAAGTATCTGTGAGATGTCTGATTCCCTTTAAGATAATTGCTTTTGCATTAAATTCTACCGCGATAGCCTCGGATCCAATCGAAGCAGATAAGTTCCGCACAACGATCCGGGAACACTTTCCTGACCAGAAATTTATCGACACAATGGAGTTAGAAAATGCGAGATAGAGATTTTCTTACGTCAGTGGCTGTGAATCTGGGGCTTGTTAGTAATATCATCTTAGCCCTGCTTAAAACCAGTATCGGGATTTTGGGGCATAGTCCGGCACTCTTGGCAGATGGGATAAATTCTAGTTCTGATGCCGTATATTATGTGGTGGTTAAGGTCTTTATGAAACAGGCTAAAAAGCCCGCAGATAAAGAGCATCCCTATGGGCATCGCCAATTAGAATCCATCGCGGCAATTGTTGTGGGAGCCTTCATTCTAACCACCGGTATCGCTATTCTCTTGGAGAGCGTAAACTCAGTCTATGAATTGATTGCTAAGACAGAGATTGGAAGAGGGGCATCTGCTTGGGCATTGGTGATCGCGCTGGGTACATTAGTTGTGAAGCTTGTTTTGTATTTTTACACTAAACAGACGGCAAAACGAACTCATAATCCTACCTTAAGAGCATTGACAAATGACCATCTGAACGATATCATGGCGTCAATAGCTGTTATTTTGGGTGTGATTATGGGGCGTATGGGATATTTTTGGATGGATCCTGCGGCAGGGGCAATCGTAGCCCTCTACATCATCAAAACTGGGGTCGAGATCATCATGGAATCGTCCTCTGAGCTAATGGATAAGATACCGGAAGAAGGTTTTGCTCGTGAATTACTGGATCAAACCATGATGGTAGATGGTGTCAAAGGCATCGAAGAGTTGGGAGTGCATCGTTTTGGACCATACTATACAATCAATATGACCATCACTGTCCCTGGCAGCATCACGATTGCCGAGGGACATAAAATCTCACAAACCGTAGAAAGCCGTCTCTTGGATTATTTTGACAATGGACTGCGAAATGTGCATATCCACTATCATCCTTATATAGAAAAAGGAGATAAATCTAAAGGAGTTTCTAAAACATGAGCATAGGGAAACGTATATTGCTGATCTTCATATTCGGTTCGATGATGATTTTTGGACTGTCTTCCCTTCTTTACAGGCCGGGCAGTGAGAATAAAGGAGATCCTGATAATTTACCAGAAGTAGTTGAACCATGGATAACTCAGACGGTTAGCCCCGGTTCCTCCATCTTTGCTCTATTGGAGAAACTGGATTTACCAGGACCTGAAATAGGTTTGACAGCACTTCGTTTTGGCGAATATATCGATGTCACTACTATTCAACCAGGCGATACTCTGCGAGTGATTTTAAATGAAGAAGGCAATAAAATTGCTAAAATGATGTACATCCAAGAACCAACTGTACGGCACCACTTTGTAGCAACTGCTGACTCTCTAATCTATACTCGGGAAGCTTTGCCGGTTCAGCGCCGAGAACGTTTTATCACGGGAACATTGGAAACTACTTTGGATGCCGCTCTTCTGAGCTTGGGCTTGAGCCCGGCAGATAAGCAGACAGTGAACAACGGCTTGGAAGGAGAGATCGATTTCCACAGGGATGCGCGCAGAGGTGACAAATTTGGGGTATACGTCGAAGAGCGGATCTTTGAGGGTAAGATATTACCTGGAGCAAAAGTACTATATGTAAGCTATGATGGAGCAAGAACTGGATTTCACGAGTTATTCCGCTATGAGCAGGAAGATGACAAATCAGTTCTCAACGGATTGTATAATAAGGATGGTAAAAGCAATAATGCTAGCGGGGTAGGATATCCTTTAGCCAGTATACATGTGAGTTCATCATTTGGGAAAAGAATGGATCCCTTCACTGGACGATGGACAAATCACCAGGGGGTGGACTATCGCGCTCGCTACGGTACTCCAGTCTATGCAGTGGCAAATGGGAAAGTTATATCTGCTCGTTATAATGGCGGCTATGGCAATGAAGTTCGTATCCGACACAATAGCGGGATGACCACACTCTATGCGCACCTTGCTTCATATAGCGTGCGAGCAGGGCAAACTGTCAAAAGAGGGCAGATTATCGGAAGAGTGGGATCAACAGGTAGGTCTACAGGAGCACATTTGCACTTTGGATTAATATCCAATGGACGCTATATTAATCCTAATCGCCTCAGGATGGTCGGAGCCGAGAAACTGAATGCAGAGCAGATGGTCGAATTTGAGCGTCAACGGGATCTCATTCGCGAACGCATGCGGCAAAGCCAAGGCGAGCTTTTGGCAGATTCTAGGTTATAGAGGACAAGACCAATCTTTTGGTTTTACGGCAGAGAATCCCTTGCTATCTTGGAGATGTCTGAGTTGTGATACTTTCCTTTGCAGAAGGGTTGCCGCCTCTGGCAGCCTCTTGCCATAAAAAAAGCTACTTGCTTAGTTTTCTTTAAGAGAGCTTTGCATATCAAACAACTCAGCAAAAAAGGCATCGTAATACAAAGCTGTCAGGCTATTATCTTGGGCATACATTACGTGTAATGTACGTGTATTGGTCAAAAACCAGATAAGCTGCTGAGTTTCTTCATCAAAGTGATTTGTCTTGCCATGCATCATGGTGATGCGATCGATAACCAGGTGGTCATTATCTTCGCCGTTTTCTGGGTTATATTTCACAAACCATCCTGCCAAGCGTTTTGTATTTGGTTCCAGAAAGAGCATAATGGCTGACACAAGTTCGTTGATATCGCTATAATATTTCACAGCGTGAGCTTCGCTTTCTTCTGGATAAAAGCCCGCTTGCGCCAAGACGTTATTCGCCTCTTCGAGGGTCATTCCATATGAAAGATTAAAGAGACCCTTTTGGGCAAAAAGCCCGACGCTAATGGTCAATGCTATGATTAAGAATATGATCTTTTTCAATTTATCCACCTTACCAATATTATGTTTTTTCCATTATTCTGGATGCTGTCTCACAGTCAAGGAGTTCTTAAACAGCTTTTGTATAGCAAGCTCAATCTATTTCACTAAGGTGATTTTGCGAGTAATTGTCTCCCGTTCGCTTGATAGTCTGAGAAAATAGATTCCGCTAGGTAATTCCGAGGCATCCAGGCTTTGAGTATGATGTCCGGCAGAGTAGACTCCTTCTGCCAATTCACGCAGCAATTGTCCTTTGAGATTATAAAGCCTTAGGCTGATCTTGCCTGCTTTGGGCAAGGAATATGAAATCGTTGTATAGGGGTTGAAGGGGTTTGGATATGTGTCCAGGTTCAGAGGGAGCGCAGGAACATGGTCATCTGCAAGGCTGACAGCTCCCATTTCTGGTAGAATTTGTTGCAGGAAGTCTCTAACTTCGCTCTCTTGCATAAAATATAGGGGGAATCCTAAAATTACCAGATTGCCACTGCGAAGACCTACACTGCGCCCTGCCGCATTGCTACTTGATGCAGCATCAGCAAGGTATATGCTTTGTTCTCCTCCCTCAAAACTGCTAACATATGGGAGCATATTGTTCCATACCTGTGCTAGTTTTGTCCCGTCCACATCCAGATCATTATAACCTTGACCAATAGCACCGTTCAGAACTGGAGAATTGTCATAATAGACATCGGTCCCGGGTGCCATAAGTTCCAAGAATTCAGAACTCAATGAACTGGCGGTCTTCCATCCGGAGATCAATATATGACCTTCTCCAAGCAAATAGCCAAGCAAGATATCTTCTGCTGACCCAATCTCATTCTGAGCAAAATCATCATCATGCCAGAGGATGCTTTTATACTGTCCGAGGGTAGCCAAGTCCGGGATTCCTTCCTGGGCTATATCCCAAGAATCGAAGGCGATAGGGCTTATGGTTGACTCATAAAAACTATCCACCATCATATCGTCCGGTGAGATCATTGCACCATTACCATCTCGGGTCTCATCCACTAACAGGAGATCATGTTCAAAGCTGAAAGCTTGCGGGATTGCAGACTGCATCTGAGATGGCGCACTGATATATCCGTATGCATCGACAGCTTGAATTCGATACTGATATTCGAGCCCATTTTGCAGATCTCTATCTATAAAGCTTGTTCCCAAGATCAATTCGGTGTTGATGATTTGCCAAGGCTCTTCTGAGGCAGATCTACGTTGGATTTGATAGCCTTCTGCATTTTGATACTCATCCCAGATAAGATAGACTTTGGCTGAACTTGCAATGGCTTCCTTTAGCTCTGGCTTCTCCTCATTGATATTCCTTAAAAAGCACCAATAATTATGATTTGCTTGATGTCCAATTGGATCTTGCGTAAAGGGGAATATATTCTCAAAGCCTTGCGGCGTAGCTCGGATCAAAAGCGAATCACTATCGGCGGCATAGTTGATTTTGAAAGGGATATCCAGATCAAATTCTGTGGTAGTGGGACTGCTGCTTTTGGCAGAGATTTTCAAACTCTGATTTTCAGGATGATACCAAAGAGAGTAACTCACTGAAGGAATCCCAGAACCATAAATCCATTGCTCAAAAAACTGCTGGAGATCCAATCCACTGATGTCCTGTGCCATATCTTGAAATTCTTGTGTGATTGTATTGCTGCCTTTGTAAGTCGCAAACCACTGTCTGAGCAGTTCAAAGAAATCATCATCTCCCATCTTCAAGCGCAGCATGTGCAGCACGCTGGCTGCTTTCTCATAGGACTGAGGGTAAAAATAGTTATTAAATGGCGGATTATAGATTGTGGGAGGGGTAGTAGTATTTTCCCAATTCAGATAGTATTGATGATAGCTATCTCGCACATATTCTGTAGCTGCTTGCCATCCTTGGACCTGGTCAACCCAAAGAAGCTCTCCATAGGTCGCAAATCCTTCCGATAGCCAGACATCAGCAAAAGTGAGAAAACTAACTGCATCGCCATACCACTGATGCACCAATTCATGTGCGATTGTGAGCTCATATGTGCCCAAACCATCTATGATATAATTTCCCAAAGTCGTCATAGTCTGGTGCTCCATTGCGCCAAACGTGGACATATTAACAGCTGTCATGCCATATTTTTCAAAGGGATAATCCCCAAAGAGGGCGGAGTAATAATCGATCATGTCCGGCAATGAAGCAAAATCGCTAATCGCATTCTGATACTGACTCTGCGTCACAAAATTAATAATTGGCAGATTGCCTTGCAGGGCGTTTTGATAGATCTCTTGATAGAGGGAAGCAGTGATACAAACCAAGTATGTTGTCATGGGATGACTTCCACGCCAGGTAGTGGTTGCCGTGCCATCACCATTATCAACGATGCTCTCCCTAAGCCCATTTGCTGCCACCTTCCAATCTGACCGCATAGTAACGATGATGTCTACTATTGCCTTATCCCAAGGATGATCATAGCATGGCCACCAATAGCGTCCAGCATCAGGGTCTGAGATAGTAAAAACTTCTTCCGGTCTGATATACATGCCCACATTATAAAAATCTCCAGACAGTTGTGGATTGCCACTGTAGAAAATTTGTGTCTCAAAGCTTTCTCCCGCAGATACATCAAGGGGGATCTGAATCTCTCCATTCTGATGCGTGTGAGGCGCTAGTTCTCCATTTACCAAGACAGAGGACACATCTAGGCCTACAAGCTGGTAGGTGATGCTACTTAAGTTCTCTTCTGCCTGTACTTCTGCGAGTACATTACCGCTAATGTATGCTGGGTCTTGGCTGATGCTGATATTTATGGTATACTTCTGAACGTCAAAACCGGTAGCGCTATCAGCTCGGGCGGGATAGCTCATTGATTGTATAGGATGCTTTTCAGTTTTGCGAATGGGTCTTTGTAGAGTATGTGTATTTGCTGCTAAAAGTCCTATGAACAAGAACCATAACAGAGTGATATATTGTCTTTTCACCTTTAGACTCCGTATTATTTGATCAGTAACAATTGCAGGATTTGTTCCAGAATATCTGGAAAGCTGGATATGTGTATAAACTGACACCCAAAGTTGCAAGTTGTGACACAAGGGTAAAGTGGGGATAAGGCTTTGAATGGTGGCGAGATACGATGGACTGGCTTTGGAAATGTCCAAGCGCCTATTTGGACGTTTTTGGACTGTTTGCTGACACTATTACTGCAAATTAGCGAGGCGTTTGGACAGGCTTTGGAAAGAGCAGTTGGAAAAATGGAACTTTGAAATTAGAAAAAGCGCAATTGGAGTGCGATTGTGCCGATTAGGAAAGCTCCGTAATTCCAATCTGAGTCTAAAACAAGAACCGGATAGTCTATATTAAATGGTTGGAGGATAATCTGTTGCCTGTGGTGGTCGATCTGCACCTTCTTGATGGTGAGGCCATCGTCAGTCCTTACAACTGCATTTTTCCCATCGGCATTTTCCCAGCTCAGATCGCTCTTGATGACCACGATGTCCTGATGCTGGATCACAGGCTCCATGCTCTGTCCATTTACTTGAAAGACAGCATATTGCTTGGGGTTGCCAGGCAGGAATGAGACCGGCAACTGAATCTGCCCCACCTGACTCCACTCGTCTCTGATCTCCATCGGAGGTCCGGCAGCTATTTCACCCACGATGGGAAAGGTAATAGATCGAGTAGGATCGAAGTCCTGATTGGTGATGGGATGTAGGATTGGTGTGATTATTGTAGGGGTTGAGTTATCTGTATTGGTTTGCATAATGGGCGTCTGATTGGACTGGATGAGCTTTTGAAACTCGTCTTTGGCATACATGGAGCCGTTTCCCGTAAAGAGCCAGTGGAGGTTGATCTGATCTTTGGAGAGGGCTTCCAAGAACTCAGGATCGGGATATCGCTCATTCAATTTGTATCTTGATAGGGAGGCACGGGAGATGCCATACTTATTGGCAAACTGATAATCCTTAAGGCGCATGGCCTTAATCACCAAGCTAAGGCGTTGTCCTATTGTAGGTTTATTCATTGTTGACTCCGTATAGCAACTTTACCATTGACCGTTTCCTTGTGGCTGCAATTATGGTTCCTGATGCCAGTCTACCGGGAGGTGGATTGGAGTCAATACTAAAGTGCATACTGTGACTCTGGCGGATAATAAGTGATTGCCGGACAATCTTTAAGAAATCCCGCAAACTGAGCGGAAAGGACTTCCCAAGATTCTGCCGTTGTGGTTGTTAGCACCCCCAATACTAGATAGAGAGGTGTAGCATGACTACAGCGAAAGCAAGACCAATCGGAAGGCAGAAAATGGTAAAATGTGGGGATGTCCAAGCGGGTACCCCTGTCCAAGTGGGGGGTGAAAAACAGCCTAACTCATTGATAACTATGGTGAGAGGCCAAAATGTCCAAGCGCTTAGCCTCATTTTACGGCAGTCCCTGGGAAAATGTCCAAGCGGGTCACGGTTCTTAAAGGATATACAGATGGATTGTAGAGTCGATTACATCTGGCTGCCCTTGGACAGGGTAGCCGTTCTGCTGGGCAAGAACCTGAAGACGATCAGGCGCATGGTAGCGGCAGGGAAACTGACCGCACTCAAGCATCAGATCCCCACCAAGAACGGAGCCACGATTAAAACCTTCATCCTGGCTACGGAGGAGATCATCGCTGCCGAGTATGAAAGGTATCGGGATAAGTTACGAAGACCGGAACTCTACTTTGAAGAAGAGATCAAACTGGGCGAGTTTTGCTTCCCCAGTGTCTTCCTGGTCTATTATGATGATGCTTCTGTTGGAACAAGTGGTTCCACTGAAAAATCTACAGGAGGCAATGATGTATCCGCTTGATGAAAGACCCACTCCAGAGTTCTATGATCAGTATAAGGCAAAGCTGGCAGAGTTGAATGAGCTATTGAAGCACCAAGGTCTATCCCTGGAGATCAAGCCAGGCGGCAGATGCTTTGTGGTGGACAGAACCAGAAAGGATGCTCCGGAACCCGAGAAGAGCCATCTGATCGCCTATGCGGAGCAGTTCAATAAGGATACCACGCTGCCTGATAAAGACGAATCCGATAAAGAAGACTACTATGGCTATGACGAACAGCAGTTCTTTGAAGTGGTGATCTCTCAGATACACGAAGCCAAAGATAATGATGTGGTGATCGATCTTTATCCAGACTACATTGATCTGGCTCCGGAGGAAGAAGAGAAGCTGCTGCACAAGGAAGAGGCGCAGCTCTATGCCCAGTTCTGCTTCGAGGCGATCAAGAGGCTGGATGCGGCACAATCGCGTACCACAGCCTGGAAGCGGATCACCACAGACTATAATGCGGGCAGGATAGTCCCGGAACTGAGGGAGCTCAAAGGTCCGAGGCAGGAACGGGCACTACGGGAATGGATAAAGACATATTACGAGAGTAACTTCAATATGTTCGCCCTGATCCATAAGAGCAAGAGCACCCGCAAAGAGCGCAAGATCACCTTTCATGAGCAGCAGTATCTGCTCAACAAGCTGCTCAGTCCCAACCGGATCAAGATCGGTTCCGCCATCGTCAATATGAAGCAGATGGCCAGGCAGGGCTTTCTGGATTCACCAACCCATGAACGGACTTTGAGACGCTGGTGCGAGGAATGGGCAGAGACCCATCCGGCTGAGTGGTACCAGGCCAGAGAAGGCAGTAAATATGTATCGGAGCGAGTCATCAAGTCCATCCGCAGAGACGATAGCAGCTTAGCTGTGGGCGAAGTATGGGTGGCGGATGGACATACCCTATCCTTTGATATCATCAATCCCCAGACCGGCAGAGCCCAACGCATGACCATGATCATGGTTATGGATTGGGCAAGCCGCTATCCGGTGGGAGCATCTTTGGCCTTTACCGAGGATAGCCAGCATATCCTGACCGCCTTCCGCAATGGCTTCATCAACGCCTCGCAGATCGCCGATAATGATAGACAGACTATGGCAGTTCTGCCCCAGTACGTCTATCTTGACAATGGCAAGGCCTTCAGGTCAAAGCTCTTTCATGAACAGTGGGAGGATCATGACCTGAACAAGGAACTGGGCGGCATCTTCCCC
>JASKKR010000030.1 GCA_030154085.1 Candidatus Cloacimonadota bacterium | reverse complement strand
GATGGAACAACGATTCACGGGGTCGAAAGTTATATTAGTATTATGTCCCGAAGGTTCTGAAGCATATAAACCACCGCCCAATTGCAAGGCATAGTTATCGAATATCTTGACTCCGGAAAGTGTTACAGTGGCTCCCCCGACATTGATCCCCCCGCCTGTTCTAGAGGTTCGCTTGAAGATTTTACAATTACGGACAAGTGACTCTGAAGATGCACCTAAAGCTACTCCAGGACTAGTACCATTTGTGATTGAAAGTCCTATAATTTTAATATCAGTCTTGTATTGTCCAACTATGATACCTCCAACAGAACCTGTACCATCAATGATAGTAGAATCAATATACGCCTGATCCCCGGTAGTTGCTTCCAGACTCATCAAAGTAATGTTATTAGTTTGAATGGTCAGATTCTCAAAATATCTGCCGGGATAGACCAAGACCGTATCTCCGGGGCTGGCAGCGTCTAAGGCGGATTGGATAACGGTGTAGTCCCCGCTTCCATCTTGCTTCACAGTCAGAGTGGCAGCAAAGATCAGGGCAGGCAATACTATCATTATGATCAGCAGGCTAAAACGATATCGCATAATTCCTCGATGCTTATATGCCGGGGAAGGGAAGTCCCTTCCCCAGACTTATCATTAGGGCAGCAATGCTGCTTATTTCATCAAGAGCATTCTCTTGGTTTGGGTCATCTGTGGGCTGCTGAGGCGGTAGAAGTAGATTCCGCTGGCTACGGCTTTGTTGTTCATATCTTTACCATCCCAGACAGCGCTGTGCAATCCGGCTTCCATGTCTTGATCGAGCAGGGTCTTGACCAATTGCCCTTTGATATTGTAGATGTCAAGGCGAACTTTGCCATAAGTGGGCAAAGAGTAAGCAATGGTAGTGCTGGGATTGAAGGGATTAGGGTAATTCTGCCTGAGCGAGAATTCCGGGGGAATCACATTTTGCATATCTGCTTGGCTAAACTTGAGCTCAAAGTAGGGATATTGGGTTCCGGCTTGAGAGTATTTTGCCTTCAGTCTGCCCACCGGCAGGTCTATGCTTTTCATTTGCGGCTCCATGCTCTTGCTATCATTATAACAGAAGACAAATTCCACATTGCCTTCACTCAGCTCCGCGGCACTATCCACATAAGCAGAGATCTGTTCCAGATTGTCTTCCACCACTACCGCACCTTTGCATACGCCATCCACGTAGAGGCCAATTTCGTCAAGATCTTGCATCAAACTATCCGATAGGCTTACATACAAAGGTATATAATCCGGTTTCTCGTCATAAACAAAGCCTTTTACCTCGGACTTTAATTCTGGAGGGACAGGGTTATTGCCGCCCCATTGGAAGGTATTATGATCGTTATTGGTGCGAACGATTACCATATCACCATAGTTTAGCGTTCCTTTCTTGCCGATCATCAAACCAGTGTTTTCGTCTCGGGCTATACTCCAGTTTTTTGCGGTTACACTTATCAGATCATCCCAAATATCGGCAAAGGCATCTTCGGGGTAGTGAGACTCTTCTCTGAAATATCCCAGCCAGTTCTCAACTTCGCCGTAAATCGGGAATTGGGTGTTACTCGGAGTCTTGAAACCGCTTTCTATCAAAGTAACAGGCCATGCGAAATTTGGGTTAAGGCGCAGCTGTAGCTTGATCTTGTAACCCTGAGGACTGGAGACAGTGTGGTTGCCAACAAGATTACTCCATTCATTTGAGTTTTCGAGCCAGTGTATGGAATACTGATCCTGATTAACCCACCTAATCGTATCCAGATAGGTGGGGGTATCGTTGTTATAAGAATCAGGATGCACTTGCAGCAATTCCTCAAAGAACTCACTTGCAATGAGGGCATTATTTGTAACTGTGTTCAACACGGGGTAGCTTACCCAATACCATTTATCCACATCGTGCTGATTTTCAAAGCTATATTCCCAGTAGCGATGCTGAACAGCAGGTTTGGCCCCGATGTCCGGAGGGGTGCCATCGGGATCGTTTTCACCAATTCCTGTGTCAATGCAGGGAGAGACTAGATCTGCATCCCAATGCAGATTATAGTTATTGGCAGCAGTTACTTCATGATATGGATACAACTCTGATCCATCTTGTTCTTCATTCGCTGAATTCTGGTCCACGTAGATTGTGTGGGCCCATCCGAATCCGAAAAGGACCAGCATAAAAAACAAAGATAGTACTGATTTAATAGTACACATTGCTATACGGGGGGGGTAAACACAGCTTGCTTGAGTTTGATCATGGTTCTGATCTCCTTTTGTTTATTATAGACCGAAGTCTTATATTATAAGGGATAACTCACATCAAATCTGTCGTTTCCAAACTCACAAGAAAGCATCTACAGGTTGAGTTTTCAATTCCATAAGACCTGAAGCAAAAATATATATTACCTCGTCTCATGTCAAGCAATTATTCTGCTCAACTTGGGCTCCATTCGTTATTCTATTTTGGAGTAAGGCGCAAAAAAGCGGAACTTTATTTTTAGATCGCTGTATCCCAAAGACAGACTGTCGAATGAGAGTCTCTGTGCAAAGGTCTTTACACAGCCAAGGGCGATTTATATTAATCCAAGATCATACTCAGCAGAGGCTATTATCAGCTGAATTTTAGCCTGGCTAAGTGCTTGCAAAAGTAGGGCAGTTGCCGCCTCCCCCGTTTCTCTCCCTTTTGCGAAGTGAGCAAGAAACGGGAAAATAAGAAGTTACAGCTTTGTGAAGGGCATTCGCAAGAGCAATTATAGTTGGGAGTAGTATTTTGCTTTTCCATGACTATCTTATAAGAGATAGGGGAAAATCCATCATCAGCTTTTCAGATATCAAGAATTAGTTAAATATATTTCCTTGTCTTAGGGGCAAAGGTTTTTAAGTATGATCCAGCCCATCTCCAAGCTAATGGTTATTCTTGGTTTTTACTTCTAAATTTATTTGGTGATACTTTACAAGCAGTTGAGCACATGCTTTTGCCCTGTATAGTATAGGGCTCTAAATGCTATGATTTCGGCAGTTATGAGTGCAATCATACTTTTTTTGATTGACAAAAAAGGGGATGTCCAGCTTTATGGACTGATTAATATAAATTGGAGAATCAGATTGTGTTCGGTTTTGAAAAAAGACCTAACTAAAAGAGAATAAATCCAGTTCACAATCCTAAGAGCCAAAGGAGAATAGAAATGGCAGTACCCAAAAGAAAGACTTCGAAGATCCGCAGAGATAAGCGTCGCACGCATGATGCTCTTACTTTGCCGAGTTTCAGCACATGTCAAAAATGTGGCGAAGCTATACGTTCACACCACATTTGTGAGAATTGTGGTACCTATAATGGCAAGTTAATTAGAGAAGTCAAGGAATAAGATTTGCGCATAGCGTTGGACACATTTGGTAGTGATAATGCCCCTTACCCAGAGATAGAGGGTGCCGTATTAGCTATTAAAGAAGACCTATGTGATGAAGTGATACTCGTCGGGGATGAAGAGATCATTTCTAAAGAGCTCAGCAAATATTTTTACGATTCCGCGCGGATTAAGATAGAGCATGCAAGTGAACGCATAGAGATGGGTGATAGTGCCGCGGTCTCGGTGCGTCACAAGAAGGATTCTTCGATTGTTCGCACCATAGCATTGCAGAAAGAAGGTAAGGCAGATGTATCCATATCTGCAGGAAACACAGGTGCAATGATGAGTGCTTCTCTGCTCACTTTGGGTCGGATGAAGAATGTTTTACGTCCGGCGATAGCGGGGGTTTTTCCTACGCAGCGGGGGCAGGAGATAATCTTGGATATAGGGGCAAATGTGGATTGCAATGCTCAGCATTTGATGCAGTTTGCTGTGATGGGCTCTAAATATTTTGAATATTTCTTCAAAGAGCCACAGCCGAGGGTTAGTCTTCTGAATATAGGTGAGGAAAGTGCCAAGGGCAATACTCTTGCCAAGGAAGCACATCAGTTGATGGCTGAAAGTAAAGACATTAATTTCGTTGGTAATATAGAAGGGAAGGATGTCTTGTCTGGGATCACTGATGTGATTGTCTGTGATGGGTTTGTCGGGAATGTAATGCTGAAGACCATTGAGGGAGTAGGACTATCTATTTTTGAGATCCTCAAGGAACAGATAAATCGTGATTGGGTGGCAAAACTGGGTGCTATGCTATCATATCCTGCATATCGATATATCATGAGGAAATTGGACCATACCGAGTATGGTGGAGCGCTGTTGGTGGGGCTAAACGGTATATCCGTGGTATCTCATGGGCGCAGCAATGCAAAAGCGATCAAAAATACTATTCGCTTTGGTGCTCGCATCGCGGAATCCGGTTTTGTGCAAAACACACAGGAGTATTTTGAGAGGTTGTAATGAGTAATTACTACGCCAAGTTTGCTTCCTTTGGGAGCTTTGTCCCAGCTAAGATAATCACCAATAAAGATTTGGAAAAAATAGTCGACACCTCGGATGAATGGATTCGCACGCGGACCGGGATGGTCGAGCGTCATATGGCGAGCAAGGAAGAAGCCGCCAGTGATTTAGCATATCAAGCCGCCATAAATGCCATCGAATCCTCGAATGTGAAATACAAAGATATTGACCTGATAGTGGTAGCCACCATTTCTGGAGACTATCCTTTTCCCTCCACGGCTTGTATCCTGCAAAAAAGATTAGGTCTGAAAGGCATCCCCGCATTTGACATATCTGCCGGATGTACCGGCTTCATTTATGCATGTGATGTCGCTCGACAATATGTAGAAAATGGCACAGCTAAAAATATCCTTGTGATAGGTGTAGAAGTGCTTACTAAGATAATAAATTGGACTGATCGCAATACCTGCGTTCTATTTGGAGATGCAGCAGGTGCAGCCATAATATCGAGATCAGAGCCGACAGAAATTTCCCGTATCATAGATGCCAAGATCGATGCTGATGGCAGTCAAGGAGAGTATCTGATGCAAGCTGCAGGAGGCTCACGATTGCCTGCCAGTCATGAGACGGTGGATGCGAATCAGCACACAGTGTATATGGAAGGGAATCGCATATTCAAGAATGCGATCAAAAGCATGTATGCATCATCAGATGAATTGCTCAAGCGTAACCATCTCAGCCCTGTTGACCTTGATTGGGTAATTCCGCATCAAGCAAATCTACGCATAATCGAAGCATTGGCAGATAAGATGAAGATCCCACTGAGCAAAGTAATTATAAATATCCATAAGTATGGGAATACTTCTTCAGCGACAGTACCTTTGGCGATAGATGAGGCAGTGCGGGCAAAGAAGATCCGTAGGGGAGACATCATACTGCTTACTTCTTTTGGGGCTGGACTCACCTGGGGAAGCATCTTGGCAAGATATTAGAGGTAGAAAATAATGAAGACTGCATTTATATTTCCAGGGCAGGGAGCACAATATGTAGGGATGGCTGCGGATTATTTTGCAGAGGATCCCTCGCTTGTAAAAATGGTTCAGGATTTTGATTTTGAGCACGATACCCAAGTCTATAAAGCTATGAGTGAAGGTCCTGAGGAACTTCTGAAGGAAACCTGGATCACTCAGCCTGCAATTCTTCTGCATAGTGTCTTGGCTCTTCGTAAATTTCAACAAGAATTTCCCTTAGTCCCCGACTTTGTAGCGGGGCATTCCTTGGGTGAATTCACTGCCTTGGTGGCATCTGGCATTATTAGCTTGGAGGACGCCATGCACATTGTGTACAAACGCGGTGAATTTATGATCAAAGCGGTGGGGGATACTTTGTTTGCGATGTCTGCCGTGATTGGGTTACCACCCGAAAAAGTGATCGAAGCTTGTCACGAAGCAGAATCCGAAGGGTTGGTGCAGGCAGTAAATTTTAATACACCAATCCAGACCGTTATTTCCGGGACAAAGAGCGGAGTAGCCAAAGCAGGTGAAATCGCCAAAGCCAAAGGAGCCAAACGGGTGATTCCGCTGACTGTCGGAGGACCTTTTCACACACCTCTCATCAATGATGCCAGCAAATGGCTCATTGAAGAAATGGAGAAATTTAGCTTCCATCCTGGACAGATTCCGGTGGTCTCCAATCTTGACGCACGTCCCAGTAAAGATGGCAACGAAGCCAGGCAGAAACTGGGCAAGCAGATCATCTCAGCTGTGCGATGGGTGGATAGTGTGCGTTTTATGGCAGATGCAGGGGTGGAACTCTTTATCGAGTTTGGTCCCCAAAAAGTACTCAGCGGAATGATAAAGAATATTGACAAAGAACTGCGAGTTTATTCAGTTGATCGTATAGCTGATCTTGCTGAGCTTGAAACGGTTTTAAATTGAACATAAAGGGTACGCAACCCTAAAGTATAGAAAGGAATATCTCAATGTACGATTTTACAGATTCTATAATCTTGATCACGGGGAGTGCTAGAGGCATAGGTTTTGCTATCGCAAAAGCTTTTGCGACGGCAAGAGCGACGGTGATCGTGCTGGATCTCAACGAAGACGCAGTTGACCAAGCGGTGAAATTGCTCATAGATACAGGTGGCAAAGCCTATGGTTATGTAGGCAATGTAACAGATGCTGCCGGAATAGAAAAGGTATTTGGACAGATCGTCAAAGATCACAATAAGATAGACACTCTTATCAACAATGCCGGCATCACTCGTGACAATCTCATGATACGCATGAAAGAAGAAGACTGGCAGATGGTGATGGACATCAATCTCAAAGGCAGCTTTATCTGCACACAAAAAGCTTTTAAACACATGATGCGGGCACGGCAAGGCAGCATCATCAATATTTCCAGCGTGATTGGGCTAATGGGTAATGCCGGTCAGGCAAATTATGCTGCATCCAAAGGTGGGTTGATAGCATTTACCAAAAGTTGTGCCAAGGAATTTGCCAGCCGCAATGTGCGAGTAAACGCAGTAGCTCCGGGCTTTATCGAGACCGAAATGACAGCATCTTTGAGCGACGAAGTACGTGCAGAATATGGCAAAGCTATTCCGCTTGGCAAGATGGGCAGTCCGGATGATGTTGCTCGTCTTTGTTTGTTTTTGGCATCTGAAGACAGTGCCTATATCACGGGGCAAACCATCGCTGTAGATGGTGGCCTCACCATGCACTAAAGCACTAGAAACCCCTAAATAGAACACTCTTCAATAACATAGGAGGAACAATGGATATTGAGGCAAAAGTCAAACAGATCGTGATGGATAAACTGGGTGTAGATGAAGCTCAGGTCGTTCCTGAAGCAAACTTCATCGAAGACTTGCGCGCAGACTCTCTGGATACAGTTGAGCTGGTAATGGCGTTTGAAGATGAGTTTGGTCTGACCATACCTGATGAAGATCAGGATAAACTACGTACCGTTGGCCAAGCCATCGATTATCTGAAGGAAAAACTCGGTTAATCTAGACAAAGAGGAACCAATCCTGCTAGCAATAATATCAGGATTGGTTCCATCTTCGATATCTGCCTTTGTCAGAGCTAGTAAAAGTTTGGAATCAAGCTATGCTAGTCAAACAAGCTGAAACTAGAGGTAAAATATGAGAAAAAGAAAAGTAGTGATAACCGGTATAGGCGCAATCACTCCTGTGGGGCACAATGTAGCTCAAACATGGCAAAGCTTAATCAGCGGAGTGGTTGGAGTAGACAAGATCAGCCACTTTGATGCCAGCGGACTTCCGGTTCAAATTGCCGCGGAGATAAAGAATTATAACCCAGATGATCATTTTGATCGTAAAGAATCTCGCAAGCTGGATATATATGCTCAGTTTGCCATTATAGCGGCTCGCGAAGCTGTGGCAGATGCAGCCCTGACCGAAGGGGCATTTGATCCTGATCGCACCGGTGTAATCACCGGGGCTGGCATCGGGGGGATCATGACCTTCGAAGAGGAATGTATTAAATGTCATACGCTAGGTCCTCGCCGGATTAGCCCATTTTTTATCCCTAAAATGATCGGTAATATTGCCGCAGCTCAAATCAGCATTGAGCACAATTTTAAGGGGATCAATTTTAACGTAATGAGCGCATGTGCGAGTGCAAACCATGCTTTGGGCACGGCAATGCGTTCCATCCAATATGGAGATGCTGATATTGTGATTTCCGGAGGAACTGAAGCTGCTGTCACTCCTTTGGCTGTAGGCGGCTTTACTGCGATGAGAGCTCTATCTACTCGCAATGATGACCCGCAGACGGCTTCCAGACCATTTGATCTGGAAAGAGATGGTTTTGTGATGAGTGAAGGAGCAGCGATCCTGGTTTTGGAAGAATTGGAACATGCCAAAGCAAGGGGCGCTAAAATCTACGCAGAACTTGCTGGATACGGAGCTTCAGGCGATGCATATCACATCACAGCCCCCACTGAAGATGGAGAAGGAAGCACCAGAGCTATGTTGATGGCAATCAAAGATGCTGGCCTCACTACTGATGATATTGACTATATCAATGCCCATGGAACCTCGACTCCGCTTAACGACAAAGGCGAGACTATGGCAATCAAAGCCGCTTTTGGTTCCAGAGCCTACAAAATTAAGATAAATTCCACCAAATCTATGGTTGGACATATGCTTGGTGCTGCAGCAGGCATCGAGGCTATTGCTTGTGTTAAGAGTATCGAAAATGGAATCATTCATCCCACAATGAATCTCAAGAATCCTGATCCAGAATGTGATCTTGATTATTGCCCAGGCGTAGCTGTAAAACAAGAAGTCAATGTAGCGTTATCAAATTCTCTGGGTTTTGGCGGGCACAATAGTGCTATAGTCATTACTCGGTATACAGAATAATTTCCCAGACCATACTCCTGCCGGTGTTGAATAGCAGCGGCAGGAGCATTGTTTTTGGAATAATGAGTAGGAAATTGAAGAAAATTATATCTCAGATTATAGAGTACTTTAATGGTAGGCGGATGCCGGATACTTATCCCAAATGGGAAAAGAGTCTTGCTAATCTCCAGAAACGATTCGACTATCATTTTAACGACCTTACTTTGCTCAAAGCTGCTCTCACCCACAAGTCTTATCTGCGCCGTCATTTTCACGACCATAAGGTTCCTTCACCATTTGAGCGCATGGAATTTTTGGGTGATAGCATCTTGGGCTTTGTAGTGGCTAAAGAACTCTTTGTTAAGCATCCTACAGAGCAGGAAGGCAAGCTTTCAAAGCTCAAATCCAAGATAGTTTCAGAGACCTATCTGACTCTGAAGGCAAATCAATTAGAGTTAGGCAAATATCTGCTTTTGAGTCCTGAAGAAGCAGCATCAGGTGGTGCAGAAAAAGCATCTATCCTCTCAGACAGTGTAGAAGCGCTCATCTGTGCGATCTACCTGGATAGTGGTATTGCCGCAGCAACCCGGTTTATCAAGAACCACATATTGTCGGATTATATGCAGATAGTAAATCGGGACGAATTGGTGAACTACAAGTCTATCTTGCAAGAGTATCTGCAAGGGCACAATCAGGATCCACCCAAATATGTCACCATCGCGGAAGATGGACCTGAACATAACAAGACCTTTACAGTAGAAGTGCTATTTGGAAATGGAATGCGCTGCACCGGGAAGGGCAACACCAAAAAGAATGCTCATCAAGAAGCTGCCAAGGCAGCTTGTCAAAAACTCGGTCTCTAAGACATAACTATCCCAAGGTTCAGCTACTTAGTTCGGAACTTGTATAGATTACGTGCTTTACTTCGCGGATCATATCGTCTGGGAGTATAGGTTTGCTGAGCACATGCTGGATTCCTGCTTCATCGACTTTGCTCTGAAGATTTGTGTCGAAAAATCCTGTATATAGAATTATAGGAATCTCGCGGACATCTCTGATTTTTTCTGCTAACTTGATTCCATCCACTTGAGGCATATTAATATCAGCAATGACCAGAGAATAGCTATTAGGGTTTTTCCAGAAAGCGGCTAAGGCTTTTTGAGAATCAGTATAGGCTTCGACAGTGTAGCCAACTTCTTGCAAAGCTTCGCAAAAGATTTCAGAAAGAGCCACTTCATCATCGACGATCATCAATTTGGCAGGGATAAATGGGACATCCTCTTTTTGTTCCTTTTTTTTCTTCTTTTGGGGATGCTCATTGATGGGCAGATATATGTTTACGCTAGTGCCTTCTGAGAGTATGCTGCGCACGGTTATAAAACCATTGTATCCCGTCACGATGCCATGCACGATAGAGAGTCCAAGACCAGTGCCTTCTCCGGAGGATTTGGTGCTGAAGTAGGGATCGAAAATCCGCGAAAGAATATCCGGAGCTATCCCGCTTCCTGTGTCACTAACACTCAGATGCAGATAACGAACATTCTGATCTACTCCGGCTTCAATGCTCCTTAGTTCAGATCCAGATACTTCGTTGAGCTCGATACCCAGCACTCCACCATCCGGACGCATCGCGTGATAGGCATTTGTGGATAGATTAATCAAAACTTGTTGCAGCTCAGTGTAGTCTGCTGTAGTAAAGCTTTTGGAATTGATTTTGGTCTCGATTCTGATCTTGGTTGGTAGCAACGCACGAATCATGGGCAGGGATTCTTCGATGACATCGGCGAGAACAAGATCTTCCATATCTGGCTCACTTTGTCTGCTAAAAGTTAAGATCTTGCCAATCAGGCTCTTTGCTCTCAGACAAGCTTTAAGAGCTGCATCCAAATCATGCTCGGCATCCTTGGGCTGATGAATCTTTCCAGTTGCTAAGGCAATATATCCGGCAATGATTGTGATGATATTGTTAAAATCATGCGCAATTCCCCCTGCCAGAGTGCCGATGGATTCCATTTTTTGGGACTGTCTGAGTTGCTGTTCTAGATTCCTGATGTCCGTGATATCGCGGGTGACAAAGATAAAACGACTGGGTTTGCCGGCTTCTTCCATGATCGCGGAAGCACTCAGTAAGCCTGGAAATCCTTTTCCGGGTTGGCTCTCCATATATAGTTCGCGATTTTTTACATAGCTTCCTTTGTGAAGATTTGATAAGATATCTTTGAGATTATCTCTGTCCTTTTTCTGGATCAGTTTGTCGATAGTAGATTTTTCCGAGATCAAGCTGTTTATATCTTCAAAGCCAAGCAGGTTGAGTGTTTCTTGATTTACATCCAGGATTTTGCCTTCGGGATCGGTTACAATGATAGATTCCGGAGAAGTTTGCAAAATCTTGCGAGTTGTTTCTTCCATATTGCGAACTTTGATCTCAGACTTGGTACGTTCTTCTATTTCCCGGACAAGCTTTTCTTGTTGATCAAAGAACCGCTGAATCAGTTCAGCAATCGCGCCAAATTCATTTTTTGCTTTCTTGAGTGATGTGATCTGGCTAGGATCAGAATCGTGTAGACTCTTGGATATGAGATTAAGAGGAGTGCTAATCCACTGTTGGATCAGGAAAAACTGCATCAAGAGAAAGATGAAGATGAAACCCATAGTACCAAAGATAATTAGATTTCCCATTCCTCTCAGCTTGACAAGAAAAGGATTTGAACTGTTGAATTGCAGCCAAGCTACGGTTTTTCCGCTGTTATCAACGAGTGGCTTGAGGATTAATGTATTAAACTGTTGAGGTCCAGGAGTAGGCTCTGGCTCTTCATAGCTGAGACGGACATCATAGCCCAAGCTTTTACCCAGGTCAGAGACAAAGCCATAATCCCAAGAATTTGCAATAAGGAGATAACCGCGGGGTGGACTCATCATTTCGGGATCAGTAGAAGGATGGATGCTATTTATGGTGCAGGATAGGATATGTTGATGGAAGCGGGTAAAGAAAGAACTTTGGATGGCTTGCCCGAGTGAATCAGTGATTGCGGATTCGAGCATAAATAGATCAAGACCTGGACTGGCGTCCTTTGCCTTGCTGTAGATAAGATTAGCTTCTGGATCATAAACCTGAACCAATGAGTAGCCGAGGATAGAGCTGATGGCCTTCAGATTTTCGTCTGCTAATTCTTGATCTCTATTTTGCATGAAGGTCACTGTCTCATCTCTGATTGCATAGTCCAAAGTTTGCTGCAATTGGGCTTCTTGTTTGGTGCGGATTATGGCATCAATGGTATGTCGCCTTTGCTCCAGATCCGCTTCGCGATATAAACGCAACTCTTCATGTTTTATATGGTAAAACATATAAAAGAAAGCCCCAAAGACTATCGCTATGACGATAAAGAGTAAGAGCAGTCTAGTCGCTATCCGCATACATCCCCTACCTAAATTAACTTACCTGGTAGCTGTATTTGCCTGCTCTCTGGATTTTTGCAGGCGATCCAAAGCGGTATCCATAACTTCAGCCTTTATGGTAATGATCAGCTCGCGTTCACGCTTTTCATAGGTGTCATATCCGGTGAGATAGCGGATTCCAAACACCCACCAAGGCAAATCCTTGAGGACTGGAATACCGCTGCGGGTCTTGGTCTCATCAGTGTCAAGAAGTCCTCCAATAACGGCTTCTTCATTGTTATAGAGGATCAATTCAGTGTTTGATGAACTCTTTGTGATGATGGTTGAGAGTTCGGTTGGTTGACCGCTTGACCTTTCGATGGCAAGCTCCATCACGATCAGATCTTCTCCATCTACTTCCACAACGGTGGGTGTCACGGTCATGATGATACCAGTCGCAAAGAATGTATCCACCGTGTTTCCGGCTTCATCCGCAGTTTTGATGGAAATATCCTGTCCAACCTGGATGTGTCCAGTTTTGCCACTGGATACGACAATGCTGGGCTCTGCCAAGATGCTGCCCTTTTGGTTTGATTCAATGGTTCGTATTAGTGTGTTTATATCTATCGTAGTGTTTCCCACAGTGGTGCTCCCGCTGCCATTGAGGGTGAGTGGAGAAGTAAGCTGAGAAGCTCCAGCAAATCCTGCATTAACCTGCACTTTACCGTTAAATACAGTGGACCAATCGATGCCGAGATTTTTTAAATAACTGCGGTCTGCCAGCATGGCGACTGCTTTGATGCGCACCTGTTTGACTCCTGCGGCTTTCATCAGTTCTTGCATTTCCGGGTCAGCCATATCTTCACTAATCTCTCCATCTTTGCGCTCTTCATCAATATCTTTTAAAGCGATAAAACCAACGCCTTCTTCGATGCTGAGAAAGTTTTGCAAAGCAATGAGATCCAGAGCTTTACGCCAGGGCATATCATTTATCTGGACGTTGATATTGCCGTTGTATTGGGAAAGGTTGATTATCTTCTTGCCGCTTTCGGCTAGGCTAAAATGCTCCAATATTTGTGCGGCAGCATTAATATGCGTTTCTGCGCGCATGCTGACCGTATTCGAAATCAGAGGCTCCTCAATCTGCGCTTGAAGCATAAAGGGGCATAATATGGCTATGACTACTAAAATTATTAACTGTTTCATTGTTTATTCCTCAATTCCTTTGCTCAAATACAAAATCTGATTTTCTTCAAAGCCATATTTGTTTACTTTAAATATGGCTGCGCCCTCTCGATGATCTATTTTGTATAAGTAGCCCCACAGAACCTCATCATGCAAGGTTAAGATCCGGATCAGTCCTCTGCTGTCCCGGACAAAAGCCCGATCTTCACTGAGTGCGATCAAGGTGCTATTATCGATATCTACCAATCTTGGATCTTGACTGCTCATTTCGGGCAAAGTCTCAGTATACTTCGGTCTAAAAAGACTATATGATGCCACAGATCGGGGGATGCTCTTATAGCCTAATTCGGATATCGGCACTCCGTCGTCCTCATAGTGAGTGCGAAAGATCATCGAAAAGCTCACTGTATCGCTATGAGCAGCTGAATCGGCGGTGAGAGTAAGATCTTCAATGGTCAAAAGCGCACGCTGATATTCGAGTAATCGGACAAAGTGCACTATGTCCATATAATGACTTCGTCCGGATATCACATATTCATTGTATTCATTAGTCTGGTCTGATAAGGCAAAGTCATAGATCAGGTCTTTGTTAAGCCATTTGAGGATTTGCAAAAGGTAGTCATAACTAATGGCAGAATTATCTGTTTGTAGGATGACTTTGCTTTGTTGGCTTGCCATCGCCATTTGTTTTTGATATTCTTTTTCCAGGGCTTCACGATTTGCGACCATCGCGGAAAAATCATCTATTTGAGTTTGAATCTCTTGGGTTTCTTGTTGTTTTTGCTGAAGTTTTTGCCCAGCTCTATTAAGGATTCCAAAGCTCACGATACCGGTAAAGACCAAGAGACTGGCTAGGACAAGAGTGTTTCTGGAAGAGTTGGTCATCTTACTGCCCCCCTTTCGATGAATGCCAGATCCAGTTCTGCCTGTCTGGCTGCAGCTGATTCTGGGTAATCCATTATTAGACTTTCATAAGTCTGCAGGAATCTACGGTTGCCCGCCACATAGTCGAGCCGCGCTTTTAGTAAGAGATTATAGGGAAGATACTTATCTTTTGTTTGCAGATTGGGGTTGAGGATATCCTCGGCTAAGCTGAATTCTCTGTCCAAATACAGCCTATATGCCAACCACCATCTGGTCAGCGGGATCAGATCACAATCCGGATAATTCTGGATCAAGCTGTGTCCGATAAAGCGATATTCCAGCATGTTGCCTTTATTAATTGCCTTAGAAAAGTCTCTATATAATTGCAAGGCTTCTGGATCGCAATTCGAGCTTGATTCGTCAAATAAGGGGACATTTTGTTGCTCTATTCTGGGAAGAACGCCAAACTTATAGCTGATGGCTTGTTCCAATTGCTCTTGGGTCTGTGGCTGGATCTTAACTTTGCCGCGATTGGGGCGAGAGCTGGCTGTGGTGCTACGAGTTATTGGCATATATTCTTTTGAAATTATCTCCACCCAATCGAGCTCGGGCAATGTGAAATCCATCTCAAAGTTCCAGACCACACGATCGCGGATCTTTGAATTTGTAACCCGGCGGATCTTACTTGCTGGCAGATTGGCAGCCAAGCGACTTACATGCTCTCGGTCTGAGGTAATTCCAGTGATGGAGATTTGCCCGTTGGAATGACGCAAATTTGAAATCCAACTTTGCTGATAACTTGAAAAGGTGCTGTTGAGAACATCAAAGAGCTCTGTCCATCGATTTTTCCCTTCCAGCTTTTTCCCGACTTTGTCAGTGTTCTCTTTGAGTTTAGCAATATCTTGGCTTAGCTGTTCGACGATTGCGTTTTCTGCTCTTAGTCGATTAAGAGTAAAATTGAGATCTGTCTTCTTTTGTTCTTCTTGTCTGATATTAAGCTGCGTTTGTTGATATTGTATTGTAGTATAGAGAGCCAGTCCAAAGAGCAAGGACAATATGACAAAGCCATGCCACACGACTCTAAATTCTTTTTGGCTATCTATTATCCTAGCAGGTAAAAAAGTGCATTTAGTAAAGGCATCATTTTCAATGTTGAGTGCTTTGTATGCAAGTGCAAGCGCCAGGGAATAGGGAGCCAAGATCTGGTCAGCATATTCCACGGAGTCGGAATCGGTCAGCACCAGATTGGGAAACTCCAAGAGGCTTGTCTTGGTGGACATACTCTGAGCATTCATATATGCTGCCAATTGCCGATTTGCCAGATCGCCTGCTAATATGATCTGTTCAGGCTCTCCTAACTGTGCGCTATCCAGAGCCAGAGCTATCTTGGAATAGATTATGTCTGCTTCCGGAAATTGTTGAGTGATATGAACCGGGAGCGTCGATGTCCATTGACCATCCTGAAATACATATATCTTGCGGAATTCGTGACCGAGATACACCAAGAGAGTGATGCCTACCTGATTTGTACTGTATAAAAACCGGTAGTAATCAGTGAGCACGATGTCGTTAGCATCCGCTAATAAGTAATAAAGCCGGAGTCCTGATTCTTTTGAATAATCTTTGATGGCATCCAAAAGTAAGTTGGGGCCTGTGTAGAGCCAGTGTTGTGTATTTCCTTCAGAGTTTAAGATGCAGGATTTCCATTCTCCAGCTTTGATCTGATTGTGTGATAGGTTTTTCTTGCGGAAGGATGAGATCTCTTTGCGCTTGATGCGTCCTGGCTCATCTTTCAAGATGTGCTGTTCATGAACGTTGAGGGCGATAACTCCCTGCTGCATGGGGAATTTTGAAAGCATCATGGTGAGTGGACTCACCTCCATTTTGGGTTGGGTATCTGGATGTCCCCCCTCCTCCGCAAATTCGTTCATGTCCAGGTCTTCGACATCCGTAAAATGTGAATCCAGTGGGATAAAATCAGAATTTGGGCTGCCAGTTATGACTTGGTCGCTTTTATACCAATCCTGCTCCAATTGGATGCTATCCATACCCAGAAGATAAGTTTCGGCTCCTTCTTTGCGCAGATGAACCATGCGAATGATCTTACCATCTTGGTAGATACCATATGCCTCTTTTGGTGCTTTCTTCATCATCAGTCCTTATTAAAATACCTACAGCACGCTCATAAGTTGCTGCATCCTTTTTTTGTTGTTGGCAAAGTTCAAAGCGGTTTGCTGGCTGATGACCCCTTTTTGATACAGAGTCTTCAGATCTTGTTCCAGCGAACACATCCCCGATCTCTTGCCCTCTACCATCATTTGATATATTTCACCAATGTTTTTGTTTCTTATTGCTGCTTGCACGCTGGAATCCACTGAAAGGATTTCTTTCGCTAGCGCCAGTTTACCGTCCGTAGTAGGGACCAGTTTTTGACTCATGCAGACAGTGAGCACATCTGCCAAGCGGTTTCGTACGCGTTCTTGAGAATCTGGTGGGAATTCTGCCACAATCCTATGGATGCTATCCACAGCAGAGCTTGTATGCAGGGTGGTAAAGGCTTTGTGCCCGCTATCGGTGATCTCCAAGACGGTGGCTATGGTCTGTGGATCTCGCATTTCGCCAACGACGATGATATCCGGATCCTGCCTTAATGCTTCGATTGCTCCGTGCTCAAAACTTAGTACATCAACGCCTACTTCGCGATGGCGAACCAAGCAATTCTTGGATTTGTGTACATACTCTATGGGAGAATCTATAGAAACAATATGAGCTGAGTTCTGTCGGTTATTCATATCAATGATTGCATTTAGAGTGGTGGATTTGCCGCTGCCGGTTATGCCAGTGATCAGAACTAATCCCGTCTTTTCATATTTGAGGTTCATGCGATTTGCCACTATTTCTGGGATACCCAGATCTTCGATTTGCAAGAGCGTGTCGCTAATACTGCGGAAGTTTGCCCCAAGTGAATTGCGGTCAAAGAAGGTCGTGCCCCGGAATCTTACTTCTTTGCCATCAATTTCAAAAGCCAGAGGGAAGTCTAGGCTTTTTTGCATGAAAAGTCTTTGTCTCTGGTTTGGCGAAAGCCAAGAGAGAATGATGGCATTGGTATCTACCAGAGAATATTCTCCCAATTCTTCGATAGGTTTTTTATTGCCAAAGATCCTCATCCAAATCTTGCCATTGCATCCAGGAGCTCCCAAATCGATATCTGAAGCTTCGAGTTCGCGGGCTTTATGCAGAATGTATTTCAGGATATCTTTGCATTCTTGCTCCCGCTCAGCATGATGAGTGAGCCATTGACTGATGATTTCACATCTCTCGACGCCCTGATAATTTGAAGGGATCTCCTTGCTCAGAGCCTCTGTAAAGCTTAGTCTCATTTGAAATTCCTATTTTAAATCAATGGGGTTTGAGCGGCTGGAAAGACCAAGTCTCACGATGCTCCGCCGCCATTTTACATACATACATTGAACTATATTTATCATATATCTATCAGTGAGGCTTTTGTCATTGTAGGTAAAAAACTCGATCAGGCGCTTGCGAGGGAAATGACGCACGGTCACATTGCTGTGAGCTTTCAGGCTACAAAAAAGTGCGCCGGGATTTACAAAGGTTTCTTCGCCCCACACATCTCCATCTTTGAGGCTATCTACCAGATCAGTGTTGTAATAGACATTGATATATCCATGTTCCACAAAAAGCATCGAGCCATCCTCTTTGTCCATATGGATAGGATCGCCGGATATATAGTCCTTGAGAGTTCCCATACTCTTAAAGTGCAATACTTGATCTTGGGTAAATCCCTTGAGTAGTAACATTTCTGGCTGCTTATCTGGATCAATATTGTCGTCAAAATTGCTCCTGATTATATCCGGTTTACTTTCTGTAGAATGAGCGAGTCCTGCTTCTACTGCGCGAATCAGCTCATCAGGTTGGATCGGCTTTGCCAGATACATAAATGCCGATTGCCGAATACTACGGAAATCTACATCCAATCCGGAATAACCTGTAGTTACAATAATCACTGCTGATGGGTGCAATTCTTTGAGTCGGGAGATCAATTCCAATCCGCCCATGCGTGGCATATAAATATCCACAATATATAGATCAAATCTCTCTTTGGATATTTTTTCCAATGCATCGATGCCATC
The DNA here is from genome assembly GCA_030154085.1 of Candidatus Cloacimonadota bacterium. GTDB lineage: Bacteria > Cloacimonadota > Cloacimonadia > Cloacimonadales > Cloacimonadaceae > UBA5456. The sequence goes on along the minus strand of JASKKR010000030.1, from coordinate 5,282 downwards.
GACAGCGGTGGTGACCGTATAGCCCATATCACGTAGAAAGGCTTGGAATATATCTCGGATATTTTGTTCGTCGTCTACTACCAATATCTTCTTATTATTCATCTCTATTTTCCTGCTTATTTTCTGCTGTGTTATTCGGTTGTTCTTTAATGATAGGGATAGTTTTTAGCACTCTGACAGCCTCCATAATCTCACCAATACGGGATACTGCTCTCATGATGTCTTCCACATTTCCCAAAAGCATATCATCACCACTATCAATAGCCAGCTTCTTTGCCCTACCCAAGGACATAGTAATCACACAGAGGGGGGTATTTACATCGTGGTCCAGCCTGGCTATCTTGCGCAATTCCGGTTTGAGCAATTCCAATTCGGAAAGGTTACTCAATTGTGCTTGATACTCCTCATTCTTTTTCCTGAGCTCGTGTATCTGTTCTTGTTGTGACTTGATCTTCATGCTATAAAATATCAAGATCAGCATCCCAATAAAGACCAGCAATGCTAAAAACATCCATGGCAACACTTCTGCTATTACCAGCATGGGGAAAAAGGAGACTCCCATGATACATCCCATATTAACTTATCCTTAATTTAAATAATTTACTAAAAGTAAGCCTGACTATTGCGCCTTTATATAATCCACATAGCGAGTAAATCTCGAATCTAAGTAACCGAACAATAGTACTGAGCATATAATACTGTATTCTCCGGTCCTTTATTATATCACAACAAAGCTTATTGCATAACATTGTCAATCTCTTATATATCTAATTGTTGCGGCATTCATTACATTATTATGCCAAGAACTTACACTCATATCACTCAAAGCCAGATGGTGCATACCAGTTTGATCCATAATTCCACAGAAGTATTTATAATCCTCATTACTGATTCCGCTTCCTCGCAGATCTCTGCGACCAATAGTCATACCATATCTACTCGGATACGCTCTAACATCCGGTCCAGTTACTGTTGCTCGTAGTACTCCATTAATATATGCTTTTAATACCCCATGATTATATGTGAGCGCATAAGAAGACCAAGGATATTCATAATGAAATACGTTAAAGATCTGAATCCCAAGTAGCCAAAAATATATCTTAGCAGTCCTAGTATGGGGAACAACCGCTTCCAACATAGTATTATCTGCATCGTCCAGGGTAACGGCAAAATGCATACTATGGTCAGCAGTATCATACCAGATTCCAGCTGATGGTTTGTTGCGCAGATTGGGGTCAGAGGGCTCACTTGGGATCCAAAGCAGAGTTCCCTGCTCGTCTTCGTGGAACCATCTACCATCTTTATCTATCTTAGCAAACGTTAACAAAGAGAAGGAATTATCTGTATTCAAGCTATCAACTTCATCGGGTTCATTTTGGGGTTTTACTACTATATAGTCATTTATACCGTCGAATTTGGCACAATACCTGCTGAAAGCACCACCCCACGGAACTGTATTTGAAATGAGCGTAAATCCTTCGAACACTCCTTCGTAATTGTTACCAGAAGAATCAGGAAGATAATTATTCCCTTGAAATAGCCATGGAAAGAGATTTAAACGTTCCATTTCCAGATACAATACGCTTGGCTTGGTAACTAACGTTGTAGTATATGGATAGTCAAAGGCCATTTCGGCGTGACGGGATACTGTATGCCCCTGCAAGGATGTTCTAATAAAGCTTTCCACTTTGTACTGTTCTTGGCTATCACTAAAACTGTATCTTAGACTGTCTATCACACTATTCCCTATATTAAAATTCGTAAAACTCTGAGTAAAAGTTAGTTCTCCGGAAAAATCTTCATCCTCCAGATATGTGTCTAAAAACCCCACAGATCCAGCATTACGAATTGCATTACGTAAAGCAAAGTCACTAACGTTCTCTGATTCCTTTTTTAACTGATTGACAATCAACACATCTGGTACTCCAGACACTCTTTCATTCAAGTTTATTAGGATAGAAGCAAAAATCGTGGTCATTAGCATAACAAATATCAGGACTGCTCTTCCCATCTTACCCTCCTTGCAAATAAGTATTCATTAAAAAACACTTCATCTGTATATTTGAGCGCAGAGGTTGGTCAGGGCGCCATGGAGAATCTCGACGGAAAGTGATTAAGGCTTCGACCGATCTTATCTTACTTGCATCGAAGGTAACTTGGTCTTCTATATCGTAGTAGTTTAATTTAATTCTTTCAATATACATGATATACCCAAGGGGTTGTATCACAGTCCCATCCTGAGTAATAGTAAGTACTTTTCCTTGAGCAGATATACTATCATCGAGGGCTATGCGGATTATATGTACACTACTGGATAACGAATCTCCGGCAACATCCCATAGTGTTTTAAATTCCACAATGTTACTATCTGCTACTGTGCATACTTGATTTACTGGTATTCCTATCCCTGCCATGGCAAATGTATTATTCAAGGTTGTTGTAACCTCGTCCATATGCTCTATCATAGATCCCGCATAGTATATTCTGGAAACATTTTCCCGCATTTGTAGCTGAAATGTCATGACCATCAAGATCAATGTAGCGGCAATTATAACACTTCCCAGTACATCAAGTAATACACTCATAATAATCACATAAAAGTTCTAGTGTATAATCTAGTCATTGTATATGGAGTTTTTAAATATCCGGGACCGCTTACTTTGATTTGAATACGTTTAAAAATACTGTTGGGATTGGGTGTTTCCAAGTCTTGACCTAATGAATCGCAGTCTGCGGCGGTAGAAGTAACAGTAAAAGTTACAGGTAAATGAGGATAGCTTCGAGTTTCCGTGAAATTATAAAGCACCGTTAGAGAATCAATATCTATTTGTTTAGAAAAAAGCTTAGCATCTGCTTCATCTAAGATGGAATGACAAATCTGCGAAGCTTGAACTACCAATGTCGCATTATTTATATAGTCTGTTTGCCGCCAGATACCCTGGTTATAAGTTAGCGAAAGAGTCGTGAAGAGTACAACGGCTAATAAAGCTAATACCATTTCCATCATATTCATATTATCCCTCCGATGTCACATACAAGACCTCGGTGAGGTCGGTTAAACCATGTCGCATCCGGTCTATTCCACTGGCACGCATGGAGAGCATTCCTTTGCTTTCAGCAATCTTGCGGATGCGATCTTCATCTATATCGTGGGTAGATCGCATAATCTCTGCCTTGATCTCAGGATAAAAGTAAAGCGCTTCTGCTACGTTTATCCTGCCTTTATAGCCGCCATTACACTTGGGACAGCCCACTGGCTCATAGATTCTGCCGGCTTCCAAGTCTTCCAAACTAACTCCGATTGCCATTGCGGCTTCCCAGCTTTCCTTGGAGAGTGGACGGCGGCAGTGTACGCAGAGCTTGCGTACCAGACGTTGGGCAATAATGATGTTGATCGAATATGCCAATAGAAAGGTCTCCACGCCCATTTTATACAAGCGTGTGATCGCAGATGGGGCATCATTGGTGTGTAGTGTGCTGAAAGTTAAGTGCCCGGTATTTGCCAGTTTCACCGCAGTATCGGCAGTGATCTTGTCGCGAATCTCACCCACCATCACGATGTCTGGATCGTGTCGCAAGATGGAGCGCACAGCTTGTTCAAAGGTCATTTTGTGGCTTATCTTGAGCTGCCGGGCTCCTTTGATCACATATTCCACTGGATCCTCACAGGTGAGCACATTCACGCCTGGATTGATTACATGGTGTAAGGCGGCCATCAGGGTGGTAGATTTCCCGCTGCCGGTAGGACCGGTAACGATCACGATGCCTTTGGAAGTATTGATAGATTTGAGAAATTCTCGCTCCGCTTGTTCTTGAAAACCGAGTTTCCGGAAATCTGTAATCACCTTACGATCGTCGATCACACGGATCACTACGCTTTCAAAGCGGCGGTCATATTCCGAAGATACGATCGGAAGAATAGATATACGATAACGGATCAGATGATCATCCACCAATCTTTGTGCAAAACCATCTTGCGCAGTATCTCGTTCAAAGCGGTCTACTCCATTTGAGCGGTCTTTGACAACTGCTAAAAGTGCCTCAGGAGGAGTGTTCTCCTGTCTAAACCAAAGCTGCAATTTACCGTCTATGCGAAAGAAAATGTCCACCGAATTTTTGCTACTGGGTATGATATGAATATCGCTGGCATCTTTGCGAACTGCCTCAATCAGACAACCTTCATAGAGATTTACCAAGAGACTTTTATTGATCTCTTCATCTAGCTCTTGTTCGTCCAAACCATTTGATTCATCTTTGCCAACGTCACTAATGATCTGCCCAGCATCTTCTAAGAGTTGTAGAAATTCATTTTTTTGAGGTGCAACTCGTTCGATGATATCCTCGATGGTCTTAAGCGGCGCCCAAAAGATTTCCAGGCGTTTAAATTGTGTGCGGGTAGTGATTTCCTGGATCACCTTGCTGGTAGGATCGCTGGTCAAAACCCTCAAGATATCCCGATTTCCCTTTTGCAAGCCAAATGGCACAATCTTGTGATAGAGTAAACGTTTTTTAAAATCTTCATCGCTATCTCGACGCATGTTATCCAAGATTTTCTTACATGCTTCTAATTGGCTGTCTGAAATCTCCTCAATCGTCTTTTTAAAAGTAGGGAAGGCATAGTGGATCGCCAAGGCTTCATAGACGAGATCATGTGGAGCCCCAAATTCGATCTCCAAAACTCTTGCCAAAGCCCCGGCTGAACTGCCCCCATATTTCTTCATCTTCGATTCTGCTTTTTGCATTGTCTCCAGATCGAAGTATCCGTTTTGAACTAAGTATTGGGCAAATTTATTACTTAACATACTATATATTCTGCCTCATTAAAAAGTTGGCGGTGAGATGGTAGCAATCTCTGCTGATACCACGGTTAGAAACGTGATGGCAACTGCCACCACCAAGCCCACCAAGGTCTGGATATATTCCACCAAGTTGTTCATTTTATACGTAGTTTCCGCTTCGTAAAAAGTAGCAATTTGCTGAGCGGATTGCAGGATAGTACCCGTTTCCTGACCTGTGCGCAAACGCATGAGGGCAGTTCTGGTAAAGATACCAGATTCGGTCATTGCCTCCACAAAGCCCATGCCCTCTTTGAGCATCAACGGAATTGTGACTTGTTTGATTCGTTCTTCCATCCAAGCGTTTCGACAAGCCTCTGCAGCGGTCTTGATGGTCTCAATATTATCCCCAGAACCGCCATAAATAGTGCCAAATACACGAAAATAAATCTCTATCGAGGATTTGTGGATCAAATGCCCCACTATGGGTATCTTGACAATGCGCTT
>JASKKR010000042.1 GCA_030154085.1 Candidatus Cloacimonadota bacterium | reverse complement strand
CATCTCCGTTACAAAGCATGAAATACAAACTAAGTAAATACGCACTATTCCTGATCGACATCGCCATTGTGTTCTTCTCATTTTTGGCGGTAGCGAAGCTGCGCAATGGAACCCGTATCATCATCGCTCAATATTGGCGCAGCTTGATCCCCTTTACTCTGATCTGGATCGGCAGCGGGATATGGGGTTTGAAATACTCCCTCAAGACCGTGAGTAGTGGCGCCGAGCTTTTCAAGCGGATCCTCAAGTGTGACATGGTAGCGATTCTTTTGCTGATGATAGTGATGTATGTTTTTGGCAAGTTTCACTATTCCCGCTACATCGTGTTGGGCACGATCCTGTTTACTTTGGGTATTGAGCTTTTCATCTTCATCGGCATCTACTACACCTTCCGTTTTCACAGAGAAAACAAGACCTTTGCTTCTACCGGATTGATCACCAAATCCAATGTTTTGGAGGAATCACAAAGCCCCAAATTGTTCCTGAGCGAGGTCCGTGAGATTCCTGTTATATCAAATGAAGCTTATATCCCGCCTTTTTCTGAAGCGATTGAAGAAGATAGCATACTGATCCCGCTGTGGCAGCAATATCTTGCCAATAAGAGCGAACTCTTTGCTTTTCTCAATGATTATCTGGATCTGATGCGATTTGATAAAGCACATAGTTTGGTGCTTGATAGTGAGACCTTTTTTAATATCCAAAATGAAGCGGCTGCCTCCCGTCATCTCTTTATCAATCTACATAAGATCAATGATTTCCGTAGACTCAATGCCTATTTCATCCGGGTCAATGAAATGCTCGAGACAGGAGGCGTTTTTATCTGTCACGGACAGACAATCAGCCAGCGCAGGACGGAATTTTATCAGCGATACACACCGTACTTGGGTAGTTTTTTATACTTTATCGATTTTATTTTCCGACGTGTGTTCCCCAAATTGCCTCTTTTGCAGGGCTGGTATTTTGCTCTTACCAAAGGCAAGAATCGGGCGCTTTCGGAAACTGAGATCCTGGGCCGATTCTACTTTTGTGGCTTTGAGCTGATTCACAAACGCGAAATTGACAATAGAATGCACTTTATTCTGCGCAAGACTCAGGAGCCCAGCACCGATCCCCATCCCACTTACGGTCCCTTGATTCGTCTGAAACGTAAGGGACTGAATGGCCAAACGATATACGTGAAGAAATTTCGCACCATGCATCCCTATAGTGAATACCTGCAGGCTTATGTGCATGCCACTAATGATTTGCAAGAGGGTGGTAAGTTCAAGGCAGATTTTAGAGTAACTTCCTGGGGTAGGGTAATGCGAAAGCTCTGGATCGATGAACTTCCGCAAATTATCAACTTATTTGCCGGAGACCTTTCGTTGGTGGGTGTTCGTGCCCTGAGTGAGCACTATTATAGCCTCTATCCACCAGACATGCAAGAGTTGCGGGTGAAGGTCAAGCCAGGGCTGTTGCCGCCATTTTATGCTGACTTACCGAGCAGCTTTGAGGAAATTGTGGAATCTGAACGTCGTTATCTGTTGCAAAAGATGGAGCGTCCCCTCCGCACCGACTGGATATACTTCTGGAAGAGCGTGTGGAATATCGTGGTGAAACGGGCTCGGTCGAATTGATGGTTATTTTGTCCTAATTAGCACGAATTAATAGAACGCGGATGCAGTGGATGAACAAAATTTCAATATTTGATTCTAGACAACCTCCGCAAATCTCCGCTTAATTCACAGCGTGGCACGGTTTACGTGATGTAGGTTTTGGGGTTGAACACGATTGCTATAATCAACGAATGAATGAATTTGAATGAATAGGACTAGATATGAAAAGACTTTTTGTATCACTTCTTTTACTCTTTATTATAATGGCTCTTTACGCGGAGGTTCCCCAAAATGTGCGTGCCACTGCAATCTCAGATGATGGCTTTACTCTCCGCTGGGATAGCATGAATGGTGTTGAAAGCTATGATATTGAGGTCTTGAAGCTTGAAGATCGCTTTTTCACTAATTTTGATAGTACTACCGCTCTTCCTGATGGGTGGAATATGGATGGATCCTATACAGAGGTAATTGATTTCTCGAATTTTCCCACTTACGTTTTTTCTCCATATCATGTTTTCCGACTTTATAACTCCGTCAATTCCTGTTTAAAGATTCCGCTCTCATCAGTTACAAACAATACTGATGATATAGTTATTTTATCTTACTGGGTGAGGACTTATGAAACCAATAATGGTTTTAGTTTTAAACTCTTGACCAGCATATGCAATGAGAATGATGAGAAATTACAAGGTTATGAATTATGGGCTCATACTGGAGACACTTCTGCATTTAGGACTGAATACAAGTTTTTCTCATTTCCATTTGAAACTATAGATGCCAGTTATCTTAAATTATCATATTCAGAATTTCCTCGTGGACAGGCATCATTTATCGACGACGTCAGCATTAAGGCGGTAGATTGGGAAACTAGCACAAAGGTTTTTGCCTGGACTTCAAACTTTCATTTGTGCCGTATAAATAATATTGAGCCTGGCACATCATACATCGCCCGTGTAAAACAATCTTCTGTGGGATGGGAAACAAGTTCCTGGGTTATGGTTACCACCCATGCAGAAGATCCTACCTATGGCGCGAGCACAGCTGCTGCCGGAACGCCTGCCTATATTGAGCTCAGCGCTGCAGACATTCCGCAGAGTATATCGATTTTGCCATCAGGGGTTTCTGAGGCGGATTACCAAGTGCAGCTTAGTGGTGAGAGCAATAGCTTCACCTATACGATTACGACCGACGATGCGTCTGCACTTTGCGGTAGCTATACCATACGCCATCCTGGGCACAGATCGGAGAATGTGGTAGTAAGCGGCGCAGAATCAGCTCAGATCATAAGTTCTAATGACTGCACGAATATCACCATATCGTCACTTACACGCAACGTAGCGCTTTCTATTTCCATGGACTTAGATGCAGATACTCTCCCTGTAGTACTTAAATATTTCTATGCTCATTCAATCTCAGCAGGGACATGTCGTCTGGATTGGCGTGCGGAGTCCGAGAGCAATCTTTTGGGCTATTATGTCTTGCGCAGCGCTGATGCTTCATTGGATGGAGCTGAGCAAGTAAGTCCATTGATTCCTGCGGTCAATAGCAGTCAACCGCACAGCTATTCGTACACTGACAAATCTCCCAGATATCCTGCGAACTATTTTTTGCTGAGTTTGCACATGGATGGTTCCGAGCATTATTCTGATCCAGTTTTTGTAGATTATCATGGACAAGAGCAGCATTATTCTGATGTATACCAAAATGGGTTCACGATTTATCCCAATCCCTTCAATCAAAAAACCAACCTAATGCTGGTTTCGGAAGAGGAGCAGGACATTCACATTTGCCTATATGATGTTAGGGGCAGATTGGTCTCAAGCAAAGACTTAGGCGTGTTTGTGGAAGGAGTTCATCATATCCCTTTCTTTGCCACAGACAGTCGTGGTAGGTCACTTCCGAGCGGAGCTTATCTGCTCGAAGTTAAGTTCCATGATGAAACTATCCTTGGCAAGATTATGCTCTCAAAGTGATAGATATTGCTCCCTATTTTTTTAACGATGATAGTGCTATTTCTATCCATCCAAAAAAAGACTTGACAATGGTTATCTCATTGATATATATTGCGATATAATGCGTGCGTGCTTTGCGCGTACAATATATCAAAGGAGAGAATAATGCTAAACATTGAAATGTATCAGACTTTGGAACAGATGGAAAAGAAATTCGCGAAGACCGCGTTGATAGACTTTTTATACACTCACCTCGATAGGTTCAGGGATTCCAAATCCGCCATCGAGAAAGCCCTGGATTATGCTTTCAGCAAGGATGCCGGTCGTGGGGGATACGTGCTGGCAGCTTTTGAAGATGATCAGCTTGTAGGCGCAGTGGTGATGAACAAAACTGGCATGGAGGGTTTTATACCCGAATACTACCTGATTTACATCGCAGTTAATGCTGATCTTCGGGGACACGGCATCGGCACCAAACTTTTACAGAAGGCTTTTGACACTGCTGATGGCGATATTGCTTTGCATGTCGAATATGACAATCCTGCTAGGCGTCTCTATGAGCGCATGGGCTTCACCTCCAAATATGCAGAGATGCGCTGGGAGAGGAGCTAAGTCATGGCACGCCTCAAAGTGCATATAGACCGGCTGATCGAAAATATAGATACTATTGACGCTTTCATGAAAAAGCATAATAAAGAATGGTCGCTTGTAGTCAAAGTATTGGGCACGGACAAAGATGTGCTCACCAATCTCCTGAATCATCCTTCGACTCTGAATACGCATTCGATTGCTGTATCTCAATGCAAATCCCTCAAATTGGTAAAGGAGATCAATCCGAAACTACGCACGATGTATATCAAACCACCCTCCATCAAAAACGTCTCGCAGATTGTCAAATATGCTGATATTTCGCTCAATAGCACACTCTCGACTATCAAGGCTATTAGTGATGAAGCTGTCAAGCAGGATAAGATACATCAGATAATCGTGATGGTCGAAATGGGCGAATTGCGCGAAGGAATCAAACGTGAAGGCTTGATCCCATTTTACAAAAAAATATTCAAGTTACCCAATATTCAAGTGATAGGCATAGGCACCAACCTGGGCTGTATGTATGGAATCCAGCCAACCTATGACAAACTCATCCAATTGGTGCTCTATGGACAGATTATTGAAGCCAAATTCAAACGTCCCATGGAACTAATTTCCGGAGCCAGCAGCATCACTTTGCCGATCTTGGAAAGAGGTAAGGTTCCAGATGGCATCAATCATTTCCGCATAGGCGAAGCTGCCTTTTTGGGCACCTCACCTCTGGAAAACAAACCAATTCTGGGCTTAAATACGGGGGCATTCATCTTCGAGGCTAACATTGTAGAGCTATATAAAAAAGATAATCAACCTGATGGAGTGATCACTGATGCAGCCGTTGGACACACTGCAGATGAAATCGAAATTGATGAAGACAGCATGTCATATAAAGCAATCATGGATTTCGGAGCGTTGGATGTTGATGCAGAATATCTCGTTCCGGAAGATCCCGAAATAAGCTTCTTCGGTAATAGCAGTGACCTCACGGTCTATGATCTTGGAGATAACCCTCGGGGCTACAAAACTGGCGATACCATGCGTTTTCGCCTCAAATACATGGCTGTTGCAAAGCTTATGTATTCGCGCTTCATAGAAAAGGATATTATCAATAATAGCTGATCTTTGAGATAAAACTCTGTAACACTTAGGCGGAACCTTTTGGTTCCGCCTTTTTTGTTTGATTGTCAGAGAGGATATTCATGGCTTTGAATAAAGCTCCAAACTAA
>JASKKR010000041.1 GCA_030154085.1 Candidatus Cloacimonadota bacterium | reverse complement strand
CCCAAAGGAATATCTACCGTTCGACTTGCATGCCTAATCCACGCCGCCAGCGTTCGTCCTGAGCCAGGATCAAACTCTCCATCATTTACTAAATGACTTATACTGACAAGAGCTTCTTTATCACATTCCCACTCTATAAACTTTCAAAGATCAGCTTGCCGTTTTCGATTGCTCTGCCCGGCAAGGTTTCGTCATAATCTATATGGCCGTTTATTTGTCAATAGAATTCTTTCCTGTTTTCTCTTTAACAGCGACTAATGTTGTACCTATCTACTTGATAATATGACTGATAAAAAGATAAATAAAATATTAGGATAACCTTAAACCTTAGGGGTTTTTGCTAATTCATCAAAGACTAGGCATTGCAACTAGCTTACAAAAGATGGTCAAAATGCCTGCAGTCTAATGCCAACCGGACGGTGATCTGAAATGAGATTGTAATATGCTGACAGTCCCCCAACCTGATTTTCCACGCGAATTACTCGACAGATACTTCCGGCTGCAGTAAAGTCTTCAAATAGTTCATCTGTGATCAGAATGTGGTCTAGCATGCTATTATTATAGGATGGATAGGAGACTGTGGCAGAAGTTGGATTTTGTGCAATTGGCATCGTGGCAAACATATACTCATCAGGTTTATCCAAAAATGCCATGAAGATATTTGTTTCTATGGTCTCTTGAATCTGATCATTCATATCGCCAACAATAATCACATTATCATTATCATGATTTTCACTGATATAACCCTCTAGAAGTTCAATTGCTGAGCGTCTACGGACCTCTTCATCCCAGGGATCATCTTCGTTGATAATGTCGTCTCCAAGAGCTTTAAGGTGGTTGTTTATAACTATGTAGTCTTTATTTTCAAAAGTAAAATCAAGAACATACGGGGGTCTTGGGAAAGGGTTGGACATACCGTTGAAGATAGTATATTCTTCGTTTACGGTCACAGATCTGGAATCATATAAATAAGCCAAGCGATATGAAGAGGTAGCATTACTGATATAGGCATTGTAATATGGCACGTTCTCAGCTAGAGCTTGAAATTGGGCATATTCCATAATTTCTTGAAAGGCGATGATCTCAACATTCATCTGCGGAATGATATCGCTGAGTAGGTCTACTGTATTTGGTGTCAAGGGGAAAGTTTTGAGATTCCATGTTAGGATATCAAGTGTAGTTGGAGTTCCAAAAGCCAGTCCATCCTCATCAATGATAGGTGGAGTTAACTTCTGATTTTCACCGCAAGAGCTGAGGAATATCAGAAGCACAAGCAAGAGGCTGCTCAAGTATACTGTTCTCTTTTGCATATTATTTCCTTTAAACTGTGTCTAGTGGATCAGTCACATATCTTTAACCACTATATATTCAAAAGCGTACACGACTTATATTTGTCAACAAATTTTAAACAAATCTCTCGTTTCCCTCGTTTGCTCGCCAAGTATGAATTTTCACTTTTTTCTTGTTTTTTCCTATTTTAGGATAGAAATTTCTTGGCTGTGGAGGCTATTATCATCTGAATTTCTATCTGGTTAAATGCTTGCAAAAGTAGGGCACTTGCCGCCTCCCCCGTTTCTCTCCCCTTTGAGAAGTGAGCAAGAAACGGGAAAATAAGGAGTTACAGCTTTGTGAAGTGCGTTCTGAGGAGCACATATTGGTGGAAGAAGTATTTTGTTTTTTTCCTGACTAGCTCATAAGCGAGAATGAAATCAGCTTCATCATCTATTGAACTTGGGCATTTAAAGTCTTAGTGATGAAATTTGAAGTTTTCAGCGAGGATCCATGCTTCAGCTACAGAGCTTATCACACCAATATTGCTTGCAACATGCCATGCTTGACAACGCACTGCAATATCCATATAATCATTAGTTTTTAGGTAAATGCCAGCTTGCTGCAAATTAAACCTTTACGATAGGTACAATCACTTCAGCCCAATGTTCCAGATGATCATCCAACAGAGGGATGGTCTTTTCCAGCTGCACATTCCCGTCCACGCTAACGCTCATTTCCTCACCTTCAGATTGAGTAACAGATATGTGATAGACAGTTTCCCTGTAACGGTAATGCAGTTTGAATTCTGTCCAGTCTGGAGGCAGACAGGGAGTAAAGAACAGCTTGTCCACTTGGAAGTTTAACCCCAGAAGAGATTCTATAATAAGCCGATACATCCAGGCAGCGGAGCCAGTGTACCAGGTCCAGCCACCTCGTCCCGTATGGGGGACTACTGCATATACATCTGCTGCAACAACGTAGGGTTCCACTTTATACACATTTGCATCAGCAATTGATTTGGCATGATTCACCGGGTTTATCATCTTAAACAGTTCCCAGGCACGGCGGTGATCTCCCATATTGGCAAAAGCCATCGTTGCCCAAATTGCTGAGTGTGTGTACTGCCCGCCGTTTTCCCTTACTCCTGGAACATATCCTTTGATGTAGCCGGGATTCAGATCTGATTTGTCAAAAGGAGGGTCGAGCAATTGAATCAGCCCGGATTTACTGTGAACCAGCCGTTCATCTAAAGATTTCATAGCTTGGTGGGAACGCTCTTTATTACCTGCTCCGGAGAGCACAGACCAGCTTTGGGCAATGGAATCTATCTGGCATTCCAAATTCTCAGCGGAGCCCAAGGGAGTGCCATCATCAAAATAAGCCCGGCGATACCACTGACCGTCCCAGGCATTTGCTTCAATGTTCTTTTGGAGTGAGGATGCTTCACTGATGCAACGCGCCGCAAAAGGCAAATCCTCATGGATGTGTGCTATCTCTGCAAAGAGGTTAAGCACTTCATACAGGAAAAATCCCAGCCATACGCTTTCGCCCAAGCCTTTTTCACCCACCAGGTTCATGCCGTCATTCCAGTCCCCTGTCCCCATGAGTGGCAAACCGTGTTTGCCAAATTTGAAGCTGTTCAGGATGGCCTTTGCACAATGTTTGTAGAGACTCTCCGGCTTTGGGGAGCGACCGGGTGAATCGTAATATGAGTCTTCATCTGCATTCAACGATCTGCCCAGGACATAATAGACCGGCTCATCAAGAATGCCTGTATCTCCGGTAACCTGCACATAACGGCTTGTGGCAAGGGGTAGCCATAGGTAATCGTCTGAAATATGCGTCCGAACACCCCGGTTTAAAGGTGGATGCCACCAATGTTGAACATCTCCTTCCGGAAATTGGTGAGCAGCACTGCGGAGCAAATGTTCACGGACAAGGTCTGGCCTTGCATAAATTAGAGCCATAGTATCCTGCAATTGGTCACGAAAACCGAAGGCTCCTCCAGATTGGTATGTGGCACTGCGAGCCCAAAGCCGGCATGCGAGAGTTTGATAAAGCAGCCAGCCATTTGCCAGAACGTTCAGTGAGGGATCGGGGGTTTCCACATTTATTGCCCCCAAAGTGTGCGACCAGCGTTGCCAGACAGCGTCAAGGGCTTCACGGGCTGCTCCAGTTCCCTTAAAGCGATTTACCAGATTTCTGGCATCTGTTGCATTTAGCCCGATACCCAATCTGAAGATGATTTCATGTTCTTGTCCAGGGCTCAATTCGAAGCTTACCTGAATGGCTGCGCATGGATCTAAGGCAGCTCCAACCCTTCCTGACAGACGCTTTCGGGTCATAGCAGCAGGATTATTCAAGGTTCCATTTCGCCCCAAAAATTCTGTCCTGTCGCAAGTTATACTACGCAAAGTATCATCCACATCAAAGAATGCAGTCCGCTCGGGAAATTCCTGATTGTAGGAATTTCGGGCAAAGAGTGCTCCAGTCAATTGGTCAGTTTCGGTTATTACGTGCATGGCAGATTTTGCCCGCAAATCTCCCAATACCCATTCAACATAGCCTGTTGCAGATAGTTTGCGGGTTCTGTCCGATTCGTTGTAAACTTTTAGGACGTTAAATTTGATGGCAGAATCCATATCCACATAAACCCATAGTTCGGTTCGGATTCCATTCTGAGTATGTTCAAAAACACTATACCCAAACCCATGTCGGGTAACATAGGGAGTTTTTCCCTTGCATGGTTTTGGGGTTGGAGACCAATAGTCTCCCCGTTCTTCATCCCGTATATAAAAAGCTTCGCCTCTTGAATCACTAACGGGATCATTACTCCAGGGAGTCAGCCGAAATTCATGAGCATTTTCGCTCCAGGTATAGGAAAGCCCACTTTCTGAAATTACTGTCCCGAATTGCGGGTTTGCCAGAACATTTACCCATGGGGCAGGGGTTATCCTTTCACTGCTGGTAGTAATAATATACTCACGTCCATCGGGGGTAAATCCACCCAAGCCGTTATTAAATATCAAATCTGAACGCAAAAAGGCGGAAATTGTCGGGGTTTCCTGTCTGCTTGTTTTGGTAGTGGTGAGGAGAGGTATGTTTGTTTCCTGAAGCCTGCGACCGCTAATCTGCTCAGCTAAAGTTCCACGGGTATCTTTGATGATGGCACGAGCAACAGTTTGGAACAGAATGCGGTCTTCCTCGGCAATCTGATCAACAGGTTTTACAAAGATTCCACCAGGTTGATCAGTATCATTGGATTCGATTCCAGCGGCAATAAGCCCCATGATCTGATCATGTAGTAGTTGCCTGTAACCAGCATGATCTTCATTCCAGATTACCAAATCTACCGCCAGCCCCTTTAACCGCCAGTAGGCGTGAGCTTGAACCATTTGGCGCACGAGGTCAATATTCGCCGGATCTTCTATCTGAAGCAGCACAATCGGTAAATCACCCGAGATAGCATATCCCCACAAACCGGATTGTCCGCGATGGTTTTTAATCAGGATACTCGGGTCCGCTCTCAACGAGGAATTGGCATAGATCACAGCACCGGCAAGACGAGCATAAAGCTGGGCATCGGACTCTGAGATGTTGAACTGCCTTAGCATCACCTGGCTGTGCGTCCACGCAAGATTAAAGACACGGTCAGCAAGCCGTCTATCCTGGTATTTTTCAATCAGGTTCAGAGCAGCTTCACGGGTTTCACCTATGCCAGTTACAATGTTAATGGTTACCACTTCTTCGGGTTTAAGGGTTATGCGGCAGCGGATGGCAACAATGGGATCAAGCACAGAACCTTCACTTATTCCCGGACATGAACAGAGAGATTTCTCGCCAAGTGGATTTCAAGGCGGGTTTTCAAAATAAATTGATAGGTTTTGGCAAGAAAAATTGACAGCTCAGAGAGAAATCTAGCCAAATGAGGGAGATTTCTCGCCAAGCTGCCGGTTTTACCCTATAATATACCAGTCCACACCATCAGAAACCAAGCGCACATATGAATAATCCACATCAAGTTTAATAGTTTGTGGCGCTCCATCAATTTTCTCTGCATCGTATGGACATATCTCCACTGCATTTGATGCATCTGTTACCTTTACTACAAGATCATATCCTAACGCTTTAGCAGGATCTGGCAGTGTCAGCTTTATCGATTTCTCAGCAGAATTTGCAATCACATATCGGACTTCCGTAGTGATTGCATAATCTGCTCCGATCATTTCTGGAATATGATTATTCGCTGCCACTCCTCCCAGAACTCCAATCATCTGCTCATCTACGATATTCAGCCAAGGCATATCTTTCTCCTATGGCTAATCTCGCCATACATATAGCACTCCGCTTTTCATTGCTATTTCGCCAGGATCTCCCGTCGTAGGTAGAGTTGTGACTATATCAATCAGATCTGATGTCTTAACACCAGTAGCGGAGATGTGTCCAACAGTCAACCCCTGATATATATCATCTGAACTCATATTCTCCACCTTATCCAATCCTACATCCGCCTTCGTGAGTATGACGTCAGAAGTCAAAGCTTTGCCGGCTACGGTACGTGATGTCGGAACCTTGCT
>JASKKR010000007.1 GCA_030154085.1 Candidatus Cloacimonadota bacterium | reverse complement strand
AATCCCAAGTGTCGTCTATGGCCTATTTGGAATGGCGATAGTCGCACCTTTCATTCAAGAAATGTTTAATCTTTCTACAGGGCTTAATCTATTCAATACCTCCGTTATTCTCGGTTTGATGGTCGTACCAATCATTGCTAGTATGAGCGAAGATGCCTTATCAAATATACCCAATAATCTTAAAGAAGCTTCGTTAGCATTAGGTGCAACTAAGTGGCAGACCATCATAAGAGTCGTGATCCCTGCAGCGAGAAGCGGTATAACCGGTTCAATTTTACATGGATTTGGAAGGGCAATTGGTGAGACGATGGTAGTTCTGATGGTTGCTGGTGGTTCGGCGCAAATTCCCGGATCTATTTTTGATTCCATCAGACCATTAACTTCCACAATCGCAGCTGAAATGGGAGAGACTGTGGTAGGCGACTTGCACTATAGATCGCTTTTTGCGATTGCGATTGTACTATTTGTCATCACATTTATTGTAAACTTAGCTGCTCAGTTGAGTGCTGCCAAAAGGAGAAACCAATGAATATCCACAGATTCGGGGATTACGCGGGGAAGACACTTGTGACTTCGATGTTTATCATTACTATAGTTGCTCTTGCCTTTTTTTTATACGCTATTCTTAGTCGGGGTGTAGGTGTTATTTCTTGGCAATTTCTGACGGAAGCTCCTCTTAATGGTATGACTGAAGGCGGGATATTCCCTGCTCTAGTTGGTACATTTTGGCTAACTATCCTCTCGATAGTCATTGCCTTACCTTTGGGCATTTTTTGTGCCATTTATCTATATGCATATGGTAAACCAATGTGGTTTGTCAACGTGGTAAAACTAGCCATAAACACTTTGGTTGGAATTCCATCTATTATTTATGGGCTTTTTGGAATGGCTGTATTTGTCAATATGTTATCTTTTGAGGTCTCTCTTCTATCCGGTGCTCTAACTTTAGCTATACTAGCTCTCCCCTTGATTATTATAGCTTCAGAAGAAGCTATGCAATCCGTCCCCAAAGATTTTTGCGATGCATCATATGCGTTAGGAGCTTCTCAGGGAAAGACAATAACCCGTATAGTTTTACCTACCGCCATGCCAAACATCCTCACAGGAGCGATAATCAGTATCGGTAGAGTAGCGGGAGAGACTGCCCCTATCATGTTTACAGCTGCCACATTTTATTCTCGGAGACTACCACAATCTCTGAGTGATGAAGTCATGGCGTTACCCTACCATATTTTTGCTTTGATGACTGAAGGCTCAAACTCTGCAAAGCAAATTCCGATTGCCTATGGTACAGCTTCGGTTTTGCTTTTGATGGTTTTAGGTGTTTCCTCGATTGCCATCATTATTCGCTATAATCTTAGGAGAAAAAAACAATGGTAAAAAGCCATATCTCGACAAAAGACTTAAATCTCTGGTTTGGTGACAACCACGTTTTGCACGACATAAATTTGGAACTATATGAAAATAAAATAACTGCCATGATTGGACCATCTGGATGTGGCAAATCAAGCCTGCTTAGATGCTTCAACAGGATGAATGATCTGATCCCAAAATCCAAAATCAAAGGCAGCATCCTCTTGGATGATATTGATATATACCATCCTCATATCAGCGTGACTCAAATTCGTACAAAAGTAGGTATGGTTTTTCAAAAACCCAATCCTTTCCCCAAAAGCATATTCAACAATGTAGCATATGGACTCAAAATTCAAGGAAAATACAAAAAGAGCGAAATCCGAGATATAGTAGAAAAAACCCTTAAAGACGTTTGGCTTTGGGATGAAGTAAAGGATAGGCTTAATTCTTCGGCTTTTTCTTTATCTGGAGGGCAACAGCAGCGCCTTTGTATTGCTAGAGCTTTAGCCAACAGTCCCCGGATTTTGCTCTTGGATGAACCTACTTCAGCCCTGGATCCCCAATCAACCGCAAAGATCGAAGAGCTTTGCCTAGATCTTAAGGATAAAGTCACTATCCTTATTGTGACTCACAACATCGCTCAAGCTGGGAGAATTTCAGATTATACAGCATTTATGTATCTAGGGGATCTAGTCGAATTTGGTGAAAGTTCCAAGGTCTTTACAGTGCCCAAAGATAAGCGGACTGAGGCTTATCTTACGGGTGTTTTCGGTTAATTATCATGCAGGAGAATAACATGCTAAACATAAAGCTAAATGAACTTAAAAAAATGCTATTGGATGAAGCTGCTTTTGTGGAAAAAATGGTACTAATCTCTTTGAATGCAATTCAAGGAGGCTATGAATGCAATCTTGAGTCTGTTTTGCAACTTGAAGACAAAGTAAATATGCTAGAGCTTGAGATAGAGAGATTTTGCACCAATCTCATCGCATTGTACCAACCTGAAGCCAAAGATTTGCGTACCATTCTTATGACTTATAAAATCAACAATGATCTTGAGAGATTGGCAGATCAAGCTGTAAACATTGCCGAAAGTGCTAACGCCATCTTAGGTGAGCCTATAGGAGATTATTTACCTCAGATTATATATATGAAGAAAAAAGCTATTCAAATGTTGCATAAGAGCATATCGGCTTTTATCGATCATAATATTGACCTAGCAAAACAGGTTTGCATGGAAGATAACGTAGTGGACGATTTAAATCGAACCATGCATACTACTCTGGTCGAATTAATGAAAGATAACCCAAACCACATTGATGGCTATCTGCATATTTTGCGTATTGCCAAGAATCTCGAACGTGTAGCTGATCTATCTACAAACATTGCAGAAAACACCATATTCCTTACATCAGGACAAGTAGTGAAACACCACCTTGATGAGCGGGATTCCAGCCCTGAGAAAGATATTAATGATTGAGGCAGCTTAATATTTGAAATTATACAAATCAGTGTATAGCTTGATCGCGTATCTATTTAAATAATAGATACGTTACATTGTTTGCTCCTTGCTTCCCCCTTGCTCGCCCATTTGCGAAATGTGCAAGTAACGAGAAAGTAGTGAGTTACAGCTCTGGTAAATTTGCAGAGATATAGGAGATAGCGAACGTTTTTTTGATTAGATTTACAGTCATCAAAAAGAGATATGGAAGTATGCTATCTATTCGCTAAGAGATGCTCTCATCTCGGTCAAAATGAAGTCTCAGCCTTCTCAGTGCTTTGGCTCTTATTTGTTTAATGCGTTCGGGTCTCATCTTTGTAATTTTAGCAATCTCTCTTATAGGCAACCGTTTATCATAACACAGTTGAAGAATTTGTCGTTCCAGATTTGGCATATCATCGGGTAAGTTCATTTTGCGCGAATTATCTGTAACTTCAGGAGCATGCTCTTTCTCTAGTTCATCGTTATAGGTACTATGATCTGAGGTCTGCGAAAATTCATTTTGCAAAGCTTGTAATATTCTTTTTTTAATCCAATAATGAGCATAGGTTGAAAATTGAGTTTCACGACTTGGATCAAAGTGTATATTAGCTTCTAAAAGCCCATAAATACCCTCTTGATAAAGATCTTCTTGATTCAATGTGTTGTTCCTATACTTTGATACAAGACTTCTTACCAAGCCCTCATAGTCTTTTATCAGGATTTCAGGATCCATATAAAAATCAGTGCCAGGCATCGCCATATACCACATTTTGGGGGATGATTATTTGGAAGTGGCAGCCTTGCCCCGGGAAACTGTCGACACTAATTTTCCCGCCGTGCAAAGCGATAATGTGTTTTACTATGGACAATCCCAATCCAGTTCCACCTCTGGCACGGTTGCGAGAGCTGTCACCAACCCAGAAGCGTTCGAAGATTCGATGATGATCTTTGGGATCAATACCTTCTCCTGTATCAGAAAAATCAAACTGGATCTTATCAGAGACCTGCTTTGCAGAGATGGTAATTCCACCAGTTTGAGTGTGACGAATTGAGTTTTGAGCAAGATTGATAAAGACTTGCTCAAGTTTGAAGGGATCAAAATAAGCTTTTATATCTTTGCTTACAGTAATCTTAAGCTCAAGTTTAGCTTCATCTGTCATGGGTTGGATAATTAAACGCAGATTTGCCATAAATTCTGCAAGATCAACCTCTTGTATTGAGAGACCAAAGCCTCGCTCAAGTCGAATGAGTTCTTCAAGGTCAGCAATCAGACGGATGAGGCGTTGGGTATGATTTTGAATGATGTTCAGATACCTTTCTTTTTGAGAATCATCATCGCGAAGAGCTTCTGAAAACCCTTTTATAGCAGTCAAGGGGGTACGAAATTCGTGAGCTAGATTGACGATGAAATCTCTTTTCATCTGTTGTGCTGCCCTAAGCTCGTCTATGCTTTGCAACATAAAGACACGCTTTTTCCCACTTTCATCTGAGGCAGCACTCAAAAGATAATAGTGATCTTCGATTGTAAATTCTCGTAGCTCTTTTTGTTCTGATGGTTTGTATTCTTTAAGAAATTCCAACAGGAAAGGTTCTCGGATTATTTCCCAATACTGTTGCTTACTTTTTTCTGATGGTTTATGGAAGAGTTCATAAAAAGAATTATTTGCCCACAAGATAAAACCGCTATCGTCTTGTGCCCAGAGAGGGTCTTCATTTGAGGACAAGAGAAGGCGCAATTCCTCACGATGAGCTGCTAGATGCCCAATCGTGTTATCCTTTTGATCTAAGAGCATATTGATTGATTTGCCGACTTCGTCAAACTCTTTGACATTCAAGTCAGGAATTGTTACATGGAGTTCACCTTTGCTAATGCGTCGGAGAGAATTGAGTATCTTGCGAAGCTGTCTATCACAATTGGTCAAATGAAAGATCAAAATGCTGCCTGTACTCAAAGTCATCAGGAGCAAAGTCAATCCTAGGCTCAGCTTTGTCACTAAAAGTATATTGAGTAGTAAAAGATTTAAAATGTATAGATATATGAGGCTGCGAGTAAGGCTGCGCTTTTCCACTATGGATTCTCCACAAAACAATAGCCAACACCTCTAACATTTTGGATGTGTGGCGCATAATCTCCGATTTTATCTCGTAGGTTTTTGATATGTACATCCACGCTACGCTCTATCACGATTTTGTCAGTGCCCCAAAGATAATCCAAAATCTCAGATCGAGACCAGACGCGACCAGGATTCGTTATAAAAAGTTTTAATATGCGAAATTCAGTCAGAGTGAGGTCAAGGCGTTTGCCATCGATATTGGCTTCATGTGCCATTAGATCGATAGTGAGTGCAGGGTGAACACGATATATCTTTTCTGGCTTTGTATGACATCTTCTCAGGACAGCATTGACCCGAGCTACCAATTCTTTGCCATCAAATGGCTTGCCAAGATAGTCATCTGCGCCGAGTTCCAAGCCTTGCACCTTGTCTTGTGGTGCCGTTCTAGCTGTGAGCATGATGATAGGGATAGAGGCAAAATCAGGTTTTTCTCGTATGTTTTTGCAGATCTGAAATCCATCCATATCTGGCAACATCAGATCCAAGACCAAGAGGTCGCAGATTTGGTCACTCAGAGCTCTTAGCATTGAGGTTCCAAGGTCAAATATCCTGGTATCAAAACCAGCACTTTGCAGCTTGATAGCGATAAGTTCAGCGATGTCCGGTTCGTCTTCCACAATATAGATAAGTTTTTGCATCTTTCATCCTAATCCATTTTGAATCACATCCAAGTTTATAGGCTAATTTCGGCAAGGAATATTTGGTTAAATCTTCTTAACAAAGTCAATTACACCTATAATGATCGGGTATTAGGGAGAAAAGCCTTAATCTATGATGCTAATACTCGCTCTAACCACTCCGGCGCGAATCCTTGTATGGGGTTCCAAAAGGCAATTCTTGTTCTGTTGGGCTATTAGAAATTCTCTCTGTGCTGGACTATAATCAAGATCACCAAAACCCTGTATTAAAATCAAGGTTGCTGGTATGGATTCAAAGCCGGTGTTTATCACTCCCTGTTCTTTTCCCAAATATGCAACTGCTTCCGCTTCCGAGACTGCTGAAGCTATAATGCCTACGACTCCTTCTTTGGATATTTGTTTTAATTCCTGAGCAGTGGGTCGATAGCCCAAAGCTACTATGCTACCATCAGGAATTGTGGCGCTGAATTCAGCAGGAGATTCATTCCAGATCAAATTACCATGAATCGGGTTACCCCATCCGATACAAGCTTCTAGACGTTCAGCTTCATAAATGATTTCGATTGCTTTCTCTTCTTCTGTCCTGATCACTTCCCCTGGTACATGAGCATAGTAATTGTGAGGCTTGGTATTATATTTGATAGTCATTTGACCAGTATCTTTATTGTAATCTATTATCTCTCCCGTAGTGGGTGATTGGACCATCGCGATACTTGAGGTTGAAAGCTTCTGTGCCAGTATATCGCCTTGGTAGACAAAATCTCCAACATTTTTGTTGAGATATCTTTTGACCTTTTTGGGGGGCATTGCCATTTTGTCGGCAATGTTTATAGTAATGGGCTTTGCACTATAGTCCTGAATCTCGCTGGCCACTACCATACCGTTTGTGTAGTCAATGAATTCCACTCTCCCACGGACTGGTGACCTGAAAGGGAAATTATGTTTAGCATTGGGCATAGGATGTAACAGCACTTGATTAAAGTCGATCCTATCTCCGGGTTTAATCGTAAGATTACGCCGGATGTCTTCCTCCGCTGCATCTTCGCAGGCAGAGCACGTACGAATCACATATAGGCGAGGAGGATTGTAGCGATTTACAGCTACTATGTCATCAGGGACAACCTTGTCTTTGGGAGCTTTGAGGATATCGCCATTGTACGGTAGTTCCACAACTCTATGATATTTACCCCTATTAGGACGATTATCATTGCCAAAAGCAACATTTGGTTCATCTCCCGCATCAGTCTTATAGAGACTGAGCATTTGATCAAAAGCAGCATGATAACGATCACGATCCAAGCGAGTATCTATGATGATGGGTAAATCAGTCTTGATTGTTTGTTCGTCGTCAGAGCCTTTAAGGACACATTTCTTGAGAGGTTGAATCTGGATTATTTGATTAGGCTTTGCCGGTAGAAAGACAACTTCGTCGCTTTTGATAGTTTTGCTAAGCTGGTTGTCTTGCTTGATCTCCAAGACATTGACTTCTGATTTTTTGGGGAAATGGGGACGTATGTAGGTAGCAAGACTTTGCAAACATTCTTTTTCAAGTAGTTCGGTTGCCAAATCCTTATCTGTATCCAGCAACACTCCTAAATGCGGAGAAATAAAGTGTCTGTCAATCGTAAGTTCAATAATGCCCACTGGTTTGAAACCTGATATCAGAATATCAACAGATTGGTTAAGATTTTGGGCGTGTGCAAATACTCCACCAGCTCCAATTACAAGATCTATATCGCTAGGGTAGAAATAGTGTTTATTTTCATTTTGGATGTATTCAAACTTCTCTTCATACTTATCCTTACCGTTGTTTTTAAGAGAATCCAAATAGCCTATTTTCTCTGTATTGTAGTGCATCTCCTGATGCTGAACAAACGAGAGCTTTATGGCTGCTTTAGCAATGGCGTGCTCAATTCTATACTCTTTAGTAGATCGTGGTGTGAAAGTGGGGTAGAGGGTCTTGTTCCCGACATAGTTTCTTAGCTCCTCCTCACTGATATCTGGTGGTAAGGAAGCCAAGATGTTATCGACACCTGTTTCACGTATGACATTTAGAGCACTATAGCTCATCCCCAGATTGCCACTCACTGTTCTTTGATAGTGACCGTTGATGCGAGTGAAAATATCTGTGGTAGCACCTCCGATATCGAAGGCGATGAGATTCACATCTCGCTTTTCCCCTATCTTGAGAATTGATTGTAACACTCCTGCCGGAGTGGGAAGAATCTGACTATGAACTAAGGCTTTGAGTTTGCTGTATCCGGGAGCGCGTTCCATCACGTTTCCCATGAAGAGTTCTTGGATCTTATCTTGGACAGGTTTAAGGTTTTCAGTACTCAAGGTGGGTCTAAGATTTGGCAAAACATAGAGGTCAAAGTCTTTCGAGATCATCCGGCTAATCATCTCAGCAGCATCTTTATTCCCAGCGTATATTGTTGGAATGCGCGCTTCTGTGGAAAACTTTGGCAGAGGTTTTGCAATACGAAGGATCTCAGCTAAACGCAGTACAGACGCTATTGCCCCACCATCTATTCCTCCACAGAGTAGAATCATATCAGGGCGTAGATTTCGTATAGAAAGCATCTGCTCCAAAGCGCTGCGTTTATCGTCTATGGCAAATACATCGAGGATTACGCCCCCAGCCCCATAGGCTGCTCTCTTTGCGCTGCTGGCACTATCAAAAAGTGTGAGTCCGATTACCAAGATTTGCAATCCTCCCCCTGCACTACTTGTAGCCAGGTATCTGATCTTTGAGTTAAAGCTCAACTTCCCTGGAGCAGCGTCTTGAGCTAACAGGCTGATATTTAGTTGTTCTTGCAAATTATGGACTGCTTTGTAGACACCATGAGTAACGTCATTATGCGGTTCTTCGACAGTTGTATCGGAATGCTCAATCCCCAAAAGCTTGCCTTCTTTTTTGTCTATTAGCATAGCTTTGGTTGTTGTGGATCCAATATCAGTGATCAGAATATAATCTATATCTTTCATTATGAACCTCTTTTTTATAAGCTATAGACAGTATAAGGCGATTTGGGCATAGCCAATAGAAAATATTGGCTAGCAATTGTTGTAATGATCTGTGATAGTCTCCATCCATTTTGGAATATCAATATGTTGAGGGCACTTGGTCTTGCATATACCGCATTGGATACAATCCTCTGCACGCTTCCCTTCTGGAATGAAGAAATGATACTCTTTTTTGTTGGTCTCATAGTTTCCAAACATCATTGCTTCGGCATAACGTCCTAAAACTGATGGGATGGCTACCCCTTGGGGGCAAGGCATACAGTAGCGACATTCACTGCAAAGGTATGGGATCCTTGAGAGATAGGCTTTACGAGCTCTCTGATATGTCCTTAGTTCCTTTTCCGAAAGTACGTTTGGCTTAGCTTTTTTGGCTTCTTGTATGTTTTCTCTTACTTGATCTAGGCTAGACATGCCCGAAAGCAGTACTGTGCATTCAGGAAGATTCCAGACCCATTTTAAGGCTCGTCTTAGTGGGCTTTCATTATTGTTTGCTTTTTGCCAAACTTCTTCTACTTCTTTGGGGATTTGTTTTACAAGTTTTCCACCACGTAATGGTTCCATGCTGATGATACCCATATTTCTGGAAGCTGCTAGTCTGAGTCCTCTCATTCCGGCTTGATAGTTTGTATCCAGATAGTTGAGCATTATCTGAGTAAAATCCCAATCCCAAGCTCTAGTGATTTCTGAGAAAGTGCGGTAATCATCATGAAATGAGAATCCTGTATGTCGGATTTTACCTTCGTTTTTAGCTTTCTCTAAAAATTCCAACGCACCAAGTTCTTTCATTTTTTTCCAGGTGTCCTTATTAAGACCATGTAACAGATAGTAATCGATGTAATTGGTCTGCAGATGGGCAAGCTGCTTTTGAAGAAAATCATCCATATCCTCTCTAGTATTTACTAGCCAACATGGCAGCTTGGTGGCCACAAAGACCTTTTCGCGATTGATCTGAGACAGGAATCTGCCTAAAAAAGGTTCAGATTCATTGTTGTGATAGGTCCAGGCGGTATCAAAGTAGTTTACCCCAGATTGGTAAGCTTCGTGTAGCATTGCAAAGCTTTGCTCTTCGTCTATGTTCCCTTCACTATCAGTGGCTAACCTCATACATCCAAAGCCGAGTATCGAGAGTTTGTCATTTGATTTTGGCATTTTGCGGTATTTCATTATATCTCCTTATGATAAAATTCGTATATTCTTTGTGCTGTTTTCTCTCCTATTCCCTTAATAGAAGTCAGTCTCTGGATAGATGCATTTTTTATATTTTGAATTGACCCAAGTTCTGTTAATAGCGTGAACTTTGTGCTTTCTCCAATTCCCGGAATCTCTTCTAGTTCACTGACTAATGTGCGATTGCTCCGTCTTTGTCGATGAAAGTTGATGGCAAATCTATGGGCTTCATCACGGATATTGGTTACCAATCTGAGAGCAGAGGATGATCTGGCTAGGATTACAGATTCGCTTTTGCCAGGAAGGAAGATTTCTTCTGCGCGTTTTGCGATAGAGATTATCTTTATGTCGGCATAAGATGATTTATTTAATATCTCGCACGTAGAGCTAATCTGTCCTTTCCCCCCATCAATGATAAATAGATCTGGTTTCATCTCAGGATTTTTGTCTATCTCTGTCAAATATCTGCGCATAGTCTCTTGCAAAGCAGCATAGTCGTTTTGAGTCTGGATATCTTTAATGATGAAATGCCGATAGTATTTCTTTTTGGCTTTCCCGTTTTCAAAGTATACAGCGCTTGAAACAGTGTCAGTCCCTTGGATAGTGGATATATCCATGCAGACTATTTTACGGGGAAGCTTATCAAACCCCAAAGCTTCTTTGAGCTCTTGGATCGGATAGATAGTACGGTTGGCTTTGCGTAGATGTGCCAGTTTTTTCTCTTCTACGATATGAAATGCATTACGTTTTGCCATAGCAAGCAACTTGTTTTTTTCTCCACGTTGTGGAAGCGAAAGGCGGTTTTTAAGCCAGGCATTAATGCTCTCAAAATCATCAGGAGCAAAAGGCAGAAGAATTTCCTGTGGGAGTTCCTCTTTATTGGAGTAGTAAAGTTTGAGAAAGGATGCCAAAATGCTTTCCCTGCTTTCATGATTGATATTCTTGAGCGGATAGTTTTCTTGATTGATGATATTTCCTTGCTGCATTCGAAGTACAAGGGCAACAGCATCATTTTCTTCTTGATAAAATCCGATAATATCGATGGTTCGGCGATCGGCATAGAACACGTTTTGCCGTTTTTGAACCTTTTGGATAGCCAAGATCCGATCGCGGATGCGGGCTGCTTCCTCAAAATGCATAGCTTCTGCAAGAGAATTCATCTCCTGAGTATATTCAGCTAAGACTTCTTCATATTTGCCTTCAAAAAAACGAATGAGACGGTCTACAATCTGCATATATTGTTTTTGCGAGATTTTGCCAATGCAGGGAGCTGTGCATTTACCGAGTTGATAATTGATACAAGACTTATCAAAGATTATCTTCCCCAGGGGAATCTTGCGTTTACAATCACGGATTGGGAAAAGCCACTCAAAATGGCGCAGAGTGCGTCTCAGCGCACGTACATCTGTATATGGTCCGAAATAGCGTGAGCCGTCTTTAACCAGATCTCTGGTTATATATATTCTCGGGAAGGGCTCATTAAGCGTTATTTTGACAAAAGGATAGCGCTTATCATCCTTCAGGAGTACATTGTATTTAGGCTGATGCTCCTTGATCAGGCTTGCTTCCAATAAGAAGGCTTCATCTTCGTTGGCTGTGACTATATATTCCAATTTTGCTATATTAGCAACTAAAAGAGCAGTCTTAGGATCTTTTGGTGATGAAGAAAGATATGACCTCACTCTTTGTTTTAGTTTTAGTGCTTTACCCACATAGATCACCTGATCATTTTTATCTTTCCATAAATATACTCCAGGGCTATCTGGCAATAATGCTAGTTTTTGTTCTATTTGCGGTGTAGGTGCTTGCATATGGATCTATTAACTTCCTTTAGATAAGACAGCTTGAATATGCTACCTAAAAGATAAAATAAAGCAAAAGACGGCAAAGAGACAATGATTATTTTCAAAAGCAATCCCAGAATCCCTTCGAAATAAATCCTAGCGTTGAGCGTAGTAGCAAATAAATATACGATGAGGGATATTCCCAAACTTTTTAGAATGTTCCCAAAAATACCTTTGTATTCAAGCTGAGAGATCTTCTTTTTTAACAACCAAAGTAGGGCTATGTAATTTATAAAGGCTGTAATCGAGGTAGAAAGAGCCAAACCCCGATGTTGCATGAAAATCATCAAAACAAAATTGAGGATGATGTTAAGTGAAACAATAAAAGCTGCTAATTTGACTGGTGTTTTAGTGTCACCATAGGCATAGAAAACTGGGGTTAAGACCTGGTTCATGCTATAAAACATTAATCCTAATGAATAGAAAATTAAAGCCTGAGAGCTCATTAATATTGCTTTTGCATCAAAAGCACCATGCCCAAACAGGATACTCACCAAGTCTGGAGCCAGTACCAAGATCAAGGTTGTCACAGGAATCATGATATAAACCAGACTCAGGGAAGTAAAACGAATGCTTGCATTTAGCTGACCAAAGTCTTTCTTACTTACCAAACGTGAAAAAGTAGGCAAGACAGCAGTTCCTGCGCTAATAGCAAATATCCCCAAAGGCAATTGCATTAAACGATTTCCATATGCCAGAGCAGTTATACTTCCAATTGGCAAAAAGCTAGCCATCAAAGCATCTGCGATTAGATTTATCTCGCGTATACCAATACCGATCATTGCCGGGACGAATCTTTTCCATAGGGTAGCTATGGCAGAACCAGTAAAGCGAACTATCAAGGTAAAACGATAGCCTATTTTCTTTAGAAAAGGAAAATTTATGATGGTCTGAAGTGCACCCCCAAAAGCAACTCCCCAGCCAGCAAAATAGATCAGCTTCTCCGGACCATAACCAAAGATCCAATATGGAATAACTATACACGAGATCATTCCCAGATTCAAAAGCGCACTAGATAGTCCCGTCATAAAGAAATAGTCATGTGAATTCAGAATCGCTATAAAAGTGGAAGACAGCCCTATGAAGAATAGATATGGGAAGATGATGCGAGTAAGTTTGACGGCAATCACTGTAGTCTCCGGAGCAAGTCCTGGATATAGTAAATGTACTATGAAGGGTGCAAATGCAATGCCGAGACCAGTCAAGATCAGTAGGAAAAAGGTGAGAATGCTGAGTACATTTAAAGCAAAATCAATCTGGGAATCTTTATCCTTTTTTATTCCTATCTCATTATAAAGTGGTACAAATGCAGTAGATAAAGCTCCTTCTCCAAATAGCCGACGAAGAAGATTGGGGATATTGTATGCCACATTGAAGGCATCATTAAACAATCCGCCTCCAAAGAAGAAGGCCATAACCTGATCACGAACCAACCCCAGAATACGGCTTAAGAACACCGCAATGCTCATGATACTGATATTTTTGGCAAGACCTTTTTGGCTCATTTCCTCAAAAGTTGCTTAGTTGCCAAATACAGATTGATCTGAATCAAGCTCGGGTTCACATTCCCTTCCAGCTTGCGCGTAAAATCATCTAGAAGCAGAAGGAAATCCGGAATTCTATTCGCTATATCGTCATGTGATAATTCCTTTAGAAACTCAATTTTATCAAGATTTGTAATCTCATCCTCTGTAAAATCTATTATTGCTAAGTCATTTGCGATTATACCTATGTATGAGATTAAATCCCGCACAGCATCAGACGCCTCTTTTTGGGAATTGACCAGATTGAGATACTCAATATCTTGCTCTTCGTGTGCCATCTGCAAAAGCGAAAACGCCTTGTCTCGTGTCGAAGTACCGCTATTCTGAATAATGCGAATAGCTGTCTTCAGGTTGCCTCCAGCTATCCTAGCTGCACTTTTCGCTAAAACTGAATCTACTTGAAATTGATCATATATAATCTCTTCAATCACAGATTGAGACAAAGGCTTAAAATAGACTGGTTGGCATCTTGAGATGATCGTTGGCAAGACTTTCGGTAGTCTCTCAGTTATCAGGATGATGAGAGTATTTGGGGGTGGCTCCTCTAACGTCTTCAGAAATGAATTTGCTGTCTGGATATTCATCATATCGGCATTTTCTATAATTACTACTCGATAATGCCCTTCGTGGATTGAAAGCTCCAAGCGTTTGATCAGCAAGCTAATGCTTTCCTTTCTAATCTCTGTGGATCCGGAGAAGAAAAAGTCCTGCCAAGGAGTTTCTATCTTATTTTTTATATAAGCTTCATATTGTTTGAGGGCTTCGTTGTCTTTGATCTCGCCCTCAGGAGATAGCTTCAGATTCACTGTGGGAAAGAGATAGTTAAAATCCGGATGTTCAAAAGAAAGAAACTTGTGACATGATGAGCACACTCCACAAGGACGGTATTGACTACTGGATAGACAATTGACCGCCATGCCAAAATACAAGGCGGTCATAAATTTACCAACTCCATCTCCTCCGTGAAAGAGATACGCAGAAGCAATTCGTTCCTGCTTAATAGCCTTTTGCAGTAAGTCTATTACTTGCTGCTGACCCTTTATTTTGCGGAACATCTATTATATGATAGTGATATTGCTTCTACCAGCTTCATCGCTAGTAGAATATTCAAAAGTCCTCTTAACAAAGGGACTGATGAAATCTTCTGCAAGCATATCGTAAATTAATACATCGTGATACTCACCTGCCATGAAGATGTATTTTCTACGCTTTCCGGCATATTGGAACCCGACTTTTTCATAACTGCGGCATGCGCGTTTGTTATAATCAACCACTTCCAAACTGATATTGTTTAGGTTCATGATGTTGAAGCCATAATCCAGAATCAAACTTGCTGCTTCGGTCCCAATACCCTGATTCCAATAGGTTTTTTCTCCTATAAAAATACCAAACTGGGCGTGACGATGAACTTCATTGACTGAATGTAAACCACAATTTCCGATTACTTTATTTGTATCTTTTTCCACAATTGCAAAAACAACGCTGTTTGCCATAAGGTCTTGCAGTGCAGCGCGTTCCTTGCTAATGTCGTAGACTATGGAAGAGAAAAGCATAAATTGACCAATCTCAAGATCGTTGACCCATTCTGTGTAGCGCTCTACATCTTCCAAAGATACAGGCGAAAGATAGCATTTCTCTCCAATAAGCTTGCGAAAATACTTCATGTTATACCTCATAGATGTTTTACTTCACTTTGTAAATTGGCTGATTCTGTCAAGAAGATTGTGCCAATAGAGTCCCTCGGATAGCTATGCTTGATCTGAATACTTGATATAGGCATACTCCAATTACCCCAACTTATTCCTTATTTTAATGCCCGCATTTTAATCGCTTTCCAGCAATTAATCAAATCGCCGATATCTCCTCTCAAAATAGATAAATCAATTCTATCCTTTATAATCCATGAAATTTGTCTGAATCGTTGTTTTCCTTTAGATTTATAGAAGATATCAAAACGAGTAGCAAATCAGGTTTAACCATTTTTCCATCAGAATTATAAAATAAAACTATCCTTTGAAACTCAGCCTTTCTGGTGGGAATGAAACAAAAGGTACAACAAAAATGGTATTGCTACTTGCGGAGTTTAGAACCATATATTTGTCTCATGATTTTAATTTGGCTGAACTTGTATGGTTCTCTATTAGAGACTTGTAAATGCTTGTAAAAGATGGCTACTGGAAGCCTCCCCCGTTTCTCGCTCATTTGAGCAGTGGGCAAGAAACGAGAAACTAAGGAGTTACAGCGATGTGAAGTGCGTTATGAAGCTACTAAATTTAAGTAATTCCACTGCATATCTTAATAAGTATAATTATTTATAAATTAACTAGATAGCTTCGGTACAATTTCAGGTGATTGGTACAGCAGAAATATTAAAGAATGAATCATCTATCTTGCTGGTTGAGCCGTTGAGAAATTAGCAGTCTAACTTTTTGATTGACAATTTACCCTTCTTGATTACTTTGTCTTCAGTTAGCAGATAGGCGTGAAGACTGCTAATAATCTAAAAAGGCGGTAATCATGAAGAAGAATCAGGCTAGACTCTATCATACGTTAGAAGCGTTGGTGGATGAATATATCCAAAGTTGTGAGCCGGTTTCCTCACGGATCTTAAGTGAGAAATATCTTACAGATGTTTCTTCGGCCACTTTGCGTTTGGATCTTTTGAAGCTTGAGGAGCAAAACCTGATTTCTCAACCCCATGTTTCTGCTGGTAGGGTTCCCACCATCAGTGGATATCGTAAATATCTGGAATACATAGAACCAGATCATAAAAATGTTACATACGATCGCATGGATACTCTACGCAATCTGTTGATTGAGAACTATAATGACACTCCAAGAGCTTTACACTATGTAATGCAAGTATTAGCTCATGAGACAGATCAGCTCTCCTTTGTTGCAGAGCCAGAAGTATCAAGTGGATTTCTTTCCCGTCTTGAGGTGTTTAGCATATCTGAAGGGAAATTGATCTTTGTTATGAGCCTCGATAGTAAACTAGATAAGACAGTTATTATGAAATGTTCCTATGAGATCAATGATGCGCAGCTTAAGAAATTGGTTCGTTATCTCAATGATGAGTTAGTTGGGCTTCGGGTATATGATATAGCGAATAAAGTATTGGTAGATATGCGAGAAAGGGTAGACGGTGAAAGTGATCTCTTAAGTCAGTTTTTAGTAGAGCTACATAAAGCTTTTATAGAGATCAGCGATTTTTATATACATTATGACGGAAGTATCAAATTTCTAGAGCAGCCTGAATTTGATTCGAAAGAAGTAATTTTGAGTTTTATGAATCTTATGCAAAGGCAGGATTATATCCTCAATGCCATGCGGGCGCATGATGAGAATACTGTCAATGTATTAATGGGAGAAGATTTTTCTGATCCAAGATGGTATGATTTTGCACTTATCTACAGCAGATATGAGGTATTTGGTATTCCAGGTTATCTTGGTGTCTTGACACCGCTAAGAGCCGAATATCGTAAATTGATACCTTTGATGCGCGATGTGAGTAAGACAATTACCCAGACTACTCAGCGTGGCATGGTTGTTCCAAGAGGGAGGGAGAATGAATAACAAAAAGCAAAAGGATACAAAGATGCAGCCACAGACAGAAGAAAAAAAGATTTCCAAAGAAGAGACTAAAGAACCAGAAGTCCAAGAGGAGACTAAACCAGACGCAAAGGAGCAAGATTTGGCAGCAGAATTGGCAGAGCTAAAGGACAAATATCTGCGTACTATGGCAGAATTTGAGAATTATCGCAGAAGAACAAGTGCTGAGAAAGCAGAGTGGATTCGTCAGGCGACCAAAGATCTAGCCCTGCATATCTGTGATGTATTGGACAATTTAGAACGCGCTTTAATCCAGGCCAGTGTGGAAGAGAGAGAGAGTCCTTTTGGGAAGGGCATTATTCTTATCGAAAAACAACTTGCCAAAATTTTAGAGAGAGAAGGTATTAAGAAGATTGAGGCTTTGGGACAAGAATTTAATCCCGAATATCATGAAGCTTTGGCTCATATTCCCAGTGAATATGAAGAAAACATTGTCGCCGCAATCATTCAAAATGGATATATGATGAATGATAAAGTGATTCGTCCTGTGCGAGTGGCAGTCTCAAACGGAAAATTAATGAAAACCCAGGAGGAATAAATGGGAAAGATAATCGGAATTGACCTCGGTACTACGAACTCTTGTGTTGCAGTAGTAGAGGGTGGAAAACCCGTAGTTATTACAAACGCGGAAGGAAGTCGAACTACTCCCTCCGTGGTAGCGTTTACTCAAAAAGGTGAGAGATTGGTTGGACAATTGGCGAAGCGCCAGGCTGTTACCAACCCAACAAATACAGTATTTTCGATCAAACGCTTTATGGGAAGATCCTATAGTGAAGTAACAGAAGAGATCAAGCAAGTTCCATATAAAGTGATATCCGGCATCAAAAATCAAGCTGCCGTGCATATCGATGTAGAAAACAAAGATTTTACACCCCAAGAGATATCTGCTATGGTGCTCACCAAGATGAAGGAAACTGCTGAGGCATATTTGGGAACTAAAGTTTCCGAAGCAGTGATCACGGTTCCTGCATATTTTAATGATGATCAGCGCCAAGCTACAAAAGATGCAGGTCGCATAGCAGGACTGGAAGTGAAGAGAATCATCAATGAGCCGACTGCAGCCGCTCTGGCTTATGGCATGGATAATAAGAAAGAACAGAAAGTGGCAGTCTATGATTTAGGCGGAGGCACATTTGACATCTCCATCCTTGATATCTCTTCCGGCGTAGTGGAAGTTCTCGCCACAAATGGTGATACTCATCTGGGTGGAGACGATTTTGACAAACGTATTATCGACTGGATATTGGAGCAATTTAAGAAACAGGAAGGCATCGACCTTTCCAGGGATGCAATGGCACTTCAGCGCTTGCGTGAAGCCGCAGAAAAAGCTAAAATAGAGCTTTCTGGAACCCAAAGCACTAATATTAGCCTGCCATTTATCACGGCTGACGCAACAGGTCCCAAACACCTTAACCTTGATCTGACTTTAGCGGAATTTAATCGCCTTACATCAGACTTAGTAGAACGGACTTTAGGACCGTGTAAAAAAGCTTTGGCAGATGCTAAGCTGACCGTATCCGATATCAATGAAGTATTGATGGTCGGTGGTAGCACACGTATTCCTGCAGTAGGGGAAGCTGTGGAGAAATTCTTCGGCAGGAAACCAAATCGCAGCTTGAACCCGGATGAAGTGGTAGCCATTGGTGCTGCCATCCAAGGAGCAATTCTATCCGGAGATGATAATGTTTCTGATGTTTTGCTTTTGGATGTTACCCCCTTGTCATTGGGAATCGAGACTTTGGGAAATATGATGACTACACTTATTCCCAGAAATACTACTATTCCAACCAAGAAGAGTCAAGTATTTTCTACGGCAGCGGATAACCAGACAGCGGTAACCATACACGTGCTGCAAGGCGAGCGTCCTATGGCTCAGGATAATAAGAGCTTGGGTCGTTTTGATCTGGTGGGTATTCCCGCAGCACCCCGCGGAGTTCCGCAGATTGAGGTGACATTTGACATCGATGCCAATGGTATCCTGCATGTTTCTGCGAAAGATAAAGGCACTGGAAAAGAGCAATCAATCAAGATCGATCGTGCTGGAAGCATTAATCAAGAAGACATCGATCGGATGATTAAAGATGCCGAATTGCACGCGGAAGAGGACAAAAAGCGTCAAGAATTTGTATCTGCCAAGAACGAGCTTGACACTCTCATTTTCAGCACAGAAAAGAGCTTGAGTGAATATGGCGACAAGCTTTCAGAGACTGATCGCAAAGAATTGGAAGACGAGTTGAAGAGTGCCAAGGAAAAGCTGGAAAAGGTATCTGATATCAACGAAGTCAATCAGATAAAAGATAGCTTATCCAAAAAAGCTCAAAAGCTTGGTGAGGTCATCTATGCTAACACTCAGCAACAGCAGGGTGGCCAAGGCTTTGACCCCAATGCTCAAGGCTTTAATCCAAACGACTTTGCATCAGGACAGCAGGAACAAGCACCTCAGGATGACTCTCCAATCGATGCAGAATATGAAGTAATGGACGATAAAGACGATAAGTAATAAATAAGATAGCTCAGACATCTTTGCGCGAGCAGATAGTATCGAGCAGAGGTGTCTGGGCGTTTCCTTGGAAACATAAGTAACAATGATATATGATATATATTAGAAAGATAGATTTTTACAGGAGACATGATGGCAAAACGAGATTATTATGAGATCTTGGGTGTAGATAAGAACGCGGATGAAGCGGCCATAAAAAGAGCGTATCGCAAACTGGCCATGCAGTATCACCCAGATAAGAATCCCGACAATAAAGAAGCGGAAGAAAAGTTTAAAGAAGCAAGTGAAGCCTACGAGGTTCTCAGTGACAAAGAAAAGCGTCAGATCTATGATCAATATGGACA
The DNA here is from genome assembly GCA_030154085.1 of Candidatus Cloacimonadota bacterium. Lineage (GTDB taxonomy): Bacteria > Cloacimonadota > Cloacimonadia > Cloacimonadales > Cloacimonadaceae > UBA5456. Next base: position 51,107 of record JASKKR010000007.1, on the reverse strand, counting down.
TGCTGGAGTGGAGAGCCAATTTGGTGCGGGAGGATTTTCTTGGGATAACTTCACCCATCGTAGTGATCTTAATGACATCTTTGGCGATGGATTCTCATCCATCTTCGAGAGTCTTTTTGGAGGAGGGTTTAGCTCTCGGAGCTCTCAACGTAGCTCCAATCGTGGCGAAGATCTCCAAATCGAAATCTCTTTATCATTACGAGAAATAGCAACTGGTACTGAAAAGAAGATCAAGATTAACGCCAAAGATGCTTGTGACGCGTGCCAAGGGACTGGAAGTGCAGATGGAAAAGTAGAGAGCTGTCCGCAATGTCGAGGTACTGGTCAGGTGCGTCAGGTACGCCAATCACTTTTTGGTCATATGCAGACTATTGCCGAATGTCCATCATGTAGGGGAGAAGGTAAGATAATCAAAAACAAGTGTTTAAAATGCCATGGCGAAGGGCGCATGAACAAAGTCAAAGAGATCACGGTCAAAATTCCAGCTGGCGTAGAAGAAAATCAGTACATTCGGCTCCGTGGACAAGGTAATATCGGACCTAGGGGAAGTTCTCGGGGCGATATTCTCGTTCTTATCCATGAAAAGCAAGACGATCTCTTTGAAAGAGATGGGGATAATATTGTTATAGAATATCCCATTACGGTGTCTCAAGCAGTATTGGGTGACGAAATATTAGTTCCTACCCTGACCGGAAAAGTGAAGATGAAGATTCCCGCCGGAACACAAAGTGGTAGACTCTTTCGTCTTAAAGGACAAGGTATCCAAGGGTTGAATAGCTACAGCAAAGGAGATGAGATCGTAAAAATAGTAGTTATGATTCCATCTAAAATCAGTAAGGAAGAAGCTGAGCTTTATTCTCAACTAAGAGAGTTTGACAAGAAGCGTGACCTCAAACCAGGCAAAAGTTTCTTTTCGAAATTAAGGGGATATTTTAGCTAATATGCCGTCCTACTATCATCCAGATCTCGATGCTCACACGAAGGAACTGATTTTGGATAATGATGAGTACCATCATCTTAGTCGGGTGAAGCGCATTGCTTGTGGACAGGAAGTCAAGATTAACAGTGGGAAAGGTTATATAGGGAGAGCGAGGATCTCCTCGATGGATAAACGACATGCAGTCTTAGAGATAATTGAGACGAGCTTTGTACCTAGGGCTAAGATGGGGTTTGCGATTGCCTTTTCATTATTAAAAAACCATCATGATGAGATACTTGTGGAAAAGTGTACTGAATTAGGAGCCCGGGACTTTTTCCCAATAACAACCCAGAATACAATTAAGGACATTGGTAAGAATTCTCTATCCAGATTTGAGAAAATTGCTTTAGCGGCAATCAAACAATGTGATAACCCATGGCTTCCTACTATTCATGCGCATCAAGTTCTTCCTGATGCCATTCAGACAATCATCTCGGGAGGATATCAACCTGTGTTTTGTTCCGAAAAGGAAACAAAGAAAAGCATGATGGATTTGAAGATTGATAAAGACGTGTGCTTTATCATAGGTCCTGAAGGCGGATTTAGTGATCTAGAACTAGAGCTGATTGAGGATTATCCTGCTATAAGCATATCACCACTCATTTGTCGAGCAGAGACAGCCGCAATTGCTGTTTCGGCGCAGTTTCAAGTAATTTTCGGTCTTTCTGGGAAATAGAAATAACGAGTGTTCCCGCGCGCTCTTAGAATAGAGCTTTCTTCAGTGGCAATCAGGGGTGCTTGATTTGAGGCAAAATTCCTTTGACAAGATTGAGAAGTAGATATAAATTGACACAAAGCTTAAAAAGGGGTTGATAGATAGGATGAAGCTATTTGAAACTCATGCCCATTTGGATCTTCCGGATTTTGATTCCGACCGGGAAAACCTGATTAATAAATGTTTTAAGGATGGAATCGAATATATCATTAATGTTTCTTTCAACAAGGAGACTGCTATTTCTTCCTTGGAACTGGCAAAAAAGCATTCTAGGATTTTTGCTACTGTGGGCTATCATCCCCACGACGCTACTGATTTTGATCCTGAATTGGTCAAAAAAATGGTCAGAGAACCCAGGGTACTTGCCATTGGAGAAATTGGCTTGGACTTCTTTCGGAATCTCTCACCATACACTGTCCAGAGAGAGGTTTTTGCGAATCAAGCCCATCTCGCCGTAGAATTTGATCTGCCGGTTGTAGTACATGATAGACAGGCGCATCAAGAATCTTATAATATCCTTAAACAAGAAGGTGTAAAGGAAGCAGTATTTCATTGTTTCTCCGGTGATATCATCTTTGCACAACAGGTTCTAGATGCAGGGTGGATGATGTCGTTTACAGGAAATATTACTTATAACAATTCTCATCTTGATGACGTGATCAGACTGGTTCCCATGGATCGATTTATGATAGAAACTGATAGTCCTTACTTAACCCCACATCCACACCGTGGGCAACGCAACTCACCTTTGTTTCTGCATCTTGTGGCAGAAAAAATCGCACAAATAAAAGGGATAACTCCCAAAGAAGTGGCAAAAGCTTCCTATGATAATGCCTACCGCTTTTTCAGGATTCCTACAGAAGTGGCAAAACAACAGAAATCAGGATCGAAGAAATGAAAAGAACTATTCTAATTAGCCTTTGTCTAATTGCAGGAATGCTTTGGGCAGGAAATTCAATATTTAGCTATGATGGATTTCCCATCCAATACTATGGCTTAGATATCTATAGCATGGGAATGGGAAATACGGGAACAAGTGACATCTTTCGTTTTAATTCTGGTTATGGAAATCCAGCTCAGTTCAATCGGAGTAATAAAACGATTTTTGGAACAGGTATGATTCTCGGCTATACCAGATACAAATCTGAGTATCAGAATCAAGAACGCACATTTCGAGATAATTCTTTGGACTTTCCATATTTTAGCATATCAGTTCCAGTGAAACAACATAGATTTGGCTTTCAGTTCAATTCTTTTGCCACGGGTTTAGTGGAAAATCAAATCATTCTTCCAGATAGCACTTTAGAGCGGCAGGACACAGATAAGTATATCTATCGTGCAGACTTGTTATATAGCTACAATTATCGGAATCTCAGCTTGGGAATTAGCGGCAACTATTATTTTGGTCATGATAATCGTAGTTTCGAGCAATTTGCACCACATGCTACTGTCCCTACGACTGAAAGTATTAAAAGAGATTTTAAGAATCCCACATTCACAATTGGTGCTATCCAAAGCATTAATAATCACGCGGTTGGTCTTCACGCAACAATGCCTGTCACTCTGAAAGGAGAAAGCATAAGGCGGAGTTTCCATACCTCTGAAGATTCTCAAGACTATGAATATAAGCTACCAATAATGGTGACCGTGAGCTATACAGGTTACTTAAATAAGCAGATCAAGATGGCTAGTGACATTAGCTACCAAAGATATAGTGATATATCCGATGATATGAGAGACAGTTGGAAAGCGGGTATTGGCTTCGCTTATGAGCCGGAAACAGAACGTCAAAAATATTGGTGGGCGAAGATCCCTCTTAGAGTTGGTTACTCATACCGCACATTACCATTCGAGACCGGGGGCGATTATATAGAAGAAAACACCCTGACCGCTGGACTTAGTTTGAATCTGAAGAGTGAAATAAATAGCTTAGACTTTGCTTTTCAATATCAGACTAGAGGATCCTTGGAAAACAATGCTCTAACTGAAAATGCATATATGATGTTAATTGGATTTACCGGATTCGACATTATCAGTAGAGCTATCGATCGAACTGCTCCCCGCGATATTCCAAAAGCTGAGGAGCTAAAGCAATGGTAAACAATAAAAGCCTGTATGAGAGATTTATAGAAGCAAGAAAAATTCAAAAAGCTGACCTGGAAACTAGCCTCGATGATCTTCCAGATGAAAGTAGTTTATCTGGTATTGATCTTATTGGAGAGCGCATCCGTGACGCTGTCTATAGCAATGAACCTACTATCATATTTGGGCATGATGATCCGGATGGAATCACCGGTACATATATACTTTACAAGTTCCTTAACGACATAGGATTTCAGGGTCATAGCTACTATATCCCAAATCGTAACCTAGAATCTCATGGGATTCAAGATAACTTTGTCAATTTTGTACGTAATAACGGATATAAATTAGTGATTACTGTGGATAATGGCATCTCTGCTAAAGAAGGAGTACGCAAACTCAACGATCTAGGCTGTGATGTTGTCATTACTGATCATCATTTGATTCAGGAAACTATGCTACCTGATGCTTATGCTATAATGAACCCACATTTACCTGAGTGTAACTATCCTTTCAAGTCATTGGCTGGGGTGGGCGTAGCATTGATGCTCATTCGCTATCTAAGTCGACAATGGGATCAACCTATAGACCCCGCAAGTTATTTTTGGGCTGCTGTAGGTTCTATCGCGGATAAAGTACCTATGATTGGTATAAACCGCGTACTAATTCGCCATGTCTTGGAAAACTTCGAAGATGTACAAGACCAGACGGTTCAGTTTCTTCTCAGAAACTATAGCAGAGTCGATAGTCAAACCGAGATTTTTAACTTCATTACTTACACTTCTCGTCTTATAGCTAATGGCAGAGAAGAAAATGGCCAACATTCTGCCTTGAGCTTCATAAATCAACTATCTGATGCCAAAGCAAAGCTTTTTGAAAGGCTAGAGGAGGAAAAAAACTTATGGGAGAGCGAGCTTAATCGAGTTTTTGGTTTTTTGGATACTCTTACCGAGGACTTTGTGGGAAATTATTTTGTATATTATGACGATGATGGAGTTATTCCTTATGCACTTTTAGGCACTGCTGCGACCTACGTCGTAAATCGACTTGGAATCCCTACCATTATGTTAAAACAACATAATTCACTCACGGTGTGTGAAGGAAGGTGCAAAGATGGTTTTAATATGGTGGAAGCTTTCTCACATTGCAAGGAGCATCTTATCCAGTTTGGTGGACATGCAAAAGCTGCAGGATTCTCAATGGAGCACTCCTCCTATGATAGTTTTTTGGAGTGTTTTAATACATATTTAAATGAGCACTATTTGCCCCCTGTAAGTGATTCGGATATGGAATATGATACCGAATGTCTGTTGGAAGAAATGGATTCTGAAACCTGGAAAGCCCTTGAAGCTCATTTGCCTTGGGGGCAGAACAATCCCGAGCCCATTTTAAAGGTCAAAAAGTTGAGAGTGGCAGACCTGAGTGGGGCATGGAACCTTGATAGTGGTAGTTTACATTTATCTCGGGATGAATGTAAAGACTGTTTGGTGATGTGGCGCTCACAGAGGCTAATCCGTATACTTAAGATTTTGGATGATTAGCTTTCCATGAGAAATCTCAGCGAGACTCTCAGAAAAACCATACATCTTTGTTCTTTGGTGATTCCATTGAGCTATCGATATCTTTTGGACTACAATCGAAGGTTGGGATTTTCCATATTACTTGTATCTCTTATAATCAGCATGGTCATAGAGTTCAATCGTTTTTGGCAAAGGAGTTTTCACAAGACTTTTCACCGAATTTTTGGCTTGATTCTTCGACGTCATGAGCTAAAGGACTTTACTGGTGCAACGTATCTGATTTTTGCCAGTCTATTCTGTGTTGCTTTTTTTGAGCCTCGGATTGCGGCTGCGTCCATTGCGTTTCTTAGTATAGGGGATACTTTTGCTGCTTTAGTGGGGGTCAATTTTGGGCACCGTAAATTCTTGAATAGTAAAAAAAGTTTTGAGGGGAGTCTTGCTTGTTTTGTTAGTTGTCTGATCTTTGGAATGTTGTGGCTTGGAGATCCCAGGTTAATAGTAGCAGGCGCTTTATCGGCTACATTAGCAGAATTATGTACCATTCCTTTAGATGATAATATCAAGATTCCGCTCTTTTCTGGATTGGTTATGACAATCGTAAGCATATTAATCTGAGGTAATCATGCTTTTATCCTTTGTAATACCTGTGTTCAATGAAGAAGATTCTTTGATTGAGCTCTACCATGAGATTCTCCAACATCTTGGACAGCATAGCTATGAGATCATTTTTATAGATGATGGTTCGACAGATAGCAGCTTTGCCAAAATGAAGAGCATCTGCGAGAAAGATTCCCAAGTGAAAGTTATTCGCTTTAGGCGCAATTTCGGAAAAGCAGCAGCATTACAAAAAGGATTTGAAGTGTCCAGGGGAGAGATTGTCTTCACCATGGATGCTGATCTACAAGACAATCCTATTGAGATTCCAGCATTCCTTAAAAAGATAGAAGAAGGCTATGATCTCGTCTCAGGATGGAAACGTAAAAGACATGATCCCTGGTACAAAACGGTACCATCAAGATTTTTCAACGTCGTAACGGCCGCAGCGTTTCGTTTAAAGCTTAAGGATTACAATTGCGGTTTCAAAGCTTATCGAAGAGAATTAGTCAAAGAACTTAATCTATATGGAGAGATGCATCGTTATATCCCAGCCTTAGCTCATTCTTTGGGTTTCAAGGTTGGTGAGATTCCTGTTGCACACCGAGCCCGTAAGTATGGATCAAGTAAATATGGATTTGAACGCTATTTGCGTGGATTCTTTGATTTACTGACTGTAAAGATGGTGACTCAGTATGTCAAAAGCCCTCTTTACCTCTTTGGCCGTATTGGGTTGCTTTCGGTTGTGTTAGGATCGTTCATAACTTTATATCTTGCGATCTTAAAAATTTTCTATAGCATGCCACTGTCCAATCGCCCTCTACTATCATTAGGTATTCTTTTGATTTTGGGGGGACTACAGTTCATCTCTCTCGGCTTAATTTCGGAGCTTATCATCAATCGAGTCAATCGCTCATCAAAACTGCCGCTGTCAATCAAGGAAACGATAAATATCGATCCAAGGCATCAGGATGGATAGGCTCGAAACTTTTTTCTTAAAACGATATATAAAACACCCAAAGCGGAATCTTTTTCGCTTTAGTTTTGTTTTTATGGTCATAGGGATCATTCTTTCTGTAGGTATTCTCTCAGCTGGATTAAATCTTTTCCAAGGCTATGAAACTAATCTCAAGAGTTTACTGCTTGATAGTTTTCCTCATGTAAGTATACAGTCTGCATATGGAGAGTTGATTTCTCAAGCTGAGCTTATCAGAATTAAAAACAAATTGGCACAGAAAAGTGAGATCCTATCCCTAACTGGTAGTATCGAATCATCGTTGATGGTACAGACTCAGGATAAGGTCCGTGCTGTCAACTTACGTGCATACGACTTTTCTGAAGATTTTCCCTATGCTCGCTATATCAGTAAAGGTTCTTATGATTTACAGCCTAAGGAATTGATTGTGGGGCACTATCTGGCAGAAGAGCTAGGTCTAAAGATCGGAGATGAGCTTATACTCAGTTATCCAAGGTTGGATCGAATTACTCCCCTGGGAATACAGAACAATCAAAGTACTTTTACGATCGCCGCAATCTATCGTTCTGGATATTATGAGAGTGATAACAGTTTAGTCATTTCGACCATTTCAGATGCAAAAAGTTTGTTGATGATTTCTGATGGTTACAGCAAAGTTGAGCTCAGGCTTTCTGATCCCGACAAAGCTAGTCAATATAGCAGAGAATATATATATCTTCTGGGCAGTGAATATATTGCTATACCGTGGGATCTTTATGCTCAGAGTCTATTGCGACTCGTCACCATGGAAAAATGGTTAATCTTCATCGTCTTCAGTTTTTTGGTTCTTATTGCAGGAATAAATGTGATCTCAGCTATGAGTACTATTATCATAGACAAGACCAGAGAGATCGCAGTGCTGAAGACCTTAGGCGCAGGAGGTCATTCGATCAAGAGGATCTTTTCCTGGCATGTAGGTCTAGTCGCATTATTGGCAGTTATCGGTGGACAGATTTTAGGGCTCTTATTATCATGGTTCGTTGAAATACAGAGCTTTTACCGTCTTAAGGGAGAAGTATATTTCATAGATACGTTAACGGCTGACATCACTTGGGTAAATCTTGCAGTGGTCTTTGCTGTGTCAAATCTCTTGATCTTTGCTTGCATCAACATCCCTCTTAAACAGATAGAAAACATGCAGATTATAGATATCATACGACAACGAAACTGAAGGACATACAATGGTATTATGTGCAAAGCATCTTAAAAAAAGTTATATAGACAGCGATCAAACGATCACAGTGCTCACGGACGCTTCCTTGGAAGTAGCCCCTGGAGATTTTATTTGTATCACGGGGAAATCCGGCAGCGGGAAGAGTACTATGCTTCACATTATGGGACTCCTTGATTCTCCGGACGAAGGAGAGCTTTGGATCGGTGATAAGTTGGTAAATTCCCATAGTAGTGACGCCCCCAAGATTCGTAATCAAGAGCTTGGTTTTGTATTCCAGTTTCATTACCTAATAGAAGATCTAAATGCAACGGAGAATGTAGCTCTTCCTCTCCTTATCGCTGGAGAAAGCGAGATTGAAGCCCGAGCTCGTGCGAAAGAGCTACTTGTCCATCTGGGTTTGGCAGAAAGGTTAAACCGCTTCCCCAATCAACTATCTGGAGGCGAACAGCAACGAGTAAGCCTTGCGCGAGCCTTAGTAAATAAACCCAAATTGGTGCTCGCTGATGAACCGACTGGGAACTTGGATCCCATATATAGCTCTGAAGTTTGGAACATGATGAAATCCCTAAACCAGGAATTAAATCAAGCTTTTGTTATCGTTACGCATGATGCGGAAGCAGCCAGCAAAGCTGATTTGGTTTATGATTTGGTAGATGGAGCCTTGATCCGCAATTAGGAGTATGTAGTGCGCCGCCCAAGAAAATTCTTAAGCCTTATCATCTTACTATTGGTGATCAATGCACTTTTCTTTATTATATGGTATTCTTTGGGCGGAAGAGATTGGCTGCGGAAATTAATTACAGATACTATTAGCAATGCAGCCCATATTGAACTTAGCTTTGGTGACCTTAATATCAGTGATAGACAAATTTTTGCACAAGACGTCCAATTTGCCATGCCTGATAGCCTGATCTCACTTTCAGCAGAGAGTATCCGCATCAGATACAATATTTACAAATTCATATTCTCTGGTTTCAAACTGGAAGGTGTCGTCTCCAATATTGAGATCCTTCGTCCAATAGCGTCGGTTAGATATCACGCTGTTCCTAAAGAAAAAGAGTATAAGCCAAAGTCATCTTTCTCTATTCCGGATATCAGTGGTTATTTTGACAGAATAAGCCTGGAAAATGGTGAGGTGAGTGTGGATATTAGCTTGCCTATCAAGATGATTCATGATGGGGACCTCATCATTGAAGAAAATCTTAAAAATATTGAGTTGAGGGCAAATAACGTTGATTCAATTAGCAAGATTAGCTTCAACGCTACCAGCTCATTGGGCGGAAAGGTGGTTTTTGAAGCTTCGCTCGATAAGGGCAGGATAGATTATGCGAAAGCGTCCATACAGAATTTTGAGCCTCTATACTTAACCCATCCAGATATTCAAGACTTGCGCAGCGAAATAACTGCTAGCGCATCATACCAAGAACCTGCCGATTCTACAGCTGCCATTTATTCGGCAAATGTACGCCTCAGGAATACATCTGCCTTTGCGATCAATAAATATCCAGTCTCCATTCCTCGCATCAATGTTGAAACTGACGGTGATTATTTATTGCTTAATATACCAGATGCAAATATAGCACAAAGCTATCTAAATGCAGAACTTAGGATTAAAAACCTAATGCATGGTATGACAATCGATGGATCAACTGCAAATATAGAAGTAAATATGCAAGATATATTGCCCCAGATGTCCGGACTGGTGAAAGCTAATATCTTGGCAAATGGGAGCTTCGTAGATCCTATAGCATCTTTAAAAGCGAATTCTTCAAGATTTGCATATCAGGATTGGGCTTTTGAAGATATCGAGTTGAATGCTCAATTTAGTGATAATCTTGCCACTCTATCTATGCTAACTAGCAGATGGGAAAACCAGAATCTGAACTTGGCAGGTAGCTTTGATACTAAGAACTTGTCATTTGATGCTGAGTTATTCACTACTCCAGTATTACTTGAAAATCAGCCATTTATCGCTCGAGGCAATATTGATGTAAAAGGGTTGATATTGAGTCCCTATCCTCTTCTTGAGGCAAATATTTATGATGTTAATTTTAGTATGGGTGATCTCAATCTTAAAAGCGTAAATGGCTACGCTACAATGTGTCCAACTGATGAATCACTGCTCTTTGATGCGAATCTGAGTGCTGAAAACGGTTTTGCAATCTCTGCTGTTGGTGATTTTTTGGATCGCCATATATCTCTAGATGCGAAATTCAATGATTTGGATATCTATGAACTTTATTCGCAAGATACCATCAATACTCTCCGACCCAATGTGTCAGGTAACTTACACGCTATCATGCTGCAGGACAAAATCTGGCTCCGGAGTCTTTTGGATACCAATCTTGAGGGTGAATATGATTACCATTCTGAAATTGACCTTGTCGGCTCCCTAGATATCAAGGATATGGCTATTAGCGCTGCATTAAACACTCGTGGAGGCACTCTGTTTGGTGAGAGCTTAGATATAGATCTTGCCATGGAGATTCAGGATAACATGCTCAAGATCTATAGCTTCAAAGCTGAAGATTTTCTAAGCTTTTCTGGGCGACTAAATCTTGAGGACTACCGTGATCTGGATTTTGATCTTGCTGTATACAATCTTGATACTGCACGCCTAATTCAATACTATCCTGATGTTGAACTATTGATTCCAGAATTTCAAAAGCTCAATCTATTTGCTAGTTATAATCGGCAAAATTCTGGTCAGTTATCTGCACGCTTAAATTTCAATCAACTTGATCTCTTGAGCATTATTCCCATCAATCTTAATCTCGCATTGGATGGTAATCTGGAGGATATTATTATCAATGGAGATGTTAATGTCCAAAATAGGAAGCTGTTGACCCTGAAAGGGGAGAGTAGTATCTTACCAGAAGTAAACCTCGATCTTACTGCCGCGATGGACAAACTTTCGATTCAAGATATTCTCTACGATCCTCCTGGTGAAGCTACTCTGCAAGGATCAGTAGGCTTGGCTATTAGAGATGTTATGAGCCCTGATAGAGAGATGGACTTCAAAGTAGACCTAGAAGCCAAAGATATACTTATCGCTGATTTTGATATTGATGAAGTAAAACTTCGTGGTGCGCAATTAGTCCAAGCACTGGTGATAGATACTCTTTATGCAAAAACTGAGGGACTTTTTGAAGCGAAAGCCTCTGGTTCTCTTGATTATAACGCAATCACAAATCTTTTTTATGAAGGTGATAGCGTGCTGGATGTGCAGATTTCTGGAGAGCTCTTTCCTTGGTTGATGACACTCACGGATTATATCCAAGAATCAAGTGGGAAATCATCACTTGCACTATCTATTAGTACACAAGAAGATCAATTTTCTATAATTTCTGGAGATCTCGATATCCGTAATGGATATGTGCACCTTAAAGATCAAGTTGAACCAATGCGCAATATCGAGATCCTTGGCTCCTTTGACGAAAATCGTTTCATTATAGAGCTTGGTTCCTTCCAAATGGGGAATGGAAGATTCTATATGGACAATATTTTCACTCCTGATCAATCCGATCATTTGCTCTTATCATTTATTGATTTTGGACACTTACGCCTAATGATTGAAGAACCTGGTATACAAGCAACTATACCAGTTATATCCCCTCCCAGATCCTTAACAAATGTTGCGCTTAGAGGACAATCCAGCAGATACGCTACAATTCAAGGTCCTTTTGACGACATGAAGATAGAAGCATATGTCATTGTCTCAAATCTGGATATCCTTTATCCTCCAGGTGCAGATAATCTGCTTAATCTCATCATGTCTGTACGGGGCAACGGGCGCAAACCGGAAACAGACCCCGTACCACTACCTTTTACGCTTGATCTCATGGTTCGTGTGGGCGAAAATGTTCGCTATGTTACATATCCAACCAATCTTCATATTACTCCTGGTGGATTTCTGCACTTGATATATGACGGAAATCGTTTTATTGTACAAGAAGCGAATATAAATTCCGAAAGGGGTACCATTGATTTCTTTGGGACAGTATTCGAGGTCGATAATATAGCTGTTAGCATGATAGATAAACAGGGGATATTGGATATAAATGGTGTATTCTTTAAAAGGACTCCTGATGGTACTACCGTAACTCTAACCATCTATTCTACACCGGAATTTGATAAGAGCATTCTTGATCGACTACAGATAAGTCTTGCCAGTGACAATCCTGAAGATCAAAGTGTCACTCAGGTCTTATCGCGACTGAGATACAATCAAGGTATGGACGATCTACCCGAAGGTCAAAGTAACAATTTATTACAAGATGAAGCACTAGGATTAATCGGTGGGAACCTCGATTCGTCATTTTTGACTCCGTTCTTTTATCCACTGGAAAATTGGGTTCGTCGAACATTGCATTTGGACGGATTCTACATTAACGCAGGCTTCATCCAAAATCTCTTTAGTGAATATTCCTCAGATTCATCACAATTTTCTGACATGTCGAGTTTTATCTCAGATATCCCACAGTTCTCTTCATCAATCCTTCTTAACAATCTTTCTATGACTATGAGTAAATACATTGGATATAGGACGTTTGTGGATTATGAATTGAAACTCCAAGAGGCTACAGATCTTCAGCAAAAGACGAGCATCCTTGTCTCTCACAAAGCTTCACTTAGGTTAGTGTTACCCAAACAGTATCGTCTCGAATATACACTGAACTATGCTCCGCAAGAAGATCAACGACTCACGCACGAGATTATGTTTAAACGATCTCTCCGGTTTTGGGGGTTGTAATATTCAAATCATACACTCTATCCACAATCTGATGTTTGTTGATAGTTTCAGATTGTTTAATCTATATAGCTTGGAAGAGCTCGGAGCGAGATCTGATAGTTCTAAGGTGTATGAGCATAGGTATATTCGGATAATACTAGGGGAATGTTAGCTTTTTAAATTAATATTAGGTTTCGTCGGATATGCAATGATTTTGATATTTAATTAAGGATACCCTTTTAGTTTTCTAAGTCACTATTTTGCAGGACTCCAGATGCCTTCCTCGTTTCTCGCTCATTTGAGAAGTGAGCAAGAAACGAGAAAATAAGGAGTTACAGAGTTGTGAAGTGCATCCCCAACCCAACCAAAGTAAATGTAATTCGGTTACATTATGTAGATTTATTCAAAGATACTCAGATAATAATATGGCTTAGAATGAATATTTTACACCAATTCCAAAGGATCGTTGGGTATCTTTCCACCATTTTATCCCACCCTCTTTATCAGGATATTTTTCGCTGTATTTACCGATGATAAACCACCGTCTTTTATCATTGAGGCTCATCGTTATACTTGTGGAAAGCCGAGCGCGGGGAACAGCTACTTTGCCTAATCTGAGTTTATCGACACCTGTCTTACTATAAGATACGCCTATTTTTTCCAAACGCTTATATTGAGTGTCAAGATTGAGACTAAACCATAGTGATTTGCCATTCTTCATTTCATTTCCATACATGTTTTGCCAAGCTACCAAGGTTTTAAATTTACGGGCGATAGTAGCTTCGATTCTACCATAAAAGCCATAGGATGCTTTTAGCTGGTCTACTGACTTTTGTTTTGAAACGACCATCATTGAAAGAGTATCCAGCATAGCACGTTCTTCCTCATAGAAGTGATCAAAGAATCCCGGAGTAAATTTGTCACCATGAACCCTGTATTCTAGATTGAGCTTTATCACATTAAAATCTGCATAGACGCCAGGCAAGATGAACCCAGTGCCACTATCAAAGATATGTGCCATTTCTGTATATACACCAAATTTTGCTTTATCGTATTCAAAAAAAGGCTGAGTATAGTCTAGTCCTACAATTACTACGGAATCGTTGTCCTCAGGCTTGTAAACTTGATATAGAGAATCTCCCAACGTATACTCAAGATTGCCATATTGATTGCGATCTACATACAAAGATAATCCCAAAATGCCCTGATCAATGTATTTGAGTGTGGAATCTGGTAGGGGCTGAATCTTGGTATTCATGGCTAATATCTGGTTTTTTTGTATATCCGAGCTGAATATTTGCAATTGAGGTTTAAATCTGGTTTCTAATGACCCCCCGATAAGTAATCCGTTGTGCCTTTGATCAGGATAATATTGCATATTGGAATAGGTTAGCATGACGAGACCATTCCCAACTGTGTAATTTGAAAATCCGCCAATATGGAAAAAGAATGGATCTCCGATTTCGGCATAGCGGAAGTAGTAAAACTTGCCAATTATGTCGTCTAAGTGATCCCAGTCGTTTTTCTTGAGCTTGTAGTTTTTATCAAATAAAAAATCTAGATCCAAGCCTAGACCAAACTTTTTATAACTAAATTCCTGGATGAAGCGGAGCTGATGGTATTTAACTGAGTCAATCTCGACTTTCCCTATCATGCTAGAAGCTGAGTATCTGGTTGTGGAACGAAATGTAAAAGGCATATCCTGTGCAAATACGATCATTGACATGAATATAAATACAAAAAGTAGGGCATATCTTTTCATGCTTTTTACCTCATTTATTAATGATTCTAGCTTGAATTCATATCTTTGTGTGTCAAGGGAATTGTATGAATAAGGGAAAAATACTTGACCTGAAGTAGTTAGTAATATAGGTGACTACATTATTGATAACCTGCGGTGAAATAAAAATAAGAGGATACTATGGAAGTATTTAAGTATGCTATATCAGGATGCTCTCAGATGAGCAAATGTATCCAAGAATATATCTCCGCTAGAGTAATCAAAGATCAATTTTTAATTACTTCTTCTCGAGCGCGAGTAAATGAATATCTCAAAAAGTCTATCTTTGCCCGGAATGCATACAATGAATTAATCGAAGAAAGTATCCTTCCCATGAAGCATAGTCTTGGATATCTTGTGGCTTATAATGCACCTGAGAAGATTATTTGGTGTTGCACGGCATCTGTGAAAGTGATTCCTTGGAAATTCCTTAAAGCTTGCGAGAAATAGTGTGATTCCCAGGATGAAATATCTTAACACTATTCAAAACATGAATGGAGAAAGACAATGACTGTATATGATAAAACTATTGATAATCATCATGGATATGAGATAGTTAATCTGAGTAAGAATTATGGAAAGTTTAGAGCTTTGGATGATGTAACTTTTTCTTTGCCTCAGGGACGGATTATTGGACTCTTAGGGAAAAATGGTGCGGGAAAATCCACTTTGATGCGTTGTATGTTGGGACTATTGCGTCATAGGGGAAGTGTTATATTGGATGGAATGCAACTAAAACATCGAGACCATAGGGTTTTTGAGCAAGTCGCATTTATTTCGGACGCTAGCGGATTAGATGATAGACTGACGGTAAAACAGAGTATAGATTACGTGCGCAATATACATCCAAAATTCGATGAATCCCGCTGTCAGAAATTACTTTTACTCAGCAATCTCCCAGCGAATAAAAAGGTGGGGAAACTCTCAAAGGGGATGAAGACCAAACTAAATTTAATACTTACTCTATCCTTGGATGTGCGCTATTTAATTTTGGATGAGCCGACCTTGGGTTTGGACATATCCTTTCGTAAGGAATTCCTTAGCACAATCTTAGGCGAATACTTTGATGAAGAGCGCACAATCTTTATCTCTACCCATCAAGTCGAAGAAATCGAAGATATTTTGCATGAAATAATATTCTTGGATCAAGGTAAGATCGTGATCAATGAAACGGTCGATTCACTCAAATCCAAATATCACGTGGTTAGGATTCCTTCAGATCAGGAAGACCTTCTGAAAAATCATAATCCGAAGATCTTGAATCGAAGTCTTGGTTTAGTTTACGCCGTTCTGCCATCAGATATTAATATTGACGGGGCAAACTATAGCAGGGCGTCTTTATCAGACATCTTTATGGAAGTGGTGGGAGGATATAATGAAACAGTTTAAGGCTCTCATTATCAAAGAATGGCAGACATATTGGAAGATCATGTTATCACCAGCGTGGTTCCTGCTAGCAAACTATGCTTTTATCCTTATCATCTTTATCTATACATATTTTACATCTAACAGCGAAATGAATATCTTGGTTTCATCACAACAGGGAAATCTGGATGCTTTGATCTGGGGAGTGCACTTTGGAAGTTCAATTCTTTTGGGTTTTTTAGCGACATTAGGATCTATGAATCTAGCAGACAATGTCATAAATCAGGATAGTATAAGAAAATGCGATATTTTTCACTATTCCTTACCCGTGAGTCTTAAAAAGATTGTTGCTTCAAAGTATATCTTCGTGATATTCGGCTCTTTCGTGACGTTTGTGGTATTGGCAGTTGCAAACAGTATCCTGATGAGCGCCATCTCTTCCATTTATGGGCTATCAAATTTATCCTTGGGATTGAATGGAGTTATGAATGCGATACCCTATACGTTAATGTCTCTTTTGGTATTTCCGCCTCTATGTGGATTTTTTGCTAGCATATTTAAAAGAAATTCATTTATAAGTATGCTGGGTATCATCATACTGCTGGATATCATGCTCTACATGCTAAATATCTGGCTGGGTGTCGGATACTTTAGTATATATCGATATTATATGAGGGTTTTGGCAGCTCCTTTGAATACTATTACTATGATATTAAGTGGACAATACCCTAGTTTTAGTTTTTTTGCCTGGCAGGACATTTCTCACATAGATACTTTAATCCGACTGGGAATCAGCTGTGTATTAATCGTGGGAACATATTTTTTGGTTAAAAGAAGAGAATTAAGCTAATTAAAATGCCTATTAACAGCACAACATACTGGTTTATGTGTTAACAAAATAAATGACATGAAATCTTTAAATATGAATTGTGAATTAAAGCTCGTATCAATACTCTATGTTGATTTGCTTGACCAAAAGTCAATATCCACAATTTTGCTCTTTGATGGCTAAAGATATGTGCTATAGCTAATAAAGAGATTTAGATATGATGTATTTTTTGAGAATTCATACCCGGGAGTTTTTTGCGCTTATCCTCTTTTTGATGGTGCTTACTCCGTCAATGGTCTATGGATCTGTAGATGATTCAGGAACCACTCCCATCGAGTTAAATCAAAATAACTCTCCTAGCGGACTACAAAAGGCTATGCAAGAAAATCGATTGCTTTCCAGAATGTATCCACTGCTTTTTCGTGATGAAAGCGAACAGAATTTACCAAATTCTAAATTAAATTATGATAAATGGAATGGAAAGAAAATCGGCAAAATAAATATTGTATCTATAGATGTGTTTTCTCCGGAAAATGTGGACTCAGGCTTGGTAAAAAATGCTGTAGATCTAGGTAACTATTTACATCCTAGTACGCGGAAAAGGATTATCAAGGATATGCTTTTTTTTAGCGAGGGAGATACTTTGGTAGTAGGAATTTTGGAGAAGAACATCCAATATCTATATGATCAAGACTCTTTCTCTGAAGTCAGCTTTGTTCTAGATGAGATGGAGAACGGGGATGTAGAGATTACGGTGATGGTGCGGGATAAATTCTTCCTACAGTTCGGAGGTAAGTATATTAACCGAGATAATTTTAATGTTAAAATCACCGATCGCAATCTATTCGGGACAGGACTATCTCTCAAAAATTCATGGAATGTTGATCCTCAAAATCAGGGATCAATTGATTGGGAAAGCTCATTTACAAATCCCAATATATTGGGAACATTCTTTAGGGGAGATGTAAGTTGGAAAGATATACATGGTTTGGAAGAGCTATATCTGGAAATTCATCGTCCCTTTTTGCATCCTTTATATAAGCGTGCAGGCGGTATAGATTTCACAAAGACCAATACATCCCCTCCTCGAGATACAACAAGAGTAAAAAAACAAGAAACAGGACTTTGGTTTGCCCGTAGTTTTGATTTTTGGGATTATCCCAGGAATTCCTATGCTGCTCTTAGCTTAGAGCATACACTATATAAAAAGCGACCAATAACAGAGCCGATTAACGGCATGCCTTGGCAAGAATCTATATTTGCACTTGGCTCTTTGGCTATTACTAAAAACAACTATGGTTACTTACCAAGAATCAGTTCTTTTTTGGATAATGACTATCTCCCGATAGGTTATTTGGTGGAATTATACGGTGGTTATGAATTTGGAGAATATAAGCATAGACCTTTTGTGGGATTGCATTCAGCATGGTCACTATTTCCTTCCAAAGATCAGTATCTCTTTATCAACTCAATAGTTGAGGGTTTTGTGCATGATGGAGCTGCAGAACAGGCTGTCGTCGCTATAGAGCCCATGTATATATCCCAAAGCAAGAGCATCGGACAAGTGAAGGGGCGTAGCTTTATCAGAGCAAAATATGTGCATGGCTATAATAGACTAGCTACGGAAAGCTTGAGCCTGAATAGCGACTTACTCTATCGCGGAAATCAAGATCTTCAAGGTACCAGACTTTACTTCTTGAGCTTGGAAGAAGATCTTTCTTTGCCAATTTCGCTCTGGGGCTTCCAGCTGACTGCATTTGGATTTGTCGAAGTTGCAGTCATGGATGATAGTCGTTTCGATTCTCAAACGAGAGAAAGTCTCTTTTCTGAAGGAATGGGGGTAAGACTTCGTAATCCCAGCCTTATTTGGGACTTCATAGAATTATTTGTGAGTCTAGATCATCTTAGCTCGAAATCATCAGTCAATATCGAGCTTAACCTCAAACGAGCATTCTCTATAGAAGATTTTAAAGGAAGAAGACCTCAGCGCTATAAGTTTCAGTGATGAATAAATGAAACTGCCTTTTACGGTGATCATTTAAAAAATGGTTTGACAAAAAAAGAAAGCTTAAAAAGGATGATTGAAAAGAAGAACTCATCGGGAGAAGATAATGTCTGAAACAAAGAAAAATACAAAAGCAAAGACAACTAATTTGCCTCCAGTAGCCGACAAACACAAAGTAAGCTTAGTAGAATTGATTATGATTCTATTGCTTGTTGGCTTGGTATGCGTTTTTATATTTGGCATGAAACAGCTGAGAGTGGATAAGGAAATTGAAGCCATAGCATATCAGAAATTCCAAGACGTATTACCTGTGTTGCAGGAAGCAGTGGATGCTGCTGAGGAATTCCGCCTTAATGATGAATTTTCCGAGTATCCTTTCGATTTTGGTCAGCTAAATATGACGTCTACTGATTCATATACTGTAGAAACCAGCGATAACGGAGAAATCTACCTTCAGACCGACGACTTTACTATCAAATATGATGGAAACGATTATTCCTTTATTATTACCAGCAAAGAAGAATTTGGCAAAGCTGGAATTGAGGTAATTTACAGTCTACCAAATCATAGCTATCAAATAGAGGATCCCAATCCAGGACGTCGACCGACCATCAAAGACGAATGGTTACCTAAGAACTAAATTTTTATCAAACTAGCGCAGACGGCTCTCTTGTAGAGCCGTTTTTTTTGTGAGAGAATAAGTTGCCTAGGTATTCTATGGCTGATTGATTGTGGATATACATACGATGTAGAGAACATATCGTCAATGCTCCTTCCCGGCTTGGGATAGGTTTAATCGTGGATACGCTATTCAATTGAGAGATAATCGAAAAGTATGCAGAGAAAAAGAAAGGTGCCAAACGAAGTTGGCACCTTGCATGGAATATATTGTTTAGGTCTATTTCATTAACATCATTTTGATGCTTCTACTTGTATTTGGGGTAT
This sequence comes from Candidatus Cloacimonadota bacterium, assembly GCA_030154085.1. Lineage (GTDB taxonomy): Bacteria > Cloacimonadota > Cloacimonadia > Cloacimonadales > Cloacimonadaceae > UBA5456. Next base: position 31,372 of record JASKKR010000007.1, on the reverse strand, counting down.
TGATCCTGGCAAAATACATACCACTTGCGACAGAACGACCATTCATATCTTTTCCATTCCATTTAATGTTATGGGATCCTGCGCTAAGGATTCCGTTGTGGATATTTCTGACTTTCTGACCTCTAATATTGAATATGTCTATGCTGCAATTCATTGCTACAGGTATATTAAAAGAAATCGTCACCTCTGGGTTAAAAGGATTTGGATATGCACTGATGCGACCAAGCGGAGTAGAAACTAAATCTTGGTTTGAAACAGGGTGATTGTAGATTACGATTCTGCCGGCGTAAGTACCCGCTTCGGGTATATCCATAGAAAAGTTTTCACCATCATATAGGCTTGCTGGATTATCTTCGAGGTAGAAGCGTACTGTCCATTCTTCGGGAATGTTGAACGCAGCGACTGAAAAATCTACAGTTTGTGCCTCATCACTATCCAAGATAAAGTTAAATTGTTGAGATGATTCTTCCTGGTTAAAATCATACCGTAGTTCCTGTTGTAGGGCAGATTCTGGGAATTCTTCTGTTATCGTGGGCTCAATATACATAGTGAGGCTAGGGAAAAGGGTTTTCTCAGGAGCTTTAGGTAAATCCAGGCGGAAGTCATATCCATCGCTTCCAATTGGGCTAGCGCCGATAATGATCTCATCTGCATCCGTAACTGCACCCTGAGCAGTCAGCTTGAGAGACCAAATTGGAGCGGGTGGTAGCACTTGCGGAGCTTCGTAATAGGGATAGAAGCTCATCACAATATTATTCCCTGGACTGGCATAGCTTTTGATAAAGAAAGCTTCCTGGGGTTCGATTCTATCGACCAACTGATATGACCCATTCCGATAGACATAGATAGCCTTGGAGATCAATTTTTGTCCGAGCATCTCGCTAAAGTTGTATGGAGTGCCATTAACGGTAAATTTCAAAGATGATATATCATAATGACACATATGTGGATTTGCTACAAAGTTCCATCCGGGTTCGATTTCGATATCTGTCTCAAAAGCGAGAATATCAGAAGTGCTGGTATTGAACACATTATTTGTGGCTTCCACGAAGTATCCAATACCAGAAAAGAAATCGTTCGTCTGCATCCAATCTTCATCCCAAATATATCCCATGGCCCCATCACCAAACAGTTCTGGGATTGAGAATATATCATTTATAAATGGATTGCTGCGAGTGCTCCAGCCTGGCTCAGTATAGAGCAAATTCATTCTAGGAACGATTGCAAATGTATATGGAGAAGGATATGTTGCATGAACGCCGTCGGTGGATACTACTTCTATATAAGCTTTTGCTTGGGGCATATCCACAGCTTGTGGAATTATATAGCTGTAGTTTGATATGTAGGCAGGCACATCGAGATAAATAGCCAATGAGTCTGTAGCGTTCTTGATGTAGAGATTTGTGTGATCGATAAGGAAGGGATTGATATTACTCCACGAGAAGTTGATGGTATTCCCTCCTTGGAAAATCTGATTTTCCATATAAGCATGAGATGCTCTGGGTTGGAGATTTCCCCAATAAAGAGTCATAGTTCTGATATTGCTATTGCTAACAGTAAATTCATACGGACCATCTTGCAGATTATGCCAATTACCAGTACCTGCATCGTAGATATAGAGCTTTTCGGATCTTGTCTCAGCTGTCGGGACGGACAAAAATAGCGGCACATTCAGCTGATCGGATCGAACCCGAACAGTCCAGGTCTTCATTTCGGTATCAAGGTCATATCCGCCTTTAACTTCACGAGAGAGCTGAGTCCCATATTGTCCCCAATATGGCTGCCAGAAAGCTAGCCACACATAGTTTGCATTAGGGTTTGTCTTGGAGGTGTCCCAATATGAATCTTGTTCGTCTGAGGCATAAGCATTGTTACCAAACTCAATAGTGTCTGTTCTAGTGCCAGAAGCATTGGATAGATGTAGCTCATGAACTATTTCGGCTACAGCAGATTGGGGTGCATTGTGAATGTATTCAAATGATGCTTCGTCAACCATGCTGATACGATAAGTAAAATGTTGCCCATTTGGTAAATCTGTATCCCAATATTCATAATAACTATTCCCTGGTGTTAGATATGGGTTGCTTGCATAAGAGTCGATCATTTCCCATTCACCATCTAAAGGTTTGCGATATAGGTTATAACCTAAAAGCCCATTTGTAGATCCGACTACCCAGTAAAGTCTAATAGAATTTGTCATGCCATGAGCTGTGAAATTTGTGATGTTTGCTGGAGCGGGGATAGTAGTTACTTCATAGGATGTGTCGGAATAGTTCCCGTTCTTATCACGTGCACGAATCTTAAAGTAGTAATTGTTAGAGCTATTTAAGCCAGTAACGTTTATGGAAGTGCATGCCAAAGATGCTAAGGCAGAAGCATTGTTCCGGTCAAAGATTTGATAGTTATTTTCCCCTATGGGTTCTGTAGCATATAGAATCTCATAGCTATCAAAATCATATGAATCACTTTTATCCCATCCCAGAGTTGCATAATACATTGAGCTGTTAATCACTGTAAAATTATCTGGCATTGTGGGATCCATCTCATCGTTTAGTGGGAACATATCGTCATACAATTCATCCAAATCATTTATCCAGCGGGAATAGTATTGTCGAATATTTGTGTAAGTATTGTTATAGTCCCATTTTGCGATATCTTCGTTCCATCCATAAAACCACTTATAATTGTTTTCTGTCTCATCATATGCATTCGGTAGCTCGTCCATTTCTATATGGAAGAAAGGATCAATAGTGTCATAATCGTTCCAACCATTCAGAGTATACAAAGTCTGACGATTTAGTGAGTATCCAGGCAAAGTTATCGCATTGTTTACGGGATATTCGTGCTCTCCATCGGAGAAGGTAAAATCATATATCGAATAATTTACAGTATAATAATCATTGAGATATACATCGTCATGTATCCCTATGGTATTTGCTGGGATCATGAGATGTTCTCCTTTATTGATGAGATCATTTTTCCTGCTACTCAAGTCCCTGATTGGTAGATTGGGGCATAATTTGTTATATCCTGCTGAGATCTGATTTGATGCCATACCCTCGTGTCGATTCCAGTCATAAGAATGGATCTGGGCAGAAAATTCCCTTCTGTTTTGCTCTGTGCGGATTTTATCTGCAAATCTTTGATAGGCAACATTAAAAGGATGATTCTCAATTCGGGATGGATCAGAAAGCGATTTTGAATTTGTATATGTGCCATAATTAGTCCAACTTACCTCCCTTCCCGCGCCGGAGATTAAAAGGAATGGTGCGTCCCAAACTGTAAAAGCTTCATATGCCATGATAGTAGCAGGGAAGTCGTCATTAGGGTGTACCACTGTGATAATGATTGGTCGTTGGGCTTCAGGATTGTAGATATACAGTCCCCAACCATAGTCAAATGCACCGAGTTCATCGTCGTATGTATCATTGGGAGTTCCATTGTCATCATAGTGCTCCCAATTGGGAATTTCACGAAGCATATAGTAGGTACGATCTGTATCAGTATCATTAAATTCTACTACTTGATATGGGAATCCGGCTTGATCAATCAAATCTTGGGCTTGTTGGAGCATCCCTGACAAGAATAAGGATACGATGTCTGACCATTGAGTTAGCTCATTAGAGGAAGGGGTATGGTAGCCACCAAAGCCGTTAGTTTGGTTATCGTATGGAGCATAAAGATTATAATTTTGCACTGCTATACCTTCGGAGATATGTGAAATCCAATTGTCGTAATCGCAGTTTTCTTCAGTACCGGTTAAAAACATCTCCAAAGACGCTGTCTCTGTAAGATAGGCGGATAGATGAATCAGGATTAAGGTCATCCCGATCAAGAGTAATGTTTTTTTCATGATTCTCCTCTATTGCTTCGCTATTGTAATAATACTTAATTTTCAATAACACTCAACTTAACTATTACGTCAAGTATTAATTTCACATTTTTGAATTGACAGAATCTACCTGTTTGACAAATGATGGTCACGTAAATACCTATAAATACCTATTGGAGTTTTCGTTTGATTAATAGATGGATAAGAACATATATGCTGTTAATTCTGCTTTTGATAGCAGGAGTGCAATTGCACTGTCAAATGCATACGGATCGATATATGTCCAGCAATGAAGATCTAAATGAGGTGGATACCAACCAAAGTTTCTCAGGGCGCGTGGTAGCATGGCTTGAAGATCGGGGCTTGGACCCAAGGGTAATCGTATTGATCATATCGATGTTGCCTATCATAGAACTTAGGGGAGCCATCCCTTTCGCCATCTGGGTGTTCCGGATGCCGTGGCATGAAGCGGTGCTACTTTCTATCATCGGAAATATGATTCCAATACCTTTTTTACTTCTCATTATTGATTGGTTCTTTATGCTGATTAGTAAAGTCCCACTGGGTGCAAAATTTACACATTGGCTCTATGCGCGTACTCGGCGCAAAGGAAAGGCCATTCAGCGTTATGAAGCCATCGGGTTAGTCTCTTTTGTGGGCATTCCCTTACCAGGCACAGGAGGCTGGACTGGATCTTTGGCATCGAGAATCTTTGGCATTAGTTTTTGGAGATCTATGTTATTTATCTTCATTGGTGTTTTAGTGGCAAGTGCAATAGTCACTCCGCTTTCATTGATGGGTTTATTGGTGGTGCACTAATGGATAAGTTAATCTCAATCTTTTGGCTGGCAGGTGAAAGCAGTGGTGATATGCATTGTGAGCTAATCATGAAAGCTCTTGCAAGAGATGGGAAACGTTATCATCATGTCGGTATAGGGGGTCCCAGGATGCAAGCACAGGGACTCAAACCGCTCTTTGATTTCGATCGCTTTTCCGTAATGGGCTTCGTTGAAGTAATTCGCCATCTTGCTTTTTTTGCAAAGGTTGAGCGCCGCATAAAGCAATATTTTGAGCAGGATAAGCCGGATCTTGTCATCTTGGCGGACTATCCAGGCTTAAATCTTAGGATTGCTGCCATAGCAGATGATATGCGCATTCCAGTTTTATATTATATTGCTCCTCAATTTTGGGCATGGAAGCATGAAAGAGTTTTCAAACTCAAAGCGAATGTAAGACACACAGCCTGCATCCTTCCTTTTGAGGAAGACTTGCTTTCGATTCATAATATCAATTGCAGTTATGTAGGTCATCCTATTTCAGAGGAGATCCATCACGAGCTTGACAGAGAGGCTTTTGCTAGATTTTATAATCTAAATATAAATAAAAAGTGGCTCGGCTTTTTCCCTGGAAGCAGAAATAGTGAAGTCAAAAAGATGCTCCCTGTATTTTTAAAAGCAGCTAGCAAATGGGATGTGGAAGAATATGAGATTCTAGTCTCAAAATCTCACAGTGTCAGCCACCAGTTATTTCTGGATATGGTATCACAATCAGGATTACAAAATCTCAATATCATTGATGGATATAATTACGACATGATGAAACACTGTGTTGCATTGGTCTGCACTTCCGGAACTGTTACCTTGGAAGCAGCATATGTGGGTACTCCCAGTGTCATATGTTACAAGGCCAATCCTATATCCTATCAGATTGGTAAACACCTCATCAGGGTTTCTCGCATCGGTCTCCCTAATATCATCCTTGACAATGATGTTTTGCCGGAATTAGTACAAAATGATATGAATCCTGATAATATTTATAAACAAGTCAACGATCTTTTGCCTCCAAACCCTAGGCGTGATGTTGTGCTATTAGAATTGCGCAAATTGCATGCGATGCTCAGTGACAAAAGGCCAAGTGAAGAAGTGCCAAAAATTATCTCACATCTTTTGGACACGTATGGGTAAACTTACAAAAGTAGTCTACGGTAAAATTGCCGCACTGTTACTGAGGATGATTCGCTCTACGTTGCGCTTTGAAGTAACAAATCAACCTATCGAAGAACCGGTTGTGTATGGATTCTGGCACCGAGATTTGATGTATTGCACGTTACAAAGAGCAGGTGATAAAGTAGCTGTGATAGTTTCTGCTTCCAAAGACGGTGAGTTAATTGCAATTCCAATTACCGAACTGGGCTATACTGTTGCACGAGGTTCCAGCAGCAGACAAGGAGCTCAGGCTCTCAAGACACTTCTAAGGCTAAGCAAGACTCATTCCATAGCTATCACTCCAGACGGTCCCAAAGGTCCGGTTGGTACTATTCATCCCGGCATATATCAATTGGCATTGTTGGCAAAAATTCCGATAGTAGGTGTGGCATGTGATGCAAATCGAGAGTGGGTTTTCAAGTCTTGGGATCGCTTTCGATTTCCTAAACCATTTGCTAAAGTTAGGATCATCTATTCAGATCCGATATATCTGACAAAGAAAGAGGATATCCCATTGGCAGAGAAAGCATTTAGGAAGTTCTTATCGGATGCTGCAGAGAGCTTTCGTGCAAAGTCTCTAAGTCATTGATATCTCGTTTCTTGCACATTTGATGAATGAGCAAGAAACGAGGGAGAAGGCTAGAGCCTTGCTAAGCTGCAAGATGGGGCTTTATGAATAAACTTCCCAAGATAAGTTTGGCAAAATCAATATTACAGATAATGCTCTATCCTGCGACAGCTTTCCTCGACCCCTAGGATACTAATGATCGTGGGCAGATCAGGTCCATGAGGCTGTCCCAGCAATGCGATTCTAAGGGGCATATAAAAAGCCTTGCCTTTGATTCCCAGCTCTTTTATTCCGGTTTTTGTGATCTCCAGAATCTTCTCAGCATCTTCAGCTGAGATATCTTTAATTTGCTCTTTAAACCAAGCAAGAACCTTGCGGGAGTCGTCAGAGCTGACGATTTCAATATTATCATCAGAGATGGGATCGGAGGCAAAAAACATTCGAGCATATTCTGCCAGATCTGGAAGTAGGGTGGAGCGCTCACGGGCAGCAGCAATAATCTTGTGATATCGACTCTGATCTACTATATCCTGAGGTTGGAACCAAGATGCTGCACGTTCTGCAATCACCTCAAGTGGCAGTGTACGCAGATAATGTCTATTCATCCAATCAAGTTTAGTTAGATCAAATACTGCGCCGGATTTGTTAACACGTTCTAAGCTAAACGATTCGCAAAGTTCATCCAGGCTATAAAGTTCCCTGTCATCAGCAGGATGCCAACCCAATAAAGCCACAAAATTTAGCAAAGCTTCCTTAAGATAGCCTTTATTTAGGTAACTTTCTACTGATACATCATTCATGCGTTTACTGAGTTTTGAGCGATCTGGGTTTAGGATCAATGGCAGATGTACCCAGATGGGAGGTTCCCAGCCAAAGCATTCATATAGCCATATGTGTTTTGGCGTTGAGGATAGCCACTCTTCTCCTCGGATCACATGAGATATTTTCATAAAGTGGTCATCGATTATAGCGGCAAGGTGATAAGTTGGGAATCCATCGGATTTTATTAGTACTTGATCATCAGACTGGAAGCTATTCATCTCGACATGACCGCGCACCTCATCTTCGAAGGCGAAGATTCTGTCATCTGGCATTCTAAGGCGGATCACATATGGGATTCCTGCTGCCAAGTTATTTTCTATTTCTGCCGTGGAAAGATTCAAGCAACGGCGATCATATTTTACGAATTCACCCTTTGCCTGCTGTTCTTCACGCATTTGTTGAAGAGTCTCAGAGCTACAAAAACAATAGTAAGCGTGACCTGCATCCAAAAGATAATTGGCATATTTATGGTAAAGATCAAGTCTTTCAGATTGGATATAGGGTCCATGTTTACCTGGTTTGAGCGGACTTTCGTCAAAATCAATGCCCATATAATGGAGGGTATCAATCAGATTTTGAGCAGCTCCTTCTACCTCACGGTTTTGATCTGTATCTTCAATGCGCAGGATGCAATCTCCACCAGTATGGCGAGCAAAGAGGTAATTGTACAAAGCCGTTCTAAGGCCGCCGATATGTAGAAATCCGGTGGGACTGGGGGCAAATCTTACTCGTGTTTTAGTCATGAATTTAACTCCAAAAATATTTCTTTATGCTTGGTTAGGTTGTGATTTATAAGCCTATAATGAGGTTGATAGTGTTTGCGAAAAGTCTCTGAGTGACTGGGCAGAAGTCCTTCTTCTACAAGCTGATCTGCATAATGCCATGCTCCCTTAGAAGCAGGCAATAGATGTATAAGAATGTCTCTGAACTTGAACCAATTATGTTTAAAGTCTTGTCGGACGTCATCAATTGTATCGCAAGAATCAAGTATCCATTCTGCCATGCATTTGATGCGATTTTGGCGCATTTCTGGATCATTGTCCTGTTTGATAAGACTCAAGCTCAATCTGCTATACAGTGGTCCAATTTTTTGAATGTTAGGTTTGTAAATGCTCTGCATTTGCCATAATTCGGAGTCGATTGCTAAACTAAGCTGTTTGATATCCTTTACAATATGGAACGGACCATACAAAGCCTGGTATAGCAATTTATATATATCAACAGGCTCAAGATGGGGATGGAGCTTGATTTCAAGAGTAGTAAAGCGGATCACATCTTCTGTATTAAGCTTTATCATTGATATATACTATTTTTTGATTTTTGATTATAGCAACAATCTTTGGATCATCTACTTCATGAGCCGGATCGTAATTTAGGATGCTAAAATCAGCATCATAACCTATAGCGATTTTTCCTCGGCAATTTTCGTCGTGTGAAAGCCAAGCTGCATTTTCGGTGTAGATTTCAATGGCTTGAGCGGGGCTGAGCCGTTCGGAAGGATTGTGATGATTTATGACTGCATTCAGAGAATTGCGGATGTCTAAACTTGTGACATACCAATCCGATGAACCAGTAACCCTGATTCCTCGTGACATAAAAGTTGCAAACCGATTCATAATCCTGGATCTTTCCAAACCAAGTGTTTTTGAATAGAATCCGGAATCACCACCCCAGAGATAATCAAACATCGGTTGCATCACGGGAACTGCAGCTGATGCTTTGATTTGGTTGACAAGAGCATCGTCTGTCACTTCACAGTGAATAAGTTGATGTCGTAAATCTTTGTAATCTGAGTTTGCAAGAGCCATATAGACCTTGTTGATTTGATCGATTGCGCGATCTCCAATACAATGAACTGCTACTTGAAGGTTATTTTGATGTGCCCTGGTGATGAATTCACGCCAGAATGCATCTGTTTGATAGAGTGTTCCACGGATCGGTTTGCTATAATAAGGTTCATACATAGCGGCGGTATAGCTTCCAATAGAGCCATCTGCGAGGATACATCCTCCGATGCGTTTTGCACCGACAGCAAGCGCTTGATCTATATTGAAGGATTGAGGATAGAGTATGAAATCCACATCAAATTCATCAAGTCTTTCTTTTATCACAGAATAATGCCCGATAGACATATTGGCATCCCCAACCATAGTATGTATTGTGGAAAATCCGCCTTGCAAAGCAATGTCGGATGCAGCATGATATGACCTCAGGATAAGTTCTTCATCTAGATTGTTGTGAAACCAATGTACTGCAATGTCATTTTCTAACCCTCTGAAGACTTCATCATTAGAATGAAAATTTGGTATAGTTTGACAGATATTGTAATATGCGTAGCTATTTACCATACAAGAATGTCCATCTACTCTACGGATAACCAGATTCTTGTCTTTGACGATAGAATTAATCTCGGCTCGGGTGGGGAAGCGAGTCTCTTTTATCTTGGTTTCGTCAAAATTCCAAGCGAAAATGAATTTCCCCTTACCCTCGACACCGTTTGCTATGAGATCAAACACATCTTGGAGATTTGTTGCACTACTCAAATCAATCATGAGTGAGTAAAGACCACCTTCAAAGCTGTGAGTGTGTGTATCGATAAACCCAGGATAGACAAAATTGCCCTTGAGGTCAATCTGTTCAATATTAGGCTGAGCCTCAGGAATAGCATCATACAGTTCTACAATCTTCCCTTGATCACATAGAATGGCTTTGATCTGATTATCAAAGCTTCCCTTGTACCAGAATTTGGCATTTCGAAAAAGTCTCATAAATCCTCATAAGATAAAAAGTCTTTGATAGTTTTATAAAAAAGATGTACTGGAAATCCCATCACATTGAAGTAGCAACCGTTAATTCTTTGTACGAATTGACTACCGAAACCCTGAATGCCATAGGCACCAGCTTTATCCATGGGTTCATTAGTTCGAATATAATCCCAAATATCTTCTTCGGAGATATTCGAAAAACTAACTTCTGTAATCTCATGATCAGTTACCCATCTATTTTTATGAGCGATACAGATACCAGTAATGACCTTATGTCGGCGGTTGCTAAGCAATCTCAAATATTGCGCTGCTTCATCTTTGTCTGTAGGTTTCCCTAAAATCATATCATCAATTACTACAATAGTATCCGCACTAACGATGATTTCATCGTTATCCTCAAAGGACAAGACTGCCATTGCCTTATTTTGGGCATGGTGTTTAGCCTGTAATGCAGGGTTTTCATCAGTGAGTGGCTCAGCGATGTTGCTAACCCTTACACTGTATGGAAGGTGCAGCATATCAAAAATCTCGCGGCGACGCGGAGATTGAGAAGCAAGAATCAATTTACGATCCTTTAATATATTATGTAACATAGATTTAATCCTTTGAGTCATGCTTAAAACTGACGAGTTTTAGTCAATATAATTCTCGAAGACAAAAAATAGCTTGCCTTAAAAAATAGCATTTGAAATCCTTGCACTAAAGTAACAAAAAAATACATCCAGGAGGATCCAAATGGAACGCGTACACAATTTTAACGCGGGACCAGCCGTGCTTCCCGAAGAAGTGCTTCGAGAAGCTCAAGCTGACTTTCTCAATTACAAAGGGATGGGGCTTTCTGTAATGGAAATGAGCCATCGTAGCAAAGAGTATCAAGCTATCATCGACAATGCATATGCTTCTGTAAAACGTATATACGGTCTTGGAGATGAGCATGAAGTGCTATTTCTACAAGGTGGAGCAAGCATGCAGTTTCTCATGGTACCTATGAGTTTTGCCCATGATGGGAAGGTCGCCAATGTCATTCACACTGGTGCATGGTCTAAGAAAGCCATAGCAGAGATCAAAAAGATCGGCAAACCCGTACATATTGCAGCTTCCAGTGAGGATAAAAATTTTGGATATATTCCCAAATCTTATGAGCTCTCAGATAATCCTGCATATTTACACATTACAGGAAATAACACTATCTATGGAACAGAATGGCATTACGATCCGGATGTACCAGACGGATTACCATTGATTGCAGATATGAGTTCAAACTTTATGAGTAAACCTATCGATATTAATAAGTATTCATTGATCTACGCAGGAGCACAGAAAAATGTAGGACCGGCTGGTTGTGTAGTCGTGATCATCAAAAAAGATTTTCTAGCTACTGCTAAGGAAGGGCTTCCTTCAATGCTGGATTACAATGTACATGCTAAAGCAGGCAGTATGTATAATACACCTCCGACATTTACTATATATATGATCGGTCTGGTCTTGAAGTGGATCGAGGATATGGGAGGACTGGAGAAAATCGCTACAAACAATCAAGTAAAAGCAAAATATATATACGATGCGATAGACAATTCGGGCGGATTTTACAAAGGAACGGTGGAAAAAGCTGACCGCTCGTTGATGAACATCACTTTCCGCCTTCCTAATGAAGATTTGGAATCACTCTTTATCAGTGAAGCTAAAGAAGTCGGTATGATCGGTCTTAAAGGACATCGATCAGTTGGTGGGTGCAGAGCAAGCACATACAATTCTCTTCCTCTTACTTCAGCACATGCTTTAGCAGAATTCATGAATGATTTCATGAAGAAACACGGATAAATCGAATAAGGTATACCTGCCCCTTCTTTTATATGAGGGGGCGGGTATACAAATCTATAAATAGATAGAAAGAGGCATTATGACGCTGTTATCATTACTCCTACGGGGTGGCATTCTGATGTACGTATTGCTGCTGTTATCCATTGCGATGCTAGGGATTGTAATTGAAAAATACCATCAGTTTAGGTGCGTTAAACGCGACAATCAGAAGCTAGCTGACTTACTGCAAGAACAAACAAAGTTGGAAGGAATTCTTGGAACTATACAAGAAGAGCCGAGAAAAAGTCCCCTGGGTATTATGCTCCAAAAGCTCTTCTTTGCTAAAACCGATGACGAGGAATTAATTCATCAAAGCATGGAGTCTGCTGCGAATCTTGAGCTTCACCGGCTGGAAAAGGGCATGGGATGGCTTAGTACAATTGCCGCAATCGCTCCCCTAATAGGCTTTTTAGGAACAGTGATTGGAATGGTTCGGGTTTTCATGCAAATCCAAGCCCATAGTAGCGCTGGAGTGGATATATCTTTATTAGCTGGAGGTATCTGGGAAGCACTTTTGACAACGATTGGTGGACTCATTGTGGGTATCATCGCGATTGTCTTTTACAACGACCTTGTCCAAAAACTTGAGAACATTGTCAAAGATATGCAAGAGAGTGGCATAGAATATATAATTCGGAAGAAGAATCTTTCATGAAACTCAGAATTTCTAAACAAAAGATAAGTACAACCATGCTGATTTCGATGACAGATGTGATCTTTCTGCTCATCATTTTTTTATTGATAGTCTCAAATTTCAGCAGTCAGACAGGGCTCCCAATTCGCTTACCAGGTTCTCAATCTGCATCAAGGCATTCATTGCAGCATATTAATATAAGTTTCTTTAGTGATGGCAGAATCTTCTATAATGATGAGCCTGTGAATTTGGAAAGGCTGGCGGAATTGCTGCAGGCAGATTATGAAGATCCGGAACAGGTCGTTAGACTCTCTGCGGAAGAGAATCTTCCACTTCAAAAAGTTATTCGGATCATGGACATAATCAGAGCAGCAGGCTATGAAAAAATATTTGTTGCAACTGAGGTTGATCCCGGAGTGGAGGCAGCTGAGAGGTGAAGCAATATTTTGCGCCTATCCTTAGTAAGTATTCTTACCTGATCTCGATCGGGATTCATGCTATAATTCTACTTTTGTTTATGTTCATTTCGCTAAGAATTGATGAGCAGCAAAAATGGCATGAAATTGACTTGATTTTTGAGCAACAAAAAGAACCCTTATTTACAGAACCTAACCAAAGTAGCAGTCCATCTATCTTAGAAGAAAACTCCGCAAGCAAGGACATTACAGAATCTACGGTTATTCATGAGGAAAGTGAAGTTGTTCAGAATCCTCTTGTTTCTCCTATCGACAGCCCGTTATTGGAGCTTCCAGATGAAGGCAACAGAGTTCCAATTACTAGCATCGAGCGAAATCCATCGTTAACTGAGGCATTGACCTCAGCTATAGCAAAAAATGATAATCCACTGGAAGCAGGAGGATATTCCTCTGCGCTCGTTGAAGGGGGTTCCGATGCTTATTTTTTACATGAGACAAAACCAAATATTAAACCCTTGATGGATGACACTGTGATTGTGGAGTTTAAATTGCTTTCCAATGGTAGGGTCGACATGAGCAGTATTTCTGTGGTTAGTTATAGAAGAGCAGAACATTGGGAGGCTCTCCGCAAAGCCATGAAAGATTGGCGATTCGGCTTTACTGGACCTTATAATCCTGAAAAACGATACCGTATTCGGTGTAATTTCACTCTAAAATAGGAATTGGTGCATATGACCATTAATGGGATATTCCAGAAAGCCAAGATCATGGGAATATTAAATATAACTGATGATTCCTTCTCCGATGGTGGTCTCTATCTAGATCCCAATGCAGCAATAAAACAAGCACATAAGCTTGTCTCTGAAGGAGCTGATATCCTAGATATTGGGGCAGAATCTACGCGACCAGGATCTGTCAGCATAGCTCCAGAATTGCAATGGCAGAGGTTGGAACCGGTACTGGTATCTCTTAAAGAAGAAATACCAGGGTTATGCATTTCAATCGATACACAATCTGCTGAAGTAGCAGCAAAATCCATTGAGTTAGGGGCATCTATTATTAACGACATTTCCGCTTTTAGGAATGATCCAGAGATGGTAACTGTTTTAGCAAAACATCCTGGAGTAGATGTTGTCTTGATGCATATGCAGGGGACTCCAAAGACAATGCAGAAGAATCCTTGTTATCAGGACATTTTACAGGAAGTTCACATTTTTTTTAGAGAGAGAGTAGATCATGCTCTATCCCATGGTATAGATGCGAATAGGATCATCTTGGATCCGGGAATCGGATTTGGTAAAAACTTGGAGCACAATCTTAAACTTTTAGCGAATTTGGAATATTTTAAAAACTTAGGATGTCCTTTCTTGATAGGCGCTTCTCGGAAAAGCTTCATAGATGCTATTACTCCATCCCCAGAAAATCAAAGAATAGGGGGCAGTTTGGCGAGTACATTCGTAGCATGTATGAGTGGAGTTGATATAATTAGAGTACATGATGTTCAAGCGCATCGGCAATTTATGGATGTATTGGCAACAATCTATGAGGTCGAGGAATAGTATGGAATTTTTGATACCTAAATTTAAAGACCTTGTAGACATACTGATCATTGCTTTTTTGATCTATCAATCGCTTTTGATCATTCGAAAATCAGGTGGATATCAAGTACTATGGGGTTTATTGTTTCTTTTAGCTCTATACCTGGTAGCAAGTATCTTTGAATTGAGAGTGCTATCATCTGTACTGAGTGGGATACGAACTTATTGGATCATGGCTATAGTTATTCTATTCCAACCAGAATTACGAACAATATTGAGCAGGCTTAATCTTGCAAAAGAGCTCCAATCTGCTTTCACCAGAACTCGGAAAAGTTCGGTCTACACACCATTGATAGATGCTATCTCTTCGATGAATTTTCGCAAGACTGGGGCACTGATCGTGCTTGAGAATCGGACAAAACTCAATGAATTCATCCAAAAAAGTGAACAAATAGATGCTGTGATCTCAATGCGCCTTATATTAGCTATCTTTAACCCTAAAAGTGTGTTGCATGATGGTGCTATAATTATTCGAGGAGATCGTATTATGGCTGCTAAAGTTGTTTTACCGCTTTCTCAAAATCCAGAGTATACTCGCAAGTTTGGTACTCGACATCTGGCCGGAATAGGGATTACAGAAATTTCTGACGCAGTAGCTATCATCGTCTCAGAGCAAACTGGCAAGAATTCAGTAGCTCGCGGAGGTGAGATTACTACAAATGTAGCGTTTGAAGAGCTCATGCAGATCATCACAGATGCCAGAAAATAGTGCTTTTCTCGTAGCAATCACAGGAAATATAGGATCTGGCAAAAGTAGCTTTTGTACATTCTTGGAGGAAGAAGGTCAGAGGGTGATCTATGCAGATCGTGTTGCAAATAATATTCTAATGCAAAACGATACAATCTGGCGAGCAAGGTGGGGAGAGCAAGTTCTAACAAATGGTGAGATAGACAGGAAAAAGATAGCCGAAATCGTCTTTAATGATTCCTCTGAATTGGATTATCTAAATTCCATCATTCATCCTCAAGTAATTCAGAGCTTTATCAAAAGTGCCAAAGATGAAGAGGTTGCTATGCTATTTTTTGAAGTACCACTACTCTTTGAAGCAGGGCTCACAGATTTGTTTGATTATTTAGTCTTAGTAACAGCTCCCAGAGACAAAGTCCTCAAAAGATTGAAGGCTAGAAATCCAGATCAATTTGAAAATCTAAAGCTAAGATTGGATCAGCAAATTCCGGATCACCAAAAAGTCGATAAGGTTGACATGGTTATCAACAATGACGGAGAGCTTGATCAACTAAAACTAAAAGCTAAAGAACTGATATCTATTATATCGAATTTGAACAAGCATTAAGAGAATGCATCATAGAGAATCAGCTTTGCGATATAGATGGGTAACCGCTGATCAAAACATTATCGTGCAGACGTTCGACTCTGATTTTCTTAAGTATTATCGCTCGATCTATGTTTTGCCTATCAAAGTTTGATAAGACTCCTTTATCTCCACCAAGGATCTTATTGCCATAGAAGATAAAACATTTATCAACTAAGCCGAGCTCCCAAAAGGATTCGCTTAAACGATTTCCTGCCTCCAAAAGCACTGAGTAGAAATTCATTTTATATATTTCATCTATCACAGCAGTAAGAGCCAATTCGTCCTTTTGCCCATAGATCTTGTGGAGCCTGACCCCTGCAGATTCAAGTTGCTTAAGTTTAGTATGATTGTCTTCATGATACATAATCATGGTAGGATATGAATGTGCGCTTGTGACTAACCTAGAATTTAGCTTAATATCAAGATGGGGATCTAAGACAAGGCGAAGTGGTTGCTTGAGGTTGCCGGCTAAACGAGCATTGAGCAAAGCATCGTCGTCATTCACACTCTTGACTCCGGCCAGCACAACATCTACTTGAGAACGGATTTTATGGACATATTGACGTGATGCGAGATTTGATATCCAGCGTGAGCTACCATCGCTGGCGGCATATTTACCATCCAGTGATAGAGCAGATTTCCAGATGATAAAAGGACGTTTCTTTAGTATGAAACAAAGATAATATTCTAGCTGTTCTTTGATTTCTTCTTCGAAGAAACCAACACTCACTTCGATTCCTGCATTTCGGAGGGTTTGAATTCCCTTGCCTGCTACTTTGGGATTTGGATCTTCAATGCCGATCACTACTCTTTTGATCCCTGCTTTGATGATTGCTTCGGTACAGGGAGGTGTCATACCGAAATGACAGCAAGGTTCAAGGGTCACGTACAATGAAGCACCATAGGCATGTTCCCCTGCAGCTTTTAGAGCTACAATCTCGGCATGATCATATCCATAGGGTTGAGTGCTCCCTTCAGAGATGATTTTGCCATCTTTCACGATTAAAGCACCAACAAAAGGATTGGGAGAGCATATTCCTCGTGAACGTTCTGCTATTCGTAGCGCTAATTTGAGATAGTATCTATCCATAAATTTCTAGATTTTTCTTTGCCATTTCATGGTTTGGGTCTTTGCTACAGATATCTTTCCATATCTTTATTGCATCTGCCTTTTCTCCCAATGCTAAGTGTGCAATAGCAAGGTTATTTGCAGCATTGAGATCATCAGGGGCAATCTTAACGCAAGCAGCAAACCAAAGCTTAGCTTGTTTATAGTCTTTATCATTTAGATACAGCAGACCCAAATGCATATATGGGGGTGCAAAGTAATTATCAAGAGCAATAGCATTTCTGAGATCTTCTTTTGATTTTTCAGGTTGTTTGACAAGAAGCCAATACAATGCCTTATAATAGTATAGATCAGCGCTATCAGGGTAACTACGTAGAGCTTCAGTGATTTCATCATAGGCTCTTTGATCATCAGCATTTGCCAAGAATGTAGCTATTTTTTGATGGAGGTCATTTTGTTTGAAATACAGAGATGGATTCCCATTAAGGCTTTGTCGAATGAACCATGATCCATCCTCATAGCGTAACACAAAACAGTATTCATCACGATAGTTGAACTCCACAAAGACAATACTTTGTGATCTATCCTCTGTCATTCCGCTATGGATGAAGCTGTATTTCTTTAATTTTTTATAGTAGGGGATATTCCTAATGATGCGTTCATATCGTTTTTCGAGATCATCGAGGGGGGAATCATTCATGGTTAGGGCACGTAAGTTCCCAAAGTCAAGGCTAATGATATGATCTAAGTATTGAGCTACGACATCTTCAGCGGTCTGGATATATGATTCTGATTCATGAGGTAGTCCTAGTTTTTCCATCAAATATTCAATTGGGAAATTCCCAGGATATTGGTATTCACTCAAAATAGATAGAAGCTTACCGGCATCTATCTGACTAAGCTTTTTAGGACTTGTACCATCAAATGCAGGACTATCTTTGCTGATCCATACATTAATGTAAGATTTCATGGCATCAACTGCTTCATGGTTGTTATCAGCTTTGAATGAAGGGAATAGACTATCCTCTGCTAATTTCGGTGTATATGGACAGCTTGATGGGCATTGCATATCTATACGAATTTCATTGCAGCATTTCCAGCATAGACCTTTGTTAATTTTTGGGCAAAGGCGCAAAGCCCGCTCATTATGACACTTTTTACAGCGATCTTTTCGGCTTAGAGAGAGCATGGTGCCTCCGGGAGAGGGGTAGGAACTCGCTTGAATTTACTTTGAGAGACCAAGTTATAAACTTTTGTTACTGTGTCTTTATCAAAAGTATCTAGATCTGCTTTATTTTCGATTGCCCACAATATTTCATCAAGTTGGTTATAACTGATTCCCATCTCGGTTTCGTCAGTTTGATTTTCCCAGAGATCTGCCGATGGAGCTTTATTGATTATCTTATTAGGTAAATTCATAATTTTAGCTATGGCTTTAACCTCTGACTTATAAAGCTTGCCAAGTGGTTCTATGTCAGCTGCAGAATCGCCATGCTGAGTGAAATAACCAGTCATGATTTCACTGAGATTGCTGGTTCCAAGTACCAATGCTTGATACTTTGCAGCGAGATCATAGAGAATACACATGCGAATTCTTGCCATCCAATTTCCTTTTCGAAGCGGGGTAGCATCCATTTCATGGTTATCAAACCAAGCATCGACCATGGGGCTTATATCATAAGTATATTGCTGAATATCAAGATGTTCGCAGAGCATCTTGCCATCTGCAAGACTGTCCGGATGGCTAGTTTTATATGGCATCATTATTCCAATCACTTTTTCTTTGCCAATTGATTTAACTGCCAAGGCAGCCGCTAAGGCACTGTCAATACCGCCGGATATCCCAACAATATATTTTTTACGTTTAGTAGATTCTAGATACTCTGTGACAAACGAACTAATCTTCTCTATCTCAACGTGGTAATCAATTTTGCGCATTTTAATTTTAGCTCCCTGTTTTTCTTGTTCCCAAGAACTGCTCTCAGCTCTGAAAGTCAAGCAAAATGTAAAATGGTCATCATCTTAAGTTTATTCTGACGCATTTAATTTAATTAAATTCCGGAATAGCGCACTATATGATCTTAGTATGTGATTGCTGAATAATATGATATACTTTGAATGGAAAGTATAAACGGAATAACGATTCTAGGGGGGCATTTCATGCTTCCGAGAATAATGCGCAAAAATACGAATAAACGTCGGATTTCCTTGACATAAAAATGCTAGAATATAAGTTGGAATAAAGTAAAAATAAACATGGAGGAATCCAAATGACCTTTAATGAATTCATGGCCAAGGTCGAAGCGAAGAATCCGGATCAACCCGAATTCCTTCAAGCTGTCAAAGAAGTGGTAGAGACTATCTGGGATACTTATGAAGCAAATCCCCGCTTTGTGAAAAACAACATCCTTGAACGCATAGTTGAACCAGAACGAGTGATCATTTTCCGAGTTCCGTGGATGGATGACAAGGGAGAAGTTCATGTAAACCGTGGTTTCCGTGTTCAGTTCAATAGCGCTATTGGTCCTTACAAAGGTGGACTTCGCTTTCACCCCAGTGTAAACCTATCAATTCTTAAGTTCTTGGGATTTGAACAGATCTTCAAGAACAGCCTTACTACTCTTCCGATGGGTGGCGGCAAAGGCGGAAGTGATTTTGATGCCAGAGGTCGTTCAGACGCTGAAATCATGCGTTTCTGTCAATCCTTTATGGCAGAGCTTTATCGCCATATTGGTCCGAACATTGATGTCCCTGCCGGAGATATAGGTGTGGGAGCTCGTGAGATTGGCTACATGTTTGGCATGTACAAAAAGCTTAACAATGAATTCACCGGTGTTCTTACCGGCAAAGGAATTAATTGGGGTGGCAGCTTGATTCGTCCGGAAGCTACCGGCTATGGTGTTGTATATTTCACTGAGGAAATGCTTAAGACCAAGGGCACAAACCTTGCTGGTAAGAAAGTTGCTCTCTCTGGTTTCGGGAATGTCGCCTGGGGTGCTGCTCAGAAGATTACCGAGCTGGGCGGAAAAGTTGTGACTCTCTCTGGTCCTGACGGTTATATATACGACGAAGAAGGTCTGAATGAAGAGAAGATCAACTATATGCTGGAACTTCGTGCTTCAAATAACGACCGTATCAGCGACTATGTTGAAAGATTCCCAAATGCCAAGTTCTATGCTGGTAAACGCCCATGGGAGGTCAAAGTCGATGTAGCAATTCCTTGTGCTACTCAAAACGAGCTGCATGCCGAGGACGCAAACAACTTACTAAAAAATGGAGTGCAGTGTGTCTGCGAAGCTTCTAATATGCCGTGCACACCCGAGGCTGTCGAGATATTCTTGAATAATAAGATCCTCTTTGCGCCTGGCAAAGCAGCAAACGCTGGTGGCGTAGCAACGTCAGGTCTTGAGATGACTCAAAACTCTATGCGTTTGAACTGGAGTCGTGATGAAGTTGACGAAAAGCTCCATGAAATTATGCGCAATATCCATGAAGCTTGCCGTGCAAATGGTTTGCAGAAAGATGGATTTGTAAACTATGTTAAAGGTGCTAACATAGCCGGATTCCTCAAAGTTGCAAACGCTATGTGTGATCAAGGTTTAGTATAAATAATATAATATAGCTTAAAGTCAAGGCGGGATCTATTTCCCGCCTTTTTCTTATCTACCAGAAATTGCTTAATTACTTGTAAGTCCCATTTTGCTGGTACCTGTACCTGCTGACTACCGGGAAAGTACTGAGCGCCATCCCAAGCCTAGATTAGGTAAGGGTATATAACAAATATAGAAGACCTAAAGTGACAGGATTTTAATATACATCATAAAAAAGCCCCCAAGATGGAGGCTTTATATTTTATTTGAAGGTCTTGTTTATTGACCGAGGGTGGCTACCAATACTGCTTTGATGGTGTGCATGCGGTTTTCTGCTTCGTCAAATACTACAGAGTTAGGTCCCTCGAATACATCGTCAGTCACTTCCATTGCCGTTAATCCAAATTTGTCATAAATCTCTTTACCAATAGTAGTTTTAAGATCGTGAAAAGCTGGTAGACAATGCATAAAAAGAGTATTGGCTTTACCAGTCATAGCCATCATTTCTTTGTTTACCTGATAGGGTTTGAGTAGTTTAATGCGTTCTTCCCAAACAGAATCCGGCTCGCCCATGGAGACCCATACGTCCGTGTAAATCACATCAGCATCTTTTACTCCAGCTGCTATATCGTCCGTAACGGTGATCTTGCCATGAGTTTCTTTAGTTACTTCTTTGCATTTTTCGAGAAGCTCAACTTTTGGGAAAAGTGATTTTGGAGCTACAATACGAAAGTCCATGCCGGTCTTAGCAGCGCCTATCATCAGAGCGTTTGCGACATTGTTGCGTCCGTCGCCAGCATAGACAAAAACCATTTCGTTGCAAGGTTTGTTTAGATGTTCCATAGCAGTTAAGAAATCTGCAAGCACTTGGGTGGGGTGATCTTGATCCGTGAGCCCATTCCACACTGGGACTCCGGCATATTTGGCAAGTTCTTCGACCACTTCTTGACCAAAGCCTCGATATTCGATGCCGTCATACATTCTGCCAAGAACGCGAGCTGTATCGGCAATAGATTCTTTTTTGCCCATCTGACTGCCGGTAGGACCGAGATAGGTGACGTGTGCCCCTTGATCGAGCGCTGCCACTTCAAATGCGCAACGAGTTCTGGTACTAGCTTTTTCAAAGATAAGGGCAATATTCTTACCTTTCAATTTTGGTTGTTCAGTTCCGGCATATTTAGCCTTTTTAAGATCCATAGAGAGGTCCAGTAGGTATTTTACTTCTTTTGGGCTAAAATCCATGAGAGTGAGGAAGTGTCTGTTTCTGAGGTTGTAAGCCATTATATTCTCCTTTTAGTATTTTTAACTTATACATTAAAGCCAATTTTATAAAGTGGCAAATCCGGGCAAGGATTTTCCTTGCAAAATTATCAACATTTATATCTTTTGCATTATTGTGAGTTTTATAGTGTGAAGTTACAATAAAAACTGCAGGAAATAAAGTTATTTGTAGTAGCTATAAATGTGAATGTTAGAAACAAATCTTATATAAAGAGGGAACATGAAACACTGTCTGATCTTAATCTTAATGCTACCCATAGCGTTAGTAGCAAATGTCTATACCTTGGAGCAACTGATTGATCATGGAATGGAAAACAGCTTTCAGATCCAGAAAGAAGAGCTGAACAAATCATCCAGCTATAGCAGTTTTCGCTCTGCCAAATGGAACTTGATACCAAATGCAAATTTGACTGGAGGAATTAACCATGATCTGGATCCTATATCCAGCAGTACTTCCACGACAAGTTCAGCTGGCTTTGAGATTAGTAAGACCATTAGTCTCAATGATCCGGCATATTTTAACTATCGCTTTGCCAAGCTCGATCGAGAAACTGCAGATATTGCCTTAAGACAAAGCTACTCAAATTATGCTTTTCAAGTCTTTCAGGCGTATGTTTCAGTCTTATCTGATACCAAACGTAAGAGTTCTTTAGAAAAGAATCTTGCCATACAGATGCGGGTATGGGAGCAAAACCAAGTATTGCAGAGGTTGGGGAAGGTCACTCCTTTTGATGTCAAACAAAGTGAGATTGCTGTTATGAATTCTAGGATCAGTTTAATTCAGCTTGAAAACACAATCAAAAACGGTCGGGATCATCTTTTTGGTTTAGTTCAGATGGAAGATATGGGATTCCCTTTGGCTGAACTGGATATCGAGATCGAAAAGGGAATCCCAGAATATAATACAGATGATATGCTGCAAATTAAGCTATTAGAACAAGATTTAAAAAGACACGACATAAATCTTACCAGATCTTTTCTGGATTATTTTCCGTCTATGAGTTTGGGTTACAATTATACCCGGGAAGTAGGCGGAGCAGATTTTGATTTTGACCAGTATAGAACTATCCATGGGTTAAACCTCAATCTTTCTTATTCTCTGTGGAATGTTTTTACAAATAAAGAATCTTCGACGCGGACAAAGATCAATAAGGACATAGCCCTCCTTAATCTTGCCGAAACAGAAGATCAGAGTAGACGGGAGTATGATAATCTAAAGCAAAAGCTAGAATATCTACTCCGTTTGGATGAGCTATATACTGAACGTTTGCAACAGGCTCAGGAGCAGATTCAGATTGCCGAGGAACGCTACCGTCTGGGTTTGATTCAACTTTTAGAGCTTGATCGCAGTAGGACAGATTATATTGATGCAGATATTGAATACAATTCAAATCTATACCAAATCATACAGACTCAAGAAGAGATCAACTTACTCCTCTCAAAAAGCATCTTAGGGAAATGGTAACTAATGAAAAAATATATTAAATACATCGTCATCCTGCTTGTCATCGTAGTGGCAATTATCATCATCAATAACTACAGAAAATCCAAAAAGGCACCCGAATGGAGAACCATGACTCCCACGATGGGTTCAGTACGTGAAGTTGTGACTTCCACAGGGGCTCTAAATCCATATATCTTAGTAAATGTAGGCACAGAAGTAAGCGGTAAGATCGAAAAGATCTATAAGGATTACAACGATACTGTAAAGCGTGGGGATCTGCTTGCAAAGCTTGATACTGAGATTTTGGCGACAGCCCTCGAAGCTGCTCGAGGGGATCTAAACAAGGCAATTATTGCTCAGCAGGAAGCGGAATTGGATTACAATCTTCTTGTAGAATTGTTAGATCAGGAAATGACTCCAGAATATGACGTCAATAAAGCGCGTTTTCGCTTGGAAACAGCCATACAGAATGTCGAAAACTCACGTCTTAGTCTCCAACGTGCTGAAAAGAATCTAGCCAATGCTCACATCACCAGTCCCATTGATGGAGTAATCGTCTCAAGAGATGTAGATGAGGGTCAGACAGTTGCAGCGAGCTTGAATTCTCCTACTCTATTTATTATTGCCAACAATTTGGATAAGATGCAAATTACAGCAGGAGTAGATGAAGCTGATATTGGCAAGATAAAGCTCGATCTTCCTGTAGAATTTTCGGTAGATGCCTATCCTTCGGAAAGATTCTTTGGGACAGTGCAGCAGGTGCGCCTCAATCCCAGGAACGAGTCAAACGTAGTAACATATGATGTAATCATCGACGCTAACAATCCTGATGGCAAGCTTTTGCCAGGAATGACAACCAATGCGACCTTCATCATAAATGCCAAAGAAAATGTTTTGCGTGTGCCAGAGGCTGCAACGCGTTTCCGCCCCAGTAAAGAAGTCTGGGAGCTTTTTGGATTAGAATGGAATGATGATATTCTGGCTGCAGGTCGTAATGCCATGCGAGAGCTCATGGGAACATCCAACCCGCAAACAAGTGCTGCGAATGCAGATAAAGGCGGGAAAATGCAGCAAGACCGGAGAGCTAATACAAATCCGGGGAGAGTAGCATTAGTATGGGTACTTCGTGATGGTGTGCCTACCGCGAAAGCTATCCGGGTAGGAGTGTCCGACGGAGCTTTTGTAGAGCTGGTTGAAGGTTTGGAAGAAGATGATGTCTTGATAACAGGAGTGATTTACAAAGATCCCAAACAAGCTGCTGCGGGCAGCCCAAACATGAGAATGTTCTGATGAATGATATTCTTTTGACCACCAAGTCCTTGTCTAAAGTCTATGAGATGGGTGATATCCGCGTTCATGCTCTACGCCATATAGACTTAGAGGTTATTAAAGGTGATTTTATCGCCATAATGGGTGCTAGTGGTAGTGGAAAGACAACCTTCATGAATCTGCTAGGCTGTCTTGACAAAGCAAGTTCTGGTGAATATATACTGGACGGTATATCCGTCCATGATATGGACGACGAAAAACTTACTCAGATTCGTAATCAGAAGATAGGATATGTCTTTCAAAGCTTTTATCTTCTTCCCAGAACCACTGCGATAGAGAATGTAGAATTACCACTACTCTATTGTAAGAAATGCAGCCTTCACGAGCGGCACCAACGCGCCATGGATGCTCTTAAAACGGTCGGTATAGAAGATAGAGCCAAACACTTTCCCAACCAACTTTCGGGCGGACAGCAACAACGAGTGGCAATTGCTCGGGCGATTGTGAATAATCCCTCTTTCATCCTAGCTGATGAGCCCACCGGAAATCTGGATACGAGAACCAGTATTGAAGTGATGGCTGTCTTGCAGGAACTTCATGCTCAAGGTAAAACTGTGATCATGGTTACCCACGAACCTGATATAGCTCAATATGCACATCGCCACATTACCTTCAGGGATGGCAAATTAATTCGAGATAAGGAAAATAGCTCTCCCAAAGATGCTAAAACAGATCTCGCTAATTTACCGAAAATCTCTGAAGAGGAGGATGAATAATGTCCATATTAGGAATTGTCAGAATAGCCATGAAATCTCTGTTACGAAACAAGACGCGTACATTCCTTACTATGCTAGGAATCATCATCGGCGTAGCGGCTGTAATTACCATGCTTGCTATTGGTCAAGGTGCAAAACAGATTGTAGAAGACCAAGTTAACTCAATGGGAACAAACGTAGTGATGGTCAGCTCCAATTTTAGCCGCAGTAATGTGCGTCAAGCTGCTGGTGAAGGAAATCTTCTTACAATTGGAGACGTCAATGCCATTAAAAATGAATTAGATGGGGTTCTTTATGCGTCACCAGTCTATAATAGCTGGGGGCAATTGAAATTTGAAGGCAACAATTGGCGTGGCAGCATAATGGGAGTAGATTCAGATTACTTCTTTATCCGTGAGATGGATGTAAGTCAAGGAGAGCTATTCTATAGCTCTGACGTCGAAAATGCCACAAAAGTCTGTGTAATTGGTAAAACAGTTGCCGACAATTTGTTCCCAGATACCAATCCAATCGGGAAGATCATGAGAATTCGCAATATTCCATTTACTATTCGTGGAGTTTTAGTGCCCAAGGGGCAAAATGTCATGGGGAGAGATCAAGATGACATTGTCGTTGCGCCCTACACGACTGTATATCAGCGGCTCTTGGGAAGACATTGGCGCATGATGAGCATAATTGTCTCGGCACAAAGCAGAGACTACATTCATATCCTTCAGCAAGATATTCTGAATCTATTGCAGAATAGACATCCAGGAACAACAGCAGAAGAGTTTATTGTCAATTCGCAGACTGAGCTTGCTGAAACGGCTAGCAGAGTGTCTGACACGATGACTATTCTTTTGGCATCCATTGCTGGAATATCTCTACTTGTCGGTGGAATCGGGATCATGAACATCATGCTGGTATCTGTCACAGAACGTGTAAAGGAGATTGGGATTCGCCGAGCTGTTGGTGCCGGGAAACGTGACGTATTACTACAATTTATTATTGAGGCAGTTGCCATCAGTCTCATCGGAGGATTAATTGGAATTGCTCTGGGAGTTGGTGCTGCCAGACTGGTCGGCAATGCCATGAATTGGAGCATAGCGGTGACTTTGTGGTCTGTTTTGCTTTCTGTGGGATTCTCCATGGCAATTGGCATCTTCTTTGGTTGGTATCCAGCCCGAAAAGCGGCAAATCAAAACCTTATTGATGCTCTCAGATATGAGTAACCGCCAAATAAAAGAGTTTAATACTCCATAATACTGGGGTTTAGATCTCAATGGCTTGTGTTTATAAAGAAATGCCCGTGACCTGAAAATCACGGGCATTATCTCATGATTATAGTTACCTGCTCATTAACCTCTGATAGGTGCTTTGGTATAGCTTTATTAGATATTCATAAGAGTATTTTTCTTGAACCAATTTCTTGCCCCGTAATGCCATCTCTTTAAGGTTTTCCTTGTGGTTGTAGGCATAAAGCATCTTCTCTGCGCATTCTTCCACGTTCTCATTGGGGAAAAGATAGCCGTTGACACCATCAATCACCAGATTGGGATCTACTGCGTCGCTCTGCAGCACAGGTGTTTCACTAATCCAACTTTCCAACACTACCGTTCCAGAATTCATGAAGCGAACCGGAATGAGATTGATGTCCGAATGCTTGAGCCACGCAATAGCTTCACTTCTTTCTACTTTTCCGGTGAAATGTACTTTTTCTGCGACTCCGGCAGTTAGCATCTTCATCTTGATATTCTCCAAGAATTCAGGCTCAGAATCAGATTTACCTACAAAAACGAGCTTAGCTTTAGGCATCTGAGAAGCAACTCGGCAAAAAGCTTCCATAGCGATATCTTGTCCTTTGATTTTGGAGATTTTTCCTAAGCAAAGGAAGGTAAAGCTATCCTCCGGCCAAGTTCGCATCAAGGGCGGTTTATCGACTGGAATTTCAAACTCGGCTGTGAGCACCGGTATAGGGGAATAGGTGACACGATGGTTGTATTCCTTGATAAATTCGATCTCCCGCTCAGAAGTAGAGAAGGCATAATCAAGGTGCTTCAGGACAAACTTCTGATACCATCTTATGGGCTTTCTATGCAATACATCCTTTTCAATCTTGCCATGTGTCTTGAGATGATGTGCATAATCAATGAAATCAAAGAAGCATTGAATATAAGGTTTTTTCTTGATCTTGGCTGCAATGAAAGCCAGTAAGCTGTTTAAATTGATCCCCGGATATGACTGAATGATATCATATTTCCCGATCAGAAGATACCATAGTAGGGTAGGGCAAAAAGTAGCTTCTTTGAGATTTGGATACACCTTGGGGTTATTTAAAACATCATATAGACGGCGATGGCTGAAGCCCGCCACACGCTCCAATGCTGGAAATTTCATCCTCTTGGGACTGAAAACAGTTACTTCATTGATCTCAGCCAGGAGCCTTGCTTGATAGTATATATTGGTTTCGGCAGGACCTGCTTCTGGATGAAATCTATTTGTAACAATAGCAATTCTGAGCTTCTTTGGCTTGACCCCGATCAAGGGAGATTTCAAACTTTTAATAAATCGTTCAGCAAGTATTTTCTCGGAATATCTGGCTCTGGCGGTATGATGCAAATTTTTGCCCAAAGCTATCGTCCCAGCTTTATCTTCGAGCATCTCAAGCATAGCTTGTCCAAGCTCTTCAGCATTCTCACGAATAACGAGTTCCTTAGGACCAAAGCTAAATCCTTCTGTGCCGACACTGGTGGTGAGCACGGCTTTCCGCATCTGAGCAGCTTCCAAAATCCTTGTACGAGTCCCAGAAGCAATGCGAATAGGTAAGATCACAAACTCAGCTCCTGCGATGATCTCTTGAATGTCATCCACCTGCCCGATAATCTTAAGACAATCATCCTGATATTGATAGAAGTAATCTGGGATATTCGTTCCAGCTACTTGGATTTGGACTCCCTTATTGCGTAATTGTTCACGCACATTGGGATAAATCTCTTGCGCCAGATAGTCGAAAGCATCCTGATTTGCCAGCGAGTCCATACTGCCAAAATAAAGGATATAGCTTCTATTCGGGCTGGGATATTCCTTGGGCTCTTCCATAGGCATAAGATTCGGGAAATTACGCGCTTTTTCAGGATCGAGATTATACTCTGCCACAGCCATGTCTCGTTCAATAGAATTTGTGAAAAAGAACCAAAAGTCATGGCTAAATGCTTGTTTTTCAAAGTGCTTTATCTTGAGCATTTCCCAGAGCTTGTCTATGTTTTTGACGCTATGATTCTGATGCCAAGATATCTCCGCCACACGTGAATAAAGCATATCGACGTCGATGGCAATCTTGCAATCTGGCAAAGTGCGTGCGACAGTTTGAGCAAGCACAAATGTGCTCATAAATCTAAATACCGCTACTTCATACTGTTCCCGGATTAAAATATTTCTGAATCTCTCTAACTGATAGGGATGAAAACGATATATTGCCTTGGCTTGGTGGGGGAGAGCCTCTTTCCTTCCTATGGTATAAAGCTTACGAAACCCTTGGTGTGGCTC
This sequence comes from Candidatus Cloacimonadota bacterium, assembly GCA_030154085.1. Lineage (GTDB taxonomy): Bacteria > Cloacimonadota > Cloacimonadia > Cloacimonadales > Cloacimonadaceae > UBA5456. The sequence continues at coordinate 2,622 of JASKKR010000007.1, read as the reverse complement.
CAGAGCCTTGGTAGCATATTCTGGTCCCTTGATCAATAGAAGATCCGCCTCAAATTCTTCAGATAAATTCTTCCAGATTGCTTTGCTTCTATTTTTGTCACCTCCGGGTAATCCCTCGAAAGGAACATCTACATATAAGAGCTTCATCACTTCTACCTCACTTGATGTATTCAATACTGCTACTATGCGAACCTTGGCTATTATTGTCAAGCTCTTTATGCTTGGCATTATCGCATTATTTGATCCAGCCCGATTTTTAAGACTTACTCTGAGATCATGTTGCGGCTGGGCTGGCATTTTTACCTTAAACGAACAAACCTACCAATTCCATAACTAAGAAATACCCTTTAAATATGATAATGCATCGACAAAAATATTCCAAAGCAAAAATCAAACTGGTAGTGTATCATAGAGTGGGATAAATACCAAATCACTGCTTCTAATGTTCCTTTCATCGATGCCGGCAAAGCCGATTTGCAATTATCGGTGACATATTATATAAATTAAAGCCGTAAAAGCACAAAAAATTAATTTGCTCTTGACAAGAAATGCGCTATCATAAGATTAGCACTCATAAGAACAGACTGCTAAAATAAAGTTTCCTAAAATTTAGAAATATGGAGGAAAACAAAATGGCAAAACAAATGCAGTATGCACACGAAGCCCGCACTTCTTTGAAGGTGGGAGTGGACAAACTGGCTGATGCTGTTAAGGTTACCCTGGGACCACGGGGTAGAAACGTAGTATTGGATAAAAAATTTGGTTCTCCCACGATCACCAATGATGGTGTGACTATAGCCAAAGAGATTGAACTGGAAGATCCCTATGAAAACATGGGTGCTCAGCTTTGCAAAGAAGTGGCTGAAAAGACCCATGATAATGCTGGTGATGGAACAACAACTGCCACAGTTCTTGCTCAAGCTATCATCGAAGAAGGTTTGAAGCATGTGACAGCTGGTGTCAATCCTATGTATTTGAAGCGTGGTTTGGAAAAGGCTACTAAAGTAGTTGTTGATCAGATCCATGAATACTCCAAATCCATCAAGAGCAATGCAGAAGTTGCTCAGATTGCGACCATTAGTGCAAACAACGATCCTGAGATCGGAGCTTTGATTGCCGAAGCTATGGATAGTGTGGGTAATGAAGGCATCATCAATATTGAGGAAGCCAAATCTATTGATACAGGACTGGAAAAAGTGGAAGGCATGCAATTTGATAGGGGCTATATTTCACCTTATTTTGTGACAAATCCTGACAAGATGATTGCCGAGCTTGAAGATCCATTTATCCTGCTTTATGACAAGAAGATCACCGTAATGAAGGACTTGCTTCCGATACTTCAAGAAGTTTCACAGTCTGGCAAGCCTATGCTCATTATTGCTGAAGATGTAGAAGGTGAAGCTCTGGCTACACTGGTTGTGAATAAACTTCGCGGCGTACTAAACATTGTAGCTGTAAAAGCTCCAGGTTTTGGTGATCGCAGAAAAGCTATGATGGAAGATATCGCTATCCTCACTGGCGCTACCCTGATCTCTGAAGACATGGGGCGCAAGCTGGATAGCTGCACTATGACAGATCTCGGACGCGCCAAGAAAGTATTGGTAGAGAAAGAGAATACAACCATCCGTGAAGGTGCAGGACAGCAAGAAGCCATCAATGGTAGAATCAAACAAATTAAAGCCCAGATTGAAGAAACAACTTCAGACTATGATAAAGAGAAACTTCAAGAACGCTTGGCAAAGCTTTCCAGTGGAGTAGCAGTACTTCGTATCGGAGCTGCCACAGAAACTGAAATGAAAGAAAAGAAAGCGCGCGTGGATGATGCTTTACACGCTACCCGCGCGGCTGTAGAAGAGGGAATTGTTCCCGGTGGCGGAGTTACACTCATTCAAGCTGCCAAAGCCCTCAAAGCGATGAAAGGATTATCCCATGAAGAAAAGATGGCTGTGGAAATCATGGCAAAAGCTTTGGAAAAACCCGTCTACCAAATCGCCCAAAATGCAGGTGAAGAAGGAGCCGTGGTAGTCGAAAAGATCAAAGGATTTAAAGATATCCACATGGGATATAATGCTGCTAACGGCAAGTATGAAGATCTCTTTGAAGCTGGTATCATTGACCCTGCCAAAGTAGTTCGTAGTGCTGTTCAAAATGCAGCTTCTATCGCAGCTCTGTTCCTGACTACAGAGTGCATTATAACTGATATCCCAGAACCGGAAACTCCTGCTCCAATGCCAAATCCTGGCATGGGTGGCATGGGCGGAATGTATTAAAAAACTGCTCAACATAGACAAAATGCCCCCCTTTTCCGAGGGGGGCTTTTAGTTTAGGCAAAAACATAATAGAGAGGATCATCTTGTCAGAGTTTTTCTATTATGAGAAGTTAAAAAGAAGGGCTTCTAACGTTTCAAGCGGGCATAATATCACTTAACTTTTTCCATCAGCTCGCAGAAATCAATATCATTCTATAACCGATTTGCTTTGTATTTTGCTTTGTATAACGAGATACAGGCTTGATATTTGCAAAGTTGAGTCCCAAATCTTGGTGTAAATTCCAACTCATTGTTTCTCTGGTTGTTTGAGAGCATTCTTACTATCCTCGTTAATCACAATCTATGTAAGGTC
>JASKKR010000029.1 GCA_030154085.1 Candidatus Cloacimonadota bacterium | reverse complement strand
CCAGTGATCATACCCTCAAAATTATTCATCTCATTTGCGTAGTAGATGGTCTCAAACAGAGAGTTTTTCCAGTAAAAGTCCATCGGAATCCTATCAGTATAGCTGCCATCGCCAATAGTGATTTCATTTTCATTGTTGCCGCTAAGCTCTGAGTTATGATCCTCTCGGGGTTGTGTGCTGGAAGAGCGCGATAATATGCTGTTGCGAGTATCAGCAGAGCTGTTGATGCTGTCTATCTGAAGGTTGGAGCCTAGCTGGACAGTGGTCGTTTCGATATTTCCATAAAGGGCGGGTTGAGCCCAGAGACTAATTGACAAGCCTAATCCAATGATTAGAAGTATGAGTAAGGACTTGTGTCTATTCATACATATCTCCTATAAATATATTTTTGGTTTATTTAAAAGTTCTGTTTGGTAAGCATAACCTAAGATAAAAATTTTAACTCTCTTTTGAGCGCAGGCAGGGTCGCTTGGGAGAGGAGCTATATTTATTGTGAGCAAGAATAGCGCCAAAACTTTGAAAAATAAATATTGCAAACGGAGATGAGTGGAAATCAATGGCAAATGGCAGAAAGGCTGAGAGAGAAGCGAGATCTCGGCAGCTCAAAGAGTTTCCATATCGCTAACTCCAGGATCATGATCACACTTTCCTGCAGGACACAATCCCGAACCAGAGTCGATAATTTGCCTTTTTTGATTGACAGAAAAGCTGATATCTCTATAATAGGGAAAAGCAAAGCGGGAGAATTGCATGAAAGATAAAAACATGGAAGAACTTAGTTTTGATGAGGCTTTGACTGCCCTGGAAGAGACGGTTGAGCAACTTTCAAACACTTCAACAAAACTGGAAGAACTGGTCGAGCTTTACGAAAAAGGAACACACTATCTTACGATATGCCGAAACAAGCTAAAAGAAGTGGAGGCCAAGATTCAAATTCTCAGCGAGCAAGATCCCGAAAAACAAGCAGGAGATGAATGATGGAAGCAAGCGTATTGCTAAAGAAAGATATGAAAGAAAAGCAGGAATTGGTCAATATCATTCTAGATCGTTACCTCCCCCGCAAAGACGAGTATCCCAAAGAGATACACAAGGCACTGCGCTATAGTATATTTGCCGGCGGTAAGAGGATGCGTCCATATCTTACTCTTTTGGCATATCAATTGTATAAAGACCGTCTGGATCCCGTCACTCCTGTGGCAGCAGCAATAGAGATGGTGCACACCTTTACCCTGGTGCACGATGATCTGCCAGATATCGATGACGACGACTATCGTCGCGGAAAGAAGTCCTGTCACACAGTTTTTGGAGAGGGGATAGCGCTTTTGGCAGGGGATGCACTTCTGATAAATGCATTTGAATTGATTACTTATGCAGAGATCAGCGAAAATCTCAAGGTGCAATTTGTGCGTGAGCTTGCACAAGAAACCGGGATCAATGGACTAATAGCCGGTCAGATGGTGGATATAGAATCTGAAGGCAAGAAAGTGGACAAAAAGACCTTATACTTTATTCATAACAATAAAACTGCTCGCTTGATCAATCTTAGCCTCCGTTTTGGTGCTCTCGCGGCAAATGCTCCCGCTAAAGATCTTGATGTGATCCAAGACTATGGCACTAAGATTGGCATGGTCTTTCAGATCGTGGATGACCTACTGGATATAGAAGGATCTCAAGCGAAGATGGGCAAGACCTTGGGCAAAGACGAGATTCAAGGTAAGGCAACTTTCCCGTCGGTGTTTGGCATAGAAAAGAGTCGTCAGATGGCTCAAGAACTCACCGATCAAGCCAAAGCCAGCATTTCCACCTTGGGAGATCGGAGTCTCAAGCTCTGCATTTTGGCTGATTATCTTTTAAATCGCAAGTCATGAAGATAGCGTTTCGGGTGCTGAGCCAAAGAGCTCAAAAACCAAAGCGGATGAGCGCTGGTGCGGCTGGCTATGATCTTTTTGCTGCACTCGAAGAGAAGCTCATTTTGCGTCCTGGACAGCGTGAGACTGTCTCGACCGGGATAGCGATTTCGCTCTCCAAAGGCTATGAAGCGCAGATTCGCCCGCGCAGTGGTTTGGCGATCAAGTATGGACTTACAGTTCTAAACAGTCCAGGCACCATAGATAGTGACTATCGGGGAGAAATCAAAGTAATCCTGATCAATCTTGGACAAGAAGATGTAGCCATCTACAATGGCATGCGCATAGCCCAGATGGTTTTTAGCAAGATTGAAGAAGCAGAGTTTCTTAAGACAGACGTTCTGGAAGATACAGAGCGAAATGAAGGTGGCTTTGGTCACAGCGGAGAGTAAAAATTATGAAAGAAATTAGAGAACAGATAAAAGCCTTAAAACAAGAGAAAAATGCCCTGATCCTGGCACACAATTATCAAGATATCGAGATACAGGAATTGGCAGACTATAGAGGAGATTCATTGCAATTGGCAATGCTTTCCAAGGATGTAAAGACAGATCTAATCGTCTTTTGTGGAGTTCGCTTTATGGCGGAAACTGCAGCGATCCTAAATCCCAATGCTCGAGTCCTGCTCCCTGTCTTGGATGCTGGATGTCCAATGGCAGACATGATATCCGGTGAACAGTTACGGGAATTTAAGGCAGAACATCCTGGCAGCGTGGTCGTATGCTACGTCAATAGCACTGTGGAAGTTAAAGCCGAGAGTGATATTTGTTGCACATCTTCCAATGCCGTGCAGGTGCTCAATTCCATCCCTGAGGATAAGACCATCCTCTTTGTGCCAGATCGGAATTTGGGCAGTTGGGCAGCGCGCGAAAGTGGACGCAAGGTGATCGCGTGGAATGGCTATTGTCCTACCCATCAGTGGGGATTCAGCGCAGCAGATATCACTAATATGCGCCAACAATATCCTGATCATAAGCTCTTGGCACATCCAGAATGTGATCCAATAATTGTGGACAGAGCGGACTTCGTGATGAGCACTGGCGGGATGATTCGATATGCCAAAGAGCACGACAAGATGATTATCGCTACCGAAAATGGCATGATCGACTATCTGAAGCATATTTATCCTCAAAAGAGCATCATTTCTCTTTCCCCCAAGGCTGTATGCCAGAACATGAAAAAGACACATGTGCAAGATGTTCTGAATGCTCTGAGAGAGGAAAAGTATCATATTGTCGTGGCAGAGGAGATTGCAGCAAGAGCTAAAAAAAGCATCGACAGAATGCTGGAACTCTCCTAACGGATTGCTTCAGTGCAGCTGAAAACGGTAAGCTTGCCTTATAGAGGCATGCAAATCTACCAAGATCGTGACTCGCAGGGAATATCGATAGCCGCGCAGATACTTGTTGATAGGGCGGTTGAAGCGATTGACAATCTGCCCATAAGAGTTTTGGAACTTGGTACAGGATGTGGAATAGTGAGCATCATGTGTGCATTAGCTCGCCCAAAATGGCAGATTAGCGCCATTGATATCCAACCTGACTTAGTAGAGCTTGCTCGCCAAAACGTTAGCGCTTGTGGTCTGCAGATCGAGGTTCATCAGCAAGATCTGCGCAAGCTGGAGGGTAACTATGATCTCATCATCTCCAATCCTCCTTGGCGCAAGCTGGGCAGCGGGATGATGAGCAATTATCCTTCTCGTAATCTAAGCCGCTTTGAATTGACTTGTGATATGGAAGATGTATTAAGGGCGATCAAGCGGTTGCTGGCGCCCAAGGCATTAGCCATACTTTTGTATCCGACCGAGAGGGATAAAGAGCTTGCTGAAGGCGCAGAGAAGAGTTTTCTTGACATAATCAAACAAAAGCAAGAAAATGGTATAAAAGCATACACTACTAGCTATATTCAAAATAGGAAAGACAATGAAGACGAAATTTTTCCTGATTATCGTGCTACTGACCATGTTATTTGGAGCATGGGCATATCTGGCACACGATCATGGTCGAAGTGAAAAGCTTAAATATTATGAGCTTTCTCAACTGCCAATCTATGCTTATGTGGCGGATACTACCAAGGTCAGCCTAATCACTGAGTCCATTGCTGGAATCTCAGCAGTGTCGTCGGTTGAGCACGAAAGCGGGTTCCAGGCAGCCTTGGAACTCATCCAAAGCTATGGCTTAGAGCTAAGCGACGAAATGATTGCAGACTATGATTTTGAGGATCTGATTACAATCCATTTTGAGCCTACGCCAGCAGCATTGGATGCAAGAGAAAAAGTGATAATGGTGCTGGATGCGCACTTGGATGAATTGGATATTGATAGCCAAGAAGCTGTATACCAGAAGATAGTCTCAGATGTTGAAGCGCTGAAGCAGCGGCAGATAGTCTTCAGCATCTTTGTATCGGTAATTATGTTTTTGATATTCATATTTGTGCGGTTAAGCTACGAGCTGGATATCTTGGTGAAGCGAGTCTATAATCTAAGCAGTCCTGTGGATATTTTGCGCCACAAAAGGAGCCTTGCAGCCCATAATTGGCTGCTTCTGATTTTGCCCGTGGGTTTGACTGCAGCAGGATACTACGGGGGAGTCTATCTAGAGAAATGGGAAGCTCTTGCTGCTGATTGGACATTTGTCTTGATGGCGGCATTGGTAGTGGTTGCAACTTTTATAAACGCTCTCAGCTTGAATTCCTACGAGCGCAATGCACTTTTGGATACCAGTTCTCATGAAACCCAAGATAATGTTAATGAGGAAGATAACAATGCGTAAATATATCCCGAATATCCTTACGATAGTGAGGTTTATGATAGTTCCCTTTTTTGTATATGCAATGTTTATTGCTGATAGGGATTATGCGGCATATTACAGTTTGTTCTTTTTCGTAATTGCTTCCATCACAGATTATATTGACGGCACTTTGGCGCGCAAGTGGGATGTCGTTAGTGATTTTGGCAAGATTATGGACCCCTTGGCAGATAAAGTTATAGTGCTTTGTGCTTTGGCGGGATTGGTCTGGATGCCACCTTTTCAGCTCAGCCCTGCTATCTTTTTCATTATTTTCTTACGTGAAGCCGGGATTACCTTTGTGCGAGAAATCTACCAGAACAAAGGGATTGTAGTGGCTGCGGACAAATGGGGCAAGCTCAAGACCGTGATGCAGATGTTTGGCATCATCTTTGCTTTGGCTGCGTGGGCATTTCTACCAGAAATATCGTCAGCTCTTATAACTGGCGTCAGTATCTGGTTCTGGCTGGTAGTCTGCATAACTTTACTCAGTGGATTCAACTACATAAAAGCTTTATTACCTAGGAGGAACAATGTCTAGATATCTTGTATTGAGCCTACTTATAATGCTCTTGATTTTGGGTTGTAGCTCCGAAAACAAAGAGTCGGCTCGTTACACCAAATTCGATGGTATCATAGATCATGGAAAGCCTTTGGCAATGGGAGATGAGCGCGACGTTTATGTCTTTGTAGACAGGGCAAATTGGCAAGCACTGCAACCCATCTTGCAGAGCAGCATTGAACGTGATGTCATCTTAGTCTATCCTGAACAATACTTCCGGGTGATCCTAAAGAGCATCTCCGAAGTCAATGAATATCGTCAATATCGGAATCTGCTCTTCATTGGAGATCTTGAAAGTGAAGGCGGGGTATCCTCCTTTATGCGGGAAAGCCTTGCCAATGATTTTATTGATCGTGTGAAGCAGAGCGGTGGGGATCTTTTTGTGGCGCGCAATTTTGCCAGTCGAGATCAACTAACCATGTATCTTATGGGTAGCAATCCCGCAAATCTACAAAAAGTGGGTGTTATTCAGAGCGATAAGATCTTCGAACTACTTCTCAATCGCTACACCCAAAGATTGGGTTATCAAGCATTTCAACAACCTGTGATTCCCAGCTCTTTTTTTGAGCCATATCCATTTGAAATGAAGATTCCAAACAACTTCCAATTGTATTCCAACGATCGCGTTGGGAATTTCCTTTCCTTCATCTATCGCGCTCGTATGCAGGATAAAGAAATCCCAGATAAATATATAAATGTCTATTATGAAGATATGCAAGAGAATGTCATCGATTTTGAATGGTTGATCTCAAGACGGAAGATGCTGGGAGAAAAGTATTTTGAAGGGGATGTCTTTGATGAAGAGACCATCCAAAAAGAGCCAGCACGCTTGGGTGATTATGATGCACTTCGCATCAGAGGGGCTTGGAAAAACGAGAAACACCTCATTGGTGGAGCTTTTCAAAGCTATGCCTTCTGGCATAACGGCAAGGCTTATATCGTAGACAACATAGTTTATTTCCCGGCAGGAGACAAACTACCAATCCTGGTGGAGTTATATGCAATATCCTCCAGCTTCAGGACCAAATGAAGCTTCTGCGAATCTTACCTTTAGTGCTGCTTTTGGTGGTGAGTGCATGCGCCACGATTCCGGATAAGACTGAGCCGCAAACTCATCAAGAGGATCTTTCCCAGCCTAATTTTGCATCCATGTACTATTTTGCGGCTGGAGCTTATCTCTATTACACAGGGGATTTTACTAGTGCAGACCAGATTCTCACTCTTGCTCTAGCACAGGATCCTGCTAGTTTCCAGATTAGGAAGTTACTCTTAGTCAATAGTCTCAGATGGTTCCTTACGTCGGAAGATGAGCTTTCAACCGAGCGCGCTAAGAGCATGCTAGATCTTGCCAGAGCATCCTATGATTTTGATGAAGAGATGCTTATCCTCTCTTACAATGCTTATAACAAACTTAACGATCAAGAGGGAGTATCTTGGGCTCTGGCTCGACTCAAGGAAGAATATCCTCGTCCGATAGTGCATATTTGGGAATATCTTCATCTTGCAGACCTTGGGCAGAAGCCCCCGCTTTCTCTTTTGGAAGAAGCACTTGAATATCCGGATAGGTCTCCTCAGATAGACTACATAGTAGCGAGTCTATATGCAGAGCGAGACCCCTTGCGTGCATTGCAAATTCTGCAAGATTCAGATCGGAACCCAAATTCCGATTTTCTGCTTATCAGGTTATATCGCCAATTGGATATGCTGGATGAATTGGATGAGCACTTTCTTTCCTACAGCTATCCCGAATCCAAAGAATCCATGACCCAATACCTCATGTTTGTGCACGAAAGCGAGCTTGACTCTTTAGCATTAAAGCGGCTTCCTCAGCTTTTGGAAACAAATGATGCAGAGCTTTTGGAGATTTATGCCTATATCGCATTTATGGCAGGTGACACCAATAGTTTGATAAAGTTGGGTGACAATCTATCCCAAAAGATACCAGTCCCGCAAGAGGACAGCAAAATAGTAGCGATTCTGATCCTCAATGCGATAAAAAATCCTGCTTTAAGTCTACCAGATGAACTCTTGGATAGAATCTACCAACTTCAGGATCTCATCCAGGCATCTTTTTTGTATGTATCACAGGAACAGTATAGTGCCGATAGAGCTAATGCCTATCAGAATGCTTTCCGGGATCTGTATGAAGCAGTCGTGAAGGCAAATCTACCACCCAAAATCAAGAATTTTATGAAGGATCATGCAGCCACTTTGGGTGGACTCTATGATGCTGATAGCCAGAGTGCGATTGATCTTGCTGAAGATATTATCTCGCGTGGATATGGCAGCAGGGAGGATTTTGACCTGGTCGTAGAGCATTATATGCTTATTGGCGATAGTGAGGCGCAAATACGTATCCTGAGAAAAGCTTTAGAACGCTTCCCCAATGACCCTGTAGTAAAAAATAATCTTGGTTATCTCTTGCTGGATTATTCCTCTGAGCTTGCAGAAGCTGAACGCCTCATAACCGAAGCGCTGGCTGAAGACCCGGAAAACATCAGCTTTTTGGATTCCATGGCGTGGCTTCAATATAAAAAAGGCGAATATGATAAGGCGCGTGAGTATCTTCCTGAACTTATAGCATACGATAATCCCAATGCCGAACTATTCTATCACATCGGGATGATCTCCCTGAAAGTAGGCGAACTTGAGGCTGCCAGGAAATATCTAGATGAAGCTCTCCAGCTTCCCGATCCTGCGGATTATCACGAACGCAGTCATCAGGCTTTACAGCTTTTGGAAGAAAAGTAGGATTTTCCGATGATCCGAGCAGAAGGTATATATTGTGGCTATCATGAAAATGATGTCTTGTTCAATGTTTCTTTGGAAATTCCTGCCTCAGGCTTTACTGCTCTACTGGGACCTAATGGTGCCGGCAAATCTACCCTATTATATGCCTTAATGGGATATCTGAAGATCCGTAAAGGCAAAATCTTTGTCATGGGGAAAGACCTTTATGATCTTAAACAAGAAGAACTTGCCAAGATTATAGCCTATATTCCCCAAGAGGCTCATAGTGAATTTGACTACAGCGTTTTGGATACTGTGTTGATGGGGCGTTATCCCTTTATGGATTTCTTTGGCTCATACAGTCAGACTGATATCAGTATGGCAGAATCCACTCTGCATCTTCTCAATCTCTGGGATTTCCGACAGCGCTATGTGCGTGAGCTGAGTGGCGGTGAAAAGCAAAGAGTCTATATCGCACGAGCTTTGGTGCAAGAGACGCCATATATTTTTTTGGATGAGAGCCTTTCACAGCTTGATATCAATTACCAACTGGAAATCATGCGACTCCTCAAAAAGATCTGCACAGAACAGAACAAAAGCATCCTCTTGATCTCTCACAACATCAATCTTTCAGCAAATTATGCTGATATGATGATCTTCCTCAAAGACGGCAAAATCCTTGATGTAGGGACCCCAAACGAACTGATGCAGTCTGAAAAGCTTAGCGAGCTTTTTTCTGTGCCTTTGACCACAGGAATCAATCCGCTCACCAAAATCAATAATATAATCTATCCATAAAACCCTCATGAAATATGTCCTCATTGCCTCTCTGATTATCATCATTTTGCTCAGTATCTTTACTTGTCCTGAAAAAAGCAGCATTGCTCCGGATGAATATCCCGTGGTCCGCATAGTGGATGGCGATACAATCATTGCAAAAGTTGACAATTTTGAGCAACGAATCAGGCTCATCGGGGTAGATACCCCGGAATCAGTGCACCCAAACAAAGATGTAGAAGACTTCGCCTTGGAAGCAAGCGATTTTTTGAAAGAGATTTTGGAGGGAGAATACGTCTTCTTTCGTTATGACCAAAACAATGTCGGTACAAACCATAAAGACCGCTATGGACGGATCTTGGCATATGTTTATAGGGTATCAGATTCACTTTTTATCAATCAAGAAATTATTCGTCAAGGCTATGGTCATGCCTATACTGTATATCCCTTTACTCTGCAAGAAGATTTCTTGAAATTGGAGCGAGACGCTAGATCCGCAAAACGAGGACTCTGGGCTTATACCGACGAGATTCCAGCACCAAGCGACAGCATAGTATTCTATAATCCCGGCAGCGGCAAATTTCACCGTGCGGAATGCCGCGACATCGGGAAAGACGCAATTAGAATCCATCTCGAAGATGCCCAATCCGAAGGATTTGAACCCTGTAAAATCTGCAAGCCTTAAATGTTGTTCACAAAGCTGTAACTCCTTATTTTCCCGTTTCTTGCTCACTTGTCAAATGAGGGACAAACGGGGGAGGCATCAAGAACCCTACTTTTACAAGCACTTACGGCTCTAGTTTGGAAGCATTCTGCACGGTAAATAGCTTAGCTGATCTATCAATTCTCATTTGTCTACCCTTATTACACGACGTTGTCCATTCAAGATCGCTTTTCCTCTACTTTGTACCAAATTACTAACGTTAGACTGCAATTTCATCATGTAATAGCTTAGCCTTGACCGAAATCGTTTGAGGGCTAAAATTGAATTTAAGATCTCGAATAGACATACAGTAGTTTTTTAAGAGCTCGTTCTTTTGAATAATGTCGAGCTTGTAAAAATCAAGTACAAGTCTATTGTCTTTTATGGATATAAATTCAAAGTTCTTAATTCCAAGCCTAATAGTCAGCCTAATAATCTTTGGACATAATAAGTTAAAACTTAGTAATGCTGTTTTTTCCCTTATTTTAAAGCTGTCATATTCAAGCTTTATATTGGCTTTAATAGATAATATTCGACTAACTCCCGCATATGTTCTTACTTTTAAGTATTTGTCCATTGCGATAATGTCTATTCCGGCAATTCCCGGGATGTGAACTTTCTCAGCCACAATTTCTGTGAGAATAGAATCTGAAAAACCTATATCCAAATCTCCACGATATGAGTGTTTTAAAACAAGCTCTAATAAACTATTACGCATCTAACCTCCATCTCCTTGCAAGGAGATAATCTTCAATAAGCCTAAGTGAAAGAACGTTGGAAGAGCGAAATTAGTCAAGTTATTTGGGTCGATTTGGTGGTCGTGGCAGCCTGCCGCTTATCATATTAACCCAATATAAGGTAAAGATTAATCCTGTCTGTATTAAAATGCAGAGATAGAGGAAAGCGCTGCTAAGCTCTTGATTCTGCTCAATATTGATACCTTTCTGAAAGATTTGGGATGAAGGGATTCTATCTAAAAATATGGTCTAAGGGAATGGACAATAATTACATGTAATTAATACTTGACAAGCTAGATGCTGGCATTATTCTTGTACAAGTATCATTTGGGAGCAAAATATGGTAGAGCAAACTGTAATTTTCGCCAATCAAGCGTTAACCTGGGGCAGCAGAATTTCTAATCACTCAATCCTTTTATAGCAATAAAATTCTTATGTTACTTTTCCAATTTTATGCTGCGAGACTGAATAAGATAAACCGTTCGATAATCTTACGAGTACACTAGGTCAAATAAAAACTAAGAGGAGAAGATATGAGAATCATCCTGTTTCTAATAGTTACGCTCTTAATGAGTAGTATGTTGTGGGCAGAAACCAAGTTTGATCCTACAGAGTTTTGGCAAGATGGATATTGCGTGCAAACTACCGCAAAAACACCAGATCCGGGGAGCAAAACTATCCAAGCACAGTTGGAAGGTGAATGGCACACTCTTGATCTGGTGGATTTTCCTTCGAGTTTTTGGGAATGGAACCGTCTGAGAAGAACAGAGTATCTGGATGTCTTTCGGCAAATGATCACCAATGGTGAACGCCAAGAGCCCAGACTGGCTGGACCCCATAACGGCATTGTGGCTTCTTGGGGAATGGCGCGCAATGATTCTCAGTTCAAGCTCAATAACGCAGTTAAAGGTTCAGGACTGTTACCCAAAGCGGAGAAATTGGCAGAGATTACAAGACTTTTGGAAAGTAATATCGAGAGTGATATGCTAACCAAACTCAATGTCTTGGACAGCTTGTATCAAAATGCCGAAGAGATCTTTAGCCCCAATCAGATCGTTTCTTTGGAGTTATACTCGGAACCTGGATATAACACCCAAACCTTTATCAACCAGATGGTTAATCCAGCATGTGTAACAGTGTATTTGGATATTCCATCCTATAAGATAAAACAGATTGCCCGCATCTTACATCCCGCCGATCCTAATCTTAGTAACTACGAGAAAGCTGTAGTGCGCTATGTGAATCTGATGCATTCTTTCTTTCACGGGGAATTCCCTCGCGACTTTATAGCGGTTATATATTACAACATTGAGATATATGACAACTCTCCTGGGGCTAAGGATGCCAGAGGAACCAAAATTAGTCCCTGAGGGTGAACTTGATCATCTCTGATATAGCTTGACTATAAATCCAGTCTCAAAGGAAGTGTAAATTAAGAAAAGCCAGAGTATCTTGTAGCCAAGCGGGTATAGATTCTGTTGTCGTGAAGATCACAAAACTGGATAATATCAAGTAGTTTCGAGAGGAGGACTCTGGTTTGGCCGATTAAAACTTAGCAGGCTTGGAGTAAACATGAAGAAAATATTGATCTTATGCACAGGAAACTCATGTCGCAGCATCATGGCAGAAGCTATGATAAATTACTTGCTTGGAGATCGCTATGAAGCATATTCAGCAGGAGTGGCGCCATCTACCGTAAATCCCATGGCTCTTAAGGTTTTGCAAGATATGGATATAGATACTTCTGGGTTACGGTCGAAAAATGTGTCAGAATTTCTGGCTAAAGATGACCTCGACATGGTTATCACAGTGTGCGACCATGCTAAAGAAAGTTGTCCTGTCTTTAGCAAACCAATTCCTCAAATTCATATTGGTATCGAAGATCCAGCTCCGTATACGCATGATCCCGATGCCATGAAACACTTCCTGCAAACTAAGGATGAGATCATGGACAAACTTATATCATTTCTACGAAGTAACGCATAAAGGTTATATCTTCTTTCCCCAATTGGGTTCATGTAGCAAACTTAAAGAGAAGAAGTCAGCATTCGCCTTCAAATCTTAGGGCTTGCTCATATCCCTATTATCCAGCGGGCTTTATTGGTATTCTTTCGCCCTGAAATAGGGATAAATTTACTTGACATATAGCTGCTTTTTCAAATCTTACAAATCATTATCTAAAAAAGTCAAGGAGATGTCGGGAACATGATTAAATCATCGATTGCGCCGGATGGTAGAGAATATCCTCTTCCTACCGAAGAAGAAAACGAGCTGGAACGGAATCTTTTGCTAGAAATCACCCAGGAACAGCGGGCTCTGGGCAGAAAGATAGTAGCTGTGCAAGGCTTAGGATTTGTAGGGTGTGTGATGGCGGCTGTCGTGGCTGATGCCACAGACAAAGACGGCAAGCCAATTTACTTTGTACATGGTCATCAGAGACCTTCCAAACGTTCATTTTGGAAGGTTCCGGTGATAAATAGCGGTGTGCCCCCGGTGAGTTCATCAGACCCGGAAGTACCGCAGATCTTTAAACGAACTGTAAGAGAAAAAAAGAACTTCCGAGCCACAAGTGTGGAAGCAGTGTATTCAATGGTGGATATCGTTGTAGTAGATATCCAATTGGATGCCACTAAACCCGCTTTTGGGCAAGCAGAAAAAGGGTATTGCGATATAACAGCATTCCGTGAAGGTATCCGCGTGTTGGGGCAAAACATCAATCCTGAATGTCTGGTCTTAGTTGAGACTACCGTGCCTCCAGGAACATGCGAAAAGGTTGTCAAGCCGATCTTGGAAACGGAATTTACTAAACGGGGCATCGACATTACTACCAATCCTCCTTTGATAGCTCATTCATATGAACGTGTGATGCCGGGGGCTAAATATGTCTCTTCCATCCGGGATTATTGGCGTGTATTTTCGGGGGTGAACCCTAAGAGTATAGAATTATGTCGAGAATTTCTAACTAATGTGCTTAATGTCGAAAGCTATCCACTCACTCAATTGGACAGTACCAATGCCAGTGAACTGGCTAAGACGATGGAAAATAGTTATCGCGCCACAAATATCGCTCTCACTCTGGAATGGGCACGTTTTGCGGAAGAGATTGGAGTTGATATCTTTAAGGTACGCGATGCAATCCGCAAACGTAAAGGGACACATGACAATCTATTACGTCCATCTTTGGGCGTGGGTGGATATTGTCTGACCAAGGATCCTGTTTTGGCTAATTGGGCTATGGGAGCTCTTTTTGATTTGCCGGGACAACTTGCAGTTGCAATTAATAGTGTTAATATCAACGATACTATGCCATTGCACACTATCGAGCTGATCCGTCAGGAACATGAAGATCTAAAGAATCTCAGAATCAGCGTATTGGGAGTCAGCTACTTGGAAAATGTGGGTGACACTCGTCATAGTCCATCCAAAACATTAGTAGAGTTTCTGCGCAAAGATTTAGCACTGGTGTCAGCTCACGACCCATATGTGGAACATTGGGATGAACTCGAAGAGGTGGAAGTGGAAAAAGATTTGTCCGCCATGCTCGAAGGTAGCGAAGTAGTGATCTTTGCAGTTGGTCATGATCAATATAAAAACATAGAGCCGAAGGATTTGATCGATATGTGCAAGACTCGTCCCTTGATCATTGATTGCTCAAACTTCCTCGATGACATCAAAATAAACAAATACAAAGGATTAGGATGCAAAGTGCGTGGTGTTGGCAAGGGGCACATAATTTAGCTTGAAAAGCAAGCTTAATAACTAATAGGTGAGGAAGCGGGGGAAACCTCGTTCTGCTCATCATTTTCTGAAGGCGGGGACATGAATTTTCAAGAGTACAATGGTGATGAGATCGGGATCAAGGAGCTTTTGCGCAAAAGCGTTGCAGATAGCATTCCGGGAAGCTTTACCGATCACTTTTCTGATCCCTGCTTTATATCGCGCACAGAATACCCCTTGAAGAGCCGGGTGGAAGATTTGCCTCTTTGTCCACAGGGAATTCCCCCGATCATAAAGTCTTGGGCGGGACTTGAACAAGAGTACCGTCTGGAGGATATTATCTTCTTGGATCTTGAGACCACGGGGCTGCGGCGCGGGTCGGAATTGGCATTTATGATCGGACTGGGATATTATGAACATGATAACTACATCGTGGAGCAGATCTTTCTTCCCGATCCTGATGCCGAAGAAAATAGCTTTGATCGTCTGCGTGAGCTGTGTGACAGTCACAGCCTACTCATCACTTTCAATGGCAAGACCTTTGACCTGCCGGTGATAGAATCTCGGCTATTGTATCATCAGATCTGGATGGATCTGCGTTCGATGGAGCACCTTGATCTTTTGCATATAGCACGTAGACTTTGGAAGCGGCAGCTTCCCTCCTGCGCCATGGAAAGCCTGGAGTATTATCTCTTAGATCAAACAAGAGATCGTTCTGAAGACATTGCCGGTGCCCTCATTCCGCAGTGCTATTTGAACTATCTTCAAACAGGAGATGTGGATGACATCATTAGGATATTTGGGCATAATCGCACTGACATGTTGCACACAGCTGCACTTTTTACACTTATCTGCGACAAATGCGACTATCCTCCTCAAGATGGTTTGGATATCCGGATAGATTATTATGCTCTTGCCAAGCTCTACATCGCTTGTGGGCAGCAAGGGGTTGCCAAGCGAATCTTGCTTGATCTTCTGGCAGCAAATGTGATAACAGCAGATATCCTGCATGAATTGGGGATGATCTACAAAAGAGAGAAGGATGTTGCTTCCGCGCTCCAGAGTTTCCTCATTGCTGCAGATTTGCAGCATCACAGTAGCTTATTGGAAGCCGCCAAGATTTTGGAAAAAGAGAAGGAGTATCGCAAAGCGCTGGAATTGAGTGAACGTCTGTTAGCGCTACAGAGCCGGATGTATCCTCCGAAAGAACGCTTACTCCAGGATTTACACAAAAGGATAGCAAGGCTTAAAAGTAAGCTGGAGCGAAGCACATAAAAAGTATGTTAAGCTGCTTTCACGAGCTAGATTAAATTTCTTCTGCGTCTTCTCCATAGATGGCTTTAAAGCGTTGTTTGTCGATATCTATCGGGAATCCTTCAAAGGCTTTGACGCCATCCCTGAGAGCGATGACCCTATTCCCATAGCGTCTGGCCAAGGACAAGAAGTGCAGCGAGCAAATTACGGCGATTCCTTCACGGTTGATCTCCGCCAGATGCTGCATGATCGAATCTGCGGTGGCGGGATCGAGACTGGCAACTGGCTCATCTGCCAAGATGATTTTAGGTTCCTGCATCAGTGCTCTGGCGATGGCTACTCGTTGTTGCTGTCCGCCAGATAGCTGACGTACCTGTCGTTTGGCATAGTCCTGCAAGCCAACCCGCCTGAGATTGGCATATGCGGCATCAATTTCTTCTTTGGTAAAGGGCGAGCCCAAGCGGTGATAGCCAAGCTTTCCACTGAGCACGTTGGTGAGCACGGTGAGGTTTTTCACTAAGTTAAATTGCTGAAAGATCATGCCGATATTGCGTCGATATTGCCTGAGCCGAGCGCCTTTGAGAGGCATAATGGATTCTCCCTGATAGATCACGTCTCCTTTGGTAGGCTCAATTA
Organism: Candidatus Cloacimonadota bacterium; assembly: GCA_030154085.1. GTDB lineage: Bacteria > Cloacimonadota > Cloacimonadia > Cloacimonadales > Cloacimonadaceae > UBA5456. Next base: position 11,109 of record JASKKR010000029.1, on the reverse strand, counting down.
GACGATTGATACAGCGCAGAAGAGTTGATTTTCCACTCCCGGATAGTCCCAAGAGGATCACGAAATCTTCGTCTTGAACACTAAAAGAGAGATTATTGACAGCAAAGCTCTTGCCGTCATAGCTCTTGTAGAGTTCTTTTACTTCCAACAAGCTCACATAATCACCTTTTGCTATTGCAGCATGGTCTCGGGGTCCATATTCATAGCTTTGAGGGCGGAGCGCACTACATCATAATCGGCATCAGTGGCATAATCCAAGCTATCCACATCATAGAGGGCTTTGAGAGTTTCTTGTCCTTGCGGACTGTGAGAGAAGGTATAGAGCGCTTCAACGACTTTTTCTTCCAGATCTTCGGGGAGGTTTTTGCGGAAGGTGACAGTATCATTTGGAATCCAATCTGTATAGCCGACTATGTGCACTTTCTCAAAGATATCAGGATAAGTTTCATAAAGTTTTTCACGAGCATCCATAGGTCTACCATTCTCATCAGGTGGACTCCAATATGAGCATGCCACATCTGCTCTGCCGCTATACACCGCCAAGATAGCTTGTGGATGACCGCCAGCAAAGATGTAATCCTTGGGTGTGATTCCCCTTTGCTTGAGGATAGCGGAAGGGTAGATGTATCCCGAAGCGGAAGCGGCATCGGTATAGGCAATGATCTTGCCATCAATATCTTCAAGGGTTTGGATGTCGTCTCTCATTGCTACAAATTGACCTCGATAGTTCTTGAGCCCGTTGCGTACAGTGATGAGACGCACATTCGCATCATACTTCTGCTTTGCCAAGACATAGGCATAAGTTGGCAACCAAGCGATATCAGCCTGATAACTACCTAAAGCTTCGATCACGGCAGCATAGCTAGTAGGTACAGCCACTTTAAAGTAATATCCAGTAGCTTCCTGCAGAGCTTCAGCGATTGCTTCGCCACTCGCAACTACCTTGCCCGCTTCCAGTGAGGGGACAAAATACATGCGGATTGGCTTTTCTTTGCTCCCTAGTTTTTTGTTTGCATTAGCTACGCGAGTGTCTTCACTTTGGCATCCCCAGAAAACCAGAAGCAACAGACTAAGAAATATAATGTTTCGTTTCATACTATCGTCATCTCCATGAAAAAGTATAATAAACACCAAAAGCCTCATGCCTGCTCTCGGTCAAGAAAAATCTCAATTGTTGACTTAATAAGTTAGGGGTTGGAACTCTATGTCGCATGTGTTGCAAGTATTATTTGATGACAGCAGTCAATTGGTGCCGATATACCTTACCCCCAGAGCTATCTTGAGATTCCCATAGGATGATATATAACCCTCGCTTCACAAATGCACCTCGATTGTCTTTCCCATCCCAAGTGATTACGCCTTCTGGAGAGAGGAGCTCATTATCGGCTATTTGCCGCAGTTTGCGTCCAGAGAGGTCATAGATGCTGCAATTTGCGCGGATAGCTGAGCCGGAGAATTTGTGGCTGATCTTGATCTCTTCGGATTTACGAGGATCGCAGGGTGAGCCAAAGACTTTTAGTTTGCTATTATGTTCTGGTATATCTGCGTGACCGACGATGTTTTCTTGTCCTGGATTTGGGGTTCCCAATCTCCATTCGTCTGCAGAATTGGAGTTCATGACTCTCTGCAGTGCCATACCGCTGATGGCATCTGCGGAAGAATAGCTCATGCTATCCAAGATTTCCTCATTTTCTTCCGACAAGAGGATGAGGTTATCTCCATTGTTGTTTAGGGTAGCCCACCCGCTAGCCTGAATGACGGCTGCTGGAGGGCATTGTGGATATCTGGCTAAAAGACTTTCCGGATCTCTACAGAGCACAAAGTATCCAGGAATCGGAGGCAAGCTAAAGCGGATGCTATTTTCTGCTGCGTCATAGATTATGTAGTCCTGATATGTTTTCTTTGCTGCCGGGGAAAAGACTTCGATCCACTCTTGCTCAGTACTCTGGGGGACAGCGTAGATCTCAGAGAAGATGGGAGCAAGCCCCTCACTGCCCAAAGAGCTGATATAAAGCACATTGTTAAGCTCATTGGGATCATCTTCCAAGATAATTTCGGCAAAGAGCAATTCAAAGGATTCTTCGAGCCATATGGTAAGCTGCCGGTTTTCTCCTCCATCCAGTGGGGATATCTCTTCTTCGTGGATCAATTGGGCACCGTTATAGAGGCTAAAGTAGGCTGTATGATTGGGAGCAAAATTTGAGAGATTGCAAAGCTGAATATTCAAAAAAGCTCCCGCGATTTCCGGATTGTATTGCGCGTCGGATAGTGCATAATCAACTTGAACTCGGTTCAGCATTCCAGGAGTAGGATTTAGCTCCACTCGAAAGTCCAATGCGCACAGATCGCTATCCAGCCCATCCTTGATTCTGGCAAGCGAGCTACCTTCTGGTGCATCCTCTGCCAAACTCATTGCTATATTGCCAGAATCGTCTAATAAGCCGTTTTCATTTGGTGTATCATAAATCACTGTATCGGTATAGGTGCTATCAGCATTTACAAAGCGGATGCCGTCGCTGGCACTACCGCCATTTTGGAAACTAAAATTGTGTGTAAAATGCCGATTTGGTACTTGATCTCCGCCGATGAGCACAAAACGTCCTGGTCGTAGCACAAAATATGGGAAGACGAAGTCGAGTTGATAGCTGCTACCGCCACTATAGATCTTGCTCCCGGTGAGGTCAATGTTTTCGGGGGTCGGGTTGTAAAGCTCGATCCATTCCATCCCAAGGTCAGCTCCAGGGGGGTCGTAGCAGACTTCATTGATTACGACTGCAGCAAAAAGATCCCAAATGATCAAACAGAATGTGATGATCAGCAGCAGCTTGCGAGGCATTTATCAGTGCAGGTTTAGTCTAATGGGCTCTATTTTCCAGATATCCTGAGCATATTCCAGGATGGATCTATCGCTGGAGAATTTTCCGATTCTGGCGATATTTAAGATAGCTTTGCGGCACCAAGCTTCGCGATCCCGGTAGAGCTCGTCCACTTGATCAGAAGCGTCCACGAAAGCACGAAAGTCTGCTAAATTCAGATAGGGATCTCCATCTTCCATAAGCGATTTCCAGATCGGGGCAAAGATGCCTGGCTCGTCCTGACACCAGCTATCATCCAAAAGGGAATCAACCACAGCGCGCAATTGAGGATCTTGATCATAGAAAGTGTGTGGATTGTAGCCTTTTTGCTTAAGATTGCTTACCTCATCAGATCTCAATCCAAAAATAAACATATTTTCTTCGCCTATTTCCTCTGCCATCTCCACGTTGGCGCCATCCATGGTTCCCAAAGTAAGAGCGCCATTTAGGGCAAACTTCATGTTTCCGGTTCCACTTGCTTCATATCCTGCGGTGGAAATCTGGCATGAAAGATCTGCTGCAGGGATGATCTTCTCTGCCAAGGATACGCAGTAGTTAGGTAAAAATACAACCTTGAGGCGATCCTTGATATCAGTGTCATTGTTGATAATATTGGCTAGATTGTTGATCAGTTTAATAAGTCGTTTTGCCATGAAATAGCCTGGAGCAGCTTTACCAGCAAATATCACTGTGCGCGGCACAAAGTCTTCATCTGGATTTGCTTTGATACGCTGATAGCGGGCTATAGTGCCCATCACATTCAGAAGTTGCCGTTTATATTCGTGCATACGCTTGATCTGTACATCAAAGATGCTATCAGGACGGATCCTGATTCCTGTTTCTCGATATATATGTCGGCTCAGGCGTTTTTTGTTGATTTCCTTGATCTCAAAAAAGCTTTCTAAGAAATATGGATTGTCCAAATAATCTTCCAGCTTCCTCAACTGAGTAAGATCCAATGGCCATTCGTCACCTATATGTTCGGAAATTAAGCTGGAAAGCAGTGGGTTAGCTGTCAAAAGCCACAGCCGGGGAGTGATGCCATTGGTCTTGTTTTGCAGTTTGCCAGGATACAATTGATTCAGATCGCAAAAGATCTTATTGCGCAAGATCTCCGTATGCAATTTTGCCACGCCATTAACGGTGTGAGAACCATGAAAACAGAGCTGCGCCATGTGCAGAGACTTTTCGCGACCTTCTTCGATAATTGAGACATTGCGCATCTTGACAATATCTCCCGGATATTTGGAACTTACTTCTTTCATGATGTGTTCATTGATTTGATAAATCAAGCTCAAGTGTCTTGGCAAAAGTTCTTCAAAAAGAGTCACAGACCAGCGTTCCAATGCTTCAGGTAATATGGTGTGATTTGTATAGCTAAAGACTTGCTTGGTTAGATCCCAAGCAGTCTCAAAGTCCATTCGCTCAATGTCGATTAAAATGCGCATCATTTCGGGTATTGCTAGCGCAGGATGAGTATCGTTTAGCTGGATGGATATCTTTTTGGGAAGATCTTTAAAAGAATGATGGTCTTGCTTATATTGGTGCAAGATGTCCTGAATAGTAGCAGAAACAAAGAAATATTCCTGTTTTAGGCGCAGCACTTTTCCTAGGTGGATATTATCATTAGGATACAAAACTTTACTGATGTTTTCACTATTCGTCTTTTGTTCGACAGCTTTGACGTAATCACCATTATTAAAATATTCCAGGTCAAATTCATCCGTTGCAGTCGCTTCCCAAAGCCTCAGGTTGTTGACGTTATCCACCTTAAAACCAGGCACTGGAATGTCCCATGCCACAGCCATCACATCATCGGTGTCAACCCAATGATAGATAGGACCATTGCCACTAACTTCCTCAAAAATGACTTTACCGCCAAATCTTACTCGGTAAGTGATCTCAGGGCGCTTTATTTCCCAAGGACAGCCGTTTTTGCGCCAATGATCAGGAACTTCTTTTTGGTATCCGTTCTGAATTTCCTGCCGGAACATCCCAAATTCATAGCGGATGCCATAGCCATAGGCAGGATAGGCAGATGTCGCCAGGGAATCCATGAAGCATGCTGCCAGACGTCCCAAACCACCATTTCCTAAACCCATATCAGGTTCCAATTCGGCGATATCTTCCAAAGAATAACCCATTTCCTTGAGCATATCATAACACTCGTTATACAGATCAAGATTGATCAAGGTGTTGCCCAAAAGCCTGCCGATGAGAAACTCCATAGACAGGTAAAATACTTTCTTTACATCACGCTTGCGATATTCATATTGGGTGCGCAGCCAGCGTTCAATGAGCCTATCCCTTAAGGATAGTCCAAGTGCATAATAGATATCCCATTCCTCCACTGTAGTAGTATCTTTGATCAGGGAATATTCCAGGTGATTCAGAAATCTATTTTTTATGTCATCGCACACACAGTCTGCTTTGTCGGAGAAGAAGATGGGCGAAGTATCGTTATTTGCAAGAAAACCTTCTTTCATTTGTCATACCTCTTTTACTGAATTCTCAGTAGAAGCTTTGTGCATGGATCAGGGCTTATTGTCAAGCAGATTCTCAACCGAAGCTAAATTCTACCCTATAAAATCACCTGCTTTGTAGGCAGTTAGGTCACGGGCTATACACTACGGTCGGCTGTGCTGCTAGATTGTCATCGATTATCATGTTACTATTGATTTGTTCATATGGATCTTGGTGCAGAAGTGCTTCCAGAACGTAGTTCACAAAGCTGTAACTCCTTATTTTCCCGTTTCTTGCTCACTTCTCAAAGGGGAGAGAAACGGGGGAGGCATCAAGTGCCATACTTTTGCAAGGACTTAGAGTGCTGCTCAGGAGATTGCAAGTTATTATTATATTGGACAAAAAAGGTAATAGTCAAGAATCCGCTTGACAAATATGCAGAGATGAAATTTAAGGATAAAACCATGTGGAGGATTAGTCCTAATTGGTAAGGCAGCGGTCTTGAAAACCGCCGGGTTCTGCCCATGGGGGTTCGAGTCCCTCATCCTCCGCCATCAAATAGTTGTGATTTATTAATACCAGGAGAGGTGACCGAGCTGGCTGAAGGTGTGCGCCTGCTAAGCGTATGTAGGTCAAAAGCCTACCGAGGGTTCGAATCCCTCCCTCTCCGCCACGTATTTATATAGTTGGGCAGTCGCCAAGCGGCAAGGCAGCAGGTTTTGGTCCTGCCATACGGGGGTTCGAATCCTCCCTGCCCAGCCACTATTTAATGGGATGTCGTCTAATGGTAGGACAGCGGACTCTGGATCCGTATGTGAGGGTTCAACTCCTTCCATCCCAGCCAATATTTCATGACCTGGTTGCTTAAAACCGGGTCTTTTTTTTGGACTTGATCATTACGCTGATGGCACATTTCAAGCACATCATTTTCTGGAGGAATTCTGCAGATCCAAAGCGAACCTGGGTTTGGGTTACAGGATCTATGGGTAAATAGTCCTGATCGATTCATAGTCAAAAGCTACAGGAAACACAATAATAATCGACTATTTCGAGCTTGCACAGGAACTATTCGGAAGGGGCATAACCAGCGCTGTAGCCAAGAGGATACAAGCGTAATTCAAAAAAGGGGTAATGCAGCCTTGCCACATCACCCCGTAATATCGTTTACTATTATCTTTTATTGGATTTTACAGGCTTCATACAGTTTGCGGGCAGCTTCGCCGGCGGCAGACGCATAGTCCTCGCCTTTACTGGCAAAGATGATGCCCCGAGAGCTGTTGATCAGAATGCGGGGATCATCATGGCTATCCACAGTGTTACTTAAAACAGCCGGCAGATCACCGCCCTGAGCGCCTATCCCCGGGATCAGAAAGAGTCTGCCAGGCATCTTTTGTCGCATGGTTTTGAGGTCTGCCACTTGCGTGGCACCAACTACGGCACCGAGTCGTTCAATAGGATATTTTGCCAACCAAGTTGATACAGCATCCTTGATTTTATAGCGGTGGAAGAAGTCATCAGCGGAGGGGTTGGAAGTGAGTGCCAGGACAAAAGCAAAGCTGTAATCCACATCCAAAAGAGGCTTCACTACATCAGCGCCCATGAGGGGATTGATAGTGATTGCATCCACTTTTAGTTCTTTGAAAAAAGCTTGCATATAATTTGCCATAGTAGATCCAATATCGCCCACTTTGCAATCCAAGATTACAGGAATCTCGTCGGGGATACTCTCGATGGTATCGTAAAGTGCAGTCACGCCGCGAAGTCCGTCAGCCAGATAAAATGCCAGATTTGGTTTGTAGGCAGTGGCATATTCTGAAGTAGCCGCTATGATAGCTTCATTGAAATCTCGGATAGGATTTGCGGAGCTCTTCAAGCTTTTCGGTAGGCGATCCAACTGAGAATCAAGTCCGATACAGAGGTGACTACCCAGCTTTTGGACGCGCTCATGATACTTAAGCCAGAACGATTTTGACACTATCTTCTCCATCAATCTCTTCGAGAGATACTTTGATGATTTCTTCTGTGGAAGTGGGTACGTTTTTGCCCACATAATCAGCCTTGATGGGTAATTCACGATGTCCACGATCAATCAGAACTGCCAGTTGAATCTGTTTGGGGCGTCCAAAATCCATGAGGGCATCGATGGCGGCGCGAACTGTTCTGCCGGTGTAAAGGACATCATCAACTAAGACCACTATAGCGTCTTCGATTTCAAAATCCAATTGAGATCCTTTGATGACGGGTTGGTGAGCAATGGTGGAAAGATCATCTCGATACAAAGTAATGTCCAAGATACCAACCGGAATATCTTGATTTGAGATCAAGCGCAAATAATTTGAGAGCCGATTTGCGATGGGCACTCCGCGTGAGCGGATGCCTACCAAACGGATATTTTCTAAGCCGCGGTTTTGTTCGATGATTTCGTGAGCCATACGCTGTAGGCTACGTTCCATCTGCTCTTTATCCATGATCTGACTTTTTGTCTTCATAAATATCTCCTTAGTCTGTTTTGACTATTGCCAAGATTTCTCCTTTGCTTACGTTGGCACCGGATGAAAGAGGAGTAGCTGATACTGTCCCATCCACAGGAGAGGGGATGTTATTGTACATCTTCATAGCTTCAAGTACAAGCAAGGTTTCGCCACGTTTAACCTTGTCACCAACTTGCTTCTCATATTTGATCAGCATTCCGGGCATTGGAGCTACGATTTTTTCTCCATTTGCACTTGCAGGTGTAGGCGATTCTGGTTTTGATGCAGGAGCAGGATCGGGAGTGGTGGGTTTTGATGCAGGAGCAGGACTGGACGCAGCGGGTTTGGATGCCGGGGAAGGACTTGCCGGAGGGGTAGCAGTTGGGGCAGCCAAGCGGCTCGAGACCACGCGCGGAGTTCCACCTTTTTCAGCTACTTCAACTTTGTAATAGCTTCCGTCTACAAAGACATCAAATTCCCGTGCATCTTCTGGTTTTGCAGGTGCTTCTGGTTTTTCTATGAGTTTACCTGCGAGGGCTTTGTTAATCAAATCTTCTCTAGCTTTTACTTCTTCCAAGGTAATGGGTTTCATCTCTTCCGGCATGGGATCTATGCCATATTTGATGCGCAGGAATTTCTTACCAGTCACATTGTAAAGTGCTACGATCAATTGATCATCGAGATTGCGAGCCAGACCTTCTGTCTCTTTTTTGACTTGTTCCAAAGCTGGAGGGATAACGTCGCCGGGGCGCACGGTTATGGGTGTCTCTCCCTTGGGATATCCTTTGAGGGCTTTGGCTTGGAGGTCTTTGTTGATAGGCAGAGGAGTTCTGCCATAGAGACCATAGCAGAGATCTTTGACTTGCTCTGTGATACGGGCATATTCGCCGGGTTTCTCATCGAAGAGGGCATTATTAACCGCTTGGATACCAACGATCTGACTTGTAGGAGTAACCAAAGGGACTTGACCTAGGTCTTTGCGAACTTTAGGGATTTCTTTAAAAACGTCATCCAGCCTATCCAGAGCGTCCATTTGCTTGAGCTGGTTCACAAGATTGGACAGCATTCCGCCTGGAGTCTGATGAATAATCACGTCTGTGTCGATGATCGAGTATTTCGTATTGTTGGCAAATTGCAGGTATTTTGGGATGTCTTTTTCCATTTCTTTGCCGATTTTATTGAGCAGATTGATATCCAACCCGGTATCACGGTTAGTTCCCAAAAGTGATATGACCAGGGGTTCGACTCCGGGATGGGAAGTGCGATAAGCATATGGTCCCACACAAGTGTCGATGATATCGACTCCAGCTTCAATGGCTTTGAACAAGGAGAGATCTCCCATTCCAGAAGTGAAATGAGTGTGCAAATGGATAGGGGCTTTGACGTTTTGTTTGAGCGCTTGCACGAGGTTGTAGGCATCATAAGGAGCGATGAGTCCTGCCATATCCTTAATGCAGATGCTGTCCGCGCCCATATCTTCGAGTTGTTTGGCTTTTTGGACGTAATACTCGATGTTGTAGATGTCTCCGCCCATTCTTTGTTCGGTGAGCGAATAGCAGATGCTGCCTTGGAAGTGTTTATTGTTCTTTTGCACGACCTTCACGGCTGTTTCAAAATTGCGGAAGTCATTGAGGGCATCAAAGATCCTGAAGATATCTATGCCGTTGTCGCAGGCGCGCTGCACAAAGGCTTCCACCACGTCGTCGGCGTAGTTTTGATATCCCACCAGGTTTTGCCCTCTGAGGAGCATGGATAAGGGGGTCTTTTTGATGTGCTTTTTCAGAGTGCGGATGCGCTCCCAGGGATCTTCTCCGAGAAAGCGGTGCATGGCGTCAAAGGTGGCTCCGCCCCATACTTCCATGGAATAGTAGCCCACTTGGTCCATGAGCTCTGCTACGTGCAAGAGATCTTCGGTCCTGCCTCTGGTGGCAAAGAGCGATTGATGTCCATCGCGAAAACTGAGGTCTTGTATCTTGATTGGATTTGCGGCTTTGGGTCTGTCATCCGCATATTGCATCTTGGTCATTTCGAGGATGCCGTGCTTATCCATTGTATCTCCTTTTATCTGCTTCTTTTTATTATTCTTCTTTGACAAATGTCTCGGTATTGCATGGTTGAGCTGCGACCATATGCTGCCCACGGATGGGAGGGATTCCCTGGGATGGGGGCTTGATAGCTGTGTGCGCTATTTTCTGAGGTGATCAGTGCCACAACAGCTGAGATAGCGGCAAGTTCACGTTTGTCTTTGTGCATAATCTTCTAATCCTTAGGCTGGGATGTTGCCGTGTTTTTTGGGTGGCAAGCTTTCACTCTTGGTGCTCAGGATCTCCAGAGCATCGACCAGGCGTTTTCTGGTCTCAGATGGCAAAATCACTGCGTCCACATAGCCCCGAGATGCTGCCACGTAGGGGTTGTTGAAGCGTTCTTCATAATCTGCGATCAGTTCAGAACGTTTTGCGGCTTGATCTTCTGCAGCGGCGATTTCTTTGCGGAAGATGATGTTTGCCGCTCCCTGTGCGCCCATCACGGCGATCTCGGCTGATGGCCAAGCAAAGACCATGTCCGCACCCAAGTGACGTGAACTCATGGCGATATAGCTGCCGCCGTAGTCCTTGCGGGTGACCACGGTCAGTTTCGGCACAGTGGCTTCCGAATAGCACCACAAAAGCTTGGCACCATGACGGATGATTCCGCTGTGTTCCTGATGTGTGCCCGGCAGATATCCCGGGACGTCCACGAAAGTGATCAGCGGGATATTGAAGGAATCGCAAAAGCGGATGAAACGGGTCGCTTTGTCTGAGGCGTCAATGTCCAGACATCCTGCGAGCACCATAGGTTGATTTGCCACGATGCCGACGCTGCGGCCATTTAGGCGGGCAAAGCCCACGATGATGTTTTCCGCATAAAAGAGATGGGGCTCAAAAAAGATGCCGTCATCCACTACGCTCTTGATCACAATGCGCATGTCATAGCTCATGCGGGGATTATCAGGAATGATCGTGTTTAGCTCTTGGCACTCACGCCAAGGATCGTCATTGCACTCGGTGCGGGGAGGATCTTCCATGTTGTTTGCCGGCAAAAATGATAGCAGCATCTTGATTTGCTCGATGGCGTCTTGATCGCTCTCGCAGGCAAAGTGGGCATTTCCGCTTTTGCTGTTGTGTGTCATGGCTCCACCAAGCTCTTCTTGGTTGGTGACTTCGCCGGTGACGGCTTTGATCACATCAGGTCCAGTGATGAACATAAAACTGGTATTTTTGACCATGAAGACAAAGTCCGTCATGGCAGGTGAATATACGGCGCCACCTGCGCAAGGTCCC
>JASKKR010000006.1 GCA_030154085.1 Candidatus Cloacimonadota bacterium | reverse complement strand
AATACTACTTCGACCGCTGTAACGTATTCTGCGAGTTCAGCAGCAGTGACAAGAAAGATATCTCTGAGCTCTGCCGGCAGGTGATGGATAAGACGCCAAACGATGCCATGCAAGAGATGATCTATCGTGAATCGACAGGGAACTTGAGGCGAGCGGTTAAGCTCATCTATGGCGTCGAGAATGCGATTGGCGGCAATCAGAATAGTTCTTCACAATCAAGCGAGATCAACTGAGGTGAACATGGGAACTGAAGAAACAACCAAACAAGTTCATCCCACAATTCCAAGCTCCAAAAAATCAGATAAAGCCGAGATACTGGTTCGCAACTTCGTGAGCCAGTATCGGCGGCCTTTCTCTGCAGAAACTATCGCAAGCTATACTGGCATATCCGCCAAACATCTGAAGCCAATCATAGGCCGACTTATCGCAGATCAGCAGATCAAGGTAGTATCCATTGATCCTGAGCAAATCTATGTGAAGGCGAATCGCTACCTGGGGATATACGAAAAGACGCATGATCATAATCGCTGGAACTTCGATCAAGATAAAGCGATGATTCTATTGAAGGAAGTCGAAGCCACCAGACATAGAAACGTCCGCACCATCGCCAACGCTATCGGTAAAACCAGGCAGTGGGTGTATGTGTATCTGGAAGCTCTAGCTTCGATTGGAGTAATCGAGAAAGTGGACGGTTATTACCAGATTATCTCGAAAGAAAGAGTCTGGGCTATTGGAACTAATATCAAAAAGGGGATATTGAAGTTCGGCAGGATAAAGTAGCCTACGATCAGAATTCTCCGTTCTCTATCAGCGAAAAGGCCGTTTAGATATTCTGATCTTAGTGCCCCAAGGTACTATAACCCTTTACTAGTTTGCTTTTAGGTTTTACTGGATAGGCTAGTACTTTGAGACCTGTATAACGACGTACGAGACTACCAATGTAAGGATTTACATGTCTATCATTAAGAGAGCCATTGGGCAGTTTGATCCATGTTTTGTATTCTCGCCTGTGCTTGTTTTCAATCTCCACAAAAACTTGATCAATGATGTCCTTGGGGTAGTGGCCGTTTGCCTTTTCAATATCCGCGACAATATCCTCTACTACACTCTTGATTTCAACTAAGTAGCTCTTCGGTATGGCTGGCATTATTCCTCCCGTTATCTTACTCCGCGTGAAGCTGTATTGGAACCAGTTTATTGAATCCTGATTTCTTGTATAACAAAAACATCTGTGAAATCTACCTTCATTTTTTGACCAGATCTCTTGTTGCAATACTTCTCATCTTTTCAATCCGGTCAAGTATCTTTTGTTATCACGATTGCGATTATTCATTTAGTGAGTTATTTGGGACTCCACATTATGACTAATAAACTATTATATACATGAGGTTGTGGAAGGTGAAGCATCGGTTAAGGCATGAAATTTTGCCATCCATATCTGCTTGTTATGCAATATAGATAGACATTGCAGGGTAGATTGTTAATGAGAGTTGAAGTAAAATTCTCATTGACAGGTATAACATAATATTATTACGTGACCTCCAAGAGGTAATAAGATGATAAATGATCAAAAACTTGATAAGTTGAGCGTGATCGGAAGAGCCGCGGAGGCATATGCTATTGGGGATTTATCCGAGGTAAAACAAAGAGCTGAGCGCTTATATCTGGGTAAACGTTTTCCCTTCGTGATCAGCAGAGAATATCCTTATCCCCTGCATTTGTTCAGTCCGCGCCTTTCTGCGATGCTTGAGGGTGTTGCCAGCTATCCGGATGCTCAGGAAATATGGGAACTAATCACCGCCAGGGAGAACATCATCAAGATGATCTCGGTTACTGAGATAAAAAGAACTGCGGCAGAGATCCTGGGCCCCCTGTTTCAGAATAAATACTCTGATAATAAGGATAGAGTAATGCCCCGTAAACAGATGATCGGCTATATGATCAAGATTGTAATGGAGTGTTTCGGTTTCACAACATCTCGTGGCAGGATGCAAATCGACACTACCAGAGGACCTGATGACTCTGCTCGCAGAGCTAATTACTTTAAATCAGCAACCCGCTACGCAAAAATGACAATAGACGAGCGAGATGTTTTACTTGAACAAATAGGGAATGCGGACGTGAAGAGGCATTTTCTGGCTATCACTGATCTGATATTAGCCGGACGGACCGAGTATCAGAAAATATACAACATTCATGGCTTAACAAACTGGGATTCATTATAGGGGGTAGGTGAATGAAGATCGAGGGTATAGAACCAGTAGAAATCCTGCACAAGCTGATTGAATTGAAAGCACCGGAGCAAGTCTTTGACCAAGATGATCAGATAGATTCAACTCAAGCTCAAGACATGGCTCCCATAGCAAAGCCCAAGGCGAAGCTACTAAACAAACATATACACCAGTTGATAAAGCATCCCCTGTTTGAGAGCTACAGCCTCACGAAGCAAGATGTGATGGTGATAGCCGATCTTTGGCAGTTTCATCTCGAACTGCCTGGCAGGGGCAGTAGCTGGGCAAGTATCTGCGCCAGTGCCAAGATTAGGCGTTATCAGGTGACTGAATGCCTGAAATACGTTACCGGGCTCTTAGAACGCAATATCATCTGCTTTGATGAGAGGATTGAGGGGAACTACTATCTTAACCCTATGATCCTGCAATCTGCCGAATACACTCTCAGCAAAGACCTTGTCCTTAGAATAATGGGGCGAGATATAAGAGAAGACCTGGAGCTGGTCATCAAAGAAAACTGGCAGGATGATAAGGACTTCATGAACGATCTGAGACTGGTTTTTAATCTCTGCTACAATAGCTTTGGCGAATTGGGCAGCAGGTCTCCTATACTGGAGTATCCGATCCTATCGGCTTGCTTGCATCTGCTCAAAGACAGAATACTGGCTGCTCCTGACACCCTGGGCATAAAAGAACTCATACGCCAACATAGCCTAAGCGAAGACCAGTTGTACATCGTACTTTTGGTTATGTATCACCAACTATGTTGTGATGACAGAATAACGGAGGCTGATCTGGCTCTCTCCCTGGCCCCAGATCCCAGATTCAGGTGGCTACAGCAACAACTCCTTAGCGATGATTCCGTCTTGATATCTTCTGGGCTTATCAGCAGAGAACAACGCTTCCACCGAGCCCAGGTAAACACTATAGGTATTCCGCATGAAACACTTAAAACGCTGGGCTATAGGTCAAAAAACTCTGAAGATGTAGCAATAAAGCTTAGCCCATACTTTCAAAAGTGTCAACCCAAGCAGACCCTTGATGATGTGATTATTCCCGCATCGGATAAGCAACTGATATCCCAGATTATCAATAAATGCAAGTCTTATAAACGCAGAGACCTGGAAAAATGGGGATTCAAGGTTGAAAGCAGTAAACAAGGTGTGGTGCTTTTGCTCTATGGTGCTCCCGGAACCGGCAAGACTTTTACTGCCGGTGCCATAGCCAATGAACTTCACAGAGATTTGGTCACTCTAAACGTACCAGAACTAAGAAACAAATACTACGGAGAGACCGAGAAGCTGATCAAGAAAGCTTTCAATGAGATGCGGGAGATGGCTACTAAGGAAGAGAATGCTCCAGTGTTTCTCTTGAATGAAGCAGATCAATTGATCCATGAAAGGATAGCCATCACTTCAACCTGCAGCACTATCGAGAACTCCATCCAGAGCATCATCTTGGAGGAACTGGAAACTTTCCCTGGCATCCTGATCCTCACCACAAACCTTGAGTCCAACCTTGATGAGGCCTTCTTTCGGCGCTTTGATCTCAAGTTCAGATTCAGACTACCAGACCTCGAAAGCAGACGGAAACTGTGGAAGATGTATCTCAGGAATGAGATTCCAGGATCAGCGGATATCGATGTTGAGCCATTGGCGCAGAAATTTCAGTTCAGCGGTGCACAGATCGCACTAGTGGTGCAAAACGCCTGTGTTGAAGCGATTGGTCGGACAGGTAAATCCAAGCGTCTCCGCCAGCATGATCTTCTGAAATACGCAGATCTGGAACAGCCTTGGGCAAATCAAGTGAATAAAAGCATAGGATTCTAAAAGGAGGAATCATGAGCCAGCACGACAAAGGTAGCAGCCATCAATTATTGAAGGTTATTGAAAAAGATCCACGAATTATATTCGATATTGTTAAAAGTGGATTAAAATCATTTGGGATTGAATTCAAGGACAATGAGCATTTTTTACCCAGCCAATTCAATCCAATCGAATCAACATGTGAAGGATTCATCCAAGGAATCAGCACCGATTTTACTCACTTCGATCTTAGCTCTCTTATGTCATGGTGGGCACCAGTTAAGCAAAAACCTAGCTGGGATTTCATCTCAACATGCAATGTTAATGGGACAAAAGGTATTCTACTTGTCGAAGCTAAATCTCATTACGGGGAGATGGAAGTTGGTAGGAAAACAATCTCAGTTGATTTAAGTAAAAATGTCAATTTGGATGAGATCAGACTTCTGGTGAAAAACAGATTCAATAAGAACTCCCTAAAACTAGCTTTGACAACCCCAGAGCTGAAGGAACTAATGAGTGCCTTAGCGGAATGCTCGTTACTTGATGATAAACTACTGAAGAGCTTTTTGGATAAACTCAGGCATCACGATAAAATCGGTGATGCTGTTTCTGAAGCCAGAGGAGCGATATCCAATTTTTGTAGTGATATAAAGATCTCTCGTGATTACCACTACCAACTTAGTAATAGAATTGCCTATACATGGAAGTTGGCCAGCCTGGGAATCCCAACAATCCTGCTGTATCTGGGGTTCACTAACGATCCAGCCTGGAAAGCAAAACAAGACCATTTTGAATCGAAACAACAGTGGAATGAAGCATTACAGAATTACTTTGCTCAAGTCGGAGCTGAGAACTTATTACACAGAGGTAGAGTTAATCTTAATAAT
Organism: Candidatus Cloacimonadota bacterium; assembly: GCA_030154085.1. Classification (GTDB taxonomy): domain Bacteria; phylum Cloacimonadota; class Cloacimonadia; order Cloacimonadales; family Cloacimonadaceae; genus UBA5456. The sequence continues at coordinate 67,445 of JASKKR010000006.1, read as the reverse complement.
GGATCTTCAATGTACTTTTGCTCAGGGTCGTTGGAGGCTGAATGATGAGTATAATATCTAATGAGCAAAAGTATCACAGATTTGTTACAAACAGGTACTCAGGTTCTACTGCAGCAGATCAAACTAATCAGAAAAGAGGTTGTCATGACTCCGAGAAATGAAAAATTCCGGTTATTTACGATGCACGGGGTAGTCCAGCCCCCGATAGGTGATGAAGAGAGAATTAGAAACGGGTTGTATATGGCAGGATCGCTTAACTTAGCTTTAGCTAGAAGATTTACCAGAAAAATCAGACTAGCAGCCTACGAAATGCCTTTGGCAACCAATACTAAAAGTGGAAACAGGATCGATTTGTTTGGTTATGACAAAGACCACAATCCATACATTATTGAGTTGAAAACCGGTGATGCTAGGGATGAAATACCTGAAGTAATCGCGCAGATCAATCGGTATGAATCCATGCTGATTCCGATCTTGAATGATGTTGAAAAAGCAATAAAAGAACAGCTATTTCTCGATGAGTTTAAACTTACTCGAGACATTAAGAAAATCGTGCTAGCACCGGCAAATTATTACACAAAGCATGTTTGGGAGCCATATAAGAATGAGGAAATACTTCTCTGTTATCTTCGTAAAGACAAGGATGTAGATGCCCTTGCAGAAAAAGTCAATGGAGAGGAAGGTGTTACGGTATACGTGTACAACAAACCAGGTAAGTGAGGTTGATATGATATCCAATAGTGAATTTAATCGAAGGATAAAGGCGGTCTCAAAAGCAAGAGATAAACGGATTAGCCTGATTGAATCCAGGCTCAAGGATTTGACTGGACTTAGACTTGCTAAAAAGCACAAATATCAATACCTATGTAACGAAAACTACGATGAAACACCTATTAAGAGAAGTGGAAAAGAAACCATCGTTGTGTTTCCTACAGATCTAATAGAGAACGATTTGAGAACTGATGATCAATTTGAAGTATGGACTTTCATTCTTGGCAGAATTGGAACTGCCAATGTATTGGAGAAAGGCATAGAATTCGAAAGCAAGGAACTAAGTGATAAGGCCCAAGCCCAATTAGAGGCTATTCAAAAAGAAGTGCTACGTTTAGATGATGGAGATTTTGGCATCTCTGACATTCTCGGAGTTTTCTCATACACTGAACACATGATTAAGCTTTACGCTCAGGTGATCGCCTATCACTCTATACTGCATAGCGTTGAAGCTGAAGATTTGGCTTTTGTGGTTCTGGCTCATGAACTTGCCCATGCTTACACCATTGCTGGGTATGATATCAATGGTTATCGAGGGGAGATATTGCAAAACTACCACAGCAGGGAAAGAAACGTCATTGAAGGATTAGCTCAATATTATACAGAGGCTGTTTGTTTCCAGTTGAAAAAGTATCATCAATTCAAACACGTTTTCGAAGCTCTGTTAAAGAATCAAACTCATCCCTATACTTGGCACAAAGATTGGTTAAAAAGAAGTGGAGTTGATCATGAACATATCCGATCCACTTTGTTGAATTATCGCAGATTTATTAATTCAGAAGCCTTTGAAAGGTCTGTGCTTTAGATAATAACATAAATTCTATACCTCGTGGAGGACTAATGAATAATGAGATCATTGAGTTGCTGTCCAAAGCCAATTCCGGTAATGCAGACTCTCAAAACCAGTTAGGTGATGCCTACTTCGATGGTATTGAGATCGAACAAGACCCCAAGCAAGCATTCGAATGGTATCTTTGTGCAGCTGAACAAGGTCATGGAAAGGCTCAATATAACGTAGCCTATGCTTATGCCAATGGAATTGGAACTCAGAAGAACATAGAGGAATCTATCAAATGGTATAGCAAATCGGCAGACCAGGGAGTAGCTCTAGCTCAGTATGTCCTTGCTAAGTTGCTCATCGCTGGGCAGTACATAGAACAAGACATTACCCAAGGTCTGGATTTGCTGCATAAGGCCTCAGATCAGGGGCTAGACCTTGCACAATATGATCTTGGCACAATCTACCTTGAAGGAAAGATTGTTGAGTCAGACACTGACAAGGGGATTGAATATTTGAAATTCGCTGCCGATCAAGGGTACAAAGATGCTCAATTCAATCTCGGTATAGTCTATTCTAATCTATCTGAGCCGAGTTATCCGTATGCTGAGAAATACCTTCGAGAAGCATCATTCAACGGCCATTTCAAAGCAATGTTCGAGTTATCGAGACTTTACGCCATTAGCACGAGAGACTACAGGCAGGGCCTATTGTGGGCAATAGTAGCCTTAGAATACTGTGAAAAACAAGATGAACAGAGAATCAATCGGATCAAGAACAACTTGGAAAGTAAGCTAAGTACTGCCGAGTGTGAAGTAGTCTCTTCTGAGGCAAGGAATATAATAGCAGCATTGGACGCAAGTCTTTGTTGATTAAGTCGTATATTGATTCAGGAGGATAGATGAGTTTCGTACACTTACACGTTCACAGTGAGTTCAGTTGGTTGGATGGAGCCTGCATCATCGATGATCTGGTGCAGAAAGCGGTTCAGTATAAGATGCCGGCGGTGGCTATCACTGATCGTAATAGTGTGGCTGGGGCTTCTCGCTTATGGCATCAATGCGTCAAGGCGGGGATCAAGCCGATCATCGGTCTTGAAATAGCGGTTCAGAACGATCAAGGTGATGGCAGGATCTTTTCAGTGATCTTGCTCGCTAAGAACGGTTCCGGCTACGAAAACCTCTGCCGGCTGGTCACTCTTGCCTATGAGGACGATCCGAATACGCCAAGGATCACAAAGAGCCAGCTAAGGGAGCATTCACGGGATCTCATTTGCCTGTCTTTCAGCGTGGTGGGAGAGCTTTGCACCCAGCTGCTGGAAGGCAAAGACGAACAGGCAAGACAGGTTTCGGATTGGTATTATGAGGTTTATGGTGAGGATTACTACTACGAGATCCAGAACCACGGGCTACCATCTGAAGCGGTTGCCATGAATAAACTGCTGAATCTGGCTTATCAAACCAAGATACCTGTGGTGCTTACCAACGATTGCCACTATATGGATCGTAGTGACTCCCTCGCCATCGATTCCCTGAATTGCATCAGAAAGGGCTTGGATTTCGCTCATCCTGAAGCCAAACGCTTTGCTTGCAATGAGTACTACTTCAAGTCCCCCAAGGAGATGAAAGCGCTAAAAGGATTTCCACCTCAGCTTACAAAGAACACCCTGGAAATTGCCGATAAAATCGATGTAACAGATGGCTATATACCTGTTGCTGAGATCGATTTATCAGTTCCCAGTGTGGTTGGTTTGCTAAGCAGTTACTCTCCCACATTGAGGATCAAATTCAAGCCCCGTAGCAGGCACATAACGGTCTCTTTGATGGATCATAAGTCTGCAGATGTGTTGGAGCATCTTCGCCAGCAACTTCTCGATTATGATCTTGTTCACTTTACTGAGTATGAATCCTGGACGCCAAGAAGTATCTATTCAGCTGTCCTGAACACGATGAATATGCCGGATGAGAAGATAAAGGAACTTTGTGGATTGATCCCGGCTGGGGCAAAGACCCTCCGTGAAGCCGTCTTGTTGAGCATAGATTTCTCCTGCCTCTCCAGCGAGGACTACTTATGTTCACTAGCTGCAGAAACAGGCGACACCTTGATCAACACCTTCAAAGAAGAAATAACATCAAGACACAATTACGCTTTGATCCCTAAGGGCATGCCAGTTCCAATAGTCCGAGATATCTATGGTCAGCCAAGATGCCAGTACGACTTGAGCATGATTACCCAGACTGGCTTAATCAGCCTGGAGTTTCAACTATGAGATTAGTCAAAATCAATCTTATTAAGGAGATAAAATGAAAAGGGAGACTAAGTATGCTGGGACCAAACAATACGCATTAATCCTTATGAACAAAGATGGAACAGATCCTATTAAGGATGCTGATTTTGCATTGAGTCTACCCCATATGAGCAGGAAGACAGTTCAAGAAATCTCACGTCACTACTTAGGGAGCATATCGTGGAGAGAAGCATGTGAAGTACTCAATGTACCATACTCTAATCTTCCAGATACGGTCTGTGATGCCATTAAACAACGAAAGGGAGTTACCCATCGGTAATCTGAAACTATGAGGCGACTATGATACCAATCACATTCTTGTCCCACGCTTGCGATATTCTCGCAGACACAAATGCAGGTTTGACCGGTTCAAATATTGCAGAATACTGCGCAGCATACGCTGTAGACTACAACGTTGATATACCTTATGGTACCTATCCTTTTTTCGATAGTCCAAACAAGCGAACGGCACTCCTAAAAAATCTCCAGGCTTTCAAGCCAGAGCAACAATACGTAATTATCAAAGAGTTGTGTGAACTAGATAAGTGGTCTGATGATCCGAAGATCAAAGACTTGAAGATCAAACTAATATCAAGATATGGCGGTTTGTTTCAGGGTTCTGAGTGCATCAACGAGATACTGATTGAAGAAACCAAGCACTGGCTGGAACCTTATGCAAAGTCAAAGCAAAACTACTTGTATGCCTTGGACAAATTCAATAATGGCGTGTTTCTTAGGAATTCTCTTGATGACCTAAGGCTGTCTCTTGAATTGCTACTGCAAGAAATCTTTGGAAATTCTAAGTCATTGGAGAACCAAATCAATGAAGTTGGGTCAATGGTTATCTCGAAGGGAGGATCGAAAGAATTCGCCAATATGTTTCAGAAACTCGTGGAGTACTATACCAAGTATCAAAACACCTATATCAAGCATGACGACAGGGTCATGGAGCTTGAGATTGAGTTTATTTTTGAGCTCACATCGTCTTTCATGAAGCATTTTGTTAGACTATCTGATCGCTAAAAAAAGCAAAGTATGGAAAGGTATTCTTCAGCGGAGGATCTCTGATCTGGATCATAATTCGAGATATAAGACATTTCAAAGTTCAATGAGAATCAAACACGAATGATCCTTTCTGCTAGGGTGGAAAAGGATTTTCTCATTGACAGAAGAAGCTAATATGATTGTTTGACTTTTGGCGTGGAATGGCCGAAATTAATGATGCGACTAAACGCTTGAAAGAGGCAACTGATCAGACCTTGGGAGTGTTAGGCGGATCATCTAGTTCTTTTATAGGGAATCAGGATGATGAGATTAGAAGACATGAAGGCAGGAGCCCTGATTGAGGGTATTGAACCGGGAGGATTAGTGCGCATTGTTACCAGTGAGCCTATCAGGATTTTGTTTCCATGCAATTCTTCAATTCAGCATGCTTACAGCCTTATCCAAGTACTTGCAGATATTTTGGGAACAATGAGATAGACGGAGGCGACAGAGAGTGAAGAACCTAGCCAAGAGCATCTTAAACTACTACTCTACCTACAACGAGACCAGATTCCGCTTTGATACCAGGATAAACTTTGCCTGGAGCAATGACGACAAGACGCTGGATATTCCCTTTTTTCCTGAAGTCGCCCAAAACCTGTTAAATGAGATAAAGGATGGTAAAAGGATAAATCTTTCAATCCATCCTGAAGAGCACAGCATTTCTTTGGATAGAAGGGCATTTATTGATGAGGTTTCCAGGGAAGCCAAAGGCCTGTTTTCCAGATTACCAGAGACCTGTGACCCGGCAAATCAAGAAACCAACAATGCTCTCAGGCAGTTCAATCTGGATCTTCGCTCCAAAGTCCAGGCTATACAATACAACATGCAAGCCCAGAAGATAGCCGAACTGCAAAATCTGCATGGAACTTCATATCAGCCTAAAACAAGCTTCAACCCCAGCATCAATGAGCAACTTATCTATGACAGCATCCAACGTGAGATAAACGTCACCACTGATATTGAGCACTTTAAAGAGGCAGTCCTGCAGATCATCAAGAATTCCGAGTATACACTGGTCCTGTTTGACTTGTTTGCCCAGTTGAGGGATTTGGATAGGAAGATTGGTCTGGACAGAGTCTATCTCTTTGCCCACCAAATCAGTAATGAAGCTGGCAGCTATCCCCTCTACTTTGTTGAGTTGAGCATTGACAACCAATTTGCTTCCATTAGTCTGGTGCAGACCCAGAAGATCATCTACTTGAATACACCAGCTATCAACGCCAACAAGCCCCAAGATGTACTGACATTACCACGTGCTGAAGAAATGAGTAACGCACTGGCTACCATACGTCAGTTGAATGGCTTTCTAAATACCATCTACCACGGCCCCCAGGATTTTCTGATGCAGGACAAGTTCCCCAGCTTAATTTTGCCCAACTATCCAGAGATATCCTCCCGGGTGGGATTTCAGATCGTAAAACAGGACTCCAACAACCTCCTGGATTACTCAGAATTACTGGCACTATCGGACTCTTCAGTAGGGCAGAAATTCCTCAATTTAATAGACCAATACATAAATTCCAATGTTCCCTCTACGCAAAAAGAAATAGAACAGCAATACCGGGATAAATACCCTCCCCGGGATGTCTGGAACATTGTCGATGACAATCCCTTCCCCCTAAACAAGTCTCAGAAGAAGATCCTGCTGGCTGCTCAAAATGAGAAGAACCGGATAATCGTGGTGGAAGGCCCTCCCGGTACCGGGAAATCACACACGATCTCTGCGCTTGTCTATATGGCTTCAGGCTTGGGTAAAAGCGTTTTGATCACTTCACACAAGAAACAAGCGCTGGATGTCATCGAAGGTTATCTGACTGCCAAGTTCAGAAGCTTAAATCAAACAGGGAAGCCAGCCATCATCAGAATGGACAAGGCAAGCGATGGAATCGCCAATCCACCCGCTCAGACTCTGGCTAATCCAGCTTTCAACGGAGCCGCCAATAGGGTTCAGCGAATTAACATTACTGCAACAGAGCAAAAACTACAGGAGACTCTGGATAGGATCAAAGAGCAGAACCAAGTCTATTGGAAGCAATTTGACTCGGCTTTGGTTTCGAATGATCTCATCTCCGAATACCTCGATCTGGAAAAGGATCTCCAACTCCCGGAGAGCGAGATTCTTTTATCTAACTTTACCGAACTGGACGCATCCGATCTGCTCGGATTCTTCAAACAGTTGCAGGAGATTGATTTCCCCCTCAGTTATCAGCACATGTACGAGTATTTCCAGAAAAGGGAAAGGTACGAGGCCTATAGAAAAGCACTGGAGCATCTAAACAAAGATAAGACCATACCGACCACCGCCGCTCCTGAAAGCGTAGATCTATCTTCACTGGAGAGCTTTAGCCAGATAGTCAGATCATTAGCCATATCAATAAAAAGCGATTTCAGTGTTTTCCAAGATGATTTGAAACCCATCAAGTTGCGCTGGGGGGATAAGTATCTTCCCCGGGCAGATGAGTTGGAATCGCTATCGGCTCTGCTAAATGATATCGAAAAGCACAGAGGATTACTGGCTGGCAAGGAAAGTAAAAAGAAACGCGAAGAGGCGGAACATGCCCTTGAACAGGATCACCCGGAGTTCTGTGACCAGGTCTTCAAGACGAGAAAGATTAAGGAAGCCAGAAAATACCTGGATGAAATCAAAAAGAAACTGGCTCAAAACTCAAGCGACTCCCAATTCACAGATGCTTATCTGCTAGCTGAGCACAAAAGAGTCAGCTTTGAAAGTATTAAGAGCAACCTTCAGCAGCTCGGGCAGATAGATCATGCTGAGCTTATCCAAACCATAGCCGATCAAACCGGAAAAAAGAAAGATGACCTCACATTGCAGGACCTTGTAACTGGAGTTGACCTATTAGGATCTCAGAACGAGACTGGCCTGGCAAACAGCCTGATTGAAGAGCTGGCAGCCATGTTGGAAACCGATGTCAGCGCTCTTCCCCTGATTAATACCAGATTAAAAAGAGCGCATGAGGTAGTAAGCAAGATTCAGGATACTGACTGGGATTGGTTTGATAAACTATATGATACATACCCAGCCTGGCTGGAACATCTGGGCATCGGATTGCACGATCTGAGCCAGTGGAAGCAGGTCCCCGCCGAAAAGTTCGAGAAGACGCTCAGGATGATCCAGCTCCAGAATGTTCTGGCTGCCTTATCGGGAGCAAGTAAACCTGCACAACAGGACATTCAGGAATTCTATCGCCTTGTCCATCAGAGACATGAATATCAAAACGATCAGCGCTATTCAGAATTGCTAAACTACACCGGTGATATCAGCCGGATGCAGACCTCGATCCTCACTAAAAAACGCCTCTCCTCAGAACAAACCAGTGTGATGAACCAGCATCTAACCTGCGTGATCGCCCAACCCAGCCTGATCACGGATTACTTTCCCATGGAGGAGGATATCTTTGATTACCTGATCATCGATGAAGCTTCCCAGGTCTCGATTGCGGATTCATTATCGCTGATCCTGCGGGCCAAACAGGTGATCATATTTGGAGACGAACTCCAATATGGCGCGGTCAGCGCGGTTAACGTGGCAGAGCATTATGCCAGTGCCTATTTCAAGGAGATCATCCGCAGCTATAGCAAAGATCAAAACTTCCATGTCTCAGATGAAGATACTGACAGGCTGAGCCGCGAGGTCAGCAAGGCCTCTGTTGATGAAGATGAGGAGGAGACTTCCCGGATTTTTCTGCCCTCAGCCGGGAACATCGAATGGCTGAAAACCTTCAGCATCAGAACTTCCACCCTGGCTTTCTGCCGTGCGATGGCCAATTACAGCTCTGCCCTTGATGTTCACTTCCGCAGTTTCCAGGAGATCATCTCCTATTCCGCCAAGTTCTTTTACAAACAAAACAGTATCGATCTGATCATCAACCGGATCAGGACCAAACCCATCAAGCAAGTACTCAGATTCATCAGAGTGGAAACTAAGACGCATTCAGCCTCAAACGTAAACCTTGATGAGATCGAAGTGATCATGGATGAATTGAAACAACTGCACGAGCAAAACTTCAAGGGTTCTATCGGCGTGATCTGCTCTTTCAAAGAACAGCAGGCCAGGATGGAAAAGGAATTCCGTAACAAGAACTATATTACCCATTTGAAGGCTGATAATAATCTGAAGGTCTGGTTTGTGGGCGATGTCCAGGGCGAGGAACGGGACGTGATCTTCTATTCCTTCGTTCAGGACGATAAATATAAGACAGCCGACCTGAGGACCATCTATCCTGTGGTGGGCGGCACAGCCGACAATATCCGCAAACTGAAGATGCAACGTCTCAACGTGGGCTTTTCCCGTGCCAAGGATACCATGGTCTTTGTGCATAGCATGCCCCTGGAAAAGTATAACGATACAACTCTGGGCGCTGCTCTGCAACATTATCATGAGCAACTGGAAAACACACGGGACAACTATATTGAGGATGAGGGCATATTCGAATCTGAAGCAGAGAAAGAGCTGTATCGTCTGATCACGCAAACTGAGTTTTACCAGAAGCACAAGGATAAGATCAAGATGGTGGCGCAGTTCGAAATCGGCAAGTATCTGGAAGAGCAATACCAGCGTTATATCCCCAAATACCGGGTGGATTTCCTCCTGACCCACAGCCAGGGCGGTAAAGAACGGTCATTGATCCTGGAATATGACGGCTTTGAATATCACTTTGACCCCAATTCCCCCCACGATCCCCAGTATTTGGAATATGACCTCACCCGCCAGCTGGAACTTGAGAGCTATGGCTACAAGTTCCTACGCATAAATAAATTCAATCTGCTGCCCTCAGACCCGGCGCAGACCAAGATAAGCACCCTGAACAAATATTTGGAAAAAGCCCTGGAGGAATAAAGTGAGCAAGATCCATCTATCCGACCAAGAAAAAGAGATCATCGCCAAATGCATCAATGAGAATGTCGAGTTTCCGCTGGAAATAGTAAAAAAGATCGCCCCCGGGTTCTTTGACAAGCTCGCCCAAGCCGGTGAGTTCGATTATAGACGGCTTGATAAATACAAAATCCCCATTCTGGATTATGAGGGTAAACGCAGCGAACCGGCCATCCTCGCTTCAGCCGCGCTCCTGGGTGAAAGCTCACCTCTGCAGATCCTACGCTATTTCGATGGCAAGGATTTCAAGCACAACGGTGACACCCAGGAAGAGATCTTCGATATTCTGGAGAAGCAGAAGCGGGGCGAAGATGACTGGCGCAACCTGATCGTCCAGGGTGACAATCTGCTCTTTCTCAAAGCTTGCTACCTGAATCAGGACCCCCTGATCAAAGACAAGGTCAAAGGCAAGGTCAAGCTGGTTTATATCGATCCGCCTTTTGGGACTAGTGATGAGTATGGTGCAGGTGATGGAATAATGAGCTACAGTGCAAAATTAGCAGGTTCTGAGTATGTTGAGGCCTTAAGAGAACGTCTCCTATTTCTAAGGGAGTTATTATCAGAAGACGGAAGCATATTTGTGCGTATAGATTATCACTTCGGGCACTACGTAAAAATCATCATGGACGAGGTCTTTGAAAAAAACAATTTCAGGAATGAGATCATTATTCGCAGAGGATATGTCCCTAAGGGCAAAACTTCTCAGTTCCCAACAGCAACAGATTCGGTATTTTTCTACTCAAAATCACCGAGCTTTGTCCTTAATCAGAATACTAAACCAATAGAAGATGAGGAAAGAAGGTGGATATCTCTCGATATGCCAGGAGAGAGAAAAAATCGGGATATCAGACCTAGAGTTTTTTTAGGGAAAACACTATACCCGCCAAAAGGACAACATTGGGGCTTGGCTCAAGACAGAATTTCGGAACTAGATGCTCAAGGAGATATTCGAATTAACGAAAGAAGATCTTACATTGATACTGAAGGAAATAAGATTGTAGGTATGCCAGAGTATCTAAAAGAACCCTTTGTGCTACTAAACTCAAACTGGACAGATATTAAAAGCTATGAGACACACAATACATTCTATCCTACTGAAAACTCTGAGATACTGCTTGAAAGAATAATGAATGGATCTACTCAAGAGAACGATCTCGTTTTGGACGTATTTGGCGGCTCTGGAACTACTGCTGCAGTAGCTGAAAAACTTGGACGAAGATGGATAACGGGAGACTTTGGCAAGCATTCTATATATACGATGCAAAAACGGATTTTAACTATCGCTGATTCAAAGAAACTTAGTTCCAATGATAGTAAAGGTGATAAATACGGTAAGAACGCTAGGCCCTTTATCATTGCCTCAGTTGGTAGCTTCGACTTCAGCCGGATTGTTAACCTAAGGCAGCACAAGGAAGCCTACATCAATTTCATACTAACTCTGTTCAACATCCAGGAGCGCAGTACTGAGGAGCTGGCAAAGTACAAATTGCCCAATATCTATGGTCTGAAAGATGGCGATCCGGTGGAGATCTATCCCATCTGGGAAGACGACTACCTGAAGAATATCAAGATCGATAAGGAATACCTGAAAGGCCTGGCTGAAGCAGAGGGTGGCAAGCTCAAGGGTAACTATTATATCATTGCCCCGGAGACCTGTGACCGGGTTGGCGACTGGGATTATAGAACCTCCCAGGGCAATACAGTTAGCTTCAAGATCCTGAGCTACCCATACAAGATATTGGAAGAGATCAGCCGCTCCCAGCAGCTTTCCGAGCAGCCGGGCAGCTCTTCCGAGATCAATAAACTCATCTCATCCACTCGTTTCTATTTTAACCAGGAAGTAACATGTAAGCTCAAATGGCATCCTCAGGGTTTAGTGATATCTGATCTTGAGACAGCCATCACCGACAAAGCCGGTAATGAGATCCAAGGTCTGGACGCCCTGGCCATGGTGCTGATCGATAAGAACTACGACGGCAAGATGTTCACCATGGAAGCTGCGGTCTACCGCAAGGACATCAAAGACGATGGCATCATCAACGTGGATAAGCTAACCGATAAAGTGGCGGTGATCGTGATCGACCGGCATGGCAACGAAAGTAAGATCATAATCCTGGAGAGATAGTATGGCAAGGCAATACCGAAATAAGATCAGCTTATCCGAACTCACCCTGGATATCGATCCCAAGAAATACGACATCGGCAAGTTCGATTTTTCCGAGATCGAGGATTATGTACTAGCTCTGTCCTCCGGCAGGAAATACCAGTTTGATGCCATTCGGCAGATCATGGTCTATCTCTGGGGCGGACGCTACGATTCCATAGAAGACCTGGCAAGGCAGAACTTCAAAAAGAAGGAAGCCATTCGCCAGAGATTTGCCTCAGAAAGTACTCTGCTGTCCCAGATACCTCTGCCCGGCAAGCTCTCCGGGGTCTGCTACATGGCCACTGGAGCAGGAAAATCCTACGTGATCTTTGCCATCGCCTATCTTTCCATCCTCCTGGGGAAGGTGAAGCGGGTGCTGGTATTGGGACCTCCCTCCACCGTGATCGAACAGGGGCTCACAGAGAAGTTCAGAGATTATATGTTCTCTCCCAAGGGATTGGCCTTGAGGGAAAAACTGCCGGAGAAATACAGAAACATACAGGTAAGCCTGTGCAACGCCAATGACATTGTTGATGATTATAGCATCGTCATCGAGAATATCAACGCAGTCTATACCAAAGGCGAGAATGCGATCACGGATATGCTCTTCAAGCATACCGAAGAAGTACTGGTTTTGAGTGATGAAGTGCACCATGCCTATTCCCACTTGAAGTTTGGCGACGCCGGAATAGCTTTTGATTTCGATGGTATGAATTACGGTAAAGGCGAAGATAAGAATGAGCGCTTGTGGATGAAGTTTCTGCGGGACAATCTTCTGGAAGACCAGAAACTGAGTGAGGAAACCAAGATCAAGCGCCATATTGGCTTCACGGGGACGCCTTATAACCAGAACGATTTCTTCCCTGACGTGATCTTTGATTATTCGATCAAGGACGCCCTGGAGGAGGGGATCATCAAGAAAATCAATCCTCTGCTGAAGATCAAGACCTCGGATGATGATTCCGATCTCACTCAGGATCAGAGATATGAGCAGATCATCCAGACTCATCTCGATAATAAGGATCGCTATTCCTACGGAGGGAAGGTAAAACCCATAAGCATCTTTATCAACAACACTCAAAAAGCTGCTCAGGATAATGCAGATAAGTTCTACACTGTATACAGCCGCTATCTTTCAAAGCATGATCCATTGTATCAAGGCCAAACCGTGAACGCTATCGAAGGTCTGCTACGTAATGACAAAGTGGTGATTGTAGCTACATCCTCAGCCAATCGGGAAGACTACCTGGATCAATTGAACAGGATCGAGGAGACTGATCCCGCCAAGACCGGGGGAAGGACTGAATTCATCTTTGCGGTAAATAAACTCTCCGAAGGGTGGGATGTGGACAATGTGTTCCAGATCGTTCCCATGCAGGAGAAGGTGTTCAACTCCAAGCTGCTGATCTCTCAAGTTTTGGGAAGAGGGCTCAGGCTACCTCGTCAGGTTTCGTATTTTGAGCTCAAGGGCAACTACCCCGAAGTGGTGATCACCAATCATGAGAAGTTTGGCGAGACGGTGCGCAATCTCCTGGATGAGGTGCGTGAATGTGATTTGATCGTATCTTCTAAAGTGTTTACTTCTATGGACGAGAGCCCCAGATTTAATCATCATTTCACTTTGTTCAACCTGGATTATGACTTGGTAAAAGAAATCGTGGATAAAGAGCCGGAACAGGAATCAAACCGGTCTTTGACGTTGAAGCCTCAGACCAGTTCTATGACGGCGGATGTGCAATATTTACATGGGGAAAAGACTTTCACTCTGACCAAGGACTTCAGCTCTTTGGATGAAGTAGTTCTCAGCGTTTTCAGGAAGATGAAGAATGTGGAGTTTGAAAACCAGCGTCTTAACCTGGATAGTTCTCTTGATCTGTCACAACTCACTAACCGTGATTATATCAGAGAAGCCATCCGTGCTGCCATGAATGATGCCGGTATCACGCAAGAAGCGCTCACAAACGAGAACAAGAAGGCTGTGGAGCTTTATTTCAACAGCTTCCTGCCCCGAGGTGAGAAGAGTATCAGATTTGATAGAAAAGTCAATCTGGCTACTGCCTTGCGAACTCTGGAGATAAACGCCAGCAGCGTCCGAGCAGGAGCACTGGATCAAAGCAGTTCGCTGTTTGTCTCTGATGATTGGGAAAAAGAGCTATCGAATGAGTATCACATTTTCATCAGTGAACTTGCCCTAATATCAGGCAAATCTGCTGATCAAACCACGATCTTTGATACTGGCATATCCGATCTGGATACCGATCTGATCCAGAAACCATTTGAGGGCAAGAGATTCTTTACCGTCAATCTTAGCGCCTTTAAAACGCCCCAAAACTGCGTGGTTTGTTCCCACATCCCTGAGACCAACTTCATTATCGGCCTGATCAAGCATGCGGCCTATCTGGATAGCTGGATCAAATCCCCGGACATGGGTTTTTACTCGCTTGGCTATGAATATTGGAAAAAGGGGAAAGACAGAGTCCGGAGATTCTTCAACCCGGATTTCTTTATCCGTATTGATCTGGCCCGTTATCTCACGAATTGTGGTAAGAACATGCATGATTCAGATAAAAGAAAGCTGATAGATTTGCAGGATCAAGGTATCAGGGAACTGGTATGCGTCGTGGAGATAAAAGCCGATGACGATTTTGAAGAAGTGACCAATGCTAAGGATGAGCACGGTTCCAGCCACTTTGAGGAGCTTAACAAGGAACTCAAACGAGCCAATCCGATCGATCTGCGACTAACCAGCCGGGAAACGAAGGATCAGCACTACTCCTTCTTCCTGCTGAGAGCGGATGGATTCGAATCTTGGTTCAGAAAGCTCAGGAATGGGGCTTTGATATAGTATCATTACACATTAAGGAAGTATTGTATGACAAACAAAACTGAGAAAGCGTTGCTGGTTGGTAATGGCATCAACAGAGTTTTTTGCGATTCGGACTACTCCTGGGGTAACCTTCTGCAGGATTTGTCAAAACTAGGTTCGGGAAGTATTGATCTTAGTAATCCCTTCAAACCTTTTCCCCTGGCATTTGAAGAAATACTAACGACAAAGGGCAATTCTTACAATAGAGCTGTCAGAGTGTTGAAGACGAAAACTGCAGAGATATTTGGGAAGATTCGAGTCAGAGATACTCACCGGATGATCGCCAGAAATACTAAGTATCGGAATGTATTGACCACAAATTATGAGTATACCTTGGAAAAAGCATATGCTGAGAAAATTAACCATCAATCTGACTTTCGAGAGGCATGTAAAAATACGAGAAGCACCAATGAAGAAATACACAGCTTGTTTCGGAAGTATGAGTTTAAAGATGAGTTATTCTCAGTATGGCATATTCATGGCGAGATCAACGACACAAAATACTCTAAGGCGAGAGTAATTCAATAAACAAAGGATGGAAAAAATGGAGTCAGTCTTTAATATAGCATCAAAGCTGATCACTATCGCTATCCCCTTTTTCTTGTACTGGTTTTATACTTATATGAAGAGTAGAGCTGAAAACTTAGCCACAAAACAAGATATCGGGGATATTACAAGAAGAATTGAAGAAGCAAAGCTTGAGTACTCAATGCAATTAGAAGCGTACAAGCATGAAATGATCAAGAAATATGAGTATGACAAGGTTCTTATTGACATAAAGATTGATATATTCCGATCCCTGATAAGTCTTAAGAAAAAGCTGATCTTGTCCAAGAATGAACTAGGTGCGAAATACCCTAATCTTATCCCTGAGATGTATGAAGAGATGCAGAACATCATGATCCAAGTAGATTCCATAGCTAATATAGATCAAGAGATCGTCACTTTAAACCACCAGTTAAACAGTGAATACAACAAATTCACTAGCCATTTGCTAGATATCCAGAGCAAGGGCGGCAGTAAGTTTACTTATGATTTCGGTGAGTTTGAAAGAATTCTAAATGCTTTGCAGTTAGCCCTTATTCGTTAATTTGGTTTGAAGTGAGAGCTTCTACTTTATGCAATCAATACATGAACTCTGTTGAGCTACCAAAATCCATAGAACCCGGAGAGGCATGAAGACGCAGGATATACCTCAAGAAGTGCTAATAAGTAACCAGTTAGATGTAAAGTATTATCACAAAAGCGTATTTGGCTGCCGACACATTAGGTCAAACAGCTACATAAGCGAATGGCAGTGCCTATTGAACACCCTGAAGAAAAACTTGTTTATGAATAGCGGGATAAGGAACGCAGCGCTCAGAAATGGGTGATGTCTGCCCAGGAATCGGTGGATGCGCTCCTGAGGCAACATGCGAAAAGACCGGAAGTGCCAGATGAACTGGAAAACAAGGAATCGTTGTTCAATAGCCCACCCATGCTGGAAGCACCGCCACCTGATCCGGATCAAATCATCGAAGAGATGACTAGGCAAGCCATGCGCAACATGCCGCTGCATCCGAGTATGCTTGATAACAGAGTGAGGTCTGGGAATCAGGATGATGAAACCGAACATGAGAATCCCTTTGAAGCACAGCGTAGGAAAGATGCTGAAATCAGAACCGTACTCGAGCGTATGGGCTTTGATTGTCGGGAATTCAGGGGCGAGATACCTCAGTTCTTTATCGACATGGCCAATAACCAGATCCGCAAACAGCAGGCAGAACAATACAAAGCACAGCCGGTTCACAACTCAACTGTCTTCTGCTAAAATCATATTCGATCTTAAGAACAAATAATCAAGCTCAATTTGAAGAATTTTATCTGCTGGTCTTCAAGATTGTAGTCAAGAGAATCTAAGCTTTCTTTCCATTTCTGTTTTGTCACGCATCGGAGCATGCAGTTATCCTGTCACAATTTGCAATTTTCGGTGATCCGATTTGCAGAAAGCCTGTCAAAAACTACTCAAAGGGGTCTTGGAAAGGATGAGCAAGGATGTCCTACGATGCGACAGTTTGCAGATTTCGCTGCACAATTTGCAGATTTCGTTGTCACTTTGCAATGTGTGTATAAGATCTTATAAGGCGATTTTACTTGACAGGAAGCCTAGGATTCTAAAATGAATGCGTGACTTGATGGTGCAAATACGGTAATAGGGAATTCGTAAACGAAGCGGCCTCCGCCACTGTATGCAGCATAAGGTTTGAGATGTCACTATCATTTTGGGATGGGAAGGCATCTCATGGCTTCCTCAGGGAAGCAGCCGCTGTGAGCCAGGAAACCTGCCAGCAAGTATCAAAGCGACCCACGGAGTGAGGGGTTTGCCTTGGAATAGTTCATCTCAAGTCACAATATTATTCGAGGTGAACAAAATGAAAACAAAGCTACTTATCCTGATCGCAGTGATGCTGTGTGTAAACATCCTCAACGCTGATCTCATCTGGGTGGTCAATTCACAATCACGTACTCTAAGCCGCATAGATCTTGAAACTGATCTCGTGCAAAATACTTTTGCCATCTTGGGCTATGTTCCAAACAAAGTAATTGTTGGTGAGGACGTCCTATGGGTTGTAAATAGTGGGGACAATGCAATTCAGAAGCTGGATAAATCCACCGGTGCTCAATTGGGAAACTATTTGGTGGAATTGGGCTCCAATCCCTGGGACGCCATCTATCATGATGGATATCTTTACATCAGCGGACTTTTTACCTCCAAGGTTTATAAAATGGACGCCTTCAACGGGATAGTCCATGCAGAAGTGAACGTAGGTTTTGCTCCGGAGGCTCTGGTAATCGCAGGGAATAAACTTTATGTTAGCAATTCTGGAAACTATGCCCAAAATTATGTGGGCAGTTCTGTCAGTGTGATTGATCTTGAATCATTTGAAACTATCAACTTAATCGAGACAGGACTAAATCCCCAATATCTCACGGCTCAAGGAGAGTATGTATATGTATCTTGCACAGGGAACTGGACTGATGCCCCTGGTCAAGTAGATGTGATCAATACTTCTACAGATGAGATCATTCATACCATAGCTCTGGGAGGTACTCCTGGTAATATCTATATTGATTCGGAAGGGATAGCTTGGGTCGCAGATAGTTCTGGGATGAGTCTTTATGCATATGATACGGAAGACTTTAGTATGATATATAACGCCCAAAATCCTTTCCAAATCGGAGCTTCTGCGGTGGCAGGAACACAGAATAAACTGGCTGTTTTGACGCCAAACTGGGGTTCAAACGCTATTGTCAAAATTCTCAATTCTGATCTGAGCATTGCGAAGGAATTCACGGTTGGAATGATGCCCACGGATATGAAACTGGAGGAAACAAGCTCAGTTAGTACTACGGATGACCTGGTGGTCAACGCTCCGCTAAAACCTTATCCCAACCCCGCTCATCGATCTGATCATATTGTTATCAAAAGAGATAGTGCCTCAAAAGCTCAGGTGAGTATATATAATGTTCGCGGACAAAAAGTGGAAACTTACGAGCTCGAAGGAACTGAACTCAAGCTTGATGCTTCACACTTTCCCGCAGGTATGTATTTCTTAAAAATTACTTCTCCAAATCAACAACACAGCGGCAAATTCGTTGTCTTGAACTAACTATTTGGGCCTATAAAGATGAAGTATGGGCTCCCGCCTTTGGGTGGGAGCCTGGCTTTTCCATAGCATGGTAAATATCTTTTTTATTCCTTCGAAATCGAACCAAAAATAACTGCCTAAGTGCTTGAAAAACTATCACACTTGATTCCTCCCCCGTTTCTCTCCCATTTGAGAAGTGGGCAAGAAACGAGAAAATAATGACTTACGCATCTTTGTGGTAAAGTTAACTTCCTGATTTATCGCTGACTCTTTATTTCGAGAACACTTTTACTAATGTGAAAAGATCAGAGCCTAATTAACTACTTCTCAGCATCATCTTGTATGTGCAATACCTGCATTAGTGAGTCTCAAACTGCCGATATTTAGCTTTCTGATGATGATCTCGATACTTTCATTGTAGCTCTCAGGTTGAATAAAGTTGGAATAATTTCCCTCCGAAGCATTAACGGTAGTTTGGATCTTATCTTCAGCTAGTAGTCTTATGTGGAAAATGGTGATATTAGGCACGCGCGGCAAAAGAAGCATAAATATAATCTTCATGTTGTCTTAACTTGACACAATTAAACCAAGTTATAGATAGTAAGCAGTCCCCGTTCCTTTGACATAGATACATCTGCCCCAAAAGCACAAACTAAGCGGTTATATTAAGCATCAACTGTGAGGAAAACGTATTTAATACAACTGTCTAAGCAAAACTTCTGTACCATAACTCAAGGGATACAACGTTGTAGAGCATCTCGGCGTCAGTATTACTACCTTTGAGATATTTATGCCAGCGTTCGTGTATTTTGGGGAGGTTCCAGATCCCACGATTGCGGAATTCATGGCTATATATGATACTTTGGATGTAAGCTTTTAATTCATTGCGCATCCAATTCTCTTGAAATGGACTTCCGAAAATGCCTTTATCTTTTCGTTGTGCGATTTCCATGGGGACACAATCTTTGAGAGCATGGCGATGAATAGCTTTATGATAGGGAGGTCGAATCTTATAATCTGAGGGCAAGCTAAAAACGAGTTTTACTAGTCGGTGATCCAGAAAAGGAACTCTGCTTTCGACGCTATGTGCCATACTCATCCTATCCTCAAAGTGCAGCAGAGTACCAAGGGAGGTATTCTGCATCATGTTATACAGGAAGTTGCTGAGTCGCGAAGCTGGGATATCTGCTATTTTTTGCATGAGATGTCCTTGAGCTTGACTTTTTGCATCGGCTACAAAATCATCTGCAAAAGGCTCAAAGCGATAGCGATTGGCTTCTAAATTATATACAGTTGATTCTCTGGCGAAGGCTGAAAGAGCAGTCTTACCAAAATATTGTAGATTGGCAGCGGGGTTTTTGCTTAGATAGTGGCGGATTTCGGAGGCAAATTTGACAAACTTCATACCGCGCAGGAGATCCGCAAAATAGCGATATCCTGCATGGCGGTAGCCGGCTGACATTTCATCTGAGCCTTGACCAGAGAGCAGGATGCGGAGCCCGGATTCATGAACATTTTTCATCAGTGCATATTGGCTCACAAATCCTGATGCGATCGGAAGGTCATTGAGATAGGTGGCTTCTTGCCACCAAGCCATAGCATCGCTTGCTGTGGGGGCTATGTAATTTGTACGGATTCCAGTTTTAGCCGCGATGATCTCGATATATGGGCGTTCATCCAGAGCAGGGAAATCTTCATAATATGTAGAAAAGCAGCGCAGTGGATAGTCCAAAAGCTGAGCCGCTTGGCAGACGATGGCGCTGGAATCAAGCCCCCCGGAAAGTGAAGCGGCGATTTCAACATCACTGCGAACTTGCATCTTGAGACTATCTAAAAAGAGTCTGTAATATTCGGCGGAGGCTTCTTCGAAACTAAGAGTGCTTTGCTCAAAATCTTCTGGTTCCAGAGCAAAGTATTTCTGAATTTGTATCTTGGAACCCCGGACGATGAGATTGTGCCCTGGTTTTAGCGAGTGAATATCTTGCCAGTAGGTTTCATCATCATAGACCATCATTGCGTTTACTTTCATGCTGCGCCAGATCATGGCGAGGTTTTGGGTTTTTGGAATGGGTGCAGCCAGGATCTCTTTTATTTCTGAACCCCAATAGAAAAAATCTTTATCTTGTGCGTAATAAAGAGGTTTGATGCCAAATCTGTCTCGGCTCAAAAAAAGAGTCTGGGTCTTGGTATCCCAGATACTAAATGCCCACATTCCCAGAAAACGCTGTACACAATCTATGCCCCAAGCATGGTAGGATTTTATAATCACCTCAGTATCGCTGTGTCCCCCAAAGCGATAGCCCATGGAGCTGAGTTCATCTCTAAGCTCATAGTGATTATATATCTCGCCATTAAAGACGATGCCAATGCCCAGATTCGGGTCATACATGGGTTGATGTCCCCAGTCTGAGAGTTCGACTGTGGGTAGACGACGAAAACCAAAGCCAACGTGTGCCGGAATTTCATCCCGGCAATAAGGCAACTTACTTTTTATGGCATCAGTGCTATCATTTCCGCAATAAGCGAGCATCTTGCTATCGGGATCATTTGCGATCAAATAGCCTTCATCATATGGTCCCCGATGCTTGATGAGGGTGGTCATCTTCTTCAAAAGATTCAGATCTATTTTATTCTTTTTATCAAAGCTATATATTCCGGCAATTCCGCACATATAAATTACTCCTTGAGATCTACGCTGGCAAAAATACATTGCAGATGCATTTCGTCAAGATAAATCGGGTAAATCTATCATGCTTAGTTGATATAAAGGTAGCTTTTTGACATGAGAGGAAGGGTAGATTTCTAAGTGGAAAAGTAAAAAAGACTTGACGAGAAAAGCACTTGGAAAATAGTGATATCTTATAGAATAATCTAATTGATAATAACAAGGAGAAATAATGGTCAAGCTGAGACTGAGAAGGATGGGAGCAGGCAATCAACCTTTTTACCGTATTGTTGCCGTGGATTCACGCGTGAAACAGGTAGGTAAATATCTGGAATGCGTAGGTTGGTATGACCCCAAGCCGGACCCTTCCAAGATCAATATTGATACAGAACGTGCTATATACTGGCTCTCCGTTGGTGCACAACCAACTGATACCGTACGTTCATTGTTGCGCAAAGCCGGTATCATGCAGATCTGGCATGAACGCAAAATAGCCAAAGCAGAATAAGACAGATCCGAGGTGAAGCATGAAAGATCTCATTGAATTCATGGTAAAAGCTCTTGTGGACGATCCCAGTGAAGTGTCTATCACCGAGATTAACGGAGACAAGATTACTCTTTACGAATTACGTGTAGCTAAAAGTGATATTGGAAAAGTAATTGGAAAACGTGGTCGCACAGCTAGTGCTATCCGCACCATCATCAATGCGGTATCGACTAAACAAGGGAAGCGTGCAGAACTGGAAATCATTGAGTAAATGAATGCCCCTCACCTCATCGGTATCGGCAGGTTGGGTGGCACAGATAGCGAAGGTTGGCATCATGTGATGATCAAACCGAGCTTTAGGGCAGAGTTTGACCATATTGTCGACCTATATTTGATCTTTGAAGAAAATAGAGTGTTTTACGTAACTATCAGTGATAGAAAGCAAAGCGATAAGAAAACTTTGGTGAAATTTGCTGAAGATGGCGTTGCCGAAGAGCGTAGGCTCCACAAAGAAGTTATCTTGGCGATAGAAGATCAAGATTACCAAGAAGAAGAGGAAGATATATCTTTTATCGGCTTGGACGTGGTCTACAACGAGCAAATGCTCGGTTGTGTTGTGGATAAATTTTTCAATGGCGCCCAAGACGTACTGGTGATATCTACAGCTTTGGATGTGGAGATTATGGTGCCGATGGTGGATTATTACCTATCATCGCTCCCTGAACCGGAAGGCGTGATCTTTTTGCAAAACATGGAAGAGCTGCTTTTTGCTTCAGGTTTGAAGATGGAAGCCGGGCAGCTGATGGCTTTGGAAGATGAGAGTTGATGTTCTGACCCTTTTCCCGGAAGCTTTTGAAAGCTTTCTGGCAAGTAGCATAGTTGCAAGGGCAATCCAAAAGGGCGCGCTTGAAGTTCAGACAGATGATATACGCAAGCATAGCCAAAACAAACACCGCAAGGTAGATGACTATCCCTTTGGTGGTTTTGCCGGGATGGTGGCTACACCTCAACCTCTTTGGGACGCGATCCTAAGCCGACTCAAGGATGGTCCAGCCCCAGTGATCTACTTTACTCCTCAAGGACGCAGATTGAAGCAAAAAATCCTGTGTGATTATGCACATGAAGAGCGCATAATCCTGATCTGCGGGCACTATAAAGAGATTGACCAGCGCATTCGCCGCTTGGCAGTCTCTGATGAAATATCGATCGGAGATTATGTCCTTAGTGGAGGAGAATTGGCGGCTCAAGTCTTTATCGACGGCATAGCCAGGCTTCAAGATGGTGTCTTGGGTGATATCTCAAGCGCTGAAAGCGATTCTTTCTACCGAGGGAAGCTGGGTTTCCCCTGTTATACCAGACCGGATGTATTTATGAAACAAGAAGTTCCGGAAGTATTAAAGAGCGGAAATCATGCAAAGATCCAAAGCTGGGCTGAAGCTCAAGCTGAGATCCTGACCCGAAGTCGTAGACCAGATTTATTGTAACCAGCCTATGGGCTGATTCCCCGCAAGGGAACCGATAACCAATCAGGAAAGCTGAGATCCAAACAAAATATTGTGTATTGCGGAACTAAGCCGCTTTTGCGGTGATCATAGATTGCCATATGGCGAGATTGACAGGTTCTGGTAACAGCGAGGAACCGTTTTTATGCGCAGAAAACGGCGATGAATGAGCTGTACTTTGCGCCGCATTACGCAGTCCCGGGTCTCACTTCTCCGAGTATATATATGGGAGGAACCCAAATGGATATTCTGCAACAGATCGGCAGAGACCAAATCAGAACCGACTTTCCGGAGTACCGTGTAGGTGATACTGTGAAAGTCCATTATAAAATTAAAGAAGGTAACAAAGAACGTATCCAGATATTCCAAGGTATCGTGATTCAAAAGCGCGGTGCTGGAATTTCCAAATCCTTCACCGTTCGCAAAGTTTCAAGCGGAGTGGGAGTGGAGAGGATTTTCCCTCAAAACTCACCTAATATCGACAAGCTTGAGATTGTCCGCCACGGCCAGGTTCGCAGAGCAAAGCTCTTCTATCTACGACAAGCCAAGGGCAAGGCCGGCAGAATCAAAGAACGCAGAAGATTCACTGCTTAGTTACCTATGAACACTAGCTTAGCCCCTTGGACTTCGTGTATCAAGGGGCTTTGTATTTAAAGGAAGTATATGCTGAGAATTCTGTATTATAAAAACGAAGCTGTGTGCCTTGAGATCGAGATTGAGGAAGAAACTATCAATCGTCTCTCGTTCTGTGATGAACCACTGAATCATCTGGTGGAAAATGATTTTGAGAGAGAAATAATAAAGCAACTGGATGAATATTTTGCTGGTACAAGACGGGAATTTGACCTTGCCTTCTTTGCCACAGGCACTCCCTTTCAACTCATGGTCTGGGAAGAACTGATGAAGATTCCGTATGGCGAGACCATCTCCTATCAAGAGTTAGCAACACGCATTGGGCGTCCACATTCTGCTCGCGCTGTGGGCAATGCTTTGCGCGCCAATCCTGTCCCTATAATCATACCCTGTCACCGCGTCATTGCTTCCAATGGCAGCCTTGGTGGCTTTAGCGGAGGGATTGCGACGAAACGTTTCCTTTTGGGGCTTGAAAAGCGCTATGGGGCAAAAGAATGATCTTTGGCATCGGTGTAGATCTTATCAAAGTAGAACGAATCGCTCGGCTTTTGGAGAGCAATCCACGATTCTTTGAAAAGGTCTTTAGTGCGACTGAGCGTGAATATTGCCGTAACAAAGCGAATCCTGCTCAGAGTTTTGCCGTGCGATTTGCTGCCAAAGAAGCCTTTATGAAAGCCCTGGGAACCGGATGGGGGCAGGGCATCTCTTTCAAAGAGATCCAAGTAGTTAATGATGATAAAGGTAAGCCTGATATAGAATTGTCTGGCACCACATGGGATTATTTTCGAGGTCATGATCTAAGTAGAATATATCTATCCCTCAGTCATGAAAAGGATTATGCCGTAGCATATGTGATTGTGGAGGCAGATTATGACAAGTCCAATCCTGTCCATCGTGAAACGGAGCGGGGATAATTGCTTGACAGATAGAGGTTATCAAGGACTCTTGCTCTATTGAGGTGAATATGATAGATGCCATAGTATTTATGGGTATTCAGGGAAGTGGAAAAGGCACTCAGGCAAAGCTTCTGGCTGTCAAAACTGGCTATCAGCATATCAATATCGGGGATCTCTTGCGTAAAGAGGGGACTAAGGATACCGATCTTGGAAAACAAGTGAAAAGCACGATCCAACTTGGGGACTTAGTTCCGGATAAGATCATCTTTGCTCTGATTCAGGATGCGGTTTCCGATGATTGTTCCGGGATCATCTTTGATGGATTCCCTCGCAATCTAAGTCAAGCTGAGTATTTGGTGCAAAACTTCCGGGTCATGAGAGTCTATTATCTTGATCTCGAAGAAAGCGTAGCCATCGATAGGATCAAAGGGCGCCGTGTGTGCAGTCAATGCGGGACGAATTATCATCTCACAAATGAACCCCCGAAAAAGGATAGCGTGTGTGATCTGTGTGGCGGGGTCTTGATCACTCGCTCGGATGACAGCCCCAAAGCCGTAGAAAAGCGGGTACAAGCATTTTTTGAAGAGACTTTTGTGCTCAAGGATTTCTTTGAAAAGAGAGGTGTTCTAATCGTTCTACCTGCCGAAAGATCGATCGCGGAGATTCAAAAGCAAATCCTCTCTGATCTCCATCTGGATTGAAAATGCCTAAGTCTCGATACAGCAGTTTAACAAAGAGTATTGAAGCTCTAGCCTATTTTGATCTAATTAGGACTCATAGTCCATCCACTTTGAAATCTGCGCTTTCTATGCGCAAAATACAAGTAAAACTCAATTTTGCTGAAGAGTAGATAAACTCCTCGGCTAAGGAGCGATAATGGCCAGATATGCCGTAATTGGTTTGGGCAGATTTGGGATGACTGTGGCGAACATCCTTACCGAAAGTGGTATGGAAGTAATTGCTATAGACAAAGATCAAGACTTAGTTGACGAAGTCTCTGGGCAAGTCGGATCTGCCATCTGCATGGACTCCACGGATGAACATGCGCTAAGGTCTCTAAATTTAAATGAAGCTGATGCTGTAATTATTGGCATCGGTAGCAATATTCAAGAAAGCATCCTCACAGGTGCTATCTTACGCAAGATTGGTGTGGGTATTATATATGCCAAGGTCGAAAATCGCCTTCATGGTAGGATCATGGAGCTCATCGGCGTTCAGAACATTCTGCTCCCGGAAGAGATCGTCGGCACCCAATTGGCTAAAACTCTTATCTCCAAAAACGTTCGCGAATATATTAGCCTCTCCAGCGGGCATGTCATCATGGAAATGCTTGCACCTCGAGAATTTGTGGGGAAAGACCTGCAAGAGCTTTCCCTACCCAGTAATTGGGGGGTAAATATTATTGCAATCAAGTATAGCTCATTTTCTGTGACTGAAGATGGAAGAAATGTAGTAGAACAGCTCATCAACGATATGCCTGGAGCGAATGACAGAATTAATGAGGGTGATGTTCTCATCATGATGGGACCAAAAGGGAATGTAGACAAACTGATCTACGAGACGACAACTAGGAGGGATTAGGATGAAAGGATCCATGAAAAGACGTTATCATAGGATGTTAAGCATTCTTTTTATGATGAATGTTGTGCAATTCTTGATAGTGCTCTTCACTATCTCACATGCTACAGATTTGTATATTTTAGCCGGTGATATCCAATCCATCATGATTGTTTTTCTCTTCCTGAACTTTGTTTATTCAGCTATCCTTTTTGTTTACCTTCCATATAGGCTTTCTCGTGCTGTGCGGCGTGTGAAAGATCTCATCGATGAGATCTCCAACGGAAACTACCAATTGGATATTGATCCTACGCGTTTTGAAAGAGATCAGGATTTTCAAGAATTGGTCTTATCTCTTGAACGAATGCTGGATATCATTTCTCGCTTTGATGCTATGAAAGCTGACAAAATCTTCGAACATCATCAACGTATCAATCAGCTAATCAATCTCCTTCCCCAGATGGTGATGATCGCCAATATTAATGGTGACATAGTCTATATGAATGATGTCTTTAGGCGCAGTTTCCCAAACATCTCCGAAACCAGCAATCTCAACGAAGTGATTATCAAGGACGAATTTTATGCCCAGATTTTTGATATCATAGCAGAATCTTTGCGCTATGGGAACAATCTATATGACAAAAAAGTGGAGTCCGAAGGATCCACACAAACTGCTTCGATCAAGGGATCAATCATTCGCAATCGCAAAGGAATCGCATCTGGGGGCGTTTTCATAGTGGAACTCACTGGTGCAAAAGAACAACATTAGAATCATCTTCGACAGTGATGAAGCTATCCGCTTGGATAAACATCTCGCAAACCTGCGTTTGCAAGAGCTAGTTTCGCGCAGCTTTATCGAAAGCCTCATTGCCGAAGATAAAGTCTTGGTCAACAATATCCCGGTAAAAAAAAGCTTTCTCCTATCCAAAGGAGATAAGATAGAGATCTTTCTTCCTGAACCGCCTGATTTTCATATGCAAGCTGAGGATATTCCCTTGGATGTAGTGTATGAAGACGATGATCTCGCCGTGATCAACAAAGCTGCTGGCATGATTGTACATCCAGGGCATGGCAACCCCAATGGCACCATGGTCAATGCGATTTTACACAGATTTGCTGGCAATCTTTCCAGCGGTAGGGATCCCAATCGTCCGGGAATAGTTCACCGATTGGATCGAGGCACCTCGGGGCTGATTATTATAGCAAAGACAGATCAAGCCCAGGTAGAGCTTAATCATATGTTTGCCCGCCGTGAGATCGAAAAGACCTATCTTGCGATCAGTTGTGGTATTCCTGATCCTTCCGAAGACACGATCCGCACTCACATTGGGCGCTCTTTAAACAATCCCAGGCAGATGTGTGTCGCCGATGATGGTAAGTTGGCTATTTCGCATTACAAGGTAATTAAATATTATCATTATTTTGCCTTGGTAAAAGTTAAGCTTGAGACTGGGCGTATGCACCAGATCCGTGTCCATTTTGCGCATCGGCACTTCCCTATCTTGGGAGACCTTTTGTATAATAGTCGTCAGCAAGTTCATGCCCTACTGCCCCAGAACATGAAGCGCAAAGCCACAGAACTGCTCACAACTCATTTGCAGCGGCAGGCATTGCACGCCTGGAGATTGAAATTTGTGCAACCGATTACAGCCAAGTTGATTGATCTTGAGGCTCCTTTGCCAGATGATATGATATATACTTTGGACTGGTTGGAAAAGTATTTTGCTATTGACACGGATCAGCATCCATATAATATTATATTAGAGGAAAATAAACAGTGGTAGAAAAAAATAGTAACGAATCGAAAAGCATTTTTGGCTCCATTGAGGATGCCGTTGCCGCAATTAAAGACGGCAAGATGATCATCGTAGTTGATGACGAAAATCGCGAGAATGAGGGAGATCTGCTGATGGCAGCAGATTTAGTTACCCCAGAGAAAGTAAACTTTATGATCAGTAAGGGGAAAGGGATTCTTTGCGCACCCTTGACTGCTGAATATGCGCAAAGATTGGACATTCCCTTGATGACTCACAGCAATAACGAACGGCAAGGCACCAAGTTCACAATCTCCGTAGATCTATTTGAAGGTACCAGTACCGGTGTATCAGCCAAAGAACGCGCGATGACCATAAAAGCTTTAGCAGATCCAAATAGCAGAGCAGAAGAATTTATGCGTCCAGGACATGTCTTTCCCCTGATTGCCGAAAAGGGTGGGGTACTCAAACGTGCTGGGCACACTGAAGCGGCTGTCGATCTAGCGATGATGGCGGGGCTTAATCCTGCCGGTGTAATTTGTGAAATCATTCGCGATGATGGTGAGATGGCGCGTTTGGATGATCTCATCGCTTTTGCTAAAGAGCATGATCTGATGATCATCAGCATTGAAGAACTCATCCACTATCGGCGTAAGAAAGAAAAGCTGGTTCATCAAGTCTCAAAAGCCAAGTTACCCACCGAATATGGCAATTTTGATATCATCACTTTTGCCAGTGATATTTCAGGTGAGCATCACGTTGCTCTCGTCATGGGAGATATTAGCGGAAGCGAGCCTGTCCTTGTCAGAGTACATTCTGAGTGTTTGACTGGAGATGCATTGCATTCCATTCGTTGTGATTGTGGACAGCAGCTTGCCAAGAGTTTTGAGCTGATTGCTGCCGAAGGGAGGGGTGTGATTCTATATATGCGCCAAGAAGGTCGCGGCATTGGGCTCTTAAATAAGATCAAAGCATATCATTTGCAAGACAATGGTGCCGACACTGTCCAAGCGAATCTGGCTCTTGGTTTTGCAGAAGACCTCAGAGACTATGGAATTGGAGCGCAGATCCTCAAGGAATTAGGTCTCAGAAAGATAAAACTACTGACAAACAACCCAAAGAAGATAGTCGGCTTAAGCGGATACGGGCTTGAGATTGTCTCTCGAGAGCCGATTGAGATACACCCGCAGAAGGAAAATGAGTACTATCTTAGAACCAAAAAAAACAAAATGGGACATATACTTCATGAAGTTTAGACGGATATTACCCTTTGTAATACTGACGCTACTGTTTGGGCTGCTTGCAGCTCAGAACATTCAAATCCCCCAAGCTAAAGGTTTTGTAAATGATTTTGCGGGTGTCCTCAGCCCTAGCACACGTGCACGCCTTAATGATTGGGCAATAGAACTCAAGGAAAAAACCGGAGTTGAACTTGCAGTTGCCACCTTTGCTAATATCGGTGGAGAAGACGAGACAACGTTTGGAGTACGTTTATATGAAGAATGGGGGATAGGCAATCAGAGAGATGAGGGAGTATTGGTCTTTGCTGCTGTGCAAGAGAGAAGATTACGCATCGAAGTAGGCTATGGTGCTGAAGGATATATCACTGATGCATATGCTTACAACGTATATCAAGAGATGACATCGTATCTTCAGCGAGGGAATGAGGATTGGGACGCTGCTTTTACCCAAGGCAGCCTCAGATTGATGTCGGCAATTGCGAAAGAAAAGGGTGTGACGCTGACAGGTATATCAGAATATTCTCAGCGAGTACGTAGCAACCAAGGGGAGGGGTCTCCCTTGACCGGGCTCATCATCCTGGTAGTGTTTATCATTCTAATGATTGTCACCAGAGGTAGAATTCTCAATGTACTTTTATGGATACTGATCTTTAGCCGCGGAGGTGGCGGAGGATATCGTGGTGGAGGGGGTTCTCTCGGTGGCGGCGGCTTCGGCGGCTTTGGTGGTTTCGGCGGAGGTAGATCCGGTGGTGGTGGAGCCGGGGGAGGTTTCTGATGCTCTTTTTAAGGTCATTACTCTTTATCGTCTATAATATGGCTCTTGGACTGGCAGTAATATATTTATTAAGATGGTTCTTGTTCAATCCCAAACCAAGAGTTGTTTTTGGCAAACGCTGCATATTTACGCCCGGCTATTTAGTGCGTAAGCGGGATTGGTTGTTTGAAAAAGTGCGCTTTATTCTTCATGATTATTTGAGGCAGGCTGAAAATCCCGATATAAAGGATGGATATTTGGCAAAGTGGGAAGATATAGTGCGTTCATTTCTCTGGGGAAAGACAGATTTTGTGGATTCGTGGATTATAATTCCCAAAAAAATAAAGGCAGGCATCCGCAAAAAGATTGTGGATGGGTTTTCCGCCATAGTATCCAGATTCCTTCGTAAGATGGTTCCCCGCTTGCTGGAACAATGGCGAGTTGAACACAGAATAGATGATTATGACTTCCAGTTTTCCATGGATTTCTTTCGCAAATACTATAATCGATATGTACACAAGTATCTTGTCTATTTGTTTTTGATAATCAATTTCATTATTGGTGTGGAGAACATGATCCTGTATCTGATTATAGGAGGTTAATCATTCTTTTTGATTAGAAATTGTGCAGGAATGAAATCTTGAGAAATGTCCATCAACCATATCTATGCATTGTTGCGAGAGCTGGAATTTTTTGTTTATAAAATCCATCGATTTGGTCGATTTTGCCTTAAAATCTTTAATGCTCAATCAAGTAAATACCCTTGCTAAATGCTTGCAAAAGTAGGGTTCTTGATGCCTTCCTCGTTTCTCGCCCATTTGAGAAGTGAGTAAGAAACGAGAGAATAAGGAGTTACAGCTTTGTGAAGTGCGTTCTGGATTTGTATATGGTAGCTGAAAGAATCGAGGATGGAGTGAAGTCCAAAAACCTTTAGGTTTGAGGTAAGCATAAGTACATATATCTAAAGACAAAAAACCGGAATCTTACTTAACTACTATTGATTTCATAGATGTGTAATAGGACTTTTCATGATTGTGTTAAAGCAAAATATTTCTTGTCAAAAACATAATCAGATAGATTCTTGCCTTTTAGCTAAAAAGCTTTATCAATATTATAAACTTAGTTATGAAAAGATAAATCAAGGAGTGCAAAATGGAAGATTTTAATAACCGGATTCCTCGGACATTGCCTGTCTTGCACATGAGTAACGTGGTAATGTTTCCCTATCTGCTCATGCCACTTGTTGTGACAGATGAGGAATCCAAATTGGTGATAGATCATGCGCTTTCCCATGATAAATTATTAGCATTCTTTTTGGACAAAGGATCTGAGGGCGATAATACCCAGATTGAATCTGTCGGGACAGCCGTGACTATACTCCGTATGCTACGCAATCAGGATGGGAGTATATCCCTTCTTCTGCAGGGGACTTCGCGTATCAGCATGCAAAAAATGGTTCAGCGCGAGCCATTTATGATGGTCGATGTGGAGGTGATTCCTGAGCCTCAAGAGGAAGATATGGAGATTGATGCCTATCGGACTATAGCCTTGGAATTGCTGGAAAAAATTGCCCAAGAAAGCAGCCTCCTCAACAAGGAGATGATTTCTGGGCTTGCAAGTATCAAGCAGTCTGGTAGGGTGGCAGATATAATCGCGGGGAACTTAGATTTGCAAGTCTCTGATCGACAGAAGATTTTGGAACTGGTAGATGTCAAACAGCGGTTTAAGTATTTGAACAATTTACTTGCAGAGTTCATTCGGCAGATGCGCCTGGAAAATCACATTCGCAACAACATTCAGCTAGAGATGAATGAGGATCAAAGGCGTTATTATCTGCGAGAACAGATGGAAGCTATTCGCCGAGAATTAGGTGAAACTGATGAGGTTAGCAAGGAGATCTTCAAGTGGCAGGAATTGATCGAGAAGAATGACCTCCCGGACTATGTCAAAGATGTCGCCAAAGATGAGCTTGATCGACTCTCTGTTATGCAGCCGGCATCAAGCGAATATGGAGTTATCCGCAATTATCTGGATTGGATAGTGAATCTGCCCTGGCGCAAATACAGCAAAGATAACCTTGATCTAAAGAAGATAGAACGTATTCTGGCGCGAGATCACTATGGTTTGGAAAAGCCCAAAGAAAGAATCATGGAATATATTGCCGTGAAGAAGCTTAAGGGTCAGCTTAAAGGACCTATTCTTTGCTTTGTGGGTCCTCCCGGTACAGGTAAAACATCGATCGGACGCTCTATGGCGAATGCGCTTAATCGCAAGTTTATCCGTATGTCTTTAGGTGGTATACATGATGAAGCGGAAATTCGCGGACATAGACGCACTTATATTGGTGCGATGCCGGGGAAAATCATCACCGAGATCAAACGGCAAGGCACGGCAAACCCAGTGTTTATGCTGGATGAGATTGACAAATTGGGCAGAGACTTTCGCGGTGATCCCGCCTCAGCTCTTTTGGAAGTCTTGGATCCTGAGCAGAACAACAGTTTTGTAGATAACTATATAAATTTACCATTTGATCTATCGGAAGTGATGTTTATTACCACGGCAAATTCCTTGGATACAATCCCGCCAGCTTTGCGAGATCGAATGGAGATTATCGAATTTACAAGTTATCTGGAGCATGACAAGATCGCCATTGCCAGAAACTATCTAATTCCTCGTGAAAAGGAAGACAATGGTCTCTCAAAAGTGGATATTAGGTTCTATAAAAGCGCATTGCAAGAACTGATTAGGTACTATGTGCGAGAAGCTGGAGTGCGAGATTTACAGCGCAGGATCGGTTCTATCTTTCGTAAGATCGCATTCAGGGTAGCCTCCGAAGAGATCAAATCAGTTAGGATTTCCGATAAGGATATTGCCAAATATCTGGGACCACGCAAGTTTAACCATGAAATGGCAAATCGTAAACCTGAGATCGGAGTTGTCACTGGATTGGCGTGGACCAGCTATGGTGGTGAGATCCTCTTTTGTGAGACCACTCGGATGCCGGGTAAAGGAGCAGTGATTCTCACCGGACTTTTAGGCGAAGTGATGAAGGAATCTGCCCGGATAGCTTTGAGCTATCTCAAAGCAAACCACGCACAATACAAGATTAATCCCAAAGATTTTAGCTCCTATGACATCCATATTCATTTCCCAGCAGGAGCAGTACCTAAAGATGGTCCCTCAGCTGGAATTACACTCACTACAGCCCTGGCTTCGCTCTTTATGCAAAAGAAAGTTAAGCATGATGTTGCTATGACGGGTGAAGTGACTCTGCTTGGCAGAGTTTTGCCTATCGGTGGGCTAAAAGAAAAGATTCTGGCAGCTAAACGTGCCGGCATCAAAAAGCTTATTATTCCGGAAGATAACCGCGAGACTATCGCAGATTTTTCCGAAGAAATACTATCTGGAATGGATATTAGCTTCGTTAGCGATGTGTCACAAGTACTTAAACAAGTAATTATGCGGAACTAAAAGTAGCTATTCCAGATGGAAAAATATCCCAACATAAACATACTCTTAAACTTGCCGCAGCACTATATTCCCAAGGCGGAGTTTGTGCTGCGGACCTATTGTTATATTTTGCGGCTTAATCCCAAATTTATCTATGGAACTCACTTTGAGGCTGCACACCTTTACTATGGTCCACCGCCAGACAGAGAGTATCCGATGCGCATCCTGTATGATCCTGAAACCGCTGATTTCTTTGAAAGGCAGGATCTTTATCCCCTTGAAAAAGTAAATTTCTGTAAGTTTCAAGGGCATCATATCCCGTTTCTCTTTTCTCAAGTCGGCAGCATCTACTCTTTCACTGATGAAACCTGCGTTTTGCGCAAAGATGTGATTGCTGGAGGATTTTATTTTCTCACCTGCTGGCATGAATATGTCTTCACGCAAAGAGGTATTACACAGAGCAGATTTGAATATAAACAAAGCTTGCAATATCAGTGGGATTTCGCTGAAACCCCGGTTGTGGACGTGTATATTCGCATCATCCTATCTGCATTGGATCGTGTCTTACCGGAGTATGTGCGAGATGTGAATTGGAAGAAGGAATTCCGTTTTTCGATGGGTATTTCACATGACATAGACTATTGGAATTTTTGGGATTCCCAGACATTTCGCAAGGTTATGCGGTATAATCTGCATAGTCTACACACCCGCCCCTTTGCCGCAATCTATAAGATCATCGGGCACCTTATCCATAAGAAACTAATCTATAACCATTTCAAACTATTAAGCAAGATCAAGCAAAAAGAGCAGAAACTGGGAGTGAAATCTACTTGGTTTTTAATGGGTTCGTCAAATTATGAGGACGATCGGCAGAATTATATTACTTCAGATACCTACCGGGAAGAGATCGTGAATCTCTTGGCAGATCAAGATATTGGTCTGCACGGATCACCGGAATCCGCTTTTGATCCCGATGTTTTGGAAAGGGAGCTTAAAAACTTGAGGGATCTCGGATTTAAGCCTCGGGGATTTCGCACGCACTATCTGCATTTTGAATATCAAAAAAGCTTTGCTATCCTGGAATCTAAAGGTATCCAATATGACAGCACACTGGGCTATTGGGAAAATATAGGATTCCGGGCAGGTATATCATTCCCTTTCTATCCTTTCAATATAGCCGAAAACCGCCCCTTCAGGGTATTGGAGATTCCACTGATCGTTATGGATACTAGCTTGAACTCGCGCAAAGCTATGAACAAGAGCTACTCTTCCGCTCACAGGAGTATAAAGCGTCTCATCCAATTCTCTTCTCGCTATCAATCACACCTTTCCGTTTTGTGGCACAATACTACTTTTGATCCGATCGATTACCCCATGTGGGGGAAACTTTATTGGAGAACTATCCGCAATGCTAAGGCAGCTGGAGCTTGGGTCACAAGCCTAAGCGATATATATGATGAATGGGTGAAGTAAGCTTTGGAGGTCTTGTGAAATCTATCCTTTGGAAAATATGGTTCTTCATCTTTATGCTGCTGTTCTTGCTGCTGTACTTTTTGTTGATCTTTTGCAAATTATTCTTGCCCCGAAAAGTATATCGGAGACTTGTATGGTTTAGCGCACGTTATTGGGGACGACGCATAGTCCTTAGCACGGGTTCCGAAGTTCAGATATCCGGTCAAGAATTGCTTCCCGAGCACAATCGGATCTGCTTTGTGGCAAATCATCAGGGAATGTTTGATATCCCGCTGGTTTTGGGTTTTGTTGATAAACCTATGGGCTTTATCGCTAAGAAGGAACTCTTTAAGATTCCGGTGCTTTCCTGGTGGATGAAAGAGATCCCCTGTGTGTTTATCGATCGTGGCTCTGCTCGCAAAGCCATGGAATCTTTCATAAAAAGCGCAGAGGTCATTAAGGCAGGATACCCGATGGTAATCTTTCCGGAAGGTACTCGCAGTAAGGGAGATGAGGTGGGAAATTTCCATGTAGGGAGCTTTAAACTGCCGATGATGGCAGAAGCGACCATAGTTCCCATTGCAATTAAGAATAGCTGGAAGGTTTACGAGATAGACCATGGTATCCATAAGGTAAATCTTAAGATGCGCATTCTCAAACCTATCTCACCGGATGAACCTATCTATCATGACAAATATGCTCTTGCTACCAAAATCCGTGATGAGATTGCTTTAGCACTCAGGGATATGTAGATGAATCGTTGTCCCTTTGAGCTTTATCTATCCTGAATCCGATTTTATCCCATTCCTGATAGCGAGATCAGGATATCCTTGGATGAACGGGCTAATGGATTATATTGTATTAAGATAAAAGAAGTTTTACAAAGCTGATGTGGGGGATTCCTTGTTGATTTGTAGAAAGGGTCCAAATTTATGAGATGCGAGCTCTCAGGCTTGTATAATCAGGCTTTGTGGTCAGCAAAGATTCGAAATAAGTTGACAAAAGCATGTATTTAGAATATCGTGTATAAAACACATTAAAAATGGAGACTAAAATGCTAAGGCAGATACTCTTAGCAAAGCTTCACCGGGCAACGGTGAAACGTTGCGATATAAACTATAATGGCAGCATCGAAATCGATGAAGTCCTGCTTGAAGCCAGTGGAATACAGGAATTTGAAAAAGTGGAAGTGTTTAACATCACAAATGGTGAGCGCTTCAGCACTTATGTCATAAAAGGGAAAAAAGGCAGTGGCATGATCGGTATCAATGGCGCAGCAGCCCGTCTTGCTCAAGAAGGGGATAAAGTGATCGTGGTGAGCTATGGCATGTTAGATGAACGAGAAATGATCGGTCATAAGCCACGCATAGTGGTGCTTGGTAAAGATAACAAGATTAAGACGATAAGTTGATGCAGCTTATACAATCGCTTGAACAGATGAAGGGGCTTGAGCATCCCCATGGCTCAAAATTGGGCTTTGTCCCTACCATGGGATATTTACATGAGGGACATCTCAGCTTGGTGGAACGCGCAAAACAAGATAACGACATCACTGTCGTCTCCATTTTTGTCAATCCGGCTCAGTTTGGTCCTAATGAAGATCTTCAGACATACCCCAGAGATCTTGAGCGTGATCTTGCGCTCTTGGAAGAGAGGGGAGTGAATTATGTCTTTTCCCCTGATGATGCCATAATGTACCCTCCTGGATATCTTACCTGGGTGGAAGTTGAAAAGCTATCGACGATACTATGTGGGGCAAGTCGTCCCGGTCATTTCCGTGGAGTATGCACTGTGGTCTTAAAGCTGATAAACATTATCAAACCTCATAGAATGTATATGGGAGAGAAAGACTTTCAGCAGCTTATTATACTGCGTAAGATGGTCGAGGATCTGAATCTCGATGTCCAGATCATTGGTTGTCCGATTGTCCGCGAGGATGATGGACTGGCAAAGAGCAGCCGTAATGTTTATCTGGATGCAGACCAACGTAAAAACGCTGTAGCTATATACCAAGCTATGTTGCACGCAAGCCGGCAAGTAGCGGCGGGGCAGAGACAAGCTCATGAGCTTGTTACCGAAATAACTGATAGATTGATCTCTGCCGGTGCAAAACCAGATTATGTAAAGATCGTAAACAGCAAAGATCTCTCAGATGTTGATCATGTAGGTCAAGATAGTCGAATCATGGTTGCCGCATGGTTTGGCAAGACCAGACTGATTGATAACATGCCACTGATAACTTGACAAATTATTGCAGTCCAAAAAACTGTCTTTTCTTGTATAAATACACAAGGTATTAGATGCGAAAGTGGCGGAATTGGCAGACGCGCTGGACTTAGGATCCAGTAGGTTCACTCCTGTAGGGGTTCGAGTCCCCTCTTTCGCACCATCCTAATCGTTTTTGATAACAAAAGGAGAATAAAGTGCAGGTAGATTTTAAACCAATCAATGCGGTCACCAAAGAGATCACACTGACTGTCCCACCAGAAGACGCGGAAGAGCTCTGGAGCAAATATCTTCGTAAAGCCGCCAAACAAGTTGATGTTCCCGGTTTCCGCAAAGGTAAAGCCCCTTTAAGTCTCATTGAGAGAATGTATAGCGACTATCTCAAGGAACAGTTTATCAAAGATTCTGTTGCAGATATCTTTGAAGAGGCTACTCGGGAACACGAGATCAATTACCTTCTCTTCCCGGATGTCAAAGAAGTCAATTGGGACAAAGGATCCGAGATGGTCGTTAAGGTAGAGATTGAACATGAGCCCGAGCTTGAATTTACTCAAATTGACAATCTCGATGTGCCGTATAATCCCATCACTCTTGAGAGTGAAGTGGATAAATATTTGGAAGAATTGCGCCAACAGAGTGGTCTGGTCGTGGACGTGGATGAAGCTGTCGAAAACGACCAACTGGAGGTTGAACTCACCGTGACTAACGGCGATGAAAAGTTTACTAAAAAGGCAAATTTATATGCTGGAACCACTCCTGAGCGTCGTGCTCTACCTGAGCTTATTGGGAAAAAGACTGGTGATGTGATTGAAACGAAGATGCAGGGAAGCAGCATCAAGCTTGTCTGTCAAGATGCCCAGATTGCTTTGGATAATGACGTGGAATATCCAGTCAGTGTCATGGTAAATTCCATAACTCGTGTCCAATATCCAGAGCTGAATGACGATTTTGCCCGCGATATGGAATTTGATGATATGGCTTCCATGCGGGAGAAAATAGCCGAAGACATGCGCCTTGCCAATGAGCACAAAAATATCGATATCCAAAACTACTCAATTGTATCAAAGCTATATGTGGACAACAAATTTGATTTGCCAATGAAGACCATCGATTATCTTGCTAGTCAGGAAGCCGAAAAGTACCCCATGAAAGAGTACCACCAATTTTTGCATTATCAATATCAGATGCAGATTTCCCAAGAGATGATTACTATGTACATCTTAAATGCGCTGCGTAAACAAGTAGATATTGACATCACAGACGAGATGATTGAGGAGTACATTGAGCATGAAGCTATTCTTGCAGACAATACAGTAGCAGCTTATAAAGAAAAACACAAAGATGAGATTGCTTCCGATGACTTTAAGATAGGGGTGAAGAACTACTTCATCCTGCGTAAACTTGCCGAAACTGCAAACTTCTTTGTTCCCGAGCCTGAAGAAAATACTCAGGAAATAACTGAAGCTGAGACAGAGGAAGTAACTTCAGAAATAGCGGAAGCTGAAAAGGAAGAAATCCAGGCTACTTCAAGCTCTGTGAGTGATGAAAAAATAGTGCAGGAAGACAAGTAAAGCCCGGTATCAAATTAGGGAGACAATATGAACTATATACCTATGGTTATTGAACAAGTAGGTCGCGGCGAACGCGCCTATGACATATACAGCCGCCTTCTCAAAGATCGCATTATTTTTGTGGGCGGACCCATCAATGATGTCCTTGCCAACACGGTCGTAGCGCAGCTCCTACATCTTGAGGGTGAGGATGCTTCGAAAGATATCTATATGTACATCAATAGTCCAGGCGGCAGCATTAGCAGCGGCTTGGCTATATATGATACAATGCAATATATCCAGCCTGCTGTGTCCACCATCTGCCTCGGAATGGCAGCCTCCATGGGAGCTGTGCTTTTGGCAGCTGGAGCTGCAGGCAAACGCACGGCTCTGCCAAATAGCCGCATCATGATCCATCAACCTTGGGGTGGCACACAGGGACGTGCAGCGGATATTGAGATCCAAGCCAAAGAGATTCTATATCTCAAAGGCCGTATGAACGAAATCCTTCATCATCACACGGGGCGCACTATCGAACAGATCGAACAAGATACAGATAGAGACTATTTCCTCAGTGCTCCCGAAGCCAAGCAATATGGCCTGATTGATGAAGTGATAGAACGCAGAGCCCAAATTCAGGAGAAATAGCTTTGGATAAAATGAATACACTAAGCTGCTCTTTCTGCGGACGCAGTGAGGCAGAAGTCAAACACCTCATTCGAGGCATTGCTGGTAATATATGTGAGGATTGCATTCACATGTGTTCCACAATAGTGGATGTCAAGGATGTCCCTGAAACCCTCGATGATTTTGAGACCCCCATTCCCAGTCAGATCAAGAAATATTTGGATCAGTATGTGATAGGGCAAGATCGCGCCAAGGAGATTATTTCTGTGGCGGTATATAACCACTACAAACGTATCTTTTGGCAAAAGCACGATGACGATGTGGATCTGGAAAAGAGCAATATAATGATGATTGGACCGACAGGTAGTGGCAAGACTCTCATAGCTCAGACCTTGGCCCGATTTTTACAGGTTCCTTTCGCGATCAGTGATGCCACCACTCTTACTGAAGCTGGATACGTTGGTGAAGACGTGGAAAACATTCTTACACGTCTCCTACAAAATGCCGATTATGATGTCGCTCGAGCTGAACGCGGAATTGTCTATATTGACGAGATCGACAAAATTTCCCGTAAAAGTGAAACTCCTTCAATTACCAGAGATGTTTCTGGCGAGGGTGTACAACAAGCGCTTCTTAAGATACTTGAAGGTACCAAAGTAAACGTTCCTCCCAAAGGTGGACGTAAACATCCACAACAGGAATTTATTGAGCTTGATACCTCAAATATCCTGTTTATTGCGGGTGGAGCTTTTTTTGGTCTTGAAAAGATAATCAAAGAGCGCACTGATAAAAAAGCGATAGGATTTGACGTCGATCTGGGAGTTAAACTGTCAGATAACAATATCTTCGACCACACAAATCCTCATGATCTACTAAAATATGGCCTCATTCCGGAGCTTATCGGCAGAATGCCAGTTATTTGCACCTTACAAGAGCTTTCCGAGGATGCTTTAGTTGATATCCTCACCGAGCCCAAAAACGCTATCTGCAAACAGTATCAAAAGCTTTTCAGTATGGATGGAGTTGAACTGGAGTTTGAACCTGAAGCACTTAAAGAAATAGCCCGCGTAGCTATTGATCAAAAGACTGGCGCGCGTGGCTTACGCTCAATTATGGAGCGCTTTATGCTCAAGATTATGTATGAAATTCCAGATCTTAAAACTGTTGAGAAATGCATAATCACTAAAGAAGTGGTTTCTGGCGAAAGCGAACCACAATATAGCTTTGTAAAACCTGTCCGTCATAAAAGTTCAAAGGTTGCAAGCTGATAGAATATACTCATGAGAATTATAATCATGTCCTTGATGGCGCTGATGATGCTCTTCATTGGCGCCTGTTATTCTGATGCTGAGATAGCAGTTAAAAACAATAGTAGTGAAGAGGCTTGGGTCAGATTGGACTATGATTCAAAGCGCTTTATTAGCCCTGGAAATACAATCTATATTAGCGTTTCATACCCTCGTGTAGTCAATCTCTCCTATGAAGGTTTGCACATCCTTCCTGGAGACATCCAGATTGAGCTTAACACTGCGGGAACGCGCTATGTCAGTTTGGAAGCGAATTGCGGTTCCTTAAATCTTTACAATAGTAGCCCTCGTGAGATTCGCTTTTTATACGTTGCTTCCGCGGGCACAAATTCATATTCGGGAAATCTTTTAGACCATTATCTTCAGACTGGTGATAATTTTGTCTGTAGCCTTAATCCTGGGTATTATGATCTTAGAATTCGTGATGATCACAACAACATCTATTACCTAACAGCCGTGCCCATAGAGATTGATAAACAAACTACCCGGATCTTCACAGCTGCTTCGAATTAATACTCTTATTTTTGCCATCTATCCTCTATCTTACCACCTCTTAATTAAGATTATCACAATAATATCCATTTCATTCATGAAAAAGTTTGTTGCATTCTCAAATCGGAAATAAGCATACAAGGTATCTGTTTTCTGAGCTGCATTCAAATGCTCGATAATACAGCACCACCTTTATAATATGGAGCTTTGTTCCACTCCAATATATTCAATGGTATCTGATAATGTGCCCAATATCTAAGCTAATGATTGTGCTTGACAGTTAAAGAGAATCAGGAATGAGTGACCTAAAATAAGTGAATTTGATAAAATAATAGATGGAGGAATAATGTCCGAAAACTTAACGTATGGAACTATAAGCTCTCGCGAAGCGATGGAGCTGGAAGAAAAATACGGTGCTCACAACTATCATCCCCTGCCAGTAGTACTGGCAAAAGGGGAAGGGGTCTTTGTTTGGGATCCGGAAGGAAACCGCTATTACGATTTTTTGTCAGCATATTCTGCTGTAAATCAAGGTCACTGCCATCCTCATATTATCAAAGCTCTTTGCGACCAAGCCCAAGAACTTACTCTTACTTCTCGCGCTTTTTACAATAACAAGCTGGGTGAATTTGAAAAATTCGTAACTGAATTCTTTGGCTATGACATGGTATTACCGATGAATAGCGGTGCAGAAGGTGTGGAAACCGCCATGAAGCTTGCTCGTAAATGGGCATACAATACAAAAGGTGTAGAAGATGGCAATGCGATCATCGTCTTTGCTGAGAACAATTTCCATGGCCGCACTTTGGCTATCGTGTCAGCCTCTTCTGATCCTGATTGTTATGAAGGCTTTGGACCTTTCCTCCCTGGCATAGTGAAGGTACCATATAATGATCCTCAAGCGCTCAAAGAATACCTGGAAGAAAATGGCAAAAACGTCGCTGCATTCATCGTAGAGCCAATCCAAGGTGAAGCTGGTGTCTTTGTCCCTGATGATGGCTATCTCAAAGCTTGCTACGATATCTGCAAACAGCACAATGTCCTGCTCATTGCCGACGAAGTCCAGACCGGTATCGCCCGCACCGGAAAGCTTCTGGCAAGCGACTATGACAACGTTCGTCCGGACATACTGATTCTGGGCAAGGCTATTTCAGGAGGAGTGATTCCTGTCTCGGCAGTCTTGGCAGATAAAGACATCATGTTGCTTTTCAAGCCTGGTCAACACGGCTCAACTTTTGGCGGATTTCCGCTGGCATGTGCAGTAGCCAAAGCTGCTCTCGAAGTCGTCCGTGATGAAAATCTGGCTGAACGCGCCTATGAATTGGGTGAATATTTCCGCGCCGAACTTTCAGCTCTGAAGCATCCGATGATCAAGCAGGTACGCGGTCGCGGATTGCTCAATGCCATTGTGGTAGAGCCAAAAGATGGTGTGGAAGCCTGGGATATTTGCCTTATGCTCAAAGAAAAAGGTCTGCTTTGCAAACCTACCCATCGCCACATTATACGTCTGGCACCGCCTCTGGTGATTACTAAAGAACAACTGGCAGAATGCGTGCAAATCATTAAAGACGTATTCTCAACCCTTTAACAATCAAAGGATATGGGCGGACAGATCTGTCCGCCCTTGATTATGGAAAATAAAGCTAACTTCAGAAGTGGTTTCGTGAGCATCATTGGGCGTCCTAATACCGGGAAATCCACCTTGATGAATCGCATCTTGGGAGAAGATCTATCCATTACCTCTCCTAAACCTCAGACCACCCGCTATGCCATCAAAGGAATCTGGAATACTTTAGATCATCAAGTCATTTTCATCGACACTCCAGGCTATCTCAAACCACGTTATGAGATGCAAGAGCGCATGGCAAGATATATCAGCGAAAGCTTTAAAGACGTGGATCTTCTTCTTTTCATGACCCAGATTCAAAGCTTCCCTACGGACTATGATCTCGAAGTGCTGGATCTAATAAAGAATCTAAAATGCCCAGTCATCGCTGTCTTCAATAAGATAGACCTTGTCGAAGAGATCGATCGGGATTACTTCATTCAGAAATTACCACCAGTCGTAGAACGTTCTCACTTTATCTCAGCCCGACTTGGTATTGGGATTGAGGAGCTAAAACAAAGCATAATATATTACATTCCCTACCATGAGCCCTACTATGATGAAGACCAACTCTCTGATCTACCCATGCGTTTCTTTGCCAAAGAACTTATTCGGGAAGCGATCTTTCATCTCTTTGAAGAAGAGATTCCTTATGCTACAGCTGTACTCATTGAAAACTATAAAGAAACTCCTCAGAAAGTGATAGTTGATGCCGTGATTTGGGTCGAGCGTCAAAGCCAAAAGCCTATCATCATCGGTAAAGGTGGGGCAAACCTCAAAAGGATCCGCGAATATGCGCAGACTCGTCTCAGCGAATTCTTGGATTTTCCTGTGGATATTCATCTCTTTGTCAAGATCAATCCTAATTGGCGAAAGAAACCGCTGGCTTTGAAAGAATTGGGATTTGAATGATTATCCGATTTAAAATAGGACTCTAACGTACGATTTTGCAGCACACTTGATGCCTCCCCCGTTTCTCGCCCATTTGAGAAGTGAGCAAGAAACGAGAAAATAAGGAGTTACAGCTTTGTGAACTGCATTCCGAAACCTCCACTATCGGAACTTTTCAATTTATGCATCCGGACTATTACTCGAAAGCAGGTGATAGAGTTTTGACAAACATAATGCACTGCTACAGCTGGGCTTAATTCTCAACTCAAGATTCAGTTACAACAGTTTCGGCTTTGAGATCCATAGCTTTTTGCTGGGGAATGTCGAGCTTTTTGATGATTATTATAAGCA
Organism: Candidatus Cloacimonadota bacterium; assembly: GCA_030154085.1. Classification (GTDB taxonomy): domain Bacteria; phylum Cloacimonadota; class Cloacimonadia; order Cloacimonadales; family Cloacimonadaceae; genus UBA5456. Next base: position 23,586 of record JASKKR010000006.1, on the reverse strand, counting down.
ACGTTGTACTCAGCATAGTAGTTAAAAGATCAGCTAAGGGCATGGCAAAAATCAAACCCTCAAATTGGAATAGCTTATTTAAGATAATGATCGACGGGATATACATGATACCTTGGCGGGAGAGGGAAACGATCAAAGCAGGCAAAGCTTTTCCCATCGCTTGAAGACTGGTCATCATGATCATCCCCACAGAGGCAATCGGGATGGCAAAAACGTAAGCATGTAGGATTAAGGTACCAATATCTACAATGTTTTGATCCTTGATGAAGATCATGATCAGTTCTCTGGGGAAGAGAGCAAAAATCAAAGTAAGTACTGCACTGCAGCTCAGGGTGATCAATACAGAGGTTCGGATGGTCTCTTTCATGCGTTGGTAATTATGCGCCCCGTAGGTAAAGCCCACTAAAGCCTGTATCCCGGTTGAAATGCCGATAAAGATGAAGATGGGAATGGTAAATACTCTGGAAGCTACGCCCATCGAAGCTACATGGAAATCCGAATATCCGGAGGCCAAGCGGAAGCCGATAGTATTTCCCACACTTAGCATTATTTGCGAGAGTGAAGCCGGAATTCCGATCTTGAGGATTTCCTTGTAACACTGCCAGCGCAGGTGCATATGCTTGAAGGTAAGCGTTACCAAACTCTTCTTGCGGATATAAAACAGTGCATAGTAGAGCAAACCAAATCCATTGCCCAAGACAGTAGCTACCGCGGCACCAGTTACTCCCATATCAAAGACAAAGATGAAAAGAGGATCCAGCATGATATTCATGCCTGTGCCTATAAAAAGTCCGATCATAGACTCTTTGGCTGCCCCTTCGGCACGAAGTAATTGTACCAAAGTAAACTTTAACAGGATTAAGGGAGAACCAATTAGGATATATAGCATATAGTCGGAGGCATATTCCAGAGTAATCCCAGTAGCTCCTACCAGTTTAAAGAACCAAGGGATACTTAGGATTCCCCCAATCGACAAGACAACCGCTAGTAACATCGCCGAAAAAACCGACGTTGCCAAAGCCTCTTTAGCAGCTTCCATATCTCTTTGTCCTAAAAGCCGCGAGAGATAACTACCGCCACCAATTCCAAAAATCCCTGCCATTGCCATTTGCAACGTAAATAGCGGCATTGAAATCGATACTGCCGCCACCTGATAGGCATCGTTTAACTTGCCAATAAAGAAAGTATCCGTGAGATTGTATAGGATGCTCACCAACATGCTCAGCACGGTGGGGATGGCCAGATTCATTATTGCCCGAGGCACGGGCATGCTTTCCAAAACGTATATTTTATTTTCTTTCATTTTCTCTATTAAAATACAAGCATAGTTTTATCCTTCCAAGGATAAACTTGATTATAGCGCTTCCAGTTGCCCTTGCTTCCTCTGTATGTAGTGTCCAATGCGAAAGCATATTCACAGGTACAAGCAACAAACAACAAGGAAACAAAAATTATCATTGCAACCAGCAAAGATATATACCTCTCAACGGTAATCCATACTCTATCATGACTCTGGATTATTGAGTGTATTAGATATCCTTCTGCCACGTAGGAACTCAGCATTGATATAATGCCTTAAATGCTGAATTGCTGAAATTGTCAAGCAAATAATCCCTTTGCAGCCTCTGTATTTGAGGATCTAATCCGTGATATAGTCGGAGTAAAAAGTTACTATAGATAATCTTGATGATATAATTGAATGATCAGCATCCTAGCTTTATCCGCAGATTTTATATCATTTAGCCAGAAAAAACCCCCCTTGGGCAAAATGCCTTAGGGGGGTGTTGTTCGAGGAAATATTACTGCACTGAGACCACTTCTGCGACCTCAGGCATTTCTTCTTTGATGATTCTTTCGATTCCGGCTTTGAGAGTGAGAGCCGCCATGGGACAGCCATTACAGGCTCCCTTGAGGCGTACTTCTACCACGTCATCATCGCGGATATTTACTAGTTCCACGTCACCGCCATCAGCCTGGATGGAGGGGCGAACCTTTTCTAGAATGGCTGCGAGTTTTGTTTTGTCGATCATTACGTATTCCTTATTGAGGTTTTACTAAGGTATGCACTTTTCCGGAGGGCATATAAAAATCAGCTTTATCCTCAGAGAGGCTGGCGATTTTTACTGGTCCTGTTTCGGATTGATAATACCACGCTTTTTCCAAGGGTTTGTAGTTAAGCTCAAACTCTTGATCAGGGTTTGCAGGGTCTTCTACGATAACTTCATTCTGACGGATAGTGATCTTTAAATTCTTACCATCTTGGGAAAAATATTTGATCACTTCTTCACCGGGTGCCATAGCAATTGGATTGTTCCCAGACCAGAATTCAATTGTATTGAAAACCAGGACATCCAGAACTCCACCAACGAGATAAACTGGCACAATATTCATTACCCAAAACACAACCTGGTTTTGCCATTTGCCAGAAAAACTTTGATTGTAATCATAAATCTTACGTGTTGCTGCAAAATTGCCAAAGCATCCTGCTAAACCGACAGTAAAGAGTACCACTAACATGGTAGCACTGGTTAACTTAATGATTCTGCTCATCACGCATCTCCTTTTTGCCTTTCGTTACGCGTGGTAAGGTAGTAAAACGCAGGAATTACAATCAGAGTCATGAGAGTAGAAACGACCAATCCACCGATGGATACGATACCCATAGACATACGGAATTCACGTCCTGCAGAACCGGTTCCTAAGGCCATGGGAATCATCCCAAATATGATCGAGATAGTACTCATAACGATTGGTCTCAGTTTCTGTTTCCCAGCTTCCAAAAGTGCGTCGTGCGAACTCATACCTTCTTTACGCTTAATATTAACATAGTCTAATATTAATATAGCGTTATTTACCACAATGCCAACTAACATTATTATGGCTAGCATGGAAAACATGTTTATGCTGATGCCAGATATAAATAGTGCCAAGATCACGCCGATGATGGCCAAAGGTACTGTGGCAAGGATGATCAGCGGTTGAGCAAAGCTTTCGAGGATTGCTGCTAGCAGCATATAGGTGAGCAGAACTGCTAAAATGAAAGCTCTGATCATATCGGTCATAGTGTCATTTAGCATCTCAGCTTGCTGTCCCCAACGAATCTGGTAACCACTAGGCAGATTGAGCTCGTCAACACGACGAGTAATCTCAGTCTGAATTGGTCCAGCCGAATAGCCATTTGCCACATTACCAGAAATCTCGATGGATTTATAGCGATCAATGTGTAGTCTCTGGTTCACACCTACGCCAAAGTCCATTTCCACCAATTGGGAAAGTAAGTAGGGCTTGCCGTTGATGATCAGAGAAAGGTTCATCAGTTTATCCGGATGATCTACATCCGCTTCGGGCAAGGTCAGACGGATGTCATATTGATTGCCGCCTTCACGGTAATATGTGGTAACCATGCCTTCGATGCTGGTTCTGAGTGCCGTAGCCAAGTCAAAGACGGTGGCGCCAATCTCGGCCATACGATCACGACGGGGATATAAGGTCAGTTCTGCCGTACCGGGGCGCGAGCTGGAATCTATGTTTACCAAGCCGGGGATATCCCGGATTTGATCCATCACGTCAAACTTCATTGCTTCCAGCACTTCCTGATCCTGCCCTTGCAGATAAAAGCTTACTCCGCTGCCGCCCATGCCGCCCATGCTCATGCCGCTCTGGTCGCTCACTTTAATCACAGCATTTGGAATATCTGCCAGTTCCTTGGTCAGGATGCCTGCCATTTCCAAAGTGGTGCGATCGCGCAGATCAGCATCAACTAGCTTCACATCTGAGCTGGCCAAATTGGTGGCAACATCGATGAAACCTTGACTTCCGATACTGGATACTACATGTTCGATCTCTTCATATTTTGCCAAGCGCTCATTCACTTCTTTGACCACTTTAGTGGTTTGATCAAGGTTCACACCTTCGGGTAGTTCAATACTGATGGTGAGATCGCCTTGGTCCATCTGAGGCATGAGTTCAAAGCCTAAACTTGGGACTAATAATAGTGAGCCGAGCAGTAGTAAGAGAGAAAGTGCCAGGATTCCAATACTCCTGCCTTTACTACGCAAAACTCCTCTCATAAAGCGTTGATAGAACATCGTAAACTTATCGAAAATGGCATCGAATCTCAAGCCAAATTTGCTGTCATGCTTCTCCTTAGGAATAATGCGTGACGCCAGCATAGGAACGATGGTGAAACTCGAGATCAGAGAGAAGATCGTAGCAAAGGTTACGGTCAAGGCAAATTCCTTTAGGTATCCACCAATCAAGGAGCTCATAGAGGCGATGGGCAAAAAGACCACGATGTTGGTCATAGCTGAAGCTAACACCGCCACCGTGATCTCGGATGTACCAATGCGCGAGGCTTCTTTTCTGTTATTGCCCATATCCTTGTGTCGGAAAATATTCTCGATCACCACCACCGAGTTTGTCACCAGGATGCCCACCGCCGTGGAAAATCCGGTTAGAGTGAGCATATTCAGGGTGAAACCTGAGGCTTGCAGGAAGATAAAGGTGGAGATGATGGAGATTGGCATGGAGAGTGCCACAATCAAAGTCGAGCGTAGATCATGCAGGAAGAGGAAGAGGACCAAGCCGGTCAACAGGATGCCCAACCAGATTGTATTCAGCGTATCACTCACGGTAGCGAGCGTAAATTCGCTGCTATCCCAGATGATCTCCAGACTGGTACCCTCGGGCAGGTCCTTGCGCAATTCCGGTAAAGCTTTGATTACTTCTTCGGCAATGCTCACCACATTCCCATCGGAACTACTGGTGATGGAGAGCCGCACGATATTGTCGTTATGCAGTTTCTCTGCCACATTGAAGTAGGTAGCTTTTTGGGTGATCTTTTCCTGTGCATCCATCACTGCACCCAGCTCATTAAGCTTTTTGGGTCCCTTCATGGTTGGGATCTGCATATTGGCAATCTCTTCTACACTTGAAAATTCACCTTTAAAACGCACAGAATAGTCTTGCGTACCACGGCTGAAAGTTCCAGCGGGCATATCCATATTCTGAGCAGCAAGAATCTGATTGAGCTGTGCCAAGGACACATTGTTTTGGAAAACTACGCGGTTTGGCACTTCAACGGTGACTTCACGAATTGCGCCACCGGAGAGGCTTACTTGTGCCACGCCCTTGATCTGGGAAATTCTCTCCTTTAAAGGACCATCTGCCAGGTCATAGAGCTCGCGTGGGTCCATATCTCCAGTAAGAACCAGATCCATGAAGGGGAAGCTACTGAAATCAAACTTCTGTACAGAGGGACGTTCGACTCCTTCTGGCATATCGCGTAAAGTGGCATCCACTTTGTCTTTTACTTCAGCACTTGCCACGTTGATATCTTTATCCAGCTGGAATGCCACCAATACGATAGACATATTTTCGATAGAATAGCTCTGGATATAGTCAATTTGTGGGACAGTTGCCACCGCCTCCTCAATCTTGTCGGTTACTTGAGTTTCCACCTCACGGGGACCAGCTCCTGCATAGACCGTCATCACCGAGACAAAGGGCAATTCCGCATCCGGCAATAGATTCAGCGGCATATTCATATAGGCCATGGCACCAAAGACGATGAAGACCATGATGGCCATGGTGACCAAAACGGGTCTGTCTATGGATAGATCTGCTAAAAACATTCTTTAATCCTCGATGATACGTATTTTTGCGTCTTCTTTCACTGATTTCAGACCTTCGATGATCATCAAATCTCCTTCGGAAAGTCCTTCTGTAATTACATAGTTCAATTGATCCGAGAGTCCTGTCTTGATTGGCACTTTCTTGGCTGTGTCGTCAACAGCAAGCCAGAGATAAGCATCGCCATTTTCTCTGATAATTTGATGTCTTTGAGCCAAGAATACGCCGCGCTGTTCTTTGATCAGGATCGAGATCTCAGCAGTGACGCCGTAGTTCAAATCCTTCTTATAACCGGGGAAGGTGGCTTCCACCCGGAAGGCCTTAGTAGCGGGATCCATGGCGCGGGCTATCATTGAGATTTTGCCCGAGATGCTGATGCCGTTCCATTCTGCTGTTACCCGGCTATTGGGGCGAATGCTGTTGATATCGCTTTCCGGCACCATGATAGTAGCCTTATAGCCATCTGGGGAAGCAACCGTGAAGAGATCCTGTCCGGGGAAACTGCGCTCGGACTCCGTAACCATGATATTGGTGATGATGCCGCTAATCGGGGCACGCACCTTGATCATCTGCTCGCTGGCTTCCAGATTGGCTTTTGCCACCTTGAGCTGAGTGTCTACATTCTCAAAATCTTGCAGACTGATGGCGCCTTCTTCATAGAGGCGACGCATGCGCTCGCGAGTGGCTTGCAGGCTTTGGTAAGCCGTGCGGGCTTGTTCATATTGAGCACTCGGCGAATTTGTGGGGAATTCCACCACCACGTCATCTTTTTCCACCATATCGCCCACTTTATAGTGGACTTTGGTGATCACATCGGCAAGCATGGCTTGGGCTGTGCTTTCCGAGATTCCGCCCAGAGTGGCGTTGTAGCGCAAGCTTTGCTGAAAATCAGTTTTCTTAACTTTCTGTACCCGCACCGGGATGCCGAGTTCTTGCTGTAATTGATCCATGCTTTTGGCTTCTTCGGCTTTTTCCCCGCAAGCGCTCAAGGCCAGCAAGAGGATTGCCACCGGGATCAGGAATAATATTTTTCTATTCATCTTATCTCTCCGCGATCAAATTTTGTCCGATTGATTTACTAAAAGCTCGTTCTGCGGCGATCACTTCATAGATCGCACTATAGTATTGTAATTTTATCGATGAAAGAGTCATCTGGGCATCAAAAACTTCCAGCTGAATCCCCACGTTGTTTTCATAGCGTAATTGCGCCAGCTCCAGATTGCGCTCTGCCATTTGGATATTCTGTATTTGCACATCGTAATTTTCCAAAGCATGCCGCAATCTTTGATGGTTTTGCTTGATCTCCAGCTCGACCAGTTCCTCGGTCTGAATCTGTTGTAAATGGGCTTTGCTCAGATCATGCCGGGCATAAGCAATCTTGCTGGTGTTGGAGAGCCCGGTAAAAAGAGGCATGCTAAATCCTATACCTACAGCATACGAAGTGCCAAAATCATCTGCCTCAATGGCATATTCATCCGCCGCAGTATATAAAGAAGCACTGGCATTTAGCGCTATACTGGGCAGGAAATTGCCTTTTTCGGTCTTATATTGAATCTCTTTCACCTCCGTGGCAATATCCAAAAGCTCCAATTCGGTGCGATTTTTAAGACCCAATTCCTGTGCTTCTTGTAGATCCATCAACGTGACCTGAGGCAGGATAAATTCCGCTTCCGGTACCAAATCCGGATCAGCAGAACCGATCAGATTACGAAAGGATTCAAGGGCCATCTCATATTGATTCTCCGCCGCTAATAGCTGAGGCTGCAATTTCGCTACTTCCAAACGGGCGCCGATCAGATCAAATTCCGAGACCTGACCTTCTTCACCCAGTAATTCCACCCGCGCTAAATGACGCTGGGCGGTTTCCAGGGCTTCCCGCTGAACCTCAACTACCTTCCCGGCGAGGATGGTCTGATAAAAAAGATTGATAGTCTTAAGGATCACATCCTGCTCTGTTACTTCATAATTTAAGCGCTGAATGCTGCGATAGCGTTTTGCCGCCTTGATTCCATTCATCAATTTACCGCCCAGAAAAAGCACCTGATCCATCTTGACCTGTGCCGCCAGGGAGCCTTCCTTCTGCGAGGAGGAGGGCATCAGCCGGGCCATGATCCCATCCAAAGTATCGCCGATCAGATAGTCTGCATCATCAGCACTGGGCTCATCATCCAGCATATCAGATACCGAGGGCATTTCGCCCGAGGCACTATCCGGCAGATAAGTCTTGGTGAGGCCATATTGACCGCCCAAACTCAATTGCGGGAGCAGCGTTCCCCGCACTTCGCGATATTTGGCATCAGCCATCTGCACATCATCCGCCGCCATCAATAAGTTTTTGTTATTTTCTCTGGCCAGCTCAATGCTCTCTTGCAGACTAATCGCTCCCAAGCCGAAACTGCATGCTATCCCTAGAATGAGGGTTATCCATTTCTTCATTCTCTAACCTCTTTTCATAATTCCATACATTATTAACTGCATGATTACTTCATGATCTCGCTTGATACGAGATAAAAGTTCTTCAAAATCTACTACCACTATGGAGAGATTACCCATCAAAAACCAATCGTTGATCACTTCACAGAGTCGATCCAGAGGCACCAGATCCGAGACCAGCCCATGCTTGATCCCTTCGTCCATGATCTCAAGCAAAAGCTTTAGCATCTGCTCCCTGTTCTCGGTGCGAAACTTATCAAAATGATGCTGAAAATCGAAGGGAATGGTCCTCAGACCCTCCATCCATAGCGGCATCTTTTCGCAGACATAGGTCATCGGAGCTTGCATAAAATAGCGGAGCTTGTTCTCAAAACCTTCTATCTTGAGCAGGTTCCTGTGCATCTCATCTACAAAGTCCCGCACCTGGGTCCGCACCACTTCCATAAAGAGTTCTTCCTTGCTGGGGAAATAATAATATATCGTCCCCTTGGCAATTTGGGCATCCTGGGCTATCTCATCCAGAGAGGTCTTGGTATAGCCAAAACGTGAAAAAATCCTCGTGGCAACATCGAGGATCAACTGCTTTTTATCTTTTGTTTGATTCATAATAATCTTTTTTTGTTATATTCTCCTTTCTCTTCAAAAGCTTGGCACTCTCCTTATAAATAAACTAACTTCTTTATTATATATTATTTACAAAGACCTCGCCGATTTGGAAGTTACAGTTTAAAAAAGTGGTTTATCGTGTCAAGCAAATTATGACTATCTGATAAAAAAAGTCAGAAAGTCCTATGTGCCCTTACCAACTTATCTGCCCCCAACCGGCTCATTCGCAATTCATTACGATACGAGATTACGTTCTGATCATATCTTAATATGACCGCGCAAATGGATACGACGCTTGCCCAATTTCACCTTTGATAAAGGGGAGAAAGAACCAACAGCCACCTACTGAGGCTGATAATTGCTGATCAAACTTTTGACAAAATGTTCTTTAAGATTAAATTTGTCAAGATAAACTTTACCTGCAGCGGATTAAAATTCTGCAGGAGGATTGCTTTCAGAACATAATCACAAAGCTGTAACTCCTTATTATCCCGTTTCTTGCCCGCTTCTCAAATGAGCGTGAAACGGGGGAGGCATGGAGTGTGCTACTTTTTCAAGCATTTAGAGCAATGGAAATGCCTCTGCTAATCGGGTAGTAGGCAAATAAAAAACTAATCACTGATTTTGAAAATTAGCTCGCAATAAAAATGAGTAGAGCCGGCAGAAGATTATTTTGTGTTAGCCGGATTACATGTTTATGCTTTTCATTTGACAAACTAAGCGCATTGAATTTTATGAATTCATAGAGGTAAAAATTGAAGACAGATATCGTGATTAAAGGTGCTTCCGAGCACAATTTAAAAGACATAGAATTATCTATCCCGCGCAATAAATTGGTTGTGTTTACAGGAGTATCTGGCAGTGGAAAAAGCTCCTTGGCTTTTGACACTCTTTATGCTGAAGGGCAAAGGCGCTATGTGGAATCTCTCTCTGCTTATGCTCGCCAATTCTTAGGGCAGATGGAAAAACCTAAAGTTGACTATATAGAAGGACTTTCTCCCGCAATATCCATCGAGCAGAAGGCAGGAAGTAAAAATCCACGTTCAACCGTCGGGACAGTCACCGAGATCTATGATTATCTGCGTGTGTTATATGCCCGCATTGGTCAGCAATATTGCTATCAATGTGGAGAGCCCGTTGGCTCAGAGACAGTTGACCAGATGGTCGAGCACCTCATGCAAAACCCCGAAGGAACCCGTTTACAGATCCTTGCGCCAATAGTTCAAAATCGCAAAGGGGAACATAAAGAAGAGCTGGAAGAGCTCCGCAGTCAAGGCTTCGTCCGAGTCATGATCAATGGTGTGACTCGCAGCTTAGATGAGGATATAGTTTTGGACAAAAAGAGCAAGCACAGTATCGACGTGATTGTAGATCGTTTGGTTGTTAAAGAGGGGGTACAAAGCCGGATGGTGGATTCACTCGAATTAGCGCTCAAACTATCTGAATCAATGGTTAAGATAGACTATCCTGATAGCAAGGAAGAGGATCTACTTTCAGCCCAAAATTCTTGCGCCAGATGCAGCATCGGCTATGAAGAACTGAGCCCCCAGAGTTTTTCCTTCAATAGTCCTATTGGAGCTTGTCCTTCCTGCAACGGATTAGGATACAAGTTGGAATTTGATCCAGATCTCATAGTACCGGATCCAGAGCGTTCAATCATGGACGGGGCGGTTGTTCCCTGGGGAAATCTGGCGGCTAAAAAGGGTAGCTGGACATTGCAGATGGTTTCCAACTTGGCAAAAGCATATGATTTTTCGCTTCACACACCCTGGCGTGATTTGCCCGATATTGTTAAACAATTGATTTTGTATGGTTCGAAAGGGCGCAAGTTTAAAATAGCATGGCAAAATTCCCGAGGTAGCGGTAACTATTTAGCAAGATTTGAAGGGATAATACCCAAACTGCAACGACGGATGCACGACACCGATTCTGAAGATATGCGTAAACAGTATATGCAATTTATCAGCGATAAAGATTGTTCAGAATGTGGTGGGAGCAGATTGAAACCATCATCGTTGGCTGTGAGAATTCAAGACAAAAACATCAGCGAGATAACCTCGATGAGTGTACGAGAAGCGCTAGATTTCTTTGAGACACTCAAGCTCAGCGGTAGCAAAGAAATCATTGCTAAAGAAGTACTCAAAGAGATCCGGGCACGCTTGGGATTCCTCAATGCTGTCGGGTTGCACTATTTGGCGCTGGACCGGCGATCGCCCACGTTATCAGGCGGAGAAGCTCAACGCATCAGGCTGGCGAGTCAGATCGGCTCTCAATTGGTGGGAGTGATGTATATCCTGGATGAACCATCCATCGGACTCCATCAACGAGATAATGCCAAACTGGTGAGCATGTTGCAAAACCTTAGGGATCTTGGGAACTCCGTGATCGTGGTGGAACACGATGAGGACACCATCAGAAGCGCAGATCAGATCGTAGATTTTGGACCCAGAGCAGGCATTCATGGAGGTAGGATTGTAGCCCAAGGGATGATAGAAGATATCATAAACAATCCAGAATCCCTCACTGGGGCCTACCTATCGGGAAGGATGCGCATCCCGATTCCGAAAGAAAGAATCAAAGCCGACGAGAGAGTCATCAGCATCAAAGGTGCGCAACATAACAACCTAAAAAATATCGACGTTGATCTCCCTTTGGGGACGTTCATCTGTATTACAGGTGTCTCAGGAAGCGGTAAAAGCTCTCTCATCAATCAGACTCTCTCACCGTATCTGCATAATCACTTCTTCCGAACAAACCACAAGGTTGGTCTGGTTCGAGAAATCACTGGACTGGAACATATAGACAAGGTGATCAACATCGACCAACAACCCATCGGTAGGACCCCCAGAAGCAATCCCTGCACCTATATCAAACTATTTGACTCCATCCGTAATCTCTTTGCAGAGCTTCCTGCTTCCAAATTGCGGGGCTACAAGCCTGGGCGCTTTTCCTTCAATGTCAAAGGTGGTAGATGTGAAGCCTGCGAGGGCGCTGGTGTAAGGCAGATTGAAATGCACTTCATGGCGGATATATATGTGACATGCGAGGTTTGCAAAGGTAAACGCTACAATCAGGAGACCCTTAATGTCCGCTATAAAGGGAAGAACATCGCCGAAGTTCTTGATATGGACGTGCAAGAAGCAATTGAATTCTTCGATGCCATACCATCAATTAAGAATAAACTAAAAACCTTACATGAAGTGGGGCTTGATTATCTTAAGCTTGGACAACCATCAACCACTCTTTCAGGCGGGGAAGCACAGCGGATCAAGCTGTCTAAAGAGCTTAGTCGCCCTTCCACGGGTTCGACTTTATATCTCTTGGATGAACCGACCACCGGCTTGCACTTTGATGATATTAACAAGCTGCTCAAAGTTCTTAAGAAATTGGTGCGAATGGGTAATACCGTCTTGGTGATTGAGCACAATCTGGATGTAGTCAAATCCGCAGATTGGGTGATTGATCTAGGACCAGAGGGTGGCGCTGAAGGGGGAAAGATCATCGCTCAAGGTACACCAGAAGAGATCATGAAATGTCCCGCAAGCTCTACGGGGGAATTCCTCAAGGTGCACTATAACAGAGAGAATGCCCAGCAACCAGAGCCTCCTCATCCAAAAACAGTAAGTCGGAAAAAAGAAAGGAACGCCAGTTGATTGTCCGCTTTAGCTATCAACCATTGACGGCAGGTGATTATGAAGTGGGCATTGCCGGTGATTTTACGAAGTGGAAAATCTATCCATTGGATGATCATGATGGCTTATATATCTATGACATAGATCTAAATCCCGGAAGATATAGATATAAGTTCATAATTGACGGTGTTTGGCAGGCTGATCCATCAAATCCTAATCTCGAGCCTGATCCTTTTGGCGGGGTAAATTCTGTCATTTCTGTAACAGAAAAACACAAAGTGAGTACGATTGCAGAAGCTCTTTCTCGCTATAAAGAGGGCGGCGCCAAGTCCCATCTTTACTTGACGCGTCCGCGTGAGGATATGGTTGAGCTACGCTTTCTATGGTATGCAAACTTGGGAGATAGCATCTCTTTGTGCCTTGGCGATCAAGAATTGCCGCTTTATCCTGTAGGGCAGGGACGCGAGTACTATGTCTGGCACAGGAATCTTGAGATCTCCGACAGCCTTAGCTTTTGTATTTTGATCAGTTACCAAGGTGAAAAGTATTATCTGGGTACCGGAAGCGTCAGTGATACTCTTCCAGATCAGCAAAGGTTACAGATCAATCCGAGGGATATGCCTATATTCGAAATTCCGGACTGGTTAAATAATGCCATCATATACCAAATCTTCATGGATCGCTTTTGCAATGGCGATAAAAGCAATGATCAAGACTTCTCGGAGTTCTATTATGAAGGCTCGCGAACACCTCCCGCAAGCGGGACTCTTCAGTCTCCGCATCATGAGTATTATCACTTTGTGGATGACTGGTATGATATAAGTTCACTAAAACAAAACCCTTACTTGCCAGAAGGAATGCCGGATTGGTGGAGCTTCTATGGCGGCGATATTGCAGGTGTCCGGTCAAAGCTTGACTATCTTCAAGACCTTGGCATAACTCTGATCTACTTCAATCCGTTATGGGAAGCCAAATCGAATCACAAGTATGATGCAGCGGATTTTATGCGCGTAGATCCCCATTTCGGCAGCAGCGAAGAACTTAAGGAACTAGTTCAGGATGCTCATGCGCGGGGAATCAGAGTGATCTTGGATGTTGCCTACAATCACAGTGGAGAAAGCTTTTGGGCGTTTCGTGATACTGTCGTTAAGGGTCCGAACTCTCCCTATTGGCACTGGTATGATTGGTATAAATGGCCCTTACCTGATCCACTGCCAGATGACTTTAAGCCACGTGAATATTACCAATGTTGGTGGGGTATTAAGGATATGCCGGATCTGAACTATGATCTTGCTCGCCAACACCCTCTAGAAAACTCTATCCGGAATATAAAGCATGCCGAAGTAAATTGGGATTTGGTGAACCATATACTGGAAGCTTCGTCATGGTGGATCAGCGAGATAGGCATGGATGGATTCCGTCTGGATGTTCCAGATGAAGTACCCTGGTGGTTCTGGCAGCTTTTCCGAGAAAGAATCAAGAGCATAAGACCGGATGCTTGGTTGGTAGGGGAGATCTGGCACAATGCTAAAGATTGGATAGACCCGCGCTATTTTGATTCCGTGATGAATTATGCCTATTTCAGAAACCCTGTTGTTGAATTCTTCATCCAAAGTCTTATCTCAAAAGAGCAATTTTGTGCCCGAATCGAAGAGGGCTTGGCGGAATATCCCGCACATGCTTCAAAGGCTATGATGAACCTCTTGGGTAGCCACGATACACAGCGTATTCGCCAAATAGCCAAAGAGGAAATCCTAAACGTGATGCAGGCAGTTTTCTTTCAGATGACCTTTGTAGGCGTTCCACATATATACTATGGGGATGAGATCGGCATGATGGGCGGCAAGGATCCAGACAATCGGCGTCCTTTCAACTGGCGTTGGGAAGAGTATCCTATATCAGTAAAACTTCGTATGCATTACAAAGAGCTCATTGCACTGAGAAAGAAAGAAAAACTCTTTCGTGAAGGTGAATTCTTATTTGAAGATACTGATGATGATCTACTCATCTATCGCCGGTATCAAGATGATGCGAGTGTGTTTTGCATAATGAACTTATCCACCCAGCACCGAGAAAGTAAGAGCTATGGGGATCTGATTTTTACCAGCGACGAAAGGATCCAAGTGCAGGGCACAAGGATAATATTGCCTCCAGGAGCAATGTGCATACAAAAAAGCTAAGCGTGGACCTTTGCCAAGCTTAGCTATAACATCGATAGACCTTAATAATTAGGTTTCGGCAAACAAAACCTTTCCCACCTTGGGTGCTCTGAGACGATGCGAAGCGGGGTATCCCGAGCCCAGAAGCGGACGCAGATAATAGCGGAATTCGTCTGTGACTCCATTGCCTTCTGCATTTATATAGTTATCTGGCATGATGCGAGTCTTGCGCGCGACGTCTTCGAGCTTTTCCAATTGGTATGTTACAGAATAGTATCCGGTTCTTTGGATAGAAATTGATCCATCCAGATTATACCAGATTGCATAGTGGGCTGCGCGTTCACCGACTTCGCGGGCTTCTCGCTGATCCACGTCTGATACACAGCCCAAAAACGAGCGTTGCAGATAGCCGAAAGTATCGCTGCGTACTCTTTTGATCTTTAGCTTTTCACGGATCAGATCACAGAGCAAATCTCCCAACATCCCAGTTCCTGATAGCTGCACATTGCCATGAGCATCGGTTTCGACGTTTTTAGTGAGCTTGGCGATCATTGGGGTACCTTTTTCATCCACAATTCCTTCGGAGACAGCTACTACACACCTGCCAAATGTATCATAGACCTTTTTAACATCTTTGATAAACTTTTCTCTACTGAAGGGTCGCTCGGGCATATAGATAAGATGAGGTCCGTCATCTGGATACTTCTGTCCCAAAGCGGCTGCTGCTGCCAAAAATCCAGCATGTCTGCCCATTACCACTCCGATGTATACTCCCGGTAAAGCGCGATTATCCAAGTTTGCGCCGGCAAAAGCTGAAGCTACAAATCTTGCTGCAGATCCATAGCCTGGAGTATGGTCACTCAATACCAGATCATTGTCAATAGTCTTGGGGATATGTAAGGCGCGAAATTCATATTCCGCTTTTTGAGCTTGTTCATTCACTATGCGTACGGTGTCGGCAGAGTCATTTCCTCCGATATAAAAGAAGTATCTAACTTCATGAGCTTTGAGCACTTTAAAGATTTCTTTACAATATGCTTCATCGGGCTTATCCCGTGTGGAAAGCAAAGCGCTGGAGGGAGTGTTTGCCACCTGTTCCAGATTGTGTGTGGTTTCTTGAGTAAGATCTATAAAGTCTTCATTCACTATGCCTTGTACACCATGTAAAGCACCATAGACGCGGCTTACTTGAGTGAATTTTCGGGATTCCAAAGCTGCTCCAACCATAGATTGATTGATTACAGCTGTGGGCCCTCCCCCTTGTGCAATCACCACTTTTCCTTCAAGCTTCATGGAAAATATCCTCCTTATAGGATAATAATATTTATTACTAAAATCAATCTCTGGCAAAGGGTAGGTTTTGTCCAGTAGAAATTACTTGCCTAAATCCGCCGTGTGAAAACAATGTCCCATGGAGGTTGTATGAGCTACATAGTACTTGCACGCAAATACAGACCGCAGAACTTCTCTGAAGTTTATGCGCAAGATCACGTGACTAAGGTCTTGCAAAGTGCCATTCAGTCTGGAAGGATTGCGCATGCCTATCTTTTCACCGGTCCCCGGGGCGTGGGTAAGACTTCCCTGGCTCGCATCATGGCAAAAAGCCTGAATTGCGAAAAAGGACCCACAATTCATCCTTGCAATGAGTGTATAAATTGTGTAGAAATAACCAGTGGAGTCTCTCCAGATGTGATTGAGATCGACGGTGCCAGTAACACCGGTGTTGACGATATCCGAGAGCTCCAACGCGAGCTTCTCTACGCTGCCAGCGGATCTAAGTATAAAATCTACATAATTGATGAAGTGCATATGTTGTCCAAAAACGCTTTTAATGCTCTTCTAAAAACTCTCGAAGAACCTCCTGAAAATGTCATCTTTATCTTTGCTACTACTGAGCCTCATAAGGTGCTTGCCACCATCGTATCTCGCTGTCAAAGATACGATTTCAAACGTATTCCCGTGGATTCAATTGTTGAGCGGTTAAAGGATCTGTGCGACAAAGAAAATATAACTATAGACAACGAATCTCTTTATCTGATTGCACGTAAGGCTGATGGAGGAATGCGCGATGCCCTCTCTCTGATGGATCAGACCATAAGCTTTTGCCAAAATAATATTACCATCGAGCAAGTCCGCCAGATCTTTGGGATGATCCCAAATCAAGTCTATCACGATTTCATGCAGATGATCAAAAAGCGTGAAACCAAAGCGCTAATCACAGAACTGCACAAGATCTTCGAAGAGGGGACTGATCTACAGGAATTCATTGCAAATATGCTCGAATACCTGCGTATTATCCTCTTGACTAAGCTTGATGTTCAGATTCGAGATATCAGTCAGGATGAGCTACCTATGTTTGCTGAGATTGCCGAGCAATTCAGCCAAAATGATCTACTCTACATAATGAGTCAATTGATGCAAACAAAGGCTGATATTCGCCAAAGCAGCAATCCCCATTTGCTCATTGAAGCTTTGATGATCAAGCTCTCACGCCTTGAGGAGATAACCGAGATCTCTGATCTCATCAGTGCTTTGAAGACAAATCAGATATCTGCTCCTCCCCCTGCAGCTAAAATCCCTTCAAAACCGGCAAAGCAACCTGAAAGAGTTGCCTCCATGCCACAACCTGAGCAGGAATCGCCCAAAGTTGAATTGAACTTGCAAAATCTTAGTGACAACTGGAATAGGCTTTCACAAAGAATCAAGAAAAGCAGTCAAACTGCAGGAATCGCATTCGAGAAGGCGAAGCTCGTAGGTCTCAAAGAACATGCCATTAACATTACCACCACAAGTAAAACATATTTCGGTACTTTAAAAACAAATAAGGAACGCATAGAAGAAATCATCAACGACTTCTTCGGGAAAGCGCTGCATCTGAATATCGAATTGATCGAGCAAGATGCGCCCACAAAAGTGGATATTCCACGCAAAACTATCGACGACATAACACAGGATAATCCTGAAATTAAAGATTTCGTCGAGCAAACACAAGCGAGGTTGGTCTGATTTTCAGCATAATTTTCGCTCTTTTGAGCCTCCTCTATTTTGCGCTTCTGATTTGGGTACAGCTGGGTCTGAAACGCAGCTTGCCCCCTCAAGCTCAGATCCCGGCTGATCCTGAGCCGATGTCAGTCATTATCGCTGCCAAAAATGAAGCCCATAATTTGCCCGCTTTGCTCACTTCTTTGGCACAGTTGGAACCAATCGATGCGAATTATGAAATCATTATTGTAAATGATCACTCTACTGATGAAAGCCTGGAGATCTTGAGAAATTGGGAAGGAAAATTTGGCATCCGAGTAATAGATTTTCAAGATAAGATTGAAGGCTATGTCGGCAAAAAAGCTGCTATTCAAAGGGGTATTGAAGTAGCCAAATACGATATTTTGGTTTTTACTGATGCCGATTGCCAAGTGCCTCCTACATGGTTGAAGGAAATCGCACGGGTTATGCAGCCTGATCTGGATTACATTCTGGGATACACTACTATTTATCGCACTGCAGGAGACACGGACTTGACTCTCGTTAATTTCGAACGCAGCATTTACTACGCTTTAGGCGCTGCAGGAATCGGCTGGAGAAAGCCAATTACTTCCTCCGCTTGTAATATGGTCTATCGCAAATCACTCTTTGAAATGTCCGGTGGCTTTGAAGGAATAAGTCATATTGCCAGTGGAGATGATGATCTCTTACTCATCAAGATGATGCCCCATATACGCAAGGCGATCTACAATCCCTCCCCAGAGATGCAGGTGAATTGCTATGAGGGCAAGGATTGGAAAAAGCGCTATAACAAAAACATCCGTAGAGCTTCAAAATTTAAATATCACCCCTCGCACGTCAAAGCGCTCTCTGCTTTTGCATTTGTCTACTTTGTGCTATTTTATGCTGCTCTGATTCGCCTCTTTGCAGGTGCCGGAGACATCCTTTTGCTCTGCATTATCGTAGTAAAATTTCTTATGGAATTGCATCTTTCGCAAAGTCATCTTCGGTTGGTGAAAAAGACCCATATTGGCATCCTATACTTTCCACAGATCTTTGTCTTCCCATTACAGTTTATCTTTTATGCCATCCGCGGAACTCTCGGGAAATATGAATGGAAATGAACAACGACTATGGAAAACTCAGTTGCGAGGCATAGCCTGAGCACTTAAAATCATCCTGTAATTTATAGCCAAATTGCGATCAAGGTAGAGGAAATATACTTCTCTAAATGCTTGCAAAAGTAGGGATCTTGATGCCTTCCCCGTTTCTCGCCCGTTTGAGAAGTGAGCAAGAAACGGGAAAATAAGGAGTTACAGCTTTGTGAACTGCATTTTGGTACCATCAAAAAAAGATACATGATGACCACCGAGACAAGAAGCTTCAACGTACAAAGACTGTTGCACATGAAAGTGGACAAGAAATATATAAATAATGCTTGACAAATTAAATATGAGAATAATAATACTTACACTTTTAACGAGGAGCTAATCACGAAAAAGCAGTCCTTAATCTTCGCCGATCAGGAGGTCAATCGCCAGTTATGTATACACAATGTCAAAGTTACTGTTGGTGCGATTGTTGATGCCAGACTTGGAAAAACCTCGAGCTCCCCGCCTCAAGAAGGGGAAAGTTCCGGATATATAAAACCATTTGATAACTCTATAACTTCCGCATATGCAGAGTAGATACACATCACTCCTCTAACTTCATCTGACAAACTTATGTAGATCCTAAAAAGTCAAACGATTTCTATAGCGATCTATTCAAGAATTAGCCCAAATCAAGAAGAAGTGGACTGTGCAATGTTCCAGAAGAGGTTTGCAAGTGCAAATCATTCCTCATTGTCTAAAGGCAAATCTGGCAAGAACTTGTTTTTAACTTTTCCCTTGACTGAATATAGGATATTCTGAGCTTGGTTTCAATGAATAAATAGGTGAGATCCATGATTCTAAGAGATGTTGCTAAACTGCTGGAAGGGGAAGTTCTCTACCCCGATGCAGATCTGGACAGAGAGGTTCCGTGTGCTTTTGCCTCGGACCTTATATCTGATATTTTGATGTGTACAAAAGAGCCCACTTTACTTTTGACAGGGCTTACAAACAACCAAGTGATCCGACTCAGTGATATGATAGATCTAACCGGTATAGTCTTTGTACGAGGGAAAAAACCTTTACCGGAAGTGATCAAAATGGCTGAGGAGCGAGGATTGCCTATTATCAGCACAAAATTCACCCTCTATCGTAGCAGTGGTCTGCTCTTTAATGCCGGTCTACGTAGCTGCAAGATCTAAAGACTAATGGCAGAATATTGGTATATCGCAGAAGGGTTTGAAGAGCGGATAAAAGACTTCCAATCCCGCAAGACTGAAGCTGAAGTAAATCTTGATTTTGAAATACCGGAGAAGGATTTTAACGCCGCTGGCAAAGGCTCTTCCGAGCTAAAAGATCTTTTGAAAAGACTGGGTGTGAATTCAGAGATTTTACGGCGCATAGCGGTGGCATCATATGAAGCAGAAATCAATGTGGCGGCTCACTCCAAAGGTGGAGTCATGTATAGTGCGGTCTATGATGATCTCATTCACATTCGTTTTCAGGACGATGGTCCAGGGATCGAGGACATAGATCAGGCGATGGTTCCAGGGTTTTCTACGGCAGATGATCTTGTGCGAGAGCTTGGTTTTGGAGCTGGTCTTGGTTTGCCAAATATTAAGAAGAATAGTGATGCGATGCATATTGTCTCCGCCAAAGGCAGTCCCACACTATTAGAATTATTTATTTACATTTCATAAGAGATATAAACAAAATGGGTAGCAAATACTTTCACGCCATTCAGATCCTCGATGAAAACTGCACCGGCTGTACTGCTTGTGTGCGAGTTTGTCCTACAGAAGCGATCCGAGTGCGCAATCGTAAAGCGTATATAGATCCAAATCGCTGTGTGGATTGTGGAAATTGCGTAACAGCATGCGAATTCCATGCCATCATTCCTTCCAGTGATCCTTTGGATATTATTCAGAATTATAAGTATAAAGTAGCGATTATATCGTCTAGCTTCTTTGGACAATTCACGGAAGATGTTAGTTATGCTGCTGCTAAACAAGCTGTTTTGAAGCTTGGCTTTGACGAGGTTTCTGAGGAAGCCATGGTGACGGACTTCATGATTTCAATCATTCGCGATTACGTCCGCAAAAATCGAGATAAGCGACCGATCCTCAGTAGTAATTGTCCGGCAGTGGTGCGACTTATCCAAGTAAAATATCCATCGCTTTTACCCAATATATTGCACCAAGAAGCACCGATGAGCATCTTGACTCGGTATCTACGGGAAAAGATTTCCAAGGAAAAAAATCTTGCCGATGAAGACATTGGCATTTTCCTCATCGTGCCTTGCGTGGCTCATGTAACTGCAGTGCATCAACCTGAAGGGGCATACAAACATCTGCAGGATGGAGCATTTTCTACGGGTATGATCTATGGTAAAGTGCGTGATATTCTAAAAGATATCCAAAATAATCCAGAAGAGATTGATACATATCCTCACGGACTTACTTGGGCACTATCAGGTGTGCAGGCTGAATTGGTGGATACTGATGATATCCGAGCGCTCTCGGTTAACGGAATCGATAATGTCATGGATATCCTATCTCGGGTCGAAAATCACTATCTGGATCAATATGATTATATCGTTTTGCGAAGCTGTACAAACGGCTGTGTGGGTGGATGCCTGAATGTGGAAAATCCTTTTGTTGCAATGAGTCGCATCAAAAAGATGAGTAAAGAAGGCGAGGACAAACCCATCCATGTTGAAGAGCTTGAAAAGTTGCACGCAGAGGGAGAATTCAGCGTATCTCCGCTAGCCCCCAGGCCAATCATGGAACTGGATAAAGATATCAAAAAAGCTATCAAAAAAATGAAGAAGATAAACGAATTTCTGACAATGCTTCCGGGTTTGAATTGCAGCGCTTGTGGAAGCCCTACCTGCTATGCTTTAGCGGAAGATATTGTCCTGGGCAAAGCGTCTTTAGACGACTGTGTGGTGCTAAAACGGAATAATCCTGCAAATGAAGAAGAATAAATTTAATCAAGGATATAGGTCATGAAATTATCACAATATCTAGCAGCAATCGACGGCAAAAATCACACTCCCGCCTTGGATCCTGAAAGCATCGAGATATCCGGAGCATATGTGTCTGATATGCTTAGCGATGTAATGGGTTCTGCCAAACCAAACCAAGCTTGGATCACTATCATGAAACATTTGAATGTAATCGCTGTAGCCTCCATGACTGGAGTGCCTGCAATCATCCTTGCCAAAGGAAATCAGCCAGACAGCGCAGTCTGCGATAAGGCGCTTGAAGAAGGCATCTGTCTGATCAGCAGTCCCTACGACACCTTCACTCTCGCCGGCATCTTATATAAGATGCTCAATAGTTAAAAGGCAAGCTAATGCGCAGCTATCGCGCCGATCTGCATATTCATAGCGTGTTATCACCCTGTGGTGGGCTCGAGATGTCACCCTCGGCTCTCGTGCAAGAGCTAAAGCATATCGGTGTAGATTGGTTTGCGATCACAGATCACAATAGCGTAGCAAATTGTCCAGCCTATGCAGCTGTAGCTGCTCAAAACGGTTTGGCCTTTACGTGGGGAGTCGAGATTCAGAGCGTTGAAGAGATTCATATTTTGGCATATTTTGATGATCCAGATAAGGCTCAACGCTTTGATAGGAAGCTATATGACTCCTTGCTTCCCATAAAGAACGATCCTGACTATTTTGGTGATCAAGTAATCATTGACGAAAAAGAGAACATTTTAAGAGTGGAACCAAGGGCTTTGATGAATTCCAGCACTTGGGATCTCGCCACGGTTGTGCAAGAAATTGAAGCTTTCGAGGGGCTGGCTATCCCAGCTCACATAGATGCCGGAGTGAACAGCGTGATCTCTCAGCTTGGTTTTTTGCCCCCATATCCGGAGTTTAAGATTCTGGGGATCACAGCAGGACTGGATTTGCCAAAGTATCTTGCCGAACATCCTGAGATGGTAGGTAAGAGTTTTATCAGGGCCAGCGATGCTCATTATCTGACAGATCTTAGGCACGGTTCTTGCATAATATATGCGCAAGAACCCACGGCTCAAGAAATCCTATTTGCTGCTCAAAAGATGGGTGGCAGATATATAATAGTGTAATAAAATTGAAAGATATACAAGGAGGAGTTATGGCTCCCGTAGCTCAAGACCAAAACAGGCTCTATGATCGCCTGGCTGAAGTAATCGAAGAGAAAAAGAATCTGCGGAATCCGCTAATCGAGATCTTACGTATTGCACAGGAAATTTTTGGATACCTGCCTATTGAGGTTCAGGAATTCATCGCTGAAAAAATGAACGTACCCGCCAGTAAAATCTATGGAGTGGTGACTTTTTACAACTTCTTCACAATGAAACCCAGAGGGAAGTATACGATTAATGTATGCACTGGGACAGCCTGCTTTGTGAAAGGAGCTCCCCGCTTGATTCAGATGATTTCTGAAGAATTGGGCATAGAAATGGGAGACACTACCCAGGATGGTCTCTTTACTATGAGTACGGTACGCTGTGTGGGCGCGTGCTCTCTAGCTCCCGTTTTTGTCATTGGAGAAGATACTTTTGGAAGGATCGACAATAAAGATAAGATCAAAGAAATCCTTTCTCGTTACGAGTAATATATGCAAGACATTTCTTTGCACCTATTAGATATCATTGAGAACTCCGTGAGAGCGGGAGCTAAAAATATCAAGGTGCGCGTTATCAATAACTTACAGCAAAACCGCTTACGTATTATCGTTGAAGATGATGGTAAGGGGATGGATTCGCACACCTTGGAAAAAGCCCAAGATCCCTTTTATACGTCCAAAACAGAACGTGAAAAGAAGGTTGGGTTGGGAATTCCACTATTCAAGCAAAATGCAGAATTGGTGGGAGGATCATTTAAGATGGCAAGCGAACCGGGGTTCGGGACTGTTCTAACCGTGGATTTTGTGCTGGATCACATTGATCGCATGCCCTTGGGAAACCTCAAGGACACCCTTTTGGGAGCGATCGTGGGGCATCCTGACGTTGATTTCTTTATCAACCTCATCTATCGAGACAAGAACCAAGAGCAAGTCT
>JASKKR010000028.1 GCA_030154085.1 Candidatus Cloacimonadota bacterium | reverse complement strand
CTGCTAATAATTCTATGACAGGTTTGGCTATCTCCTTATAGCTGGGGCTTGCAATCTCTGAAATAAAAATTGCTGATCCCAAACCTAAAGGAACTGAAATAATCAGAGCTCCCAAGGTTGCAAGAAATGATCCCACCAGAAGATTCCTGATTCCAAATTGGGGAACTTCATCGTGAGTAGGATACCACGCTTCTCCAAAAATAAAATCACTAATGCTTACTTCCTTAAAAAAAGGAAGTCCCTCTAAAAAAATACTGATTATAATCCCAAAAACAGCTATAATGCAAACTATCGCTGCAAAATAACTAGTAGCTTTGAAGGTTTTTTCCATAATTTGCATACTCAAGTGATCCTTTTCTAACCGTTCCCGGCAAAGAGACAATCTCCTTGCCGGTGAACAATAATTATTGTTAATTTATGGGAACAAAACCCTGTTCAGTGACAATCTTTTGCCCTTCATCAGATTGGATCCATGCTATAAAGCGCTCTACATCACCTGTAGCTTTGCCTCGTGTGAACATAAACAATTTTCGACTAAGCGGATATGAGCCATCTTGGATAGTGGCCAAAGTTGGCTCTATCTTATTCACAGACACTACTCTAACGTCATCAGTGATGTATCCCAAACCAGCATACCCGATTCCCCCAGGAGTATTGCTCACCGCTGTCACTACAGCATTGTTTGAAGCTAATAGCTGAGCTGAAGAAATGACTTTCTCACCTGAAAGTGCCTTTTCATTGAAAACCTCAAACGTTCCGGAGGATACATCTCTTGAAATGACGACAATTGGTAGATCCTTGCCACCGAGCTCTTTCCAGTTTACAATCTTGCCAGTATAGATATCTTTAAGCTGACTTATCGTAATATTCTTAAGAGGATTTGTGTGATGGACTAGAATTGCGATTCCATCATTTGCGATAGCATATGCGGCTGGTTTGAAACCTTTGGCTTCGCATGCTTCTGCTTCAGAAGCTTTCATCGGTCTAGAAGAATTCGCTATATGCACGGTTCCATTTTGCAAAGCCGCTATGCCGACACCTGAACCACCTCCACGAACAGATATGTTGATCGAAGGATGCAAGTCCATATAGGCTTCTGCTGCCGCTTGAGCGATTGGTAGAACGGTGGTCGACCCTGAACAAGTTATCTGACTCGTCTGGGCATACATCAAAGAGATTGCTGCTGTTACTATTAGGATAATGAATAGATATTTACGCATTTTATGCTCCTTTAGATTTTATGGGAAAAACGCCATTTGAGCTGAGCCATGACTGTGAAGCTGTCCTTGAGATCGTCTTGGTATGCAGCACCTGATTCGTCAGGGTCGTAGCTCTTTTGGGTGAAATTAAGCTGAGCTTGCATGGCAGGTTTTGATTTCTCGTCATGCATGAAGTTGTAATTTAATCCAGCTGTAAAAGCATTTAGAAGATGTTTATCAGCATTATCATCAGTTTGATCCCATCTGTCATATCTACCTACAATCTCGATATCCTTAGAAATGATATCTTTTAGACTAACTATGGGAATAACGCTGATTCCATAAGCTGAATAGTCACTTGAGCCATCTGTTACATTTGGAAATTCTGCGTTCTTTTGAAGATACTCAACCGTGAGGTTCACGGGACCTTTCTCTAAACGCATGAGAAAATCCAAGAGAATCTGCTCTTGAAAGGTCAGTACTGGTAAATCTAGAGTCAAGTCCTTCTCGCGACCTACACTATTTGTCATGAAAGATCCGCCTAGAGTAAGATATGAAATTGGCTTGTATCTAAGATTTGCTAAGATTTCAAAGCGTGTATTTTCTTTTAAGTTTGCTCCATAATTTTTGTAACCTTCACCATTATAGAGCCCCAAAGCATATTCACCTTTGTCAGAAGGGAGTTTGCCATTTACTGAAATGCCATAGTCCGCGCTGCTTGCAAGCTTATATTCATCTACAGGTGCTTTGCCAATTAGTGTATAGTCCCAATCATAAATAGAGCCAAAATAGACTTTTTGAAGCCCTACACTCAGCTTAGAATCAGGGATCGGGATTAGATTCTTGAAATCTACAAACCCGTATTTGAGTTTGAGTCCTGCCCCATCCTTCTGGCTGTCAGTCGAGAATAAATCAACTGTGAATCGTGCGTCCGTATTTTTATTAAAGTTCGTCCTGAAATCCACATAACCTCTTTCGAGAGCTATGGAGTTCTGTTTGATCACGGTACTGTTATCGGCGGGTAGTGTGCCGGTTTGCAATGTCCATCTTGACCACATCTCTCCACCTATACTTCCTTGAATAGCTCCTGCTATCCCTGGTATAGCCAGTACGAGACAAAGTGTGATAATGGGGTATAAACGTCTAATCATCTGATTCTCCTTTTTATGGTGTCTGAGATTTTCATCTCGACCTAGTTATACTGTCTTTTTGTTAGGATTTTATAAGCATTCTGTTAAGATTTGGTTAAATTCTCTAAAAGCTGTTTTTCTTTAAAATCATCATCAGTAATAAACGAGCTTTTTCTTGACAACTGTAGCCAGCTTCATTTTGCAGTTTAAAGAAATGTATTATAAGTAAGGCATCAGCATAGGAGTAATATGCTAAAACAATCCAACTTTACTCGCGGTAATCAGGAGCGACTGAAAAAAACCATAGACATGGTTACACGACTCTATGTATACATCTTGCAGGGTGATGATAAAATCAGTGCTAATGAAATCGGCATCCTCTATTCATTATTGACTAATCTTTTTGCCCAAGTCGATGTATCCTGGGAAGCTTATGTGAGACAGATTATGGAATCCCCGTATGACATCGAAGAAGTGCTTGAATATCTGGATCGCTATCTCTCAATGTTTGATAAAGTTAGAATCCTACAGTCACTCGTGATCATGGCAAAAAGCGAAAGTGATTTTGCCATCTCGGATATTACAGAAATATTGGAACTCAGCAAAAAACTGAATACTCCGCCGGAAACATTTCTGAACTTAATCAACCATTTTGAGCACCAACGAAATGGTCTGGTCAGCTCTCCTTGTCGACACCATTTGAGCCATCTAAGACATTCAGTATTTTCTGACTACGTAGTATTTGGTTCCGATCCCAATGCGAACATCGCTTTCCGCAATGACAGGTTAAGCTCCTATGAATGTGCTCTCTTTGCAATCGATAAGCATCTTTTCTTGAGCATTCCTGCTAATAGCAGTGCACTTCTGAATGCACAGATCCCTGAACACAATTCGATCATTATGCTTAGCCCTGATTCCTATCTTTCTCTCGGTGGACAAGAATTCTCTTATTCCTGTCTGCAAAAGATGTATCTATATCGAGATGAAAGTGACGAGATAATCTTTCGAAAAAGCGATTACGATTTTGTCGTTCATAAAACAAATAACAGTTTCAGCTTTGTGATATATAGTGGTTCCGTGGCTCTGAACGGGAAAGAAATGCCCCATTTACGTCGGCACGATGTCTATTTTGACGACAAATTGCAGATTAGAGGCTATGCTCCATTTAATTTGGGAATGCTTATTGAGAGTCGCAGTAGTATTGGCGTAGATGACTTTACTCCCACCAAAATATATATTAAGAGGGAAAGAGGCTATTTCTCTACCAGTCGAGAGGATTCTGAAAGCACTATCGCTCTTATAGAGAATCGCGCGGGTGACTATTACCTACTCCCACCCAAAAAAGGCAATCAAATCTTCGTGAACCGTAAAGCCGTCACCGAGCCATGTATGATCAAACTGAATTCTGATATTATTACAATTGAGAAGCGAAACTTCCGCATAAACAGCTTTTTTGATCTCATCGAAACTCCTTTTGAGATCAAAAGACTATCCGTAATCGATATCAAACACTTCTTCCCTGATGGCAAGCTTGCTCTTGATTCGGTATCCTTTGAGGTCAAATCAGGACAATTGGTCGCTATCATGGGCCAAAGCGGTTGTGGTAAATCTACCCTGACCAAAGTACTTTCCAGCGAAATAACTCCAACCTATGGTCAGATAGCTATCGATGGTAAAAACATCCAGGCAAACCTAAACTTTTATCTGGAAAATCTGGCATATGTCCCACAAGATGACTTGCTATACCCAAATCTAAGTGTATATGAAAATCTATGGTATCGATTGTGGTTAAGAATGCCCAAACTCCAGAGAACTCAATTAGACCAAAAAGTAAGCAATATCCTGCATCAAGTTAAGCTATTTCAACACAGAGATACAATAGTTGGCGACTTTAAAGCGAAGAACCTGTCAGGGGGTGAAAGAAAACGGCTGAACATCGCTCTTGAGTTACTCTTTGAGCCCACGATCATCATCTGCGATGAACCGACTAGCGGGCTATCATTCAACGACGCGGAAGAGATCATAGACATCTTAAGCAAGCTATGTGAACAGGGCAAAATTGTTATCATAACCATTCATCAGCCTAATAGTAGCATCTACCGCAAGTTTGACAAAGTAATGATGATGGATATGGGAGGTAGAATCGCCTATTTTGGTACTCCCACGGAAAGCTTTAGTTATTTTGATGAAGAGCTGCAGACGATCAAGATTAAAAGAAATGAAATTGAGGCCAAACGCCGTCTCATGACATCTGACTACTTCTATGACATTATCACATATCCTGAATATGATAAGAATGGACACTTAGTATATGAACAACTCCAAAAACAGATTCAGGTAAAACGTAAATTTAGCCCAGAATATTGGAGGGATAAGTTCAAGCGTAAGATGCTCTATGAAATGATACAAAGCGAAAGCCAAGATTCTTCAGAAACATTCGTCGAATCTAAAAGAATCAAAAAAGCTTTGGGACCGAAGAACTACTTGGTGAGTTTGTGGGCGTTTATTTCTCGTAGCTTTCTCATGAAAATCAGAAATAGAACAAATAACATAATCACCTTCATCGAAGCGCCTCTCTTAGGTATATTGATCGCTTTCATTTTGCGACATACTCCCACTTTTCACTATTCATATCATGAGAATAACAATATATTTATCTACATCTTTATTTCGATTATCGCCTTCATCTTTTTGGGATTGTCAAATTCCATAGAAGAAATTCTTAGTGAACGCAAAATCATTTTGCGTGAACGGTTGATGAATCTACGAATGAGCGGCTATCAGATATCCAAGCTTGTCACGCTATCGTTTTTCGGTCTCATACAGGCTATATTATACCACTTCTTTGCTGCACAAATTCTAAATATTCGTGGTTTGAATGGCATTAGCATTTCATATTTCTTTTTAGCTTCCTTGATCGGGAACTCACTGGGACTGATGATATCCTCGTTCATCAAAGAAAACCGCGCCATTATCAATATTTTGCCATTGATTTTAATCCCGCAGATCATTTTTGGTGGAGCAGTGATAGAATTTGAACGGATGAACCGCAACCTGAAGCTTTACGAAAACAATCCTATCCCCGAGATAGTACAAACGATCCCCTCTAGATGGCTCTTTGAAGGGCTTATTACTGCTTATGCTAAAAACACCAAATTTCACCGTTCTCTAGCCAAGATCGAAAAAAAGGAATTGACATATTTACGGGATTATAGGAATGCTGCAATCACGAGTAAAGAATTTCAGGATCGACGCAGTGAGATCTACTATGCCAAATCAGCTGTTGCCGAGAAATGGGACCCAAACCAGATCCTAAATAGCTATCTGAATTCTGCAGTAAGCATGATGGACGGGAGAGTCTTAAATACTAAACGCAATGAGTTTTTGTCCAGCTACAAGCTCATCGGCAACCGCAGATATAGGACTTGGAATTTCAATGCCTTGGTAATTTTGTTATTTGCCTTGGGGCTGAACTTGATCACCTGGTTAAAGCTGAAATACTACTTTAAAGAATAAGGAGTAATATTATGAACCGTATAATAGTGGTTGGGTCGATAATGATCATCATGTTAGGGCTTTTTGCTTGCAAACAAAAAGCAGCTGAGACTCCAAATATCGAGATAGAGCAGAGCATCACAACCTTTGCTCCCCTACCTTCTTTTCGTGAAGTCTACAGTGCATTGGATCAGATCCAAGTCAGAGATATCTCTGCTGCTGTTCCTTCCTCTGTCTACAAAACACGCCAGGAGGAAGTCAGAAACGCATTTTCACTGGGATTGCTAACGGCTGACGCTGTACTCGCCGCCAAAGGTCAAGACAAAGATAAACTCATAGACATTTCTACTCAGATGATGAATCTCACCAGCCTTTTGGGTCTGGAATCTGAAGTGAATCGTCTTGGCGATGAATTAAAGACTATGATCGAGCGTGAAGATTGGGAAAATCTCAATAAAGCTTTAGACCAGCACAAAGCAGATATAGAAAGCAAGCTTTGGGAAAATGAAAACTTTGATGACTACACGTTGATGCTGCTGGGTGGATGGATTGAAGCAGCAAATAGAGTTGCTTGGCTTATTCATGAGGACTACAGTGCAGACCGCTCAAAAGTTCTTGCTCAAAAAGGTACTTTTAACAGTTTGGTGAGCAATCTTGAACAAATCTCCACTCCCTACATAGTCGATCAAGAAGCTTTTCAAGAGGCGCTTGCTCTTACCAAAGAAATCCAGGCTATCATCCAAAGCCATGATGGTTCTGGATTTACTAAGTCCCAGTTACAAAAGATCATCCAAAAGACAGATCAGATTAAAGCTGCCTTTCAAAGATGATTATTATGCGGTTTATAGAAGAGTAAATTCCCCAAGCGGGTAGTCTCTCGCTGCCCGCTCTTTATTTTAAATGTGTTAATCTCGTCTTATGCCTATTTGACAATAGACAAAGGAGTTCTTTGATGCAGAAATACCTCTTATTCTTTTTTATCATCATTTTTTCAAGCTCTTTGTCGGCAAATATCTTTGAAGCCAATGATAGTCCGTGGGATGATGGTAAGGCGATAGATCTCCGTTGGGAGCTCAGCCCTATGGTCCAACAGGTCGTTATCAGCCGCTATGTCTCCGATGATAATTGGATACCGGTTCACAGCTCTACCGAAGCCATAGGATCATTCACAGACACTGGCCTTGAGGCAAATACTGAATATCAATATCGCCTTAATGCCACTTTCAGTGATGACAGCCTTGTCTTACTTACCAGTGCTATGCCTTCTGAACAGTGGTTTTACATGGGTAAACTTGGCTTCCTGCTGATACTTCTGCTAGTATGTCTGGCTATTTTGTACTATATTCACGCAGCTCACCATGGCAAAGAGTTTTTTATCCGTCACATTGCCGGGTTGGATAGTATGGAAGAATCAATCGGTCGAGCCACCGAGAAAGGGAAACCCATTCTTTATGTACCAGGAATCAGCGATCTTGATGACATCCAGACCATAGCCAGCCTCACTATTCTTTCACATCTTGCAGAACGATGTGCAGAATATAATACTGACATCATTGTTCCTTGTCGTTTTTCTATGGTGTTATCTGCTGCAAGGGAAGTGGTCAAAGAAGCATACATGAAAGCAGGCAAACCAGATGCCTACAAATCAGATAACATCTTCTATCTCACCGACGATCAATTTGGCTTCGTGGCAGGAATCGACGGTATCATGCTACGCGAACAGCCTGCTGCCAATTTCTTCATGGGTTCTTTCTATGCTGAGTCACTAATTCTTGCAGAGACAGGATTTTCCACAGGAGCTATTCAGACCGCTGGTACAGCTCAAGCTCATCAATTGCCCTTCTTTGTCGTTACTTGCGATTATACCCTCATTGGCGAGGAGCTTTTTGCCGCATCTGCCTATCTATCTCGAGATCCTCAACAGCTCGGAAGCTTGCGCGGGCATGACTTCGGCAAAGCGCTTGTAATATTGTTGATCATAGTAGGAGTAATTTTGGAGATCCTCGGAATTTCGAACCTCAAAGAGTTTATTGCCGGAGCTATCACATGAAAAAGTCTCTTCCTCTAATCTTCGCTTTCTTAGTAGGCTTCGTAGTTCTACTTTCCGAATTTATCCCTCATCGTCCATTCAATCAGATTGTCTCAACTTTGGAAGGCTGGTTTATGATCATCTCTGGCTTTGCAATTCTTTTAGGACAAATCAGTTTGATCCGTATGAATACTTACAAGATCATCCACAAAGTACCAAATTGGCAATACAATTTGGCTGGTTTGATCAGTTTTGCCTTGATGCTGAGCTTTGGTCTTTTGTGGGGAATGCGCGAAACCCCCGGAATCCTCGGACATGGAGAAGGAATCACTGCTTGGCTAGGGCTTAAGCCATTTGACTATCTGTTTGAAAATGCTTATCTACCTCTATCAGCCACTCTCTTCTCTCTTTTGGCTTTCTTCATCGCCTCGGCGGCTTACAGGGCTTTCATCATTCGCGGCTTAGAGTCAAACCTGCTGATGATCACCGCCATCATTGTGATTATCGGGCGCACAAGCATTGGGACAATGCTCACAGGCTGGTTACCAGAATCCTTAAGCTTTTGGCATATTCCAAATCTTGCAGATTATATCATGGAATTTCCTAATACTGCTGCCCAACGAGCAATCTTGATTTCTGCCGGACTCGGAATAGTTGGCAGTTCTCTTCGGATCATTCTTGGAATCGAACGTACTTATTTGGGAGGCGGTAAATGAAGATGAACATTCTTATTGAACGTCGCATCATCTTCACAGTGCTTTTTATCGCAGTAGCCTTACCTCTCATATTCCCTATTGGATGGAAAACCGAAGTCTCAGGCTACACTCAAATGGTCTACGACCTGATAGAATCAACTCCTGATGGCAAAGTTGGCATCATTTCCTTTGATTATGATCCTTCCACTATGACAGAGCTCCAGCCTATGGGCGAAGCCATGATCGAGCATGCTTTCAAACGAAATCAAAAGGTCATTCTCACTGCTTTATGGCCGATGGGTGTACAGATGGCTGAACAAGCGTTGGAAACCGTTCTAAAGGAATATCCGGATAAAAAACGCGGAGTAGACTATGTGAATCTTGGCTACAAGGTTGGTGGAATGGTCACCATACAAGCCATGGGCAGAAGCCTTAGTGAAGTGTTCCCCACCGACTCTAGAAATACTCCGTACTCAGAGATCCCAATGCTTGATGGCATCACCAGACTCAGAGATATTGCGTGGATTAGTTCTCTTTCTAGTGGAGTACCGGGACTTAAAGAGTGGATGATGGTAGCCAGAGATAGCCATGATGTGCCTGTCACAGGAGGCTGTACTGCTGTTAGTGCACCTGGATTCTTTCCTTATGTCAATGAACAACGCCAGCTCACCGGTTTATTGGGCGGACTCAAAGCTGCCAGCGAATATGAGACCCTTTTAGGCAGACTTGGCAGCGCTACTGCCAAGATGGACTCTCAATCCATTGCCCACCTTCTGATATTGGTCTTCATTGCGTTGGGTAATATCAAAGCTTATACTACCAAAAGGAGGAAAGGCTAATGGCTATCATGACGACGATTGGCATCTGGGTAGCTGCCTTTTTTACCCTATGTATCTTCAGTTTCCTTTATAAGGATAACCCCTTCTATAAATTTGCCGAACAGGTATTTGTCGGTTTATCAGCGGCATATTGGTTGGTCTATATCATTTATTCTATCATGATCCCCAATCTTTTTGCCAAACTGAGCTCGGATTTCTCTGGCAATCTCATTCTCTTGATTCCCGCTGCATTGGGTGTAATGATGTTGATGCGAATTCATCCAAAGACTGAGTGGATTTCGCGCTATCCTATATCCATTATGATAGGTACGACTGCAGGGATATCTATGCTCAGATACATGAAAAGTGACATTCTGCAACAAGTAACTGCGACCATGATCAATCCTTTCGCTTCTGGTTCTGTGCCTGTTATCATCGGTAATTTGCTCTTGATCATCGGTACTATTTGCGGTGTATATTTCTTTTATTTCAGCAAAAAACAAGAGGGTATCTCCAAATGGCCATCTAAAGTAGGTATCTGGTTTTTGATGGTGAGCTTTGGTGCCACTTTTGGTTACACAGTGATGGCACGCATATCACTGCTTATTGGAAGACTCGAATTTCTCTTAGGTGACTGGCTTCACATTATTAAGTAAAAAACGTTTATGCTACAAATACTCAGAAGCTTATTCACAAAACCAAAAGCTAAGAATAATAAAACGGCTGCAGCCATTAACCAAATTTTGAAGGAAGCATGATTGATCTTAGTGACCCAATCTTGGATGAGATTATAGCAAAAATCAGTGAAATTTCTGCCCTAGTTCACTCTTATGGCTGGGCAGAAGCAAATGCCGGCAATCTAAGCGTTGATGTAACTGATATCGTGAAGGAAAGATGCCCTGATGATGCTAGGACTTTCCTCGTCTCAAGAACTGGGAGCAGATATCGACAGACTGCTAAAGACCCTAGAGAGAACTTGCTCTTAATCATCTCTAAAAATGATGAAGACAGCTTTTCCCCGCCCTACGCAAAACCAACTAGTGAGTGGATTAGTCATCGATCCCTTCAATTTGCCCTCCCTGAGATCAATGTCATCCTCCATACCCATCCTGCTGAAATCGTTGCTCTTAATGATGACCGAATCGCCTTAGACGAAGCTTTACTAAATAGCCATTTCCAAGAAATCTTGCCCGAAATGTCCGTCTATCTGCCCCACGGAATTGCTTTGTGCCCCCTTCTGCCTCCAGGCTCAGAAGCTCTCTGCCTTGCCAGCACAAAAGCTCTTAAGAATAAAGATGCTCTGATCTGGAACGGTCACGGATTACTTACCTTAGGTAAAACGCTAGACCAAGCCCTGGACTATCAGGAGATTATCGTTAAAGCTGCCAGAATACACTTTCTGAAAATTCGCTGATATATTAAAAAGCGCATATAAAGGACATTCTAAGCATTATTTCCATATATAAGGATTGTTTATATTACTGAACCGTTGAAATTAGCTGTTTATCATCTATGATTTTCTTGATCCTGACTTCCAAAATTGAACTCTTTATCGCTGGATTGACCATCCTAATTGCTTGCAAAATATGGCTTCCTGATGCCTCCCTCGTTTCTTCCTCATTTGAGAAACGTGCAAGAAACGAGAAGACAATGACTTAGCCTAACTTTACAATTTGGCTATGGGAGCATTTGTCATCACCAAGAGTGGAATTCTACTCAAATTTTTTCTTCATCTGGCTGATTCCAATTTACACCAACCTTTGGGTCACTACCTCAGAAAAAGCATATATCTTAAACTATATCTTAATATTATTCATTTTAATCTTGACATATATCTATAGTATTAAAACATAACTTTAATTATATTGAGGTTGCATCATGAATTTAGTAAATTGTCCTATTTGTCACCGCGAACTTGAGATTCGCCAATATCACTGTCCAAAGTGTGACGTGACTTTTCAAGGCAACTTTAAAACGAGTTGGCTGGAAGGTTTTACGGCATCACAATTGGAATTTATCAAGTTATTCCTATTGGTTCAAGGCAATTTAAAAGAATTGCAAAAACGCTTGGGAATATCCTATCCTACAGTCAAAAACAGATTAGCTGAGATCAACCAAATAATAACGAACCAGCCTATTCCGGAACACGACTATACGGACATCTTAGCTGATTTGGAAGAAGGTTTCGTCACAGTTGATGAAGCCCTTAATATGATAACAAAAAGGAGAAAACAATGAACAAGATTAAAATCGCACAAAAATGGAACTTCACTGATGTGAAGAACCTTAAACTGACTAATAAAATGGCTCCACTCAGCATAGTCGGTTCAGACGGTTCTGAAATCGAACTTTCCGGGGAGCTCAGCGTGGCAGAGCAAACTGAAGAATTTAACTTTGAAGATTATATTTCAGCAAAGTTTTCTGAGGGTGAATTCAAGTTGGATTTGAATGAGATCCCCACCCGGAGCAAGAGTCGCACCGATTCACAATTGCTATTGACAGTTCCCGCCAATATCTTTATGAGAATCGCCTTAGAAAATCTACCCCTGAGCGTCAAGAATATGCAAAACAAAATGCGCATTGATAGTGAAAATGCACCTCTTAGCATCTCAATGTGCGACGGAGATAAGCATGTGGAAAGCATAAACGGTCCCGTTCGCATTATGGATAGCAAGGGCAGCCTCTATGCCAAACTGGGGAACGGTCCTTTCACTGCCGAGCAAGTCGGGGGAGCGGGTATTCATATCGAAAGTGTAAACGGTCCGCTGAAATTGCGTCAAGCCGCCTTCACCAAGGTCAAGATCGTCACCGAAAACGGTCCTATCTATTATGAAACTCAGCCCATCGAAGGTGGTGATTTCAGCTTCAGTACCGAAAATGGAATCGTCCATCTGGCTCTACCTCTGAATTTCGGATTTAAGCTTGAAGCCAAATCCGAGAGCGGCAGGGTCAAATCCAAACTCGATGCAGAAGTAATTAAGGATGATAATGTATTCCGCGTCGAACATATCTATGAAGGTGAAGAGCCCACCAAGATCAAGATCGACACTGAAAACGGCTTGATCAAGCTCTCAAGTGACAGTCAGTTGGACATCAATTTCATTAAAGATAGGCTTGAACAGCTCAAAGAGACTCTGAAGAATGTAAATACACCTGAAGAACTGGAAAAAGTAACTGCCAAGCTTAATAAAATGACGGACTACCTGCATAGATCAGCTCAATCTATCAATGAAGAAAAGATCAAGAACAAGGTGACTGATGCCATAAATAAAATGAAGAGCATGGTAATGGATTTTAATCTGGATGAGACCAAAAATGTTGTTATCGGTAAGATCGAAAACTTGAGTTCTGAGATCTATGATGGGATAAGAGAAGGGCTTAAAAACGCCAAAGCAGAGTTTGACGATCTCAGATATGAGCATCTGAATAAGGATTCTCTCAAGGATTACATTCATAAAGTAGTAAATTCGCCTTTGATTAAGCCCTATCTAGGAGCAGAAAAAAAGAAGGCAGAAAAGGAAAAGATTGCTGAACATAGCAGACTGAAGATATTGGAAATGCTGGAAAAAGGTAAGATTACCAGTGAGGAAGCAGAAAAGCTTTTGAAAGCAATAAACAAAGAATAGTCTTGACACGAATTCCAAAACAAAAATTGTGACAAAACACGGTCGGGATGTAGCGCAGTCCGGTTAGCGCGCTCGGTTCGGGACCGAGAAGTCGGAGGTTCAAATCCTCTCATCCCGACCATTTTATTTAAAATAGTTTTTTGGCTTCATAGGTTTTCTTATCCGGTGTGAGCATGTGGATTTTTCTCGGTCACTGATTCCGGATTAAGAAGTTTAGGGATATACCCAGCAGTATCCATAAGATGCTGGTTTCCTACTCACTTTCGTATCACATAGCAAAAAATAAATAGGTAAAAACGTAATGGCGGAGACAAAGCCTAAATTTACATACTACCTCAAATTGATCTATCCCTTCATCAAGAATGATAAAGGACTCTTGATCTTTGGACTGATAGCGATGCTTGTGACATCAGCTTTGAGGCTGGTTGA
The DNA here is from genome assembly GCA_030154085.1 of Candidatus Cloacimonadota bacterium. Taxonomy (GTDB): domain Bacteria; phylum Cloacimonadota; class Cloacimonadia; order Cloacimonadales; family Cloacimonadaceae; genus UBA5456. The sequence goes on along the minus strand of JASKKR010000028.1, from coordinate 16,191 downwards.
TCCACTAATCTTAGCTCTTATCATAGATAAAAGCATCCCAAATCAGGATATGTCTGAGATGTTTCGCTATGGATTCATGTTCATAGGTGTAGTATTAATATCAGGTATCTTATCCTATCTGCAGATAGTCTTACTAAGCCGCTTGGGAATCAAGATCATTACAAAGTTTAAGGCACAGGTCTTTAGCCATTTACTTAAACTCCCAGTCGGATGGTTTAATCACCAGCCAGTTGGAGAGCTGATTGCGCGAGTGGAAAGCGATGCTGAGCGCGTGAAAGTCCTCTTTAGCGAACTTTCCATTACTATCATAGGTAATCTTCTTTTCTTTGTAGGAGTTTTTGTAGTTTTAATGGTGCGAGATTGGCATACTACTATATACATTATGCCTATCATCATCGTAAGCATAATAATGTATTCTTTTGTATTCAAATATATTAGTCGCTTCTTTAGGATCATCCGAGAGAAGTATGCTATGATATCAGCAAAGATAACAGATTATGTGCAAGGGATGCTAATGATCCAAGCCTTAAATCAGGAGTCAAAGATCAAGGAGGATCTCAGAAAAGCTTCTCTAGAAAAGCAGCATGTAGAAATCAAGACCAGTTTCATCGAGTATGGCACTCAAAGCTTGTTTATGTTCATCTTCAATGTTTTGTTTGTAGTTATAGTAATCATGATCACTGCACCAAAAATCATAGCAGGAATCGCCACGCTGGGAACTTTGATCGTCTTTATCCAATATATATACCGGATGGTCTGGCCACTCATGCATTTAAGCGAAAATTTCATGCAAATGCAGCGCAGCTTTGTGTCCTTAAAAAGAATCCTTGAACTCACAGAATTGGAGACAGAGGATGAGACTTTTAACGGAACTGAGATTCCACACTTTGACCATGAGATTCGCTTTGAAAACGTATGGTTTGCCTATGAAAATGATGATTGGGTACTCCGGGATGTGTCATTTAGCATACCAAAAGGCAAAAAGATAGCATTGGTAGGTGCATCCGGTAGTGGCAAAAGCACAACGATTAGTTTGCTTTGTGGCTTCTACCACGTACAAAAAGGACAAATCCTCATTGATGGGACACCGATAAGAAATCTGGACTTCCGGGCTTGGCGCCGCAAGATAGGATTGATCCTGCAGGACATTTTCCTTTTCCCAGGATCTATCCTCGAAAATGTCCGTGTTTATAATGACAATATAAGTCCAGAGAAAGTGCAAAGAGCTATCTCCATAGTACAGCTTGATGACTTTATCAAGAGTCTGCCAGAAGGCTTGGATAGCGAATTAGCCGAACGGGGACAGAACATTTCTCAGGGCGAAAAGCAATTGATCTCTTTTGCAAGAGCACTAGCATTTGAATCTGAAATCATCATCATGGATGAAGCTACTGCATCAATAGATCCTCAGACTGAAGCTAAAATTCAGCGTACAATGAACAAAATCTTCAAAGACAAAACCGTGGTAATTGTTGCTCACAGATTGACATCCGTTCTTGATGCAGATGAAATCCTATATTTTTCTGAGGGGGAAATCATCGCTCGAGGAGATCACCAAACTTTAATGAGAAATAGCAAAGGATATCGCAAATTAGTCGAATTGCAGCTTTTGGGAGATGGAGATGAATAAACACATCAAATGGCTTCTCACCCAATACAAATCCCAGAAGTACTTTGTACTGATCATGGTGATCTTTACCCTGGCATCCTCTGCAGTCCAAATTGCATATCCCTATGCATTTAAGCGCATGATAGATCTGCTAAACGATGTATGGGCAAATCCTGAGCTTTATCCCACTCCGATGGTTGAAGTAAATCGAATCATAATGCTTTTTTTGGCAATAGGAGCAGCACAATTTCTTACAGGATTCTATCCCTGCTTCCGAGCTTGGGTTAATCTCCGTTTTGAACATAGTCTGAGAATATTTTATTTTGATCATATTACTCGTAAGGATTATCGTTTCTTCCAGAAGTTTAGAACTGGCGATATTGTAACCAGACTAACAGATGATCTATCTGAATTCCCTAAGATCAGTTGGTTTATGGGCAGTGGCATTTTTCGCGCTTTTAATTCATTCTCTTTGATCATGTTTTCCTTGATCGTGATGTTTAGCATTAATGCAAAGCTGACTCTTTTATCGATCATGCCTTTACCACTGATGATGGTAGTGTTTTACTTCACGAGTGAAAAACTCTATACGAATTTCGAGCGCAACCAAAGAGCTATCTCGAATATAAATAATCAGCTTGAGATGAGCTTCTCCGGCATCCGTATCGTGAAATCATTTGTCAGCGAGGCAAAATATAACCGCTTCTTTGACGAAGCTTTGGATAGAAGATTCAAAACAGAAATGAGCGTGGTTAAGCTTAACGCTATCCTCAGTCTCATTTATCAGTATATAGACTACTTCGCTCAAATCGGTGTGATCATGTTCGGTGGATATATGGCAGTAAAAGGAGAAATCACGGTTGGTACTTTCTTCCTGTTTTACACCTATCTATCCATGATGATCTATCCCTTACTTGATTTACCTCAGCTATTTGTATCAGGGAAACAAGCTTTTGTAAATATCGATCGTCTAGATGAGATGAAAGATCACCCAAGTTTCAACCCTGAAACTCAAGTAGGACATGAGGTGCAGAGATTTGAAGGATTGAGTTTTGAAAAAGTGAACCTAAGTTACCCTGAAAAAGGAATTCATGTACTCCGAGACATTGATTTTGATCTTCTTCCCAACGAAAAAATGCTGATCCTTGGCTCAACCGGATGTGGAAAGACGTCTGTGGTGAACTTGATCTTAGGAATCGTGAAACCAGATAGCGGGAAGATCACTTTCAGTGGAATAGATCTTGAGAAAATCAATATCAAAAGCCTGAGAGATATAGTCGCCTATGTTCCCCAAGAACCATCACTCTTTAGCGGGACTATCAAAGAAAATATCATGTTGGCAAATACTGATGCCTCCGAGGAAGAATATCAAAAAGCTATCCGAGTTGCACAGCTCACAGATGAGATTGAGCTCTTCCCGCAAAAAGATGAAACCCATGTTGGGCAAAGAGGTCTCAGCTTATCCGGTGGTCAAAAACAACGCATTACGATCGCTAGAGCTCTCATTAAACGTCCTCAACTCTTGATCTTGGACGATATCACTGCCTCTTTGGATGCAGAGAATGAAGAAAAACTCTGGCTGGATATTGAAAAGGAATATCCAAATACCGGGGCTATCGTGATCTCACATCGGCTATCTACTCTCAGATATGTGGATACTGTCCTTTATATCGACGATTACGGTCATGCACATAAAGGAACTCATGATGAATTGGTCATGACAAACAGGGACTATCACGATTTTCTGCATGAACATCTAAAAAAATAAGAATAAAAACCGAAATCTGATGCCTTGCTTCCTGGAGGATACCAACTTATTATGATATTATTCAGTGATTGGACTTATGCCATGATTTTGTTTACACCGATTAATACGTGCGGACAAACTACTTGACGGGAATCATAGTGAGCGTTTTTTGGTACAAAGAAGAAATTAGTGGAGAGAAAAATGAGCGATCAGTTGCAAAACCTTTTGACAAAAGTGTATGAAGAAGGTGTGGCAAAAGCCAATGCCGAAGCAGAAAAGATTCTGGAACAGGCAAAAGCAGAAGCCGAAAAGCTTATTGCAGATGCAAAAGCCAAAGCAGAAGCAGAACTTACCGAAGCCAAAAAGAAATCCGAAGAGCTCAAAAAGAATACTGAAGGCGACTTAAAAATGGCAGGTAAACATACTATCAGCGCTTTGAAACAGAAGATCACTGATCTTGTGCTGAATGCTACTATAGACGACTCTGTCAAAAATGGATTTGATGATGTGGAGTATTTTAAAAGCCTCATAAAAGAAACATTGGAATCATGGAAAGAAGCTAATGCTGGAATCACAATCTCTGATAAGCTAAAAGATAAAATCGACGATGCCTTCGTTTCATCATTGAAGAAGTGCTTTGATGGCAAACTGGAGATAGATTTTTCTCCTCAGATAAAGGCAGGATTCACTATCTCTCCCCTTGATGGAAGCTATAAACTGAGCTTTACAGACGAAGATTTCGCTCAATTATTCAAAAATTATCTAAGGCCAAGAACCGCCAAGATCCTTTTTAAAGACTAACCATGGCTAAGCAGTACTATTACTTCATAGCTGGCTTACCTGGGATCTCTATGGAAGATAGCAAGTTAATAGTTGATCCGGTGCAGTTTCGTGAGCAGGCCCGCGAGCAATTGACATCGGGTGACTATCAGCTGCTGATCAATATGCACCTTCTCTCCGATATCTCAAACCTTTTGGATCAACTCTATAAGACAGAGCGAAAATCCGATTCAGAGGAGATCTACACAAAGGAGCACTGGCAAAATTATCTGGATTATCTGAAGCAAAAGCTCGAAAATAGCAGTCTCAAAACTCCTGAGCAGTTTATGGTTCATCCCCCTTTTTTGGAAAAAGTGCTTCTCGACATTATCAGTGCTGAAGAACTCCCGGAGAAAGCTGATGCTGAGCACCAACTCTTAAGCGCTTTCTTCGATTTTGCCAAGAATCACTCTAATAGATTTTTTAGAGACTATTTTGAATTAGAAAGAAACATAAAAAACATCTTAGCAGCTATCAATGGCAGACATCACAAGATGGAATTTGCCAAGTATCTCATCGGTAATGATGAAACTGTGACAAATCTTGCCACAAGCCATGCCGTAGACTTCGGTTTGGGCAAGGACGTTCCACTATTTGATCAGCTCATGCGTATCTGGGAACAAAACAATATCCTCGATCGTGAGAGAGCTTATGACGTCTTACGCAACCAATGGATTGACGATCACAATTTCTTTGAGTATTTCAATATAGATCGAATACTAGGTTATTATGCTAAAGTCCGCATTGTAAGCCGCTGGCAAAAAGCTGATGCAACAATAGGAAAAGCAATTTTTCAGGATATCTTAGATAAACTTGAGAAAAGCTTTACTTTTCCTGAAGATTTTAATATTAGAATAAAGCAAAAATAGAAGGTAAGGTAAGGATGACCAAAGGCGTAGTAAAAGCAATTATCGAAAACCTTGTCCAGGTGGAAGTCTCAGGCCCTGTCTCACAAAACGAGATCTGCTACATAGATTTGGGCGGTGTCAAGCTGATGGCAGAAGTCATCAAGATTATTGGCAATGTCGCTTACACTCAGGTTTTTGAAAGCACTCGTAATCTTAGACCAGGAGATACAGCAGAATTTACACAGAAAATGTTGGAAGTAAAGCTCGGACCTGGCATGCTCTCCAAAAACTATGATGGACTGCAGAACGATCTTAATAAAATGGAGGGCATATTTCTGACTCGCGGTGAATACACCGACCCCCTCGATGAAGACTCATCATGGGAATTTACTCCTCTTGCTAAAGCTGGAGACATGGTTACTGGAGGCGATTGGTTGGGCAGCGTTCCTGAAAAATGGATTGAACACAAGATAATGGTCCCCTTTGGGTTGACTGGTGAGTACAAAGTCAAAAAGATTGCCGAAAAAGGCACCTATAAGATCACTGATACAATCTGTACAATTGAAGACAAGGATGGCGAGGAAATCGAGCTGAATATGATCCAATATTGGCCGGTAAAGATACCCATCAAATGCTATATCCAAAAACCCCGACCTTCCAGGCTTATGGAAACAGGAGTCCGTACCATTGATACTTTAAATCCTATGGTTGAAGGAGGTACCGGATTTATTCCAGGTCCTTTCGGTGCTGGGAAAACAGTTTTGCAACACTCTATCTCCAAAAATGCTGATGCCGATTTGATTATTATGGCTGCTTGCGGAGAACGGGCAAACGAGGTCGTGGAACTTTTTGTGGAATTCCCGGAACTCGATGACCCCAGAACCGGTCGTAAATTGATGGAACGGACAATCATAGTATGCAATACTTCAAATATGCCGGTTGCAGCCCGTGAAGCATCAGTCTACACAGCCATGACTATCGCAGAATATTATCGTAATATGGGGCTCAAAGTGCTGCTTCTGGCAGATTCTACTTCCCGTTGGGCTCAGGCCTTACGTGAAATGAGTAACCGTATGGAAGAACTTCCAGGACCAGATGCATTCCCCATGGATCTTCCTGCTATTGTTTCAAGCTTCTATGCACGAGCTGGATTTGTCCATCTCAATGGCGGATCTACCGGATCTATAACCTTCATTGGCACTGTATCTCCTGCAGGCGGAAACCTCAAAGAACCTGTTACGGAATCCACCAAGAAAGCTGCTCGCTGTTTCTATGCTCTCTCTCAATCTAGGGCAGATAGTAAACGCTATCCAGCTGTAGATCCGATCGATTCATACAGTAAATATCTCGAATATCCGGAAGTAATCGAATATCTAAATAATAACATAAACCCGACTTGGGTCGATGATGTCACTCACACCAAAGATATACTGCTGCGTGGTCGCGAAGCTCAAGAGCAGATCAACATTCTCGGTGATGATGGTGTTCCCCTTGCTTATCATGATCGGTATTGGAAGAGTGAATTGGTGGATAGAGTTATCCTTCAACAAGACGGTTTTGACCCCGTTGATTCCTCTACTCCAATGAAGCGGCAAGAGTTTATGCTGGAGCTAATCCTGGATATCTGTGATAGAGACTTTGTCTTTGAATCCTTTGAAGAAATTATGCCATACTATGTGAAACTGATCAACATCTGTAAGCAAATGAACTACGTTGAATTTGAAAGTGATGACTTCAAGAAATACGAAGCAGAGCTACGTAAAGAAGTTGAAGCAAGGAGTGCAAAATAATGGCTACACAAGCATTTCAAAAAATATATACAAAGCTAAATCAGATTACCAAAGCTACCTGCTCTGTCAGAGCCAGTGGAGTGGGAAATGAGGAGCTGGCAACCGTCGGAGGACGCCTTGCTCAGGTTGTAAAAATCGTTGACGACAATGTCACTTTACAGATTTTTGCTGGCACCGAAGGGATCGGAACTGATGCTGAAGTAGTATTCTTTGGCAAAGCACCTACTCTCAAAGTTGGTCCAGATCTCGCCGGCAGATTCTTCAATGCCTATGGCGAGCCAATAGACGGTGGTCCCGAGGTGGAAGGGAAAGAAATAGAGATCGGAGGACCATCAGTTAACCCTGTCCGCCGGAAGCAACCATCCGAACTCATTACAACTGGAATTGCCGGCATCGATCTAAACAACACTCTGGTCACTGGACAAAAGATCCCTTTCTTCGCAGATCCAGATCAACCTTATAATGAAGTGATGGCTATGGTAGCTCTCAGAGCTGCTAGTGATAAAATCATTCTTGGTGGTATGGGACTTTCCAATGATGACTACCTGTTTTATAAGAATACTTTTGAGAATGCTGGCGTTATTGATCGGATAGTATCCTTTGTAAACACAACTGAAAACCCTACGGTCGAACGCCTGCTAGTGCCGAATATGGCTCTTACTGCTGCTGAGTATTTTGCAACTGAGAAGAACGAGAAAGTTTTGGTATTACTAACAGATATGACGCTTTATTGCGACGCTCTCAGTATCGTTTCAAACCGTATGGATCAAATTCCTTCTAAGGATTCTATGCCTGGCTCATTGTATTCTGACCTTGCAAAACTTTATGAAAAAGCTGTACAATTTCCAGATGGCGGCTCAATCACCATCATAGCCGTTACAACTCTGTCCGGTGGTGACATTACCCATGCTATTCCTGATAATACAGGATACATCACGGAGGGACAGCTTTTCCTGAAACGCGATACAGATATATCCAAGACTATTGTGGATCCTTTCCGCTCTCTATCTAGACTAAAGCAGCTCGTGATTGGTAAGAAAACCCGTGAAGATCATCCTCAAGTGATGAATACTGCGGTAAGGCTCTATGCAGACGCAGCCAATGCCAAAACAAAGATGGAGAATGGCTTTGATCTTTCAGATTACGATGAAAGAGTGCTGGAATTTGCCAAAGAATACTCTGAAGAAATCCTGGCTATAGACGTTAATATCGGCACAGATGAAATGCTTGATACGGCATGGAAGCTCTTCCAAAAACACTTTACTAAAGAAGAGATAGGCATTAAAGACGAATTCATGAATATCTACTGGAAGAAGGAATGAATCTTAAGTTTCAATACAACAAGATCTCTCAACTGCAGCTAATCAAGCAACTGGGTGTTCGCGAAAAAGCACTACCTACCCTGAAGAACAAGGAAGCAGCACTTCGTGTGGAAGTTAAAAAAGCAAAAGATAAAGCAGCTGAGCTGGATCAAACCATCAAACAAAGGACCAAAGAGCTTGATGCATTCATGAAGCTTTGGGGAGAATTTGATCCGAATGCCATCTCAGTGAAAGAAGTTCAGATGAAGACTCGCAAAATTGCCGGAGTCAAAACTCCTCTTTTGGAGGATATTAGCTATGAGATTACACCAATCAATCTCTTCACTGCTCCTAGCTGGTATCTGGATGGAATAACTCTGATCAAAGAGCTATCCCGTTTACAGATTGAACGTGAGTTCTTTCTTCGCAAGATGCATATTCTGGAACAAGTTCGCAAAAAGACCACTCAAAAGGTTAACTTATATGAAAAGGTACAAATCCCTGCTTTCCAAGAAGCGATAGTGAAGATCAAGCGATATCTTGAAGATGAGGAAAATCTCAGCAAAGCAGGACAAAAGATTCTGAAGAATCGTTTGGAGGAACTGCAGTGATTGAGAAAATGAAGAAATACACATTCGTGCTGTATCATTTGGAATATCAGGACTTCCTACGTAAATTGCAAGATCTGGGAATGGTGCACATCATCCGCTCGACTGATGAGAAGTCTCAAGCTCTAATTCAGAATCAAGAGCTACTATCAGAATACTCAGATGCTTTAAAATTCCTTTCCAAGATCGAGCCCGCGGAATACAAAAGCAATACAAATCTTCCCGCTAAAGCACTGTTGCAACAGATCAATAAAGCCCGTGAAGAAAAAGATAATCTTCTTCGCAAACGAGACACTCTGCGCAAACAGATTCGCGATCTTGCTCCTTGGGGACACTTTGATTACGATCTTGTTTCCAAGATCCGTGAAGGTGGTATTGCAGTAGAATTCTACTATTGCCCTAAGAACCTATTTCAAGAAGATTGGAAAGACAATGCAACTCTGGAAATAATCGGTGAACGAAGTGGGATCGTTTATTTTGTCGCAATGTCTCCATCAAATGAATCTATAGAAATAGAAGCAGATAGGTTTTCGTTCAATGATCTTGACCTAGCTTCTCTAGAAAGCAAACTTGCTGAAGTGATGCAAAGGATATCCGCGATTGATGAATACTTCAGGGGAATACAAGAAATTGCAACCGAGAAATTCCAGCATGAAGTATCACGCCTGACCACTGAATATGATTATGAAGAAGCTAGTTTACAAGGCATCAGTGAAGCTGAAGATCATCTTCGTATTCTCAGTGGATGGATACCAGTAAGCAAAGAAGATAAGCTTAAAAAATTCATCAAAGATGAAGGGCTAGTCTTCTTTGAAAGTCCCGCCAAAGTAGAAGATAATCCCCCCATCAACCTTAAGAATGGGTGGTTTGCACGTCTTTTTGAACCAATTTCGAAGATGTATATGCTTCCCAAATACAATGAATTTGACCTCACTCCGTTTATGGCTCCTTTTTTCATGCTCTTCTTTGGCTTCTGCAATGCAGATATCGCCTATGGACTAGTCCTCATTCTGGTAGCAATTCTGCTTAGACGTAAGGTCAAAAATGAAACCATGAAGAATATAATGAATCTTGTCGTCCTCTTCGGCATATCAAGCATTATCATGGGCTTTGTAGTTGGTACCATCCTAGGATATGATCTCAAAGAGATTCCACATATCGGTGAAAAAATACTGATCAAAAATAACGATCAGATCTTTAATTTTGCATTGTTGTTGGGTGTAATCCAGATCCTGTTTGGAATCGGTATTGCCACTGTAAAGAAGATTCACCAATCAGGATTTGTCTACGGTATCTGTGAATTTGGGACATTCATTTTTATAGCTGCACTATCAGTATTGGGAGCGCAACAATTGGGTGCCGATATTTCTTCAGTACAGCCATATCTCAAATACCCAATTTGGATAGGATTGGGACTCATTCTCTTTTTCAATCAGCCTGGAAAGAACCCACTGGTAAATATCGGTGGCGGTCTATGGCGTTTATACAACATTGTCACTGGCTTCTTTGGAGATATACTGAGCTACATCCGGCTTTTTGCTTTGGGAGTATCAAGTGCGATATTGGGATTTGTCGTGAATAGCATCGGTGCTCAGTTAGCAGAAACCCCGATCGTCGGAATTCCGTTGTTTATTATCTTCATGATCTTCGGTCATGCACTAAATCTTGCGCTAGGTGGACTATCTGGATTTGTACACCCTCTACGCTTGACCTTTGTAGAATTTTTTAAAAACGCCGAGTTCGAAGGACCCGGTATGGAATACAAACCGTTTTCCAAAACAGTAAGGTAAAAAAACAGGAGGTTTAATGGACCCGAATACCTTAAACGAAGTAGCACAAAGCACAGTCATGGCGGGCGGAAATCTGGCATATTTCCTTGCCTGGATCGGTATCTTTCTGATGGTAGCTCTTGCCGGAATCGGCAGCGCAATTGGAACGGTAATCGGTGGCAGTGCTTCAGTGGGCGCCATGAAAAAAAGGGATGATATTTTCCCTAATTGCATGATCCTCTCCGCATTACCCGGAACACAGGGCTTATACGGATTTGGAGCTTTCTTTATCTTAAGAACTCATATCGTACCCGGAATCAATATGCTTCAAGCATGTGCAATATTTGGAGCAGGATTGATCATGGGAATTGTGGGTCTTTTCTCGGCTTATCATCAATCTCGAGTAGTTGCGAATGGTATCGAAAGCATCGGGGCTGGGAATGATGTATTCTCGAACACCCTTATCTTGGGCGTTTTCCCAGAACTCTATGCAATTGTTGCCTTTGCAGCTTGCTTCCTCATAGGTGGCATGATACCAACATTGGCATAAGCTAACGACTTATTATACTATAAGAATGCGTGTCTTAGGACACGCATCTTTTTTATTTATAGTCTTTATTTTGCTAGATTTATTTGAAGATTTTCTTTCTGACTATTGTGTTACTTCTTGTTTGATTGGTAAGCTAATGAAAACAGTCGTACCTTCGTTTTCCTTGCTCTTGATCCAGATTTCTCCATGATGAAGCTCGACTATGCGCTTTGAGGTTGCTAACCCCAAACCTAGCCCACTTGAGCGGTATTCCACAGTCCCTGATTTGTGAGCATAGATCTCATTGAGCTCGTAAAACTTACGGAAAACATTCTTTAGCTGATATTCTGGGATGCCTATGCCATTGTCTTGGACATAGATCACTATACTATCTTTGCCTGATACTCTTTCTTGCTGAAATGCAGCTTTACGAGCTCCAATGATAATTGTACCAAAATCATTTGTAAACCGGATGGCATTGAGCACAAGATTATAGATCATAAGATGCAAAGCTTCCCAATTTGCACTAATCAAAGGCAAATCCTGCTCGATATCCATGCGAATAAACATCTTACGCTTGCTGGAGAGGATGTCTACTTCTTGCTGAATAAGCTCCAAGATCTCTTTGACATCCACCTGTGCCATGTTCAAACTCTTTTTGAGGTTATAGTTATTCATGGTAGTGATATCGCTTGTTGTCACGATTAGCTTTTTTACTGAATTCTCAATCTTGGAGATAATCTCTTCGCGTTCCTCTTCGTCAGTATATAGCTTACGTTTTAGTCTTGACACATAGCTTTGTAGAGTAGTCAGAGGCGTATTTAGCTCGTGAGATACGATCGCCATAAACTCATCTTTAAGTAGTTCGAAGGCATTTAATTCGCTGCTTTTTTGCAGGAGATTCTCATAGAGCATTGCGTTTTTCAACGCTATCGTAACTTGTTCTATAAAAAGACTAATGATTTCATTCTTGAGATACATATCACGGGAGTTATCGTCCATATTATCCAGATACAAGAATCCAAATATGCTACCGTCAACCGTGATTGGCGCACAAAATATCGTATGCAATTGATAGTCCTGCACACTGATGGCGCTCTTAAAGCGATTATCTTCCATAGCGTTGTATGTGCTAACCATCTCCAAGGTTGTCTGAGATAGAGATAAAGCCGTTTTGCTGACACCGCCGACATTGTTCAGAATCTGCTTTTCTTTGTTGAGTTGAACACTATAGATATTGTTCCCATCACTGTCTCGTTTAATTAGAAATCCGCGCGTACTGTTGGTAAAATCTATCGCACTCGAGACTATTTCATGTTCTAGACTTGGGATATCGACAATCCGCATTAGCTCATGTGAAATCTGCATCAGTTGATTCATCTTCTGAATGCGCATGGTGATCTCAGAATAATCTTGGATACGGACTATGAGCGCTGACAGATGCTGCTTGATGCTGCGCATTATGGAAAGCTCTTGTCGGGTATAGGGGAGTTCTTTGTCATCTGATAGGAAAAGATATCCGATTCGCTTTGACCCAGCAGAAAGAGGTACGATCGCAATATGTCGACCATCTTCCAATGTCTTTTGAACCAAGGAGTCACATCGCATTGCCTTGTTGATATCTTGGTTTATATCCGGATCGAGAAAGACATGGTTATCACAATTGTAGCTAATAAAGGGAGTAAAATTATTAATTTTGTCCGAATACTCCATCAAGTAAAATCTCCATGGAGAAAGCACTTCTTTTATCCCTTTAGATATAAGGAACTTGATGCGATCGACATTGTATACGTTAGCAATATTAAAGAGGAGGTCGTTCCACTTACGTCTGATATCTCTGGATCTCGACTTGAGCGGTATCAAATCAAACTTTCTAATTTGTTTGAGATTATATTTATTCACGTTTAGATAGTTGCTGCGATCATCTTCAGGAGTATTCTGGGTGATTAGTTCAAGATACTTTCTGTATTGAGCAAAATACTCCAATGCAAAATCATCCTGTTTTAGCTCGATAAGAATTTGTATCCTGATCTGCATCAATTCGACATTCAATTGATAGTATTCATATTCTTTCCATTGTTGCAAAAAGGTTGAAGCCCTTCTCAAGATATCTCTCAATGGAACATCCGGAAGCAGGAGGTCAAGCTTCAATTGTAATACATCCAGATTGCATAGCCAATAGCGATATTGATTTTCTTTGGCAATTTCTCGCGCTTTATTGATCAATTCCTGACTACGCCCTAGATCTTGCAGACCAAGATGACACATAACCTCTAATATATAAAATACTGTTATGGCATAGTTGTTGTTAATCTCGCCAGCATGTCTTAAAGCCAGTTTCAATTCTGCCAAAGCCCTCTCATAATCAAGCTCTATCATGGCAATAAGACTCAATACGTTATGATAAAATTCTTCCTCGCGGAGATGCTTAAAATTGATCTGTACATTGCTGCTTAATATTTTACGCAATTTACGCGGACTCCGCATTTCATGAAGGTAGTAAAAATAGGTCTTCACCAAAGGATTAATCGTCCTCAGTTTCCCTTTAAGAAGCTCAGGTTCTTGTTCTATGATATACTCATAGTAATATCCAAAACCTTTGATCTTACTCTTTGCTAGGGCCATGTTGCGTTTTACCGAATCCATCCAGCTATCACTTCTAATGGATTGCATGATATCTTTGCAAGCTGACAAATCTTGCTCGGCTTCCTGAAACTCACCCATCTTGATCTTAGCCTCAGCTTGATTCAACAGTGCCAATGCTTTAATCGTAAGAAGATTCAGCTCATCAGCATATTTATAGGCCAGCTTGGAATATTGGATGGCTTCAGTCGTAATACCCTGTTTGAGATACAGATCAGCCAAATTGTTATATATCAATCCAAAATAGCGACGAATATTATATCTCTTCCATATGTTCAAGGCTTGATTCAAGTGTTCTTGAGCTTCTTCAATGTTCTTCTGATCACTATAAAACACGCCCAAATCATTATGCAATGATGCCAAACGCACCATGACACTTGTATCATGCTCTGGTGGTAAGGTTTCCAGAAAATCCTCAAATAGCTTAATCGCTCGATCCGGTTCGTTGTTTTTCGTATAATAAACCGCCAGCCGATCAGTTAGTGCAATGGAAAGATCCAAAGGTACGTCTTCAGCTAATGCTTTATCCAGATAGTATTTTGCTTTTGCTAGATCTGTCTTTAGATATACTTGTATATATGCCAACCAGATTAATAGCTGTTGCTTACCTGTCATTCGCAATTCCTCAGCTTTAGCAAAGCTCTCAAGCGCTCCGCTCAAATCTTCTCGCAAAAACTTAATAGTCCCGATTGTATAATACTTTTCAAAAAGCTCCGGAATCAGATCTTGATTTTCAAGAATAAATCCTGCTCTTTCAAAATACCCAGTCAGTTCAGTTTTTTCCTGAAATTCTGCCAAGTCTTCAATGATCTCTTTGGTGCTTACATTCGTACGAGGGTCAAAGTCAAGCTTCAAAACTTCCAGCATTGCTGAATATGCCTGATCTTGTTCATAATCTTCATCGAGAATATTTGAAAGACGTAAATAGTAGTATCGAGTTGCTGGCATATCTCCGGCAATCTTGGCATTTTCGATCAAGCCCAAAACCGTTTGCCGATCTAAAACTTCCTTGTCCCGATAGTATTCTAAAAGTCGCTTGGAGATTAATACATGGACCTTAGCATCACATTCTTCAAACATCCGTTTGCGAGCTTCCATGAATGTGAAACTATAATATTTGCCGTTTTTTGACAATATCTCATTATAAGTTGCATCGTTTAGGAGATTGTATAGCTCAATATCATTTATTTTGAGGATAAAGATCATTAATTCTCTAGTCAAAGGTGTATGCACGATGCTAAGTTTCTGCAATAATGCATAATTCATGCTAGTTAGGTGACTCATCCGGGAGTAGATCGAGTGCAAAAGCCGAGATGGCAACTGATAATTATCCAAATTCTTTGGAAATATGATCTTATCTTCCAACACGATGCTTTTTCTTTGTACAAGATCAATTAGTATCTCACGAATGAAATAGGGATTCCCTGCTGATCTGTAGTGCAAAGACTCGCATAGTTCTTTTGGTGCAGCTACTGGCAAAAGCTTATTTATATAGGCTATGCTCTCTTTAATACTCAAAAATGGGATGTTGATAAGTACAGTATGATCTATCTGGCTTACTTTGTTAAAATCGTTACAAGATAGTACGATCATCATGCGATGCGTAACCATGATGGGTGAGATGAAATTTATAAAGTCGATCGTATGGCGATTCACATATTGGAAATTGCGAATAATAAAAATGATTGGCTTGCTCTTGGATAACTCTATTAGAAGTTGTTTGACACTTTCAAAATCAGATCTAAGATCATCCACAGTTTGGGTAAGAGATTTGGCTTCCTGCTCACTGGCAAAAAGATAACGCTCAAATTTAGCTGAGAAAAGATTTAGCTCCCTATACTTCTTGATCTCATCTTCTCCCAGAGATTGCATATATTCCTTAATCAGAGCAAAAAAAGCCTCATGATCAGTCCGTGAACACGTATAATCAAACAAAAAGAATTCTCCACTCAAGAGATGATACCGGAATAGAGACAAAATGCTGTCTTTTCCAAGTCCGTCACCACCGATGATTGATATGGTCTTGCCATTGAAATTGATCACAGAAGGAATATAATCCAAAATCTGATGGGCGTAATTTTCCCGTACTAAATAGCTATTAAAGCGCATAGTGTTTACAATCGACCATGAAGCTGAAAAAGGATATTCCGTATGGTGGATCCGATTGATATAATCTATGATCTCTTCCCCACTCTGAAAACGGTTCTCAGGATTTCTCTCCAATAACCTTAGAATCAATTTCTCCAATTCAGGAGGAATATTTTTATTCAGTTCCGAGGGAAAATTCGGAATAAAATATTGGTGTCCACCGGTGATGAGCGCATTAATCTGATCTATGCTAAACGGGAAAGAGCCGGTGCATAAACGATACAACATTACACCCATGGCATAAAAATCACTACCGACAGAAGGTGCTTGTCCCAGATACAGCTCTGGCGCCAGATATGGTAATGATCCTGATACTCTTTGATTGTCATTGGAAGGATCAATCTTGGAAAATCCGTAATCTATCAAATTAATTGTAATCT
>JASKKR010000027.1 GCA_030154085.1 Candidatus Cloacimonadota bacterium | reverse complement strand
TCTATCTTCAGATGAGGTGTCTGGCTTTCAACATCAAACGGGGCATGAAATTAATTTATTTTGACCCGGCATCGGGAAATGCGTCCAGATTCTGTGAATTGGGATTACAAAAGGGCAAAACAGGGTCGAAGGTGAACAAAATCCTGGTATACACAGCGATTTTCTAATTCCGCTAACTCAGATTAAGTTAAATTGGATAACAAACCAGATTGCTGCTTTACAATGCTAGATGAGACAATTACGCAAAGGTCTTTCTCAGTCTGACGTATCCGGGTTAATTTATCTGTGCTTATGGCAAACTCTTCTTGACAACTGTGCACATTTCATTATTTTGCACTTTTAATCTAGTTAAGGGAAAAAAGATGAATACTGAAGACGAAAAAACTACCGATTATAGTTACTATGAAGATGCTGAACTCAAACGTATCTTCGAAAATGCTGATCCTGATAGTGAAACATATCAAGCCATCATGGATGAATTGACCCGTCGTGGTTATGATTTTGACCCAATCCAAGAAGCTGATGATGAACTACCTCCGGTGCTTCCTCCTGTGCGCTATAGCTTTTGGGGCAGTCGGCTAATTAATCTTATAGCTCTGATACTAAGCTTTGCTGGTGCGATGATTTTCGTAAGAGTTCATACTAGTTTTGGAGAGTTGGATTCTATGCTCTATGTGATGGTCTATGCTTTTGTAGCTCTGATAGTCTCGATGAGCTATATAGTCTCAGGAATCAGAAGTTTAGCAAATCATAAAGCGCATGATCATCCCAGCCTCCGAATACCCACGTTTGAATATTGGTTTTTTGCCATCTTGTGGTATTGTGCAGGCGGATATGAACTTGTCGCGGGTATTCGTTCTTTTCTGCGCTACAGTAAAGAATTTAGCGAATTTGATTTTGGTACGAGTCTCGCTATTGCCGGAGTAATGCCATCTTTTGGAATGGCTATATTTGGCATCTTGCTAGGCACTGCTTTTTTGTATCTTGCAATTGAGCTTAAGGTTCCCCTTAATAAAGAGTCATGAATGTAATAGAGATCAAAGCTGAAGCTCGCCGTTTGATGTCCGAACAGATGGGCACCTTGATCATAACTTTTGTGATATACGACCTTATTTTTTATATCACTGGATCGCTGTTTGCAATCGGCGCAATCTTGGTCTATGGACCTTTAAGCTATGGAGCAGCAAATATCCTGTTAAAAGTTCTTAATTCTGAGAAAGTTGAGATATCAATGCTTTTCAGTGGGTTCGATGATTTTGCTGATACCCTTAGTGCAGGACTTCTTATCATGCTCTACGTCTTCCTTTGGAGTCTGCTCTTTATCATTCCAGGAATCATTGCGGCTTTTTCATACTCAATGACCTTTTATATAATGCGAGAGAACCCAGAAATGAGCCCTTCACAAGCAATGGCAGCCAGCAAACATATGATGTATGGTCATAAATGGCAACTCTTTGATCTATACTTTAGCTTTCTTGGGTGGATATTACTTTGCATAATCAGTTTTGGGATTGCGTCCATATATGTCACTCCTTATATGTCAGTCTCTACTGCAGTATTTTATGCAGATCTCAAGCAAAATTATACCTATCCGATTTTCTAAGTTAAATCATCCAGTCATGCAGCGATCATCTTTGTTGTCTGTCCTGTTTGTTGTGGAAGGACTGCCAGTATTAATGATGATATGAACATCTTTGCAGCTGGACAGGTTCTTTTGGAATTTGTATTCCAGCTCATAACTGAAACTGGAATTGTCTATTTTCCCTCGTTTATCACATTGCTAACTGCTTGAAAAAGTAGGGTATTTCATGCCTTGCTCATTTCTCGCCCATTTGAGAAGTGGGCAAGAAACGAGAAAATAAGGAGTTACAGCTTTGTGAAGTGCGTCCGAAGCTCTGCTCTTTTCACATTGCAAGGTTCTGGACAAAAGGTCTTTTTTTGCTGCGACCATAAGTAAATCATCCTGTACCCATCTCTCTTCAAACGTATTGTGCTTCAGCGTGACTGTGATTTGCAATTGAAGTTCATAGAAAGAAGCAAGGCAAAGTATTTGGAGATAAGAGAAAGCCCCTCCCATTTGCGATGGGAGAGGCTAGGATGTTTAGGGAGTGCTTTTTGAATTATGTTAAAAGCCAATCCATGGACCGATACTGATGGTTAGACCTTCATATTTTGTGTTTGGCGAGTTTGCTATTTCAAAGTTTTCGTTGTCCAGACCACGAATGCGCCAATCATGAGTGAGCGGATAACCAAATACATATCCGACTTCTGCTCGTAGACCTAGCCAACTGAGGAAATGATACATAAATTCCACTCTGGGCTGTGCTACGAGGTAGCCTTTGCGGAGAAGAAAGTTTGTATTATACGTTCCGGTGATGGTGTCAGGGAGATTGTCCCAATTGTAATTTGAATCAGAATTTAGAAATTCCAGTTCATGATATGCTCCGCCAACCATCAAACCTATGCTTGACACAAGGCTTTTACTGAAGGCGATTCTACGATCCAATGTTACTCCACCCATCAGGTTTTGGTAACTTAACCAGATATGATAGTCAGGATTTGTCTGGTTGCTTCTCTTTTTGGTGTCATTAAACCATGTAACTTGACCACCAAGATAATAATGTTTACCAATAGGGAATTTACCGCCCAAACCTTGATGCAGAATTCCATTGGAGCCGATAGAGTTGAAATCCAAAGAAGGATCTGTGATAATATCGTTTATGTCGTCCATATCCAGATTAAACCACATAGGAATCCAGGTTCCTCCACCGTAGCCGGTACTGAGACGGGTTTTTGAAGGAATGTTGGGTGCTATAACGCTGGATTCACCTTCACTACCACGCGCTCCAACAGTCATATCCAGGCTTTGCACCTTGCCATCACGGAAGATCACCATTGAGATCTGGTCGCCAGCGCGTAAGGATTTGCGGATCTTTTCAAAAGTTGCATAGTTTGTGACTCGGCTCTCACCAATCTGCATGATGATGTCATCTTCGCGCAGACGATAGTGCCAAGCTGGGCTGTCCTTTACTATCCCAGTGATAACTACTCCATAGTTTTCGGAATAGTTAAGAGCTTGAGCTTTGGGGAAAGTCAGGTCTTCGATATAAAATCCAAAAAATGCTGCATCTTTAGCTTCATTATTTGCTTGATTTCTAAGCGATATTTCAGCCGGAGAGACTTTTTCACCTTCGCCGAGTTGAATATTTAGTTTGAAAATCTCGTCGGACTCTTGTTCTAAATCTTCTTTAGGTGTTACGGCAGCCAAGGAAAATACTAGGCTAAGCATCATAATTCCGATTAGAAATATTCTTTTCATAATTCTATCCTCTCTTTCTTGATAGTCTTTTAACATATACAATATGCAAGTAATGAGCCAAAGCAAGTCATAGTGTTATATATAAGCAAAGCAATTAGTTATGTTGATGTGATCAGTATTGTAATAACAAACTATATCATGATGATATAGTTTTATATGATATAGATATCCTTTCTTGCAAGTTATCGAATTCTCATCCCTAGAATTCTCTTGACCTGTAGTGGACCTTTATTAAAATGGATAATTATACGCTAAACTAAGCATATTTAAAATCTCGTATTATGGAGAAGCCATGAAACGATCTCTGCTATTTTGCATCATACTGAGTTGCATGACTATGGGACTCTTTGCTCAGCCCTACTTGGCAGTAAAATTCAGATCTGGCGATCTGCAAGCTCGTGAAGAAATCAGCAATCTTAATAAAAACGGCATCGATATCTACTATTATAATGATGATTATATATTGGCAGGGATTGATCAGGATAAAGTGGATGGCTTTGAGTTGATTCAAAGCCCAGGATCCGGTGAAAAACTCTATCTGATCAGTAAAGATCAACCGTTGGATCATCATAAATTGCGGGATAATGGGAGAATTCTCAGAGATCTGGGTTCAGACCTCTTGTATACCAGCAGCCAAAGCGAGCTTGAGCTGATTCCTCTTCTGAAGATAAGGCTTCTCCCCTTGCGTCTTGAGCCGATAGTGATACCTGCCACTCATATGAAAGAAACTGCCTTCAGAGAGACTCAGGGAGAAATCGCTCAATTGGTAAATCAAGTCTCAGCTGACAGCGTCCTATACTTCATTCAAAGCCTGCAGGATCTGGGCACTCGCTATGCCATGGCAGACAATCGCTATGAAGTCTCACTTTGGATCATGAATACTTTCGCAAGGTTTGGGATCAGCGCCCAATTGCAGGAATTTAATTATCAGGGAACGATTCAATACAACGTGGTCGCCGAGATTCCTGGTATTAGCTATCCTGATGAATATATTGTCGTGGGCGGACATCACGATAGCATTACCTACAATACACCAGAAACTTTCGCACCTGGAGCGGATGATAACGCCTCAGGGACTACTGCCGTTTTGGAGATCGCCCGTGTCCTGGCAGCAAATAACTATCAACCCAAGTGCAGCATTAGATTTGTAACTTATGCGGCTGAAGAATTTGGTTTGCATGGCTCAAATTATGATGCATCACTATCCTATACACATGGTGACAACATTCGTTTGATGATCAATCATGACATGATCGCAAACAATAATTCTGGCACGTCTACGGTGCGTCTCATGCCATATGATGGATGCAATGAGCAAACTGCTCATGCCCAATATCTCACTTCCACCTACACTGATCTGGAAGCTTTCTATGGCACTCCCAATAGCCATAGCAGCGATTCCTATTCATATTGGACTCGCGGTTATCCCGTGATCTACTTCTTTGAGACGGATTTCTCGCCTTATTATCATGGTGACAATGACATCGTGGCAAATATCGACCAGGAATATTGCGCAGAAGTGATCAAAGCTTCTTTAGCTTCCACAGTTAGCTTTGCAAATATGCCTGCTGCCGTGCATAACTTTGTGGTGGAAGATATTGGAGATGGCTCTTCTCTGCGTGCTTCTTGGGATATGCCAAACAATCCGGACATAGATCATTTCTGTCTATATTATGGTCTATCCGATCCCACATTGGAAGAGCCTATCATGGTCTATGATCAGGATTATTATGTAGTTTCCTCTCTCACAGAGGGTGAAGTCTATAATTTTGCACTAACAACATCGGATATCATGGGCAATGAAAGCAATTTTGTCTATGCCAGCCAAAGCCCCCTTTCACAACCAAGAATTCCGCAACAATTTGTGGCGCAGCCA
The DNA here is from genome assembly GCA_030154085.1 of Candidatus Cloacimonadota bacterium. Taxonomy (GTDB): domain Bacteria; phylum Cloacimonadota; class Cloacimonadia; order Cloacimonadales; family Cloacimonadaceae; genus UBA5456. Next base: position 24,539 of record JASKKR010000027.1, on the reverse strand, counting down.
GTACGAGATGGTATTAAATTGACTTGGGAAGCAAATAATGAGCTTGACCTGGCAGGATATATGCTTTGGCGTGCTGATGATTCTGGCGATCAATATCAACTGCTAAATTCAGAGCCGATCACGGATCTAGAGTTTCTGGATGAAGCCGTGATTGGAGCTGTGGAACAAGTATATTCCTATCGTCTGCAAGCGATAGATACTCAAGGGTTTGTCAGCGAGTTAAGCAGCATCCAAAACAGCCGACCTGCCTCACTCGACAATGGCATCGTTCTGGTGGACGCCACTATGGGCGGTTCGGGTGCAAATGTGCTCTCTCCCACAGATCAACAGGTAACTGACTACTATGATTCTATATTAGAGGATTTTGATCACCAAACTATAGATCTTCAGGCTATGAACAGGAATATTCGCTTGTATGATATTAGCATTTTTTCCACTGTAATTTGGCATGATGTTGATTCCGTCGTACATGTACTCCCTGAGGAAAATCTTGCTGTTATGGAAGATTATATCGCTTTGGGTGGGAAGCTGATCTACAATGGCTATATGCCCTCTAAAGCGCTCATGGGGAATGCTGGTTATCCCACCACTTTTGCTGAAGATAGCTTTATCAATCGTGTTTTTGGTGTGCTTGCTGTCGATTATTCCCCACAAGCACTCATGAATACAGCGCTTTCCTTACAGAGTGATCTTAATGATATGCATGTGGGACAGCACGCTAGCTTGGAAGGTCTTAATTATCATATCATGAAAGTGGAAGGGATGTCTCCGACATCGAGTGCCCAAAAATATTATTCCTATGGTACAGCCTATCCTCCAGAATCACCTTATTCTTTTTTGGCGAGAACCGGAGTTGGGATCTATTCCCAGTACCAAGAGGGACAAAGCCTTTTGTTTACTTTTCCTCTCTATGTAATCGAGGAAGAAGATGCTCGTCAGATGCTTTACAATTTGCTTCATTTAAAATGGGGAGAAACTGTGAGCTTAGATGATCTCAATGCTCCCCCCATGGTTGGTTTTAGCCTCTTACCGAACTATCCCAATCCTTTCCAGCAAAGCACCTCGATCCGACTCGAGGGAGCCAAACAAGATTCCCCAGTCAGCATGAGAATATACAATCTTCGGGGTCAATTGATCAGGGAGCTTTACCATGGTTTACCTTTGGAAGAGTATCGTTGGGACGGATTGGACTATGCCGGGAGGGATGTTAGTAGCGGAGTTTACTTCATTAGAGCAAAACAAAAAGGGCATACTGCTTTTCGCAAAATTATCTGCATCAAATAAGCCTGCTGAGTTGATGCTCTTCAAAATGTGTGCAGAGTTTCGGGTATAAAAAATGCGGTCAGCAATCGAAGCTGACCGCTCATTTTGTACTTTTGCAGCAAGTGATCAGATAAATAGGTTTACGTTGCTTTGTTCAGCTGCTTCCAGATAGCTGGCTACTCCGCCGACTGTGACTCCGTCGATGAATTCACTGGCATCTACGCCCATGATGTCCATACTCATCTGACAGGCAATCATCTGTACTCCAGCTTGCTTCGCTTGCATGATCATCATCTCCAGAGAATCCACGTTTTTGTCCTTCATGCGCTTACGCATTAGTGCGGGACCTATTCCAGCGAAGTTTATTTTGGATAGACCCAAGCCCAGTGAGCTTTTGGGAAGCATCATACCAAACATCTTGCCCATGAAATCCTTGTTAGTCTTTGGAGCATTGGGCCTTTTGATCACATTTAAGCCCCAAAAAGTAAAGAACATTGTTACTTTCTTGCCAGTTGAGGCGGCACCGTTTGCTATCACAAACGATGCTAAAGCCTTATCCAGATCGTCGCTAAAGACAATCATAGTTTTGTTTTTGTTGCCATTAGAATCTGTCGACAATGTTTCCCCACCACCTTTTTGAATCAGTGCGATTATTTTCTTGTCCTGGGTGCTTACATCCAGCAACTTGTTGCCGGTCATATTGCACCAAGCAGGGACATCTTTGGCAAAGCCGGGATCACTAGCGGTGATTCTGAGTGTGTCTCCATCCGAGAGACGGTCTATCTCATTTTTGAGCCTCATAATAGGTCCGGGACATTGCAGTCCGGAAGCGTCAACTTCTACTACTTTCCCGCCAAGGTTTGAAATCGGGCTATGCTCTTTTCCTTGATAGATATGGTCATCTTTGCCTACGTAATCACCGTGGAAAACGTCTTCGTTGCTTTGTTTCTGAGTGGCAGATTCATAGGTGATGTAGCCGCCACTCAGGTTAAGGACATCCTTATAGCCGTTTTGCATCAAAATCCGAGCTGCAAAATAAGAGCGTAACCCGGTACCACAAAAGACGATGATCTTTTTGTCTCTGGGGATTTCAGTAAGTCGCTGCCGAATGTCATCCACCGGAATATTTATACTTCCTTCAATTGTGCCAAGTGCATACTCCTCAGCAGTCCTTACGTCTATGAGCGTCACATCTTTGAGGTCTAGATTGTGAAGCTCATGCCAATGAATGATCTTGACCATACCTCTGATGATGTTTTCTGCTACCAATCCTGCCACATTAACAGGGTCTTTGGCACTTGAGAATGGGGGTGCGTAGGCATGTTCGATTTCCTGCATCTCGTAAATAGTCTCTCCGTGTTTGAGGATATGAGCAAGCATGTCCGTACGTTTGTCCACACCATCAAACCCTACAATCTGGGCTCCAAGGAGTTTCCCATCTTGAGGGTTGAAGACGATTTTGATCGTAAGAGGCAATGCATCCGGATAGTAGCCCGCATGTGAACTGGCATGGATTATCGATGATACGTAAGGAATGGAAGACTTTCTGAGCATCTTTTCAGATATTCCAGTAGCTCCGACTGTGAGATCAAATACCTTTGCGATTGCCGTGCCGATACTTCCTTTATATTTCCGCAAGTTTCCATTTACGATGTTATCTGCTACGAGGCGTCCTTGCTTGTTCGCAGGTCCGGCTAGATATGTGTGACACTCTTCACCGGTGATAGGATTGGGGAAGACAATGGCGTCACCCAAAGCGTAGATGTCCGGATCACTTGTTTGTAAATATTCATTTACTTTGATACCCTTATTAATTCCTAAGTCTAAACCAGCTTGTTCAGCGAGTTTGCTATCTGGACGCACTCCAATGGAAAGGATTACCATATCTGTGGGAATGGAACGCCCACTTTTGAGACGCACCTGCAAGCCGCTTTTTTCCCGAACAAAAGAGCTAACTCCGTCTTTGAGATAGAATTCTACATTCTTAGTCTTGAGGTGTTGGTGCACAACTGCTGCCATCTCATAATCCAAGGGAGTCATGACTTGCTCAGCCATTTCCACGATAGTCACATTGATGCCCTTGTGATGAAGGTTTTCAGCCATCTCTAAACCTATAAATCCCGCTCCAACGATTACGGCATGCTGAACCTTATGAGTATCCACATAGTCCTTGATCCTATCAGTATCCGGCACATTCCTCATTGTGAAGATCACTTCATCTTGAATACCTGGAATTGGAGGACGCAAGGGTTCTGCTCCCGGAGAAAGAACCAACTTGTCATAGCTTTCTTCATAGCTGCTGCCATCAGTTTTTTGAACAGTTACCTTTTTTGCAGCCCGATCGATAGCTATCACTTCTTCGTTGATACGAACGTCAACAGCCAGGCGTGCTTTTAAACTTTCGGGTGTCTGCACGAATAGACGATCGCGCTCTGATATTACTCCCCCTACATAATATGGTAATCCGCAATTTGCGTAAGAGACATATTCTCCACGTTCAAACATTATGATTTCTGCATGTTCATCCAAGCGTCTCAAGCGTGCTGCAGTAGTAGCGCCTCCTGCAACTCCGCCAACGATCAAATATTTTGCCATTGTATTATCCTCCACGGTGATAATCTGTATTGTTTGTTATAAAAACTAAGCGAATAAATAACTTTAGCAAGTGTCAAATAATATCTATTTTGAGTAAAGCTTGTCAAAGAATCTTATGCTCGGGACTTATCTTCTAGAATGCTTTAAAATTGAGCATATTTGGGTGATTTAAAGACCAAAAGTGGGCAATAAATAAGCACGTAACTTGAGCGTATTTTGACCTATGCATAGGGCATTTTTAGTCATACCGCTAAGTTATTATAAATAGGCTACTTAGAATCGGCATATATTTTGAGAAACTTCTTGACAAATAAGCACTATAATTTTATCTGGTAAAGAGATAAGGGTGCTCATCACTCTTGGATATTCTGCAAGCCGTACAGAGTGCCCATAACTAATCCTTAAACACATAGGAGACAATATATTATGCCAACAAACACTTATAACGCGAGTAATATCAAGGTGCTCAAAGGCCTGGAAGCGGTCAGAAAGCGTCCAGCTATGTATATCGGCGGGACCAGTGAACGCGGTCTACATCATCTTGTTTATGAAGTTGTTGACAATTCGATTGACGAAGCTTTGGCTGGATATTGTGATCTCATCAAGGTCACTATCACCAAAGATGGAAATATCGAAGTCGATGACAATGGTAGGGGAATACCTGTAGACATTCAAAAAGATATGGGTGTCCCGGCTGTGCAAGTAGTGCTCACCGTCCTGCATGCTGGAGGAAAGTTCGATCAAAATTCTTATAAAGTATCTGGTGGACTACACGGAGTGGGTGTCTCAGTAGTTAATGCCCTATCAGAGTGGCTTGAAGTTCGTATCCACAAAGAAGGTAAAGAGTATTTTATGCGTTTTGAACGGGGCTATCCCGTCACGGAGCTTAAAATTCTGGGGGAAAGCAAGCGCAAGGGAACCATAGTCAGTTTCCGCCCTGATGCCGAGATCTTTGAAACTACAGAATTTAGCTTTGATTATCTCACTACGCGTCTAAGAGAACTGGCTTTTTTGAATAGAGGAGTGCGCATTATACTTAAAGATGAGCGCACAGACCGTATACACGACTTCAAATATGACGGCGGTATAAATAGTTTTGTGGAGTATCTCAACCAAAACAAGAAGCCGCTGACTCCCAGACCGATTTACATCGAATCCGCGCGTGATTCCATGGAATTTGAAGTTGCCATCCAATACAATGAAGGCTATCAAGAGAATATATTTAGTTTTGCAAACAACATCAATACCATCGAAGGCGGCAGCCATCTCTCCGGTTTCAAGCGTGGTCTTACCTCTGCAGTCAATGCCTACATCAAGAATAATGATCTTCTTAAAAACGAAAAAGTAAGCCCTACAGGGGATGATATTCGTGAAGGTATCACGGCAGTGATTTCTGTTAAATTATCAAATCCCCAATTTGAAGGGCAGACCAAGACCAAGCTCCAAAACTCAGATGTTGAAGGCATTGTGAGTTCTGCTGTCTATGAAAAACTGATGGTCTACTTTGAAGAGCATCCTACTGAAGCTAAAAATATAGCTATGAAGAGTCTGATGGCAGCTCGCAGTCGTGAAGCTGCTCGTAAGGCTCGTGAGCTTACTCGTCGGAAATCTGTCTTGGAAAGCGGCTCATTGCCGGGCAAACTTGCGGACTGCAGCATTACTGATCCTGCTAAGACCGAACTATTTTTGGTTGAGGGAGATTCTGCAGGCGGATCAGCCAAACAAGGTAGAGATCGCAGTTTCCAAGCCATTCTTGCGCTTTGGGGCAAGATGCTAAACACCGAGAAAGCACGCGTTGATAAAGTCTTGAACAACGACAAGATCCAGCCCATTATCCTCGCTTTGGGTGCTGGTATCGGACAGGATTTTGACATAAATAAGCTCCGCTATCATAAAATCATCATCATGGCAGACGCCGATGTTGATGGTGCCCATATCAGTACACTGCTCATGACCTTCTTCTATCGCTATATGCGACCGGTGATCGAGCAGGGCTATCTTTACATTGCCATGCCGCCACTATTTCTTCTGCGCAAAGGTAAACAGAAGGTATATGTATACACCGAGGAAGAGCGTGACCGGGTCTGGAAAGAGCTAGGTGAAAAAGGTGTTGTCATCCAGCGCTACAAAGGTTTGGGTGAAATGAATGCCGAGCAACTGTGGGAAACAACAATGGATCCTGAACACCGTAAGATGATATCCGTACGAATGGATGATGCTATCGAAGCTGACAGGATGTTTACAATCCTGATGGGCGATGAGGTGGAGCCTCGCCGCGAGTTTATCCAAGCCAACGCCCGTTATGTAAAGAACCTTGACATATAATGGAGTCATAAATGTCTGATAACTCAAGAATAATACCTACTCAGATCGAAGAACATCTGAAACAAGCTTACCTGGACTATTCCATGAGCGTGATTGTATCGCGCGCTCTGCCTGACATCCGGGACGGACTCAAGCCTTCACAGAGAAGGATCATATACGCCATGCATGAGCTTAATCTCACGCCTGGCGGACACTTTAGAAAATGCGCCAAGATCGCGGGTGATACTTCTGGAAACTATCATCCTCATGGTGAACAAGTAGTATATCCCACGTTGGTTCGCATGGCACAGCCTTGGGTCATGCGCTATCCACTCATTGATGGGCAGGGAAACTTTGGCTCAATTGATGGCGATCCTCCTGCAGCTATGCGTTATACAGAAGCACGATTACAAAAGATTACCACTGAAATGCTTGCAGAGCTGGATAAGGACACCGTAGATTATAGATCAAACTATGATGAAACACGCAAAGAACCAGTAGTTTTTCCAAGCCGCATTCCCAATCTTTTAGTGAATGGATCTTCGGGAATTGCTGTGGGTATGGCTACAAACATGCCTCCCCACAATATTGGCGAAATCTGTTCTGCTGTCATTGCGCTGATTGACAATCCAGATTTAGAGCCACTTGATCTTTTGAATTATGTGAAAGGACCTGATTTCCCGATGGGTGGCTACATCCTTGGAACTGATGGAATCCGAGACTACTTTGAGACTGGTCGTGGGCGTCTTTTGGTACGTGGGGAAGCTGAAGTGGAAGTTTTACCAAATGACAGCGAACGCATCATTATCCGCTCAATTCCCTATCAAGTGACCACATCTCTTCTCATTAATCGAATGGTTGAGCTTGTCAAAGAAAAGAAGATTGATGGCATCAGTGATATTCGCGATGAATCAGGTCGTGAGGGTATGCGCGTGGTTATACAAGTTAAACGCAACCATGACGCTAATGTCGTGCTAAATTATCTTTACAAATATACTCAATTGCAGACTACATTTGGCGTGATCAATCTTTGTCTTATCGACGGTATTCCACAAGTCGTAAACATGAAGGATATGATCACAAACTTCATTGAATTCCGACATGATGTCGTGCTCAGACGCACTCAATTTGAACTGCGCAATGCCGAAGCTCGCATGCATATCCTGGAAGGTTTTCGCATAGCACTTGATAATCTGGATGAAGTTATTGCCACCATCCGCGCTTCCCAAAATCCAGCTGAGGCTAGTGATGCATTACAAGAGAAGTTTGGACTTAGCGAGATTCAAGCCAAAGCTATTCTAGATATGAGACTGCAGCGCCTCACGGGCATGGAACTGGAAAAGATCGAGCAGGAATATCGTGAATTGGTCGAGCTCATCAGCCATCTGCGTGATCTGGTTGCTCACCGTGAGCTCAGAATGGAAGTAGTCAAAGAAGAAACGATTGAGATCCATGATAAGTTTGCTGATCCACGTCGTACCAGAATCCTCGAAGGCTATGGTGGGAACCTCAACATGGAAGATCTCATAGCCGATGATATGATGGTTGTTACCATCACGCATGATGGATATGTCAAACGCTTACCCGTGGATACTTACAAGGTACAGGGTAGAGGGGGTAAAGGACTGAGTGCATCAAACCTTAAAGAATCAGACTTTATCCAATATCTCTTTGTCGCAAGTGCACACTCCTATATTCTACTATTTACTGATCACGGAATGTGCCATTGGCTCAAAGTCTATGAGATTCCAGAAGCTAGTCGTACCGCTCGCGGGAAGGCCATAGTAAACCTCGTTAAATTTTCTGAAGGCGAAAAGATCAAAGCATTTGTGACCCTGAAAACCTTCCATCCCGACCAGAACATCGTGATGTGCACCAAGCGAGGGCTGGTCAAAAAGACTGCTCTTTCCGCATATTCACATCCTCGCAAAAACGGGATCAGAGCCATCAAACTTATGGAAGGTGATGAACTCATTGACGCCAAAATCTCCGAAGGCTCGGACGACATCCTGCTCGCAACGCACAATGGTTATTGCAACAGATTCAGCGAAAAGGATATCCGAACCATGGGTCGTATCACTCGCGGTGTAAAAGGAATCAGCCTGCGCGATTCGGACTATGTGATCTCCATGGCTCTCATCAGCGCAAAACAGATGGAAGAAAATAATGAATCTTCTTCTGCTACGATCCTGGCTGTGAGTGAGAATGGCTATGGTAAACGTACCGCCATTTCCAGCTATCCTACAACAAAACGTGGCTCTAAAGGTGTCATCACGCTCAAGACCACCAAGCGAAATGGTCACTTGGCTTCTCTCTTACTCGTCACTGATCAGGATGATCTAATGATCATCACCCATGACGGCATGATTATTCGCCAGGCAGTTAAGGAAATTTCCATTATCAGTCGTAATACCCAAGGGGTCAGACTCATCAATCTTACAGCAAATGATAGAGTACACGATATAACTTGCGTACCTCCGGAAAATCCAGATGATGAGACGATCGACAAAGAGGTCGAAGAGATTAAAAAAGCCCCCAAGATAATCCTTCAAGATCTGACAGATAATGACGATTCATTGGATAATGAAATGATGGAAAACGAAGACGACGATATCCAGGATGAAACTGAAGATATTGACGACTAGTATCCTGCTCTGCCTGTTGGCAGCGTGCGCCGTTAAAGCATATTATCCGGTGCCGGGAGACTATTATACAGAAGAAGGATATGCAATAATTCGGACGGATAGCTTGCAAATAGCTATCCGTCCTCAATCTTACCGCGGGGAATTTCGAGATGCAAATTCGCGCTTCTTCCCTGTGTGGTTACAAGTGCGCAATCTCTCAAAACAGAGAATCATCCTGCCCGAAAGTGGATTTGCTATCCTTGCAGATGAACGCCAATATGACTATTATCGACTTGAGTATGTACTTAATAGTTCTCAAGATAGATTTTATTTTGAAGACTGGCACGATCCATTTGTGACTGATCCCCAACGACATTTGAACAGGGAAAACAATCTGGATGGATATTATGAATTGATTTCAAATTACTTTAGTTCAAGCGAGCTACTTCCCGGAGCGACAAAGGAAGGATATCTGTTCTTCCCTTACGCTGTAAGTTCATGCGATAGCATCGCTATCGATGTTTTAGGAACTTTGGTGTTTTTCAAACGCTGAATTCATTTCCCAGATTGAGCTTTATCTACGATTATCAGTTTCTTAACTATCTGAAAAAGATGTCTCCTAGCTGGCTTGCCCATTTCTCGCTCATTGCTCGAATGAGCAAGAAACGAGAAAATAAGGACTTAGCCTTATCTTCCCAAAAGGTGTAAACCAAGTGAGAATATTGCTCTGAATGCAAATTTATGCATCATAATTGGGAGCATGGCAAAGCTGAGATAAAACATCTCCCTTGGCAAATTCTCTTGCCCTACACTTTATTTTTGGAGCTTGATTAATTATACGAACGAGAGTTTGCTATGGTCGCCCGATGGCATAATATGTAAATCCCAGTTTTCGTACGGTCATTGGATCGTATTGATTCCTACCATCAAAGATGACAGGTTCTTTGAGCTGAGATTTTATACGTTCGAAATTTGGATAGCGGAATTGCTTCCACTCAGTAATCAGAATCAAGGCGTTTGCATTTTGCGTGGCTTCATATTCGGAAGAACAGAGAGTCAAGCCTTCCAAATCCTCGAAAATTCGTTTCGCTTCGTCCATAGCAACTGGATCAAATGCTTGTATTTTGGCGCCGGCTTTGCTAAGTTCATTGATGATCACGATTGATGGAGCTTCGCGCATATCATCAGTTTGAGGTTTGAACGAAAGTCCCCAAACAGCAAAGGTTTTTCCGCGGAGATCTTCGCCGAAGTGCGCTTTGACTTTGTTGACCAGCAGTTCTTTCTGATCCTTATTTACTTCTTCAACAGCCTTGAGGATGCGACAGTCAAAATCCACTTCGCTTGCCATATGAATGAGGGCTTTGACATCTTTTGGGAAACAACTGCCGCCATATCCTACACCAGGATAAATGAACTTGTAACCGATGCGACTATCACTTCCAATGCCATTGCGAACTTCTTCGACATCTGCGCCATAAGCTTCGCAGAGGCGAGAGATTTCATTGATAAAGGATATTTTGGTAGCTAAGAGAGCATTTGCAGCATACTTAGTCATTTCAGCAGAGCGCACACCCATATGGATCACACGGTCATATGTGCGGCAAAACGGGGCATAAAGAGTGTGCATTATCTGTGCGGCTTTTTCACTATCAGAGCCAATTATGATTCGGTCTGGTTTCATGAAATCATCAATCGCCGCGCCCTCTTTGAGAAACTCAGGGTTTGAAACTACATCAAAGCTATAGTCAACTCCTCGCTGGTCTAAAACGGATTGAATCGTAGCTTTGACGCGGTCGGCTGTGCCGATTGGAACGGTGGATTTGTCGACTATAATCTTATAATCATTTATATGTGTAGCAATCTCTTTAGCTGCTTCTAATACGTGAGAAAGATCTGCACTGCCATCTTCTTCAGGAGGTGTGCCGACAGCGATAAAGATGATCTGAGATTCCTTGACAGCATCTTCAAGATCAGTAGCAAAGCTGAGACGGTTTTCTGCCACATTGCGATGCACCTTGGAATCTAAACCAGGTTCAAATATAGGGATTTCCCCATTCATCAGCATCTTGATCTTTCGATGATCTTTGTCCACACAAATGACGTTATTTCCCATATCAGCAAAACAGGCTCCACTAGTGAGTCCCACATATCCAGTACCAATTATGGCGAGTTTCATATTTAATCTCCTACATATTATTAAAATATTCTATAACTTGGGATATTCCCTGTTTTAGGCTATAAGTTGGCTCCCAACCAAGCTCAATACGAGCTTTGTCTATCTTTAAAAGCGATCGTTTGAGATCTCCCTTGCGAGCTTGAGCTATTTTGGGAAGGATACTCTTACCCATCTGTGCAGCAATCTCGTCATAGAGAGCTCTGGTCGTAGTCGGGATACAGGTACCAATGTTAAATGCCTTGCCGCTGCCCTTATCAAATGCCATAAGATTAGCACGCACTACGTCTTTCACAAAAACATAGTCGCGGATCATGCCATCAGGTTCATCAGGGTAGCAATTTAAAGTGGGAGTTTGATCTTTGAGAAGTTTTTCCACAAAGATGGAGACTACCCCGGCTTCTCCATGGGATACTTGGCGCGGGCCATAGACATTGGCATATCGCAGGACAGTGTAGTCCAGATCATATTGATGAGCATAAAAATATAGATAATGCTCGCCCACCATCTTGTTAATGGCATATATTGATAGTGGTTTAGGCGGATAGTTTTCAGATGTGGGATATTCTGTTGCTTCTCCGTAAATTGCTCCGCCTGAGGAAATATAGATCAGCTTTTTAACTTTGTGTTCAACAGAAGCTTGTAATATATTTATCAAGCCTTTGACGTTTATTTCGGCATCTGTTAGAGGGTCTTCTATCGAAAGCGGAACCGAAATCTGAGCAGCATGATGATCAACGATGTCTGGCTGTTCCAGGGCAAAAATTTCATGCAGTTTTGGGTCACAGATATCAAGCTCATAAAACTTGGCTCTGGGGTTGAGATTATGGCGATAACCTGTGCGAAAATTGTCTACAATTACCACTTCGTATCCTGCATCGATACAGGCATCGGCTAAGTGCGAAGCTATGAATCCAGCGCCGCCCGTGATGAGAATTTTCATTGTTCGTCCTCTACAATTTCGTATTTCCCGATGATCTTGACGTTTTTGGGATCTACCTTTACCATAACTGCTTGGCGAAGGATATTTACCTGCAAGCGCAATTCCGAGATCTTGTCGTGACTTTCAACTACTCCGCGCGTGCCCTTGAGAGGACCAGATATGATCTCCACCTCCAGACCTTTGGATAACCAGATGCAATTTTGTATGGGAGTATCTTGCTCCGAGATAAAGCAGATACTGCGAAGCTCATCGAGAAGCTCTTTTTGATTTACTACCCGGATAAAATTTACCACCATTCCAGATATGAGTATAGTCTGGCGCTCCAGGACTGATAGTATCATAAAGATGTATCCCGGGAACATGGGTACTGTGGTTATGACCTTGCGTCGCTGATACACACGCTTTTGCTTGATCTGGGGCAAGTAGTAGTGGATCAGGTTTTGACCTGCATAATTTGCGAGCTTTTTCTCGCATCGAGGTTTGGTGTGGACCACCGTCCATCTCTTTCCCTCTGGGGGAATCTTCAGCTCACCAAATAACTCGTTTATGATTACCGGTTTGTGTGTAGCCATCTACGCTCTAAGTTTACTGATTGTCAATAGCGGTAATGATCAGGCTTATATGGTCCTTGAATTGGGACTCCAATGTATTCGGACTGACGCACGGTCAAACGAGTGAGTTGTGCTCCCAGCTTTGGCAAATGCAATCTTGCTACTTCTTCATCAAGATGTTTCGGCAAAGTATAAACTCCTACGGCGTGTTGATTTTGCCAGAGTTGGATCTGAGCTAATACTTGATTTGTAAATGAGCAGCTCATTACGAAAGAGGGATGTCCTGTGGCATTGCCGAGATTCACCAATCTCCCTTCCGATAACAAAATAATGGCTTTCTTATTTGGCAATTGGATGAGGTCTACTTGTGGTTTGATGTTTATCTTTTTGACACCTTCGAGGTTATAAAGTTTGTTTACTTGAATCTCGTTATCAAAATGTCCAATATTGCATACGATAGCATTGTTCTTCATTTTTAAGATGTGGTCGACTCGGATGACGTCGCAATTTCCCGTGGCAGTTACAAAGATGTCGGCATCTTCAACTATGGAATCTAGTGTACGTACCTCAAATCCTTCCATCGCAGCTTGCAAAGCACAAATGGGATCAATCTCGCTGATTACTACACGAGCGCCGAATCCCCGCATCGATTGGGCACATCCTTTCCCAACATCTCCATATCCGCAGACCATGACAGTCTTTCCGGCTACCATGATGTCTGTACCACGCTTAATGCCATCTGCAAGGGATTCCCGGCATCCATAAAGGTTGTCAAACTTGCTCTTAGTGACGCTGTCATTGACGTTGATTGCGGGGAATAATAATTGATTGTTTTCCAGCATTTGGTAAAGCCGGTTGACGCCTGTTGTTGTTTCTTCGCTAACGCCTTTGATATTGTGTGCTATCCGCCTGAAGCGTTTAGGATCTTCTTTTAAGTGACTGATGATGAGTTCTTGTACGATACGGAATTCTTCATTTTCCGAGTCTGGAACAGGAAGCGCGCCCTTTTCTTCGTAGAGCTTTTCCAGCCGACATCCTTCATGAATCATTAATGTTGCATCGCCACCATCATCTACGATCAGGTCGCAATCTCCATCTGGCCAAGATAAAGCCTGAAATGTGCACCACCAATATTCTTTTAAAGTCTCCCCCTTCCATGCAAATACGGGGATTCCACGCTCTACCATTGCAGCAGCAGCATGATCTTGAGTACTGAATATGTTGCAGCTTGCCCAACGCAGTTTAGCGCCAAGGGCTACCAAGGTTTCCATTAGTACAGCAGTTTGAATTGTCATATGCAAGCTGCCTGTAATCTTTGCACCGGCAAGGGGTTTTGTTTCTGAATACTTCTCACGCAAGGCAAGCAAACCCGGCATTTCGACTTCTGCCAGATCTATCTCTTTTCGACCAAACTCTGCCAGATTAAGGTCAAATATCTTGTAATCCATCTTTACCTCTTTAGCAAAATCGGAGCGCGATTCTTGTCAGAACCGCGTCCCGCTATGAATGTGTCTTTATTTATTATTTACTGTTTCTATCTCGACCGCTTCCACGATGATCTCTGTCATATCCGTGTCTATGATTGTCATCACGCCGTGGTTGAGGGGGTCTGGTTGGAGCATTTGGATCAGGTTCAGGATTCCCCGGGATACCTTTCATGGTTAGAGAGAGTTTACCCTTTTCCATGCCAAGTGCTTTCACTTTGACCTTATCACCCAGTTTGACCATGTCGTTCGGGTGTCCAATGCGGGAAGTGTGCATTTGAGAAACATGCACCATGCCTTCTTTAGTGCTGCCCATAAGCTTTACGAAAACTCCGTAAGGCTCAATGCGGGTGATGACCCCTTCAAATTCGTCACCTGGTTCGGGATCTATAGCGATGCTTTTGATGATGCCCTTAGCTTTCTCGATCGATGCTTTATCCGGGGAGAGGATGCGTACGGTGCCGTCGTCTTGGATATCAATGCCGACTTGGCAGCTTTCGATGATGGATTTGATCATTTTACCGGCTGGTCCGATGATTTCTCCGATTTTATCAGTGGGCACCTTGAAGCTTTCAATTCTGGGAGCAGTAGGAGCAAGATCGTCCTTAGGCTTTGCGATGCAGTCTGCCATTATATCTAAGATCTTAAAGCGGGCAGCCTTAGCTTTCTCCAAGGCGTTGCGCATGATTTCTTTTGTGATGCCTTCGATTTTGATATCCATCTGCATGGCAGTGATACCGTCTCGGGTCCCAGCACACTTGAAGTCCATATCGCCAAAGTGATCTTCCAAACCCATTATATCGGTCAGGACTACATACTTATCACCATCCATAATGAGGCCGTTTGCGATCCCTGCCACAGGGCTTTTGATTGGTACACCAGCAGCCATCATTGCTAAACAACCACTGCAGATAGAAGCCATGGAAGAGGATCCGTTTGATTCCAGAGTATCTGCTACGACACGGATAGTATAAGGGAATGTTTCTGTATCTGGCAAGACTGCTTTCAGGGCACGTTCTGCTAGATTGCCGTGACCTAGTTCGCGGCGGGATGTGAAACTCATTCGTCCAGCTTCTCCTACGCAGAAAGGCGGGAAATTATAGTGTAGATAGAAGCTTTTTTTATATTCTTCTTCGAGAGTATCGATGATCTGCTCGTCACTACCACCACCTAAGGTGACTGTGCCCAAAGACTGAGTCTCACCACGGGTGAAGAGGGCTGAACCGTGAACGCGAGGTAGAATATCAATCTCGCAGGTAATATCACGGATATCATCCAAACCACGACCATCCACTCGGAAGTGTTCGTTGATGATCGAAGCGCGAACGCAACGGCGGATCAACTCTTGAAAAGCTTCTTTATAGTGCTTTTCATTTTCGGCAAAGAGCTCTTCACCATCTTCTTCGAGATAGGTTTGGAGCATTTCTTCTTCCACTGCATCAAAAGCATCCTGACGTGCTTGTTTACCTAATATCATAGCTGCTTCAGCGATCCTTGAACCATATTTGGCATCCATCTTGTTCAAGATCTCTTCAGGAATACCCATTAGAACTACTTCAACTTTTTCTTTGCCGCATTCTGAGATGATTTCTTCCTGCATTGCGCAAAGGGTCTTAATAGCGTCATGTCCGATGTAGACTCCATCCAGCATCTGCTCTTCTGAGAGTTCTTGAGCCGCAGATTCGATCATTACTACAGATTTTGCGGATCCAGCAACAGTGAGATTAAGGCTTGATTCATCTTTTAGTTTGCTGATGAGTGGATTGATCACAAATTCTCCATCAATATAACCTACTGTGAGGCTAGCGATGGGTCCATTGAACGGGATATCGGAAATCGAAAGTGCTAAAGATGCGCCCAAGACACCAAGATTAGTTGGATCGGTCTCACCGTCATACGCCAAGACACTTACTACGACATGAACCTGATTGCGAAATCCATCCGGGAAAAGCGGGCGGATTGAACGGTCGATTACTCTGGCTTGCAAAGTAGCATCGGTTGAAGGTTTGGCTTCTCGTTTGAAAAAGCCCCCAGGAATCTTGCCGGCGGCATACATTTTTTCGATATAGTCAACTGTGAGGGGGAAGAAATCTTGGTTTTCTGAAACTTCTTTACTCATGGTGGCTGTCACCAGTACTGCTGTCTCCCCATATTGAAGATAAACAGAGCCATTGGCTTGCTTTGCCATCTTCCCGGTTTCAGCTATGAGCTTACGCCCGTGGAAATCGATTTCTCGGCGGGTAATGTTAAAATTATGCATATATTTATTCTCCTTTGTATTACCAGGGAGAAGAAGCAATAGGCAGATGAGTGTGACACACCCATGTGCTTATTGCTAATTACTCCCAGGCATGCTGTTCTTTAAAAAAAGCGAAAAGTGGATCCCTTGAACGCAAGGCATCCACTTTCCATGATTTCTAATATCTTGGCTGAGTAATTATTTTCTGATGCCAAGCGCTTTGATTGTTTCGCGATAGCGGTTGATGTCTTTCCGCTTCATATAATCAAGTAAGCGCCTGCGCTGCCCGATCATTTTCAACAGTCCCCGACGGGTCGAGAAATCCTTTGGATGTTCTTTGAGATGTGCAGTAATGTCTTGGATGCGTTTGCTTAACAACGCAACTTGCACTTCAGGGGAACCGGTGTCAGATTCATGGAGTCTGAACTCTGCCATGATAGCCGCTTTGGCCTCAGGTTTTAAAGGCATTTATCCTCCTGGATAATATGGTATTTTGAGCTTTAGCCCAATGCTTGACAGTTCTCTGTCTATTTCTATGTTGTCAGCATTTTGAAGCTGGATATTCTGTCCAGTTTTTTATTAAGTATCAGGTTAATTTGCCGGGCTTTGAGTAAGTATTTTGCTATAGATGGCTCTTTTGCGAGTGGGTGTTTCAACTATTATGTTTTGATAAAGATCAGGCATATGAAGTATTTGGTCGAGCCAAAGACTCAATCTGCCGTTTCCATACAGCACGGAATGATGGTGGAGGTGGCGGGAATCGAACCCGCGTCCAAAGAACAGTACCACAGAAAATCTACATGCTTAGTTGTCTTTAGGTTTTAAGTTTTGCGGTAAAGACAATCAGACCCGCAAAACTCTAGCCGATAATCTTAGCAGATGTATATCGGCAATCTACATCTGAGCAGCCATACTGTTCCGACGCCCGTTCTCATCCCGATGGCACGGATGAGGCAGACGTTAGCGCGCTTACGCGGCTAAGAGTAAGTTATCGTTTGCAGTTAATTTGCAGTTGCTACTTGTTAACGGAGTAGATAGCATCTCCGGCATGCATTTCTGCCACACTGATTCCTTGTCGAAACCATTTCACCCCCCTATATACTTAAAAGAACTATAAGACAAAATAAAGCACCTAGATATTATGTCAAGCGATACTTGCTGTTATGTCAATTTCAAACATGCTTCAGTGATCTATTATGTAGAGGTGCGCTCAGTCCACAGTACGGCACTTTCTTGTATATCCTTATATTAGTCGTTGAATTTGGTCTCTTTTTGATGACCTTCCAGAACGCACTTCACATCGCTGTAACTCCTTACTTTCTCGTTTCTTGCACGCTGCTCAAATGAGAGAGAAATGAGCAAGGCATGATGTGCTCATATTTTACAAGCACTTAGAAGCCTGAATTTGGCGTCAATTGGTGGAAAAATAACTTTGGAATTCTCCGGGTTGAGGTAAAAAATCAGATCAGGATTATAACCAGATATACTGATCATACACGTATTAGTTCAATGAGAATAGGCTTTGAGACCAAAAGGAAAGCGGGGGACAACAGAGTCTTTATCTCCCTTGTCTACTTTAATAATCAGCTTTTAACTGCTTATAATGGCAGAAATTAAGTTTTTCTCATCAAGTTGGATGAGCATGATGTTGATCGCAGATGTTATCGGCACAGCTAGGATCATGCCCACTATTCCCCAGACCCAACCCCAGAAGATCAAAGAAACTAAGACCATGATCGGGCTGAGATTTAGGCGGTCTCCTTGCACTTTGGGTTCGATCACATTACCAAAAAGCATCTGGGTGGCTATGATCAGGATGCTAAAGGAGATAGTTCTTAGATCCAGTCCACTTTGCAGAAAGCAGATTAAAATTGGGACCGCGCTTGCCACTACACTTCCTATATTTGGGATAAAATTCAATACAAAGAGGAGGATCCCGCAGACTAGTACGAAGTCAACACCAAAAATCAACATCAAAACCATGCCGACAAAGGCGGTACACAAGCTAATGACAGTCTTGGTCAAAAGATACTTTTGAATCTGGTTTTGGATGTTTTGAATGGTGCGAGTAGTGCGTTCTTGATAGTCGTCACTAAGTACTTTACTCAAGCGAGAACTCATTTTGCCATCCTGAGCTACGATGAAAAGCAAGAAAATGATGATCAAGGCAAAATTCCAGCTAATTCCGACAGTGGTAGTCATGACATTTGAGATGGCACGTGAGATGGAGAAGCTGCCGGGCTCCAAGATTTGGCTGAAATCAAAAAGAGGATTGGATCCGATAGCGATGTTAAAGTGTGTTGTGAGCTCATCCAGATAAGTGAGAAGATCCTGCAGGCGAAGATTGAGGCTGTGTTGATATCGGGGAAATCCCGTGATCAGAGAATTTGTAGCAGCAGTTAGCAGCATAGTCGAGCCGATCATCAAAAGTAAGATGATCACAATCATCACAGCCATAACAAGGCTAATATGCACTTTCCTTTTTCGTAAAAAACGGATCAAAGGAGCAAATACAAAGCTGAGGAAAATCGCAAATACCAAAGGTATAAAGATGGACTTTAAAGTCCGAAATATCATAACTACCACCGGAATGGTAATTATGGTGAGCAGGATTCGTATCCAGAGTAATTCGTTTTGGCTATCTGCCATTGTTGCTTCCTCTATAGTAATTTGAAGTATTTCTAAGATTTATCCCTCAGTTTAGAGTAATTAATTCTCAACATAAGGATTTGTGTCAAGCCAAATTTAATTGTTTGTGATTTTGTCAGTACGACGCTCAATTTGTTAGATTTGATAAGATTCTTCTTGACTAATCCCCTGAGAAGGTTTGAAATTACTCTAAGGAGAGAATATGAAAGAACTATCCCCTTGTGGTTTCAATTGCAGCGCCTGTGAGGCATATATTGCTACCCAAAGAAATGACTTAGAGATACTATCAAAGCATCAGAAAAGTTTTGAAGAGCATTTTGGTCAGAAGATTTCCCTGGAGGAGTTGAAGTGCGAAGGATGTATGAGTCCCAGCAATAAGAAGATATCTTTCTGTGCTGAGTGCGATATTCGTCGCTGTGCTATCAACCGGATGATGCCGAATTGCGCTTATTGTCCGGATTTTCCATGTGCTAAAGGCAAAGAGATCTGGCAGGAGGGATCAGAATCTCTCAGATCGCTGCTTGATTTGCGCCGAAGTTTAGCTAAGCAGCCAGGTGATCTCTAAAAGCGGAATTCTACTCCAAAAGACATCGAAGATATCACTTCTGTGGGAGCCTGGACCTTGCCATCACGGTTTGTATCTGTATAGATTTCGCTATAAGTACCGATGATATCTGCATTTGAAGAGAGAGAATAGACCACGTTACCGGAAAGGGCAGCATTGCTATTGCGGGGGTGGAGGAAATCAATGTAGCGGGTATGGGTTTGAGAATATGAAATTCCAGCTTCTTTAAGGCGAATCACATCGAGCGAATTCGCGGAAACGCTTGCCCATAGCGATTTTCCAGTGTTCATGTGTGAGCCATACATATCTTGATATGCTATTTTGATGGTGCCAAATTTTAAAATATCTGCACTTAAATAGGCAAACCATCCCATAGAAGCGCTGCTGGACTTGAGGAATTGCTCTTTAGTTTCTAAGCTGTATACATATCTGCTGCCAATACGGTCTATTCGAACTTCCGACCGTTGCTCATCATAGAGTCTATCAAAATACCCTGGGATAAATTGATCAGCAAAGTAACAAAATTCTAATTTAGCATGAAAAATGGAAAACTTGCTGGAAAATCCGGGGAAAATGATGCCACTTCCATATTTGTCTATTTTAGCATATTCACCATAGTGGTCGAGATTAAAAATAGCATTTTCAATCAAAGGGATATTGTAGTCGACACTAAAGACTTTGATATCTTGCCGATGCTTGTAGATGGTAACGCTATCTGGATATACATCCATATCAAACTCTGTGTTTGGATATATCTCATTGATATCAGGGAGGTTTTCAGCTACCCAAGGATTCACCGAGGGATGATCGATAATGCCATTGCCATTGATGTCAAAATCAACTTGGTCCGGAATGCCATCCAAATCGTTGTCCAGGCAATAGTCAATGTCATCTGGGAAAGCGTCGTACACATCTGGAACGCCATCTTTATCACTATCTGGGTATTTATCATACTGATTTCGATCAATACCCATGTTGAATCCGATTTTGAGATTTTCCAGATATGGCAGCTTTGTGTAGTACAAAGGATTTCCATGGAGGCGAGCAGCGATGATCTCATTTTTGTAGATATTGTGAGTAAAGACCTCAAATCCGATCCCGGAAAAGAAAGTATTTATCCCTACATATGCGCCGACATTTTTTTCAGAGGGGTATCGGAGTACGTTTGAATAGTGATCAAAAATTAATCCGTGTCCCAAAACATAAGAGGAAAAGGAGCCGACTTTGGCATAAAAAGGATCTTCCCGGGTTCCATAGCGAATGTAGAAAATCTTGTCTATATAGTCCTGCCAATCTTCCCAGTTTTCTTTGATAAGATTGCCATCGGAGTCAAAGAGGAGATCAATATCCAATCCAAAGCCAAATTTGCCAAAGCCGATTTCAGGACGTAGCCGCAATTGTGAATAGGTCTCTCCATCCATCGTAAGTGCACCTATCACACCACTCATTCCAAAACCATCCGAATAGCCAGTACCATCATCAATTTCTGGATCACCGGGGATCGTGTTTTGAAGTCCTTGAGCAAAGAGTGTTAGAGGCAGGAGAACAAGCAAAAAGATGCAGCATTTATTCATTATTTATTCCTTAAGCAAATATATGTCATGATGCGTGGCAATATCCATAACTGTCAAGCTAAATTTGCCAATGCTATCACGAATTTGAAGCTATGTCAAGTATAAAGAGTCACTGAATTTTGCAAATAAAGATCACCGAAAATTGCAAATATAAACCCTCACTGAAAACTTCAATTTTCATCACCGAAAACTTCAAATCGGGAAAATGGGCTTCTATAGCGGTCATTCTCTGACTGGTTTTAATCACCGTTTCTTCAAATTTAATCACCACTTCTTCAATTTTCATCACCGAAAACTTCAAGCTTTAATCACTGAAAACTTCAAGCTTTAATCATCGAAAACTTCAAATGGGTTGTGGGATAAAAAATACCGTGGGGAGTACCGGGCGGTGTCCCCAACGACTCGGAGGGCATTCTATGATTTCAATTTCTTATATTGGTCTATGGCATTAAAGTACATACTGCTAATATTTTCTATCGATCCGGAGTCGAGAATGTTGTAGATGCTTTCAAAAACTGAATCATTGTAATAGTCTTCGCCGAGTTCATATTGGTACATATTGGATAGAATCTTCAGGTTGATGTGCTTTGCCAGATTCTCGAATGCTATATAGGGAACGCGAAGATTATCTTCTGATATCTGGACTTTGTCGAGAGTGTGTGGTTTGAGGATGTGTGTACCTATTTCGTGCGAGATAAAATGGTCAAAGTAATACTCGGTGCAATACTCAGTAATGGCAGGAAAGATGTTAACACCATGATGCAGTGAATTTGCGCATGGTCCGAACTGCAGAGATGGAACAATAATCAACTGGTACTGATCTGCTAACAAATCAAATCCAGTCAAATCTTCCCACTTCCCCACAATATCGTTCTTGGCGAAGATCTTGTGTATATAATCACCCGTTCTCTCAATAAGCGCTTTATCTGCGTCCCAGTGATATTGCATGTATTTATGATAGTGTGCTTTGTAAATGGTGCTAAGAAGCTTAATCTTCAGGAGCATATCGTCTTGTTCCAAAAACGATCTATTGGATAGAGAGCCGGGATTGTACTCTTGTAATCGATTGATGTGATGGCCGTACCCATCGAATAGAGGCGACATACTCTGAGCGTCGTGGCATTGTGCCAAACAAGTAAAATATCCATTGAGACCTTCGCTGTTTTCACGAAAAACATATGCTGGGAAGAAATAAAACAGCTCGGTTAAGGAAGAACCTGATCCGTCACCGAAACATAAATCAGCGGAACAAGATTGTATCAAGTTATGGTCTTCTTCAGATAAAAACCCTTCTATGTGGTCTGTATCTTCAACCTTCCAATTTACACCACAATAAGCTTGAATGTAGGTTAGATAGTTTACTGCGGGGCTTACAATGGGGACGACAGTCTTAATCATTTTCATAGCTTCCTTTATATACAACTTACATCAAGTCACGTTCTTTGAGTTTTATCATTATTGTCAAGAACGAATACTGATAGAGTACATTCTATTGAGCGGAAAGGACTTGACCACGGTTGCGAGGGGTGTAGTGTAGACCCATTAATTAACAGTCGGGCAACCGAGAAGGAGATCAAGATGACCAGACTAAACAAGAATCGCAAGGAGCAGGCAACGCTGGAGCAGATGGTAGGATCAGGCAGCCAGATCGTAATGATGAGAGAGGATGGCTCGGACCAGCCTATTGAAGAGATAATCGAATCCAATCCCGGTTTATGCGATTACCCTTTTGATAAGGACTTCCACTACAAGAACTGGTGGAATCAGTTCAGGGGGCCCTGGCTCAAGTCTGAGACCATGACCGATGATCAGATCAGGATCAAGGCAGACGATGCCTGGGAATGCGGAGACTACAAAGAGATGATCAACCTGATGGCAGGGCTGCTTTGGGTTCTATCTCCGACTCCCCGGTATTCATTTTGAATTTCATGCTGCAGCTTGTTGAGCTTGAAGGTGCTGTTATCGAGGTGGTTGGCTGTGATGGAGTGCTGGGCTATCTTGGATGAGGTTAACGCTCCATCCTCTATGTGATTACCGTAGATACAGCGGTTCTGCAAACCTCGGGCATCGAGCTTGCCGATGGTGCAGTACTTGCCGCTGAAGCTACCGTTGGGGTCGTTGCGGTTGTCCCAGATCTCATAGAATCCACAGTCCTTCTCTTCTTTTATGAGACACTCATAATAGCCTGATTTCCCGGTCTCAATAAGTGAGATTCCGGTCTGCCAGTCCGCTCCCGGTCTGAGCAGGCGAACATCAAGTCCCGATTGAGGCTTCCTGCCATCTTCTTCTGCTGTGTAATAGCTAATACCGTATCTATACATCATTTACTCCTTTCTCATTTACTCTTTTCCGGAATTTTTCTGTTCTGGATTTGTTATGTATGGCTGTCATCGCTAACCATCTCGTCATCGTCTTGAACTATGATGATGCTGAAGTCCACATAGCCGGGTGATCCCATATATCTTGATTCGAGGCTGAACTTGATCTTTTCGGGATACTCATGCAGATCATCAGGACACTTGGGAAGCTGGCTGACTGTAACCGGGAACTGGCTCTTGATAGTATTGTAGGCAGTGAACTCAAGATAGAGCTTGCCAGTATTGGTCAGGAAGCTCAGGAGGTTGTAATACTCGCTTGGATTCAGTGTCGCCTGCAGCTCAAAGCCATCCTCCCGGTATTCTTCTCTTTGGTGGATAATGGTGGGGTTAAAGGCATTCTTCTTCTCGATGCGATACTTACGCCTGGGGATGTATTCTACCTCTCCATGCTCACAGCTCAAGAAGAACACTCCCTGAGAGTTCCATCTGATGAGCTTAAAGCCCTTTATAGCAGCCATGCTTTCACCTTGTATTCATCCTTGTTGAAATCTCTCTCAAGCTCGGTAATGGCATAGACCTTGTCTTGGATGCGTATCCTTGCTTGGAGCGAGAGATCGTATTTGGATAACTGGTCGATCACTGCTTCTATGCTCCACTTGGAGTCGTAGAAGTCGATGAGGCGGTTCATGATGATGCCCTGAAGTTGAATGGTATCTCCGGCAAGGATATCGATCTCGTCGATCTGAGGCTTCTCTTGGTTACCCCGCTTGATGATGAATGATACTATGTCCTTGTCCTCGATGTCGATAGTATTGGTAGAATAGGCATCCTTGTTCTTGAGGATGATCCTTTATGCGGTTTCCGCAACTTGAGATGCTCTGGTAATTAAACAGGAAAGGCTGCCTATTTCTGGCAGCCTCTCTTTGCTATATCTTTCGATACTATTTCATAAGCATCATTTTGCTAATTTTTGTCGCTCCACTTTGCTCTAAACGAGCAAAATAAATGCCAGATGCAACTGGTCGATTGCTATCATCTCGACCATTCCAGACTACGCTGTGGTTGCCGCAGTCTAGTGTATCGCTCAAGAGAACTTTAACCTTTTGACCTCTGACATTGTAAATGACCAGTCTGGTTTGCGCTTTTGTTGGTAAAGAGAAATTGATAGTAGTTGAAGGATTAAACGGATTTGGATAGTTCGAATGTAGTGCTAACACTGATGGTGTCTGTTGGTCGTTGGTCTTAAGAGTTAACACA
>JASKKR010000026.1 GCA_030154085.1 Candidatus Cloacimonadota bacterium | reverse complement strand
GCCCAGTTCGCAATGCCCTGCATAAGCGACGGGGCGAAGCTGTATTTAGACACTGTCCACAGATTTTCACAAATTAACACAGATTATATTTATGAATGATAAGACTTTTCTCTACAAAGATGAATGCTATAAGATAATCGGAGCTTGTATGGCTGTGCACAGAGAACTAGGTCAAGGCTTTTTGGAACCCGTGTATCAGGAAGCTTTAGCTATTGAATTCGGTTATCAGGGTATCCCTTTTGTCAGAGAGCAGGAACTAAGCATCATGTACCGGGGTGTTGAGCTTAACAAGCTGTACAAAGCCGATTTTGTATGTTACAATAGCATAATAGTAGAGCTGAAAGCCTTGAGCGACTTAAACAATGATCATGTAGCGCAACTCATCAATTATCTTAAAGCAACCAACCTAAAAGTAGGGCTCCTGATAAACTTTGGTGAGTCAAGCCTGAAATATAAAAGGCTTGTCCTTTAAACCTATAAAATTTGTGGAAATTTGTGTAAATCTGTGGACAGAAATATTGAAATTGGATAGTCATTGAGCATTAAGGATAAAACCATCTCCGGCCTAAAATGGAGCTTCACTGATAACATGGTGAATCAAGGCGTTCATTTCATATTTGGAATAATTCTAGCACGCTTGCTTAGTCCTACAGAGTTTGGCATAATTGGTATGACCATGGTTTTCGTTGCTATCTCTGAGACTTTTATGAGAGGTGGTTTAGATACAGCGGTAATTCGCAAGCAAAACGCAACCGAAGTGGATTTTTCAACCTTGTTCTATACCAATATTTGCTTTGGAATTGTATTGTTTGCTGTCCTGTATACAAGTGCAGGAGCGATCTCACGTTTTTATGGTCTAGTAGACCTAGTCATCTTAGTGCGAGTAATGGCTTTAAATATCGTTATTAACTCCTTCGGTTTAGTTGAAAGTGCTATTCTGGTGAAGCAGATTGATTTCAAAAGGCTAACAAGGATTTCAGTGATATCTAGCATTGTTTCTGGAATTACTGGAATAACTCTAGCCTATTTGGGCTTTGGATATTGGAGCTTGGCAGCCAAAACGTTATGCCAAAATTTGATTCGTGTTATTATGTTGCATTGGACATCTAGTTGGCATCCCAAATTCATGTATAGCTTTGTATCTTTTAAAGAGCTCTTTAACTTCGGTAGTAAAATGATGGCGACTAGCCTCATTAATACGATTTACTTAAATGTTTATAAATTAGTAATAGGCAAGTATTTTGCTTCAGCCGAGCTGGGTTACTATTCTAAAGCAGAGCAGTTTAAGAATCTTCCGTCCGAGAGTTTCCAAAGATCTATTCAAAGAGTTACTTTTCCCGTTTTATCCAGTATGATTGGAGACCGCAATAAACTCCGTTCTGGCTACAAAAGGCTAATAAAGTTGTTGTTTTTCATAATTAGCATTTTTATGCTCTTGATGATAATTAATGCCCGAGAAATAATTCTTATTCTTTTGGGCAATAAGTGGGAGCCGGCTATTCCTTACCTGCAGGTCATGTGCATATCAGGCATGTTCTATCCCCTAAATTCTTTGAATTTAAATGTGCTTGTCGCGATGGGGCGCTCAGATTTATATCTAAAGGTAGAGGTACTTAAAAAGATAATGATCATACCCGTGATATTTATTGGAATTAAGTTTGGAATTATTGTAATGCTTTGGGGAATAGCGCTAAGTACTTTTCTTGAGTTTGTTTTAAATAGTTCGTTTTCTGCAAAACTTATTGAATACCCGACTTATAAGCAACTATTAGACATATCGCCAACGATAATTCACGTTATAGTAATGAGTGTTCTTGCATTTACAGCAGGCAGTATCATCTCTTCAAATCTTTTTCTTTCACTGCTAGTCAAACTTGCTATAGTTTTGTTGTACTTAATAAGCATCAATTATGTATTTGGGATTCCCGAATTACGCGAATTATGGCAGCTAGTAAAGGAACAGATTAAATCATATTTATCGCCCTTTTGGAAATCCATTGTATTCGGCAGAAGTTAGATATAAGATTATGGAACAGGACACTGGTTATAGGATTAGAGGCATATTATGAATAATTTTGTACAACTGATAAGAATTTGGATATTGATTCAGATATTGCTTTTACTGAGCACAGGATTGCTGATTGCTCAGTCTATTGTTTTACGTTGCGATGATTATGGCTATGATGATCCTGATTTCTATATAGAATTGGGAGAGATAGTTGAAATATATGGAGCAAAGCTAACTATAGGAGCAGTGCCGGTTCTGGGCGAAGCACATAGGTCATATAGTGCATATCAAGATAGTATTTTACTGAAGTTTGCGGAATCAGATGATTTTGAGATTGCGCAACATGGATTCTCACACAAGAATTGGAGTGATGGTGGTGGCGAATTTACCGGCAGATTATATCCCGATCAGCTAAGTGATATCAGTAATGGTAAGCGAGTATTAGAAGAGAAGATTGGTAGATCGATAACAACTTTTATTCCTCCTTGGAATGCATTTGATGCAAGTACTGTTAAAGCTGTTGAAGTTTGCGGTTTTAAGGTGATATCTGGGGCAACTTCAAAGGGAGATTACTCTATAGCCGGGACGGGTATTAGCTTTGTGCCATTCACGATAGATTTACGTAAGCTTAGAAACCTTACCGAAAGTGGAAAACTAAGGCAGGATGCTGTATATGTTACTTTGTTTCATGCTTATGATTTTATGGAAAATGCAAAGTATTATAGAAAACGAGCCAGCGATACATATGAGATATCAAACGATGCATATCAGACCAGTCTTGTAGAGTTCTCAGATTTACTCTCACTCTTGAATGAACAAAATGTCCATTATTTCACAGTTACTGAGATTGCGCAAAGAGATGATTACGGGCTTTTTTCTGCTGAAGCCATAAGGAATAATCGTATGAACCTAAGAGTTTCACCCCCCCCATGCTGCAAATATCTCATCCCGGTTATCTGTCTGTTCAGCCCAATAGATTATATCTAAACAGCAGCTTAATAGTGTCACTGCTCTTTTATGCAATGCTGCTTCTACTGTCATATTTTATATCACGTTTCATGTTTTCTCGATGGATCTCATCCAAAGTGTTGAAATATGCTGCCTTGATAGTTTTGTTTGGATTGTTTGCATTTGTTGTCTTGAACAGCGTAATTTCCGGATCTCACGGATATTTGAGACTAGTAGCTGTGAGCGTATTATTAGGAAGCCTAAGCGGGGATATAATATCAATTATTAACTCAAAGCCAAAAATGGAAGATCAAAAACTCTTAAAAGGAAGAGTATGAACAAGATTGCTATACTGTTTACCACAAACCGTCCTGATACAGTTGGAAGTGACATTATCTTATCTTTGATGATTTGGGTTTCATTAAAATTTAATACGACTATAGTAACTAATCAGCCAAAATTAGTAAGCAAAGAAATACCAAATTGTAAGGTGATTCATTTAAAGAAATATAATGCTATAAAAGTGCCGTTTATTCGAGAAGTAGTTTCTTGGATCAGTACAGCAAGACAGATCAATGAGCTGAATGTAAATCTATGCTTTCTCTTACATGAAATGTCAGCAATAGTCAACTGGTTGAAATGTCCTTCAGCAGTATATGTGCATCAATTTGGATCAAGATCAATGGGAAAGCCACACATCATCAAGTGTGTTGCTAAATCGTTACTTAATCTATTCTGTGACAAGTTCTTTTACCAGGGTCTTGTGAAAACTGACCTAATATTTGTTGCATCTCCTCAGATTCAAGGGTTTCTCAGGGATAGAAAAATCAACGATACCTGTCTGTTAACCCATGCGTATGATCTTACTAAATACCGTCGACCCTTGATTGTTGCAGAACATAACAAGCTCAAAGAATTGAAAGAAAGAGGTTATTTCATATTGGCTTATACTGGTTGGGTAACTGAATCACGAGGATTTCCTTTAATTCTTGAAGCAGCATATCACGCCATCATGCGAGGCAAGAATATTGCTTTAGTGATTGCAGGTTCAGAAAAGACATATAGTAGGATAATACATAAATATGTTCATGACAACAATATTGTTGACAATGTACTTGACATGGGAACTATAGATTCAAGTTTGGTACCTGGTATTTTATTCTACGCAGACGCCTGTATTAGTCTATTAGATCCTTGTGTGCCAGCATATCACTTATCTCCCCCACAGAAAGTCATTCAGTATTTCGCTGCAGGAAAACCTGTTATATGTAATCATGTTTCAACACACGATAGCTTGGTAAACGATGGAGAAACTGGACTTATTACCGAATATGATATTGGTTCAGTTTCAGACGCAATCTGCAGGCTTTATGATGATGTCCAGCTTTGTTCACAAATTTCCGCAAGAGCTTTACAGGAATCTGAAAAATACGAAATTGGTATGGTCTTTGATAATGTTATTCAAAAAATGAATGATCTTATTGAAACTAGGAACGATTATAATATGGATATTCGAAAATAAACTATTATGTTTTCCAACGATGCTCTTTACTTTGCCTATTATCCCTTTGTGATAGTGGCATTTATATACATGTTATTCACGGTAGGCTTCAACCGCGTGGGGCTCTTTATTGTCTTAATATTTTGGGAGGGGATGGTAGGCTTTTTGTCAATTGTAGCATCAAATATCGGATTTCCATTTGAACTTCATAATATATATAAGATAATCATGACACTTTGGGGGGTCTATCTATTTGGTCGCGAGATCTTTCACCCCAGAAATTGGTTGGATATATGTGTCATTTTTGGGTGGTTAATATTCTCAATAGGTTTCTGGGTGTCATACATCGAAAATGGGGGAGGTTTTTTTACCATTCTTAGCCAATTCTTTTATGGGTATGGTTTAAAGATTCTTCTCTATTTTGCTGTTAAATCAATACTGATAGACGGTAATGTGGAATATTTAAAGAATCTTCTCCTGAAGATATTGTTTGTTCAAGTAATCTTGAGTGTTGTTAAGATAATTGTATCCTTAATTGTAATACATGAAATACCAGAATACATTGTAGGTTCTGTCAGTTATTCTGGAGCAGGTGCCGCTGTAGTACTGCCTATTGGAGCCTTAATACTATATTGGATTGTTAATGAGAAAAAGCTAAATCGTAAGCATATTCTCATCTCAATTACTTTTTTGATTATAGCAATGGCTAGTATGAAGCGTAGTCCTGTGATAATGTTTCCAATTGTCTGGATTCTCTTATCAGTTGTTAGAGGCCAGCATATACGTCCCGGGTTGATATTGAAATATATTCCGGTGGCCTTTCTATTATTTTATCTGGGATTGAGATTAAACAAATCACTTAACCCCGAAAGCATAGTATGGGGGTCCTACGACCCAGCATTTGCCTATCGATATTCGCTAAACTATATATTTGGAGCGAACGAAGCTCAGGATTTGCTCGATCCAAGCTTTGAGGGAACAGGCAAGGGGTTCTCTGCTTTTCTGGTATTTCAACCCTCGAGACTCGGTTTTTCAAACACAAAAGAAGCATTAATAGGTAATGGTTTATATGATATCGCGATAAAGGCTTATGGCAGAATAATTGGGTCGTACGGCTCGGAAGTATCAACCGGTTATGATATTGAGCACATAGGGTCAAACAGTGGCTCGACTGTTCAACTCTATGGATTGGGATATATAGGTTTTATTTCTATCATGCTTATAAACATCGCTATGATAAGCAACGCTAGAGACATCAAACTCAGATTGTTGCTAATGGCTTACTATCTATGGGAACTGTTTCTCTATGAAAATAATTTCATGGGGCAGAGGGTATCCATTGTGATAGTCGTGTTTATATGTATGTATGACAGATATTATTATAGCAAAAGTTCTGGTGATAATTGTAGATCAGTATCCGTGCCCTGATGATATATGCCTTATGAGTAAAATATATATCAAATAACCATGATCAAGACATGCTAATTAGCAATTAATGAAATGTATAAAGAGTGAAAATGATTTAGGAGTCGCATCTTGAAAGTGCTTTACATTTATGATTTCCCCCTATCTGATATAACGGTAAGCCTAATCCAAGTGAAGTCCATGTGCAAAGCTTTAGCTTCGATTGGGCATGAAGTGTTACTGTCTATACCATGTTCAGATTTTGAAAACTCATTGAATGAAACCAATGTTTTTTTTGCATATGGCAATTATCAGATTCATTTCAGACCATCATACAAAAGTAAATTGCATCACTGGTTGGATTGGAAGTCTGTAGACAAATCAGTTCTGCAATTTCGTCCTGATCTCATATATCTACGCAGACCACTAACACTTTTTAAAATAACTAAGTTTAAAATCCCTACTATTATCGAGTTACATTCAGCTAGATTACACCCTAGGTCTTCAATTATCAATGAAATACTCAAGCATAATGTAATAAGAATAGCAAAAAAATCATTTTTGGAAAAAGTAGTTTGTGTTAGTCAGGCAATTGCAAAAAGTTGGATAGCAAAAGATATTCCTAATGAAAAGGTTTTAGTTAGTCATGATGCAATTGATGAAAATGCATACAGAGATCACATTGACAAATCAACCGCTAGAAAGAAACTGGGATTAGCTATTGACAAGGTTATTGTTACATATGTGGGAGCATTGTTCAAGAACAGAAAGATCGAGCGCATAGTATTTCTTGCCAAAGATTTCCCCAATCTACACTTTTTAGTTGTCGGAGGTTCAGATGAGCAGAAAGATTATTATCAAAAGATGTCTCAAAAATTTGATTTAACTAATATTTGTTTTGTAGGGAGAGTGGATTCCTTAGATGTTCCCAATTACCTATTTGCTTCCGATATTTTGCTGGCTTTATTCTCATGGGAAATCCCTACAATTAATTATTGTTCCCCCATGAAGATATTTGAATACATGGCATCTGGAAGGTTGATTGTAGCAGAAGGATATCCCACTATACATGAAATCTTAATTGACAATCAAAATGCTTTAATTGTTGAACCTGAGTCTTATGATGATTTGAAGATGGGTATCCATCGAGCATTGCATAACAATGAAAAAGACCGTATTGTAAAAAATGCAATGAATGATGTCTTTTCTAAACATACTTGGCGTATAAGAGCCAAACAGATTCTTGACAGTCTGTCATTAGAGTGATATTGTGCAAATGGGTTATAGGATTATAAATTTGATATTGCGATATGTTGTCCTATAATTTATATGGCGTATTCTTAATGAAAGTAATTAATTACCTAGTGATTAAATCTTACTAAAATAATATATGTTATCTTTATGAATAGAGGAAAATACATATTTGCTGTATATGGCAAGAATGCTGATGGTATCGTGGAAAAGTGTGCCAATACTCTCTATGCCAACCACTTAATCTTGCGTGATAAAGGGCTCATTGTATATGAGAATCAAGTATATGATACAGGTTTGCCCAAGCGTCCTGTCTCAACTGACGGGGTTAGTTTGCATTTTCATGGTATTGTTTTTCCCAAATATTGTTCAATCGATCAATTATCCGAGGATAGAGAGGCTGTGTTGTGTGAGATAATTAGGGAAAATGCCAAAGACTTAAGACGAATACCTTATTCGATTAGAAATGGCTCATATGTAGCAATTGCGGTTGATCATAGGGCAAGACGTTTCTTGGCTTTTACCTCTTTTTTAAATAGTATTCCTTTTTATTATTGCCAAAGAGATGGTTGCATCATTGTAAGCACAGACTTGGAATTACTTGCGAAAGCCTTAAATCTTAAGTATGAGCTTAATAACGGCGTTTATGAATACTATGCTTGTGGCACGAATATATCGGATTCGACTGCATTTTCAGAGGTAAAAGGCATCCCGAAAGGAGCTTATCTTGAATTTAAAGATGGGAATATCATAATAGATTATTATTATACAATGCCCACCTCAATCTCAAAACTGAGCTTTTCAGAGCATGTTGATAAATTTGCTGAAATGTGGGAAGAGACTTTACAATCAGTTCATTCTGAAAAGTATAGATATGGGCTTGGCTTAACCGGTGGTATAGATTCAAGATTGATCTTAGCAGCTTTACCTGATAGAAGCAAACCCTTGCTGTTTACAGGATCTCATCCCGATAACCCGGATGTAGTTTTAGCAAAGCATATTACCCAAGGATTGGGCTTAAAAAATCATATAATTGAAGACTATAGCGCATGCGACAGAGTGAAGGGTTACGCTAAATACTGCGCCATGAGCGACAATCCGTATCATTGCAATAGTCTATTAACTCATGAACAAATGCTATTTAGGAAAGAGCAGAAATTGGTTTATGAGTATTCTGGATTAACAGACTTATTGGGAGGAGTACATACTTACAAAGATAGAAAAGATCCGACTGATACATTGAAGCGTACACTTCCAACCTTGCACGATAAAAAAATCACATCCGATGTAATGCTTCGAAAATTGGTTTGGTATGGATTGCGAAACCAAGTATATTTCAGTGACATTGAGATTATTAACCGTGAGTTGTGTGACTCACTGCTAGCATTGCAGGAACAAAGTATTGATAAGCTCGTTGAACAGCTTGGAGGGAAAAACACTGAGAAGATTTTTCTTGAACGATTTAGACACATCTATAAGATATTCAATCTGTTACAATGGAACTCATTACCGGCCAGAAGATATGTAGAGCATGTGTCACCCTATATGAATATTGAGATGACCGATTTCTCATGCAGGATTCCACTACACCATAGAGATAGCCGTAGGATTCTTCTAACTTATTTAAAAAGGTACCATGCTGATCTAAGTAAATATGTACTAAGTGGATATATTTTATCTGCAAATTCCCCTTGGGTATTGTACAAATTATTATCTCCATTTATTAATGCAATAAACCATCTTGGTGTTAAAGTACCTTTTCTCCAATGGTATATCAGAAACAAACCAACAGGTTCAACAGCTGATGACCCTGTTACATATGAGATGCAAAGACGTGTGTGCCAAGATTCCAACATCGTACAGGGGACAAAATTGAGCTTGTTGTTTGATAAGTTCAGTTATGATAAGATTCGCTTGATGCGGCTATACAATATTGCCTTAATGGAAAAAAAGATGAGCATGGATGAAGATAGTCTGTATGCGTATCTCAGTGGTTTAATTGATATGATACGTTACGATCAAAGTTGATAATTTTGATGTTTATATTTGCTTGTCGGATTATTGAATAGTCTCTAATTCATGTTATTGAAATGGGGTATGTTTTGATATCATACAGGCGAGTGGAATGATAAAGAATATTTTGTTTCAATAAGTAGTTATCAAGCTACTAGTAGTTCGTTCTAAAATAAATCTTGCATATAATTGCTAACATGAGTATCTTATCTCTATCAGAAATTATGATAGAGGAGATAACATGGGAAAGCCGAGTAAAAGAGCCAAATTGACTATGACAAACGATGAGTTGAGCATGCTTCAGCAGGTCAGGAATTCGAGGGTTGAGGCACACGCAAGAGTGGTAAGAGCTGACATGTTGCTGGCATATCATTCTGGAGAGAGTGTCACCGAGATTGCCAGACGTCATAATACTAACCGCCCCAAAGTGGAACGGACAATAAACAGGGCATTAGCCTACGGAGTAATCGAGTCATTGGATGATTTACCACGAACAGGAAGGAAACGTACTATAACTGATGATGCAAAAGCATGGGTTGTGTCGTTGGCCTGTAATTCACCACAAGAGTATGGCTATGCTGCCGAAACATGGACATACAGCGCACTGGTGAGGTATGTTAGGGAGCATTGTATAGGTGAAGGTTATAACTGTTTGCAGAACATGGGGAAGGGTGTGCTGCATAGTATTTTAAACTCCAGCCAGATTAAGGCTCACAAAATTTCTTACTACTTGGAGAAACGGGATCCCCAATTTGAAGAAAAGATGGCCAATGTGTTATGTGTGTATAAGGAAGTCGAAATCATTAATAGGACTCAAGATTCCGACTATGATACAGTAACTATCAGCTATGATAAGAAACCGGGAATACAGGCAATAGCGAACGTCGGGGCTCAACTGAAACCTCTACCGGGAAAATATCCTAATATAGGAAGAGACGCTGAATATAAAAGATTGGGGACGGTTTCCTTGTTAGCTGGTATTAATCTCCATACTGGTAAGGTGTATCCGATCATTCGCGAGCAACACCGAAGCAAGGAGTTCATAGAGTTCTTAAATTTAGTGGATAACGAGATTCCACCCCATAAGAAAGTCAGAATCATACTTGATAACCATTCTGCCCATGTTTCAAAGGAGACTCAAGCTTTCCTGCTTACAAAACCAAACAGATTTGAGTTTGTGTTCACCCCAAAGCACGGTTCATGGCTAAATCTAATCGAAATGTTCTTTAGTAAATTGGCACGATCTCTTCTACGCCATATCCGAGTTCAATCCAAGGAAGAACTAATTGAGCGTATCTATAAAGGAATTGATGAGATAAATGAGTTTCCGGTTGTCTTTCGCTGGAAGTATAAAATAGATGAGCTCAATATATAATATGTTATATCAAGAACGATCTACTAGAATATAAGAATCGAAAGGAGAGATATTCATATGATATTCAATGGAAAGAACCCATACAATCCATCTCAGGAGTCTATTCTTGCTATTAAGTATATCTGTGATATCCAAAGCTTCCATATTAAACTCATACAATCCATCTCAGGAGTCTATTCTTGCTATTAAGACTCTTTTTTCTGACGAAAGGGAAAGAAGCACTGAATTACTATCAAATTTCTACAAAGATGAGAAGATACTAGTTGATGTTATTCGTGGTATTATGTTTGATGCTCAAATTGACATCTCGAGATTTGCTAACAGTAGCGTGTTGATAAAACCTAATTGGGTGATACATAATAGAAAACCAAAAGATAAGGAATGTCTAACTACACATCCTCGTTTTATATTGGCGATATTGGATATTGTTCTTGAAACTAAACCAACTGAAGTTATCATTGCTGATGCTCCTTTACAAAGTTGTAAATGGGATAAGTTACTGCCTGAGTATTTCTTAGTTGGAATAAAACAGCGTGAGATTGAAAATTCTATCCCGATCAGAATAATAGATTGGCGAAGACGAATCTTTGTACCCACTGAAAATTTATTGCTTGAAGAAAGAAGAGACTTAGATGATTACATAATATTTGATGTTAAGGGATTAAGTTACTTAGATCCGATAACTACAGAAAAACCGATATTTCGTGTAACAGATTATGACCCTGACAGACTATCTGAATCTCATAAAAAAGGGAAACACTTATACTGCATTGCCAAAGAAGTATTCGAAGTTGATCATATTATCGCTATACCTAAAGCGAAAACGCATCAAAAAACTGGAATAACAAACGCTTTAAAGCTTATGGTAGGACTTAATGGAGATAAAGATTATCTTCCTCATCATAGGGTTGGAGGGACAGGTTTTGGAGGTGACTGCTACCCGGGAGCCAACTTAGTTCGCCGGCTAACTGAACATGTTCTAGACATGGCAAATAGGCGGATCGGAAAACCAACTTATAGACCATTGAGGTTATTATCGAGGATATTATGGCATTCTGTTCCTAGCAGCCCTAAACACAGTTACAGTGCTGCATGGTATGGCAATGATACTTGCTGGCGTATGGTGATGGATTTGAACATGATAGCAAAATTCGGGAAAAGGGACGGTTCAATATCATCTGAGTCTCAGAGGAACATATTGTATGTTTGTGATGGCATCATTGGGGGGCAAGGTAATGGCCCTACTAATCCTGATCCTTTACCATTAGGTGTAATAATGGTATCTGAAAATCCAGCAAAAATGGATTATGCCCTTGCATTATTAATGCGATTTGATCCATATAAGCTTCCCCTAATTTCAAATGCTTTATCGCTATTTGGAGATGACACACAAATGGCATTAAATGGGAAAAGTTGTGAGTTGGATGAAATAGTGGATTTATCTATTTTTACAAAAGCCGCACCAGGTTGGGTTGATTATATTCAAGATTCTTTAACATTCAACAAGAGGTCTGGTTAGAGAATGATCTGCTTAATGGTAATCGTGGAATTAATGTTAGTATGATGAATCTCCTTGTGAATATAAATTGAATGTTTGTTGTAAGTTTCCAATGTGCCATATACTTTCTATTATATATTTGAATTTAATTATAAAGTTGAACAATGCATCTGGGGCAATAATAACACCAAGCAAGCTGGTATCTGCATTTTATGTTCTTCTCGCAACTGATTAAAATATCTTCACATAATATTGGTTGCGTTTAGTGCAAGGGATGTTATCAATAATAACTGCTAGTCTGTAGGAGATAATATATGAAATACTTAGTAACAGGCGGGGCCGGCTTTATCGGCTCAAATATCGTATCGGAGCTGCTCCGACAAGGGCAGCAAGTAGTAGTACTGGATAATTTTGCGACAGGGAAGCGGGAGAACATCCTGCCTCTGATGAAGAATGAAAATCTGACCATGATCGAGGGTGATCTGCGCAGCTTTCATATCGTGAGGTCAGCAGTGAAGGGGGTGGATTACATCCTGCATCAGGGTGCATTGCCCTCGGTGCCGCGTTCGATCAACGATCCGATTACTTCGAATGACGTAAATATTCTGGGGATGCTGAACATCTTGGAAGCGGCGAAAGAATTTGGCGTGAAGCGGGTAGTCACGGCATCATCCTCATCAATCTATGGGAATAGCGAGACAATGCCCAAAGTGGAGAGCATGCCGGTGAATCCCTTATCGCCTTATGCGCTTACTAAGTATGCCCAGGAGCGTTACTGTCAGATCTTCTCGCAGATATATGGACTGGAGACAGTGGCGTTGCGCTATTTTAATGTATTTGGTCCGAATCAGGATCCCACCAGTCAATACAGTGCGGTGATCCCGAAATTCATCAAGCTGATCATGGCGAATAAAGAGCCGGTAATCTATGGCGATGGTTCGCAATCCCGTGATTTTACCTTTGTGGAAAACAACGTGTGGGCAAATCTTCAAGCCTGTACCGCACCGAAAGCAGTGGGTGAAGTGATCAATATTGCCTGTGGAGAAAGCTATACCCTGATCGATCTGGTGAATATGATTAATGAGATTTTGAGCAAGAAGATCGAACCGAAGTTTGCTCCCGAGCGAGCGGGGGATGTGAAGCACTCCTTGGCGGGGATAGAGAAGGCAAAGGAACTACTGGGATATAAGGTGAGAGTGGATTTCAAAGAAGGGCTTGAAAGGACTATTGAGTATTTTTCGCAAGAATAACCAGGCTATTATCAAGAAATGGTTCAAGTCCAAGGGAGGCACTATGCAGAAAAATAAATTTCCGATAGACTCTACTGCATAGCTTACCAAGAATTTGATAAATATTCCACATACTATGGTATAGAGTTTAGCACAGAGATCTTAAATTTTCTATTTGAGCAGGGTTGATGTGTTTTTCGCAGCAGGTATTAGGCTCTTGTTATTTTCCTTAACCAAGAGAGTAAATATATTGTTATAGGAAAAGAGATTCATGATGGCTTATATAACAGAGCTGTAAGTGAGAGCTTTGATGAGTTTACGGGGTGTTTCAATAGAAAAGATAGGGAAAGCCTTTTCTTCTATAAGTCAGGTGATTCTGAATGACTGAGGAACATCAAATGGGATATAACTTGATCCTGTCCTACTGAATGCCCTTATGATTATTCGTTAAATGGATTCTAATGGTTTCCGAAATGCTTGGGGTATGGTTTAGGATGGCACATTAAAAGTGGAAAACTATGGATAATAGTACCTATAAAAAGATAATCATTACTTGCCCGCGGTCTAATGCAGGGGGCGTTTATCAATTTGTTAAAAATGTACTACCATTTATACCATACTCGACGCATGTGTTGTATCGGGGTAGCTTGAAATCCGATAACTCGATCATTAAGGTTTTAAGGAGCATAACATCTGTCTGGATTACTATCCGCGACATGATTAAGATCCATCCAGAGCTTATTTTGGTCAACAGTTCACTTAGCAAGGAGTGTTTGATAAGAGATGGTGTCATCATTCGCTTAGCAAGATTTTTTTGTATTCGTCCAATTCTCATCATTCATGGGTTCCAGGAATCCGCATTACAGTATACTTGGTTGCTAAATAGATCATATTTCAAATCAGATATGATTTTCGTGTTAGCTAAGTCATTTGCAGATAAACTTAGTGATGCTGGGTATGAAGGGGAAATCATATCACAATTCAATCCTGTGGATCATAACCTCATAGAGCATTTTTCAACTAAAATACTCAGACCAGAGATTAGCACTTTTCTGTTTTTAGCAAGAATAGAAGAGATCAAAGGAATTTTCATAGCATTAGATACTTTTAAGATTTACAAGATATCAAATCCCAATATAAAGATGCTTGTTGCCGGGACAGGGGGAGCATTGGAAGCTGCCCAAGAATATGTCCAAACGCATGATATTAAAGATGTCAAATTCCTCGGATTCGTTTCAGGATATGAAAAGGAGGAGGCTTTTAGACAATCTGATCTTATGATCTTTCCTTCGTTCAATGAAGGATTACCTATCTCAGTCTTAGAAGCGATGTCTGCAGGATTGTTAATTGTAACCAGACCAGTAGGTGGCTTAGTAGATCTTTACTCAAAGATTGATTTTGGTGGCATAACAGAATCAATAGATCCTTCGGATTATATAGAGATAATAAACCGCTTAGTTAAAGAGAATAGAATTTTAGAGCGTAAAAGGAGAAATCAAGACTTCGCTTTCACGAACTTCCATCCGCAAAGAATAGTCAGTAAAATTATAAGCGAGATAAACTCCTAGAGTTCATATGCCATAATATTTGGATTATGTGAGACCATCAAGATGATAGTACTGTTAACCGGTGGGACCGGATATATTGGAAGTCATGTATGTGTAGAACTGCTCAATAGCGGCCATGATGTCGTTATCGCTGATAATCTATCTAATAGCAAAATAGGTGTTGTTGAACGAATTAATAAAATCGCTGGTAACAGTAGCGTCGTATTTCGAAAACTTGACTTACGTGATTATGAATCACTAGAATTAGTATTTCATGAGTTCCAATTCGATGCGGTCATGCATTTTGCTGGCTATAAGGCAGTAGGCGAATCGGTATATTGTCCTCTAAAGTACTATGAAAATAATGTCCAAGGGAGTATTAATTTATTAAAGGCTATGTTAAAATACAATGTTAAAAGAATTGTATTTAGCTCTTCGGCAACGGTTTATGGTATGAGCGAAGATGTTCCATTTCATGAATATAGCCCTCTAAATGCGGTTAATCCATATGGAAGGACGAAGTTTTTTATCGAAGAAATCTTGCGAGATTTTCAAACTGCAAACAAAGATGTCATGGTTTGTATATTGAGATATTTTAATCCTGTGGGGGCTCATAAATCTGGATTAATTGGAGAAGATCCCACTGGGATTCCTAATAATCTAATGCCCTTTATAGTTCACGTTGCTGCAGGTGAGCAGAAAAAGCTAAGTATCTTTGGTTCAGATTATTCAACACCAGACGGGACTTGCGTACGCGACTATATTCATGTGGCTGATCTAGCTTTAGGCCATACGCTTGCTTTGGAAAAGCATAAACAAGATAGCGGCTGCTTTGTATACAATTTAGGTAGAGGGAAAGGAATCAGCGTTCTTCAAATGGTCCGAACTTTTCAAAAAGTAAATGGCATAATGATAGATTACGAATTCTCAGAACGCAGGGAAGGAGATATTGCCGTTAGTTATGCTGCGAATACAAAGGCATATAGCGTTCTGGGTTGGAAACCTGAAAACACATTAGAAGACATGTGTAGAGATTCTTGGCGCTGGTACAAGAATTCGAAATTAATGAAACTTTAATAGTACTGAAATAAGTAGTGCTTTTTTATCTTACATTTCTAAAAGTAACCTTTAAGCGTTGTTTGAGAGCATTACATTCTCAAGTGTTATCTTTTGTGGTTTAATTTTAAAGCAGATTGACACTTTTATAGTAATGAAGATGCTAGTGGCAGAAAATCAAGAAAGAAGATAAGATATAATTAAGAGATAAAGGACATAGTAGTCAATATGAGAGAGTGCTAAATGCGTTGAAGAATAATAAGAGTTTTCCGATTTCTTTTGACGAAATATACCATAGTAGCTTAGTCACTTTATTAGCTGCGGAATCTATAAACGGCAACCGATCAATTTCAATAAAGGAAAGTCATTTTGATTGAACATGCATTAAGACTATTAGAGAGATATATATCAGATGAGAAGTATCAAGGCTACGATCCATATGATACTCTGAATTCGTGGATCCCATTTCAGAGAATTCATAAATCGCTACCAGCCTATGCCATTCAAGCCGGAAAGTACAATCCGATAAATATTCGGCCATTCTTGGGAGTAAAGAAGGGGATAAATCCGAAAGGTATGGGCTTGTTGCTCAAGAGTTATTGTATGCTGTATGGGCTAGGGGGAAACAATGAGTATTTGGAGAATGCGAGATTAATATTCAATTGGTTGAAGAAAAATTCTTCCCAAAGTAGCTCTGGAGTATGTTGGGGCTACAATTTCGACTGGGCAACACCCGGTGATTATCTGCCAGCATTTACTCCCTCTGTGGTAGTAACCTCATTTGTTATAGATGGTATATGGGAATATTATCATTTAACGAACGATGCTGGTGCTGCTTCTATGATCAAGGGGGCTGCTGAGTGGATTAAAGAAGAAATCCCAATCAGTCGATTCCCTGAGGGCATTTCCTACGCTTATACAGCCCAATCAAAGGGAGCTTGCTATAATGCCAGCCTTTTGGCCGCTGAAGTATTAGGCAAGGCAGATAAGCTTGATGGAACTCAACAGCATATTGAAAACCTGAACAAAGCCATTGACTTTGTTTTGAGCAAACAAAAAGCTAGCGGAGAATGGTGGTATAGTTTAGATCCTGCGTCAGGCACTGAGCGAAGGCAGATAGACTTTCATCAAGGATTCATACTGATATCACTTAAAAATCTCAATGAACTATTGCCTCAGTCCAGAACAGATGTATCAAAAGCTATTCTTAAAGGTCTAGAATACTATAGAAACAAGCAATTCCTTGACAACGGTCAATCCCTTTGGAGAATCCCAAAGAACTGGCCGGTGGACATACACAATCAAAGTCAGGGTATCATTACATTTAGTCAATTATGTGATGACAACTTAGAATATCTTGATTTTGCACAAAGGATTGCTGAATGGACTATACAGCATATGCAGGACCCAAAGGGATACTTCTACTATCGTAAGTTCTCATGGTATACGAATAAAATTCCTTATATGAGATGGAGTCAGGCATGGATGCTTTTAGCTCTAGTGACGCTGATAGGGGAATTGAGTGAGAGATAGCCAAATCGCAAAAAGTGCTCAAGCGAGATGGTAGTTTTAATAAAAACCTATAAATCGTGGCGAAAGAGCAACCCCATCGTTGATTCTGTTTTAAGACTCATCCGGTGGGATCGTGCGCAAACATAGCTGATATGACGCACTTCACATCTCTATAACTCCTTATTTTCTCGTTTCTTGCCCACTTCTCAAATGAGCGAGAAAGGGGGAAGGCATGAAGTGTGCTACTTTTTCAAGCACTTAGCAAGGTGGACATGCCGCCACCTGTCAGTTATAAGGC
This sequence comes from Candidatus Cloacimonadota bacterium, assembly GCA_030154085.1. Taxonomy (GTDB): domain Bacteria; phylum Cloacimonadota; class Cloacimonadia; order Cloacimonadales; family Cloacimonadaceae; genus UBA5456. The sequence continues at coordinate 13,139 of JASKKR010000026.1, read as the reverse complement.
AATTCCAGACTATTGTAATAGTCTACTCATAGAACTTGAAACAAAATTGGACATAGTTTGGGGATTTCAGTTTTCACAAGAACCAACTATCAAAAGACTAGAAGATGTATACCAGAATCAATAACTTTTTTGACTCATTCCATACTCACATAAAGCTGAAGTGGTTATGGACATCACTTACTACTTTATTTTTTCTCTTATATTTATTTATAGATTTTGGTGACAGGCAAAGCAAATAAAAAATAAAAAGTATCAAAAAATATGCAAAAGATAATCCATTTAATCGTCGGTGCTCGTCCGAATTTCATGAAGATGGCACCACTATACGAGGCACTTAAAGAACGAGATGACGGATACATTACCGCTTTGATCCATACCGGGCAACACTATGACGAAAAGATGTCCAAGCTATTCTTTGAAGATTTGGGTATGCCAGAGCCAGATGCTTACCTACACGTTGGTTCCGGAACTCATGGGCAGCAGACTGCCCGTATAATTGAGCGCTATGAGGAATATATCTTAAGCGGAAATCGACCTGATCTGGTTATCGTTGCCGGGGATGTAAATTCCACAATTGCCTGTGCGTTGGTTGCCAAAAAATTGCATATTTCGGTAGCTCATCTTGAAGCAGGCTTACGCAGTTTTGATGACAGAATGCCGGAGGAGATAAATCGTGTGCTTACTGATAGGATATCTGATCTACTCTTTACTCCTTCTGAGGACGGTAATGCAAATCTTCTCAAAGAGGGCGTCCCTGCTGAGAAGATACGTTTGGTTGGCAATATTATGATTGATTCTTTGGTGGAGAATCGTGCGAAAGCAGAAAAATCTGAGGTAATGAGTGAATTGGTGATCAGTGAGCAGGAGCCCTATGCACTGGTTACGCTACATCGTCCCTCTAATGTTGATGAAATATCAGGATTGCAAATGCTATTATCAGCATTTAGGAAGATTGGGGAACAGATCAGAATCATATTTCCTGTGCATCCCAGGACCAGCAAGAACATCGAGCGCTTGGGTTTAAGCTCCCAACTGGCAGAAATTCCCAATCTTACCATAACTGAACCCATCGGCTATCTTGATTTTATGAAGTTGCAGATGAATGCGAAATTCATTCTTACAGATTCCGGTGGAATCCAGGAAGAATCAACCTTCTTCGGGGTACCGTGCCTTACTCTACGGGAGAATACTGAACGACCGATAACGATCACTGAAGGGACAAATCAACTAGTGCCACTTACTAGCGATAGTATTGTGCATTACAGTATGAAGATTCTACAAGGTGATGTGAAGAAGGGGACTGTGCCCAAATACTGGGATGGGAAGACAGCTGAGAGAGTGGTGAGGGTGCTGGATGAGTTTTTTGAAAGTAGAAGGTAGAAGGTAATGGGTAATGGTGAGAAGGCAGAAGGGGAATAGTTCGATGATGCATAAAGATTTGGAAGTGTACAAGGCTAGTATGGTTCTGGTGAAGATGGTGTATGAGCTTTGTAAGGAGCTCCCTAAAGAGGAAATCTATGGCCTGACTTCTCAAATGAAAAGAGCAATTCTCTCTGTCCCTTCGAATATTGCGGAAGGTAATGAACGGAAATCTCTAAAGGAACTGAACAATTTCCTGAACATTGCGCTTGGATCCCTGATTGAGCTGGAGACGCAATTGGAGATGGCCTGGATGCTACAGTTTTCCAATGATGAAGTGCGGCAAAACTCGATAGGAGAGCAGTTACAGAAAACCAAACGCTTGCTTATCGGTTTGATCAAATCGGTACAAACCAAGGTCTAATTACTATTACCCATTACAAGCTACCTATTCACTCATAATTTAATATAATCATTATAGCATGGAGCACATATTGGTAAAGAAACATTATGTATTTGCGGTCAATCATCCTTCTCAATTTCATATGTTCAAAAATTTGGCAAGGAAGCTATTGGATGATGGGCATCATTGTATTTTTTTTATCCAGAAAAGAGGGATTATTGAGGATCTTGTAAAGGGATACGGATTTGAATATAGGTTTTCAGTTTCACCGGTTTGGAGAGAAAAGCTAAAGGGTAGACTAGGGATATTTTTGCGAGGCATTGCCCACTTGTTTCAGTCTGATTTTCGGATTTTACAATACTGCTTGGCCAATCATGTGAACATTATGATGGGCACTGATATAGCTATTACCCATGTAGGATTTTTGCTAAGGAAAGTTTCATTGGTCTTTACAGACGACGATTGGTACTTTACAAAAGATTATTGTAAGCTGGCATTTCCTTTTGCTACCCATATTGTAGCTGCAAAAGTAGTTGATTTGGGGAAATGGGACCATAAAAGAATTGGTTACGATGGTAATCAAAAGACAGCATATCTCCATCCCAAATATTTCCGTCCTGATTCTAAAGTCCTTGATAAATACGGGCTATCAGAAGAGCAGTTCGTGATAATACGGCTCGTTACATTTGGGGCTCTGCATGATTCAGTAAATCAAGTGCAAACAGGACTAAGGGAAGATGTCCTCAAGGAAATAATTCCCTATCTTAATGGGATAGGTAAAGTAATGATTAATGCAGAACAAGGGGAATACCCTGAGTTTTCTCAATTTTGCATGAAACTTGATCCCAACGATATGCACTCTCTATTGTATTATGCTCGTCTTTTGCTAACAGATAGTCAAAGTATGCATGTAGAGGCAGGTTTACTTGGCACTCCTTCAATCAGAACCAATAATTGGATCGATAGTGGATTAAATTTCAATTACATAGATTATATAGAAGATGAATATGGCTTGGGTGTTAGCATTTCACCTAAGAAACGGGATGAGCTGATTCAAACGGTTAAAGAGTTTACTGCAGACGGGATGAAACAACAATGGGTTGCAAAACGGGATAGGTTTTTCAGAGAGAATACGAATCTAACTGATTTTCTGTATTGGTTTGTAACGGAATACCCGGATAGTATTTCAAATTCATCGAAAGCAATAGGACGATTCACTGGTCTTTAAGCCATCTCATAGTATCTATAACTTGTTATGGCCAAAACTCATTGATTGAAGATATTAATAATGCTTTTGGTGCACCATCTATCTGTGCTTCTAAAAAAATAATTGCTTATCAGATTGGCTCTTACGAGATTTGGTCAAAGATATTTTAGATTTGTGACTAAAATGTGAAGCTATATACGATTAAAGGGCGGTTCTTTTGTGAGGTTTTCTACTAATAATATCTCATAGGCGACCCTTTTATGAGAACCAATCGCTTGTGTGAGAGATAAATAGCATCATCGATATATAAGGTACATTAAAAGAACAGGGTAATTAGAAGACAGGAACAAAAAGCGAAGGGCATAAACCCTGAATCATCAAAAGTTGGGTGTCAATATGAGAGAAAAGGTAAACATCCCTTATCATGAAATGCGGAAAGGATTTTCTAACCAAGTACGAAATTCAAGCAAAAGAAGAGAAATGAATTTTCTTCCATTTCTATTAAAAAAAACGAGAAATCACATTCTCCAAGTGCTGGCTCTTTACTGCCCAATTAATTCTCTTAGGATCAAGATGCATAGATTAAGAGGAGTCAACATTGGTGAAAATGTGTTTATTGGGCTTAACTGTGTACTGGACCATGCTTATCCAGAGTACATATATTTACATGATAACTGTGGTATAAATGGAGATGTATATATTATTACTCACACAAATCCCAATGAGTCATATAAAGACTATTTTGAAGCTTATGTAGCACCAGTTGTCATCGGAAAGAATGCTTGGATAGGAATTAGAAGTACTATCCTTCCTGGAGTAAGTGTTGGAGAGAATGCTGTTGTATCAGCTGGTGTTGTTGTTAGTAAAGATGTACAGCCAAATACATTAGTTGCCCCGGCAAAAAATCGAATAATAAAGTATAGATGAAAATAAGGAGATAATAATGGACAAGTTTATCGACATCTTAGCGGACGCTTTAGAAATGGAAATCACAGACATCAAAGCCAATGATAAGTTCCGTGAATATGAAGAATGGGATTCATTGGCAGTATTGTCTGTAATAGCCATGATTAAACAGAATTATGGTATTACCATACCTCGCAAGGAATTCGATTCATTATTGACGGTTGAGGATCTGTATAATTATATATCAGCAAACAAAGGATAAAGTATGGGCGCCAAGATAAGCCGGATTGAGTATTATCTACCGGAACATGTTCTAAGCAACGAAGACCTTATTGCCCAGCATCCGGAATGGAACTCACAAAAAGTTGAGAAAAAGGTTGGCATCAGAAATAGGCATATAGCCGGCTCGGAAGAGACAGCTTTGGATATGGCTGTTAAAGCAGCCCAAAAGCTGTTTAATTATGTGGATCCGAGCCTAATTGATTTCGTTCTGTTCTGTACGCAAAGCCCGGATCATTTGTTGCCGACTTCTGCTTGTATTGCTCAAGATAGGCTTGGACTGAGAACGAACATTGGGGCTCTGGACTTCAATCTTGGTTGCTCGGGATACATTTATGGCTTAGCTTTGGCTAAAAGTTTAATCGAATCCGGTATTGCTATGAATATCTTGCTACTCACCGGCGAGACCTATTCCAAGTATATTTCAGATAGTGACATTTCCAATCGGAGTATATTTGGGGATGCTGCTACGGCTACACTTGTAACTGAGTCAGATAATTACCATATAGGAGATTTTGTTTTGGGAACTGATGGCAAGGGAGCAGAAAACCTGATTGTACGCAACATTGGAGCTAAGAACTCTTTTAGAGCAGTTGGTGACGAATATCCGGAGCTCTATATGAATGGACCCGAAATATTCAATTTTACTATAGATACAATCCCACCTTTGGTTGAGGATGTGTGTAAAAAGAACCATCTTGATAAAGATCAATTAGACTATGTAATCCTCCATCAAGCAAACAAATACATAATTGAGTTCCTAATAAGCACGATTGGTTTAGATCCCTCTAAATGCCACATCGATATGCTTGAATATGGCAATACTGTATCCAATACAATTCCGATTGCCTTGAAAGATTCATGGGATAAAGGGATAATCAAAGTCGGAGATTCAGTTTTACTTGCAGGTTTTGGTGTTGGATATTCATGGGGTTCAACGATTATTAGGGTATGAGGATTCTATGATAAAGATTGATGGCATACAGATCAAAGGCATAGCTTGTTGTGTACCTCCGGACATTGAGGATAATTTGAATGTTCCTCTGTTTGATGCCGATAAGCGACTAAAGATTGTAAATACAACCGGTGTAAGAAGAAGACGAATTACAAATAAAGACACCTGTACATCTGACTTGGCACTTCATGCAGCTAAAAAACTGATAAGTAACTTAGAAATAGACGTTAATGAGATCGGGATTTTGATTTTTGCTACTCAAACACCTGACTATTTTCTCCCGGCTACCAGTCATGTTCTTCATAAGGAATTGGGATTATCAACTGATACGATCACCTTTGATATGAACTTAGGTTGCAGCGCTTATGTATATGGTCTCTATGTTACCTCTTCGTTGTTACAAACAGCTCAAAAGAAATATGCCCTTTTGCTTGCAGGAGATACAATCAGTAAATACGCAGCGCCCGATGATGCCTCTACCAGATTCCTTTTTGGAGATGCCGGCAGTGCAACCATACTTGAGAGTGTATCAAATGAGAGTTCGATTATGTTCTCCTTAGGCTCTGATGGGAATGGCTGGAGCAACCTAATTATCCCAGCTGGAGCTTCACGAACTAAACATAGCCTTGAAACACAAAAAATAGTTGTTGGCACAGATGGGAATTCAAGATCCGAGGAACACTTGTTTATGGATGGGATGGAGATTTTCAATTTCACAATTTCTACAGTTGTCCCGCATATCCAAAAAGTGCTAGATACCTGTGGAATGCCTGATCTGGTTGTCTTTCACCAGGCAAATAAATATATGCTCGAGTTTATGAGGAAGAGCCTGGGGATTCCAAAGGATATATTTCTTTACTCTCTATCCGAATATGGAAATACGAGCTCAGCATCAATACCATTGTCGCTTTGCTTTAACAAAGCCGGAATAGAAAACAACGCTAAAACTTTGTTGAGCGGTTTTGGTGTTGGTTATTCGTGGGGAACGATGGTTCTTAGTTTGAAAGGCACCTTGTTGCTCGATATTTTTGAATACGAGGTATTGTAATGGATCTTTCGGGTAAAAATATTATCATTACCGGTGCATCCTCAGGCATAGGGAGAACTTGTGCTATTGAGTGTAGCAAAGCCGGGGCAAGGGTACATTTAATTGCTCGGAATCTGGATAAGCTTAAGGAAGTGTCTTCAATCTTGGAAAATAAAACACATTCAGTCCATAGTTTGGATGTGACAAATTCAGAAGAGATTGAACCTATAGTGCGGGAAATTGCGGAAACTCATGGTAAGATAGATGGCTTTATTCATTCTGCCGGGATTCAATACATCCAACCATTGCGGACAATGGATAAAGATCACTTTATTGAGGTATTCTCTCTTAATACAATAGCAGCTTTTGATTTCAGCAGAATTTTAACTAAAAAGACTTATTGTGCAGATAATGGGCTTAGCATAGTTTTTATCTCGTCCGTAATGAGTGTGGCAGCTAATGCCGGGCTTACCTCTTATTGTGCCTCAAAAGCAGCTTTAGTGGGAGGGGCTCGAGCGATGGCAATTGAGCTGGCACCAAAAAATATAAGAGTGAATTGTGTTTCGCCTGGGACGGTTACGGACACTCAGATGACAAAAGGACTTAAAGATAGCATTAGTGAAGACGAATTCCAACGTATAGTTAAGCAATATCCTATGGGTCTTGGTGAAACTAAAGATGTTGCAACACTATGTGTGTTTCTTCTTAGTGATGATGCAAAATGGATCACAGGGCAGAACTTGGTGGTTGATGGGGGGTATAGTGCACGGTAGTTCAATACCGAATAAAAAGAATGCTTTGTTAACCAACGACGTAGAGACTACATCAATATGGTATAATTCTTTGAGAGATGAAACTGGCAAGAAAGTGCTGGAAGAGGGAATGCCTGCTTTATTGGATATCTATGCAAAATACAATGTGAGATCCACTTTCTTTTTTACAGCATATATCGCTAAGCTATACCCCGAGATTGTGAAGATGATAATCAAAGACGGTCACGAGGTTGCTTCTCATGGGAAGTCTCATTTAAAAGAGAATGGCTTCGACATAATGCCCTTAACTAAGCAGAAAGATCATTTAGAATACTCTAAGAAACTCTTAGAAGATATATCCGGTCAAGAAGTTGTGTCCTTCCGAGCCCCTGCCTTGCGAGTTAATAATGATACAGTCAGAGCATTGATTGAGACTGGTTTCAAGTTTGATAGTTCTGTCGCATCTCAAAGGTTTGATTTCTTTATGTCTTTTGGAGGCATCAAGAAACTCAAATGGCTTTATTCCCCAAGGTTGCCATATCGAGTAGCTGAGAATAATATTTTTATGAAGGGGCAAAGCTCTTTAATCGAGATTCCTTTAACAGCACTGGTAACACCTTATGTTGGCACTACAATGAGATTAATGCCGAAGTATACTGCGTTACAAAGGTGGATTCTTCATCAGGAAAGCAAACTTACCGGTAAACCTATGGTTTTTGATATACACCCCAATGAATTGATTGATGAAAGTGGAGATGCACGCAACATAGAACGCAGAAGCTCGAATCCGATCCAGTATCTTCTTCAGGACATTGTCCGGAGCAAACTGAAAGTGAAGAATCTTGGTAAGAGAGCAATTCCGTTGTATGAAGATATGATCTTGTTCTATGCTGAGAGGGAATATGAATTTAGAACTATAAGGGATTATGGAGAAAGTCTAAAGGTGTAGCTGGTTGGGCAGAGAGTGAAGAATGTGGTTATGCGTTATGCGTTATCCGTTATGACGTTAAGCGTTATACACTGAGTTGTCCTAGCGTTGAAGTCTGTTGAGGTGCTACTACCGGTTCATCATAAACAATTGATCAGTTACCTCAAACATCTGCTGAAACCACTGGACTTCTTGGTGAGCTTTAACTCAGATTCTATTATTCAAGGCATAGTATGAATCGCCGATGATAAAACCGACCCAGAGCTTCGGGAAAAATCGTAAATTGAATCTGTGGAATCTATGAAATCTGTGTGAGACAAAGGATACATATGAAATACTTAGTTACAGGCGGGGCCGGCTTTATCGGCTCAAACATAGTTATTGATGGAGGGTATAGTGCGAAATAAGATTGCATTAATCTCTAAACTATTGCTTCTGTTGACAGCATGTGTTCTGCTATGGTCCTGCGACTCTTCAACCAATACTTCCAAAGGAATCATTAAAGGTATAGTATTACTCGATGGTGAAACCGATCATTCCGGGATAGTTGTATCCATATATAATGCAGGCATTGTGCCGGAGGAACTAAGGCTAGTTCAAGATCAATACCCACAATTGGCATTCCCGGTCGATGACAAAGTGCTGTTTGACCATAGAGAGTATGAAGCTCTGTATACAGTTTACACTGATAATGAAGGCAATTTCAGCTTTCCGAAGCTACCATATGATGAATATATAGTGACATATAGTAAAGAGGGTTGGGGATATAATTACCTGTTTGATATTGAGCTTAATAGCGACGAGATAAATATCACGGACAAGATATCCAAGCTTTATGCAGAAATTGAACTACCGTCTTACATTGAAGGGCAGTATGTTTTGAATAGCGGGAAATGCTATGTGGCAAAGAATGATGTAGTGATTGGAGTAAGTGGACTATTGATCATGGAAGCAAATAGTAGGCTTCTGATAGACCAAAACGTCAAGATCAGTTCTCATGGTTTGATATCAACACCGGATAGTGAGGAAAGAGCATATATTACGTCTTACTCCGGTATATATTCCGGAGCGATGCAAAGCTCAAATATGGGCGATGGGCTTTATGTCTATTCAGGCACAAATGAATTAGCCAATATTAGTTTTTCATATCTTCTGAATGCTCTTCAGATAAGCAGTGATGATTTTGCTATCGAATTCTTGTCATTTAACCAATGCGCATTTGGATTGGTAGCTAGAGCGATGGATGATATGAGTATTAGCAAAAGCTTATTCATTAATTGCAATGATACCAATGCTGCAGCTTGCCATGCTTATGATGTTCAAGGTCTGGAGGCAAGTGGTAATTTATTTTATAGCAACTATATTGCTCAGAAACATGAAATAGTGAAGAATGCAGTAGTGGAAGATAATGCTTTTATAAACAACGATCGTGGTTACCTGAATCTTTGGGAATCGACAACTGATTTCAGATATAATGAAGTGACCAGTGATGGAATAGCGATTGAGAATTCTGGTAAGTCTAATTTAAACATCACATATAATGATATAGATAGCAAAGTAGGAGTTAAAACATATTATTCTTATCAATCCTACAATACAGTAGATAACGGATGGACTAAGGCTAATCATAACAATATTATTGCCAGTCAGTATGCTGTTGAATCTCGTGCTTACTATTATTATCCGGATGGGCCTTATCCCCTTGATTTTGCTAATAATTGGTGGGGGACAACCGACATATCTGCCTTAGATGATCTCATCATTGATTATAACGATTTAGGACTAGAAGGCGGATATGGAGTCACATCCATCGTTAATTATAACCCGATCAGGACATCTCAAGTTAATGGAGCCGGGATACAGACTCGCTAAATAGGATGATCCCATGTAGTGGAAGGATGAGTGGGGTCCCATGGTGGAACTGCTGGTTCTCTCACAGATTACACGGATTACACAGATTTTATAAGAAGAGATTATGGATTATGCGTTATGCGTTATCCGTTATGACGTTAAGCGTTATACACTGAGTTGTCCTAGCATTGAAGTCTGTTGAGGTGCTACTACCGGTTCATCATAAATAATTGTCTGTTATCTCAAACATAGGCGGAAAATACTGGGCTCTCTGATGAGCTTTAACTCAGATTCTATAACTCAAGGCATAGTATGAATCGCCGATGATAAAACCGCCCCAGAGCTTAGGGGAAAATCGTAAATTGAATCTGTGGAATCTATGAAATCTGTGTGAGACAAAGGACGCAAATGAAATACTTAGTGACAGGTGGGGCCGGCTTTATCGGCTCCCATTTGGTTGATAGATTGCTGCAGGAGGGAGTTCGGGTCGTAAACGTTGATAATTTCAATAGGTGCTATGCCCCTGAGATCAAGCGCAAGAACATCAGGGAAGCATTAAGCAATCCCAGATATCAGCTTTGTGAGGGCGATATCAGGGATAAGGAGTTCTTGGACAAAACATTGGCCGAGCATCGTCCTGAGATAGTGGTTCATTTGGCGGCGATGGCGGGTGTGCAGGCGTCTTTGGAGAATCCTGAGCTTTACTATGATGTAAACGTGATAGGGACTCTGCGCTTGCTGTTAAGCTGCGTGGAACATTCTATCAGTAAGTTTGTATTTGCCTCATCGTCTTCGGTTTATGGCAACAACCCAACTCCCTTCAAGGAATCTGATAATACGGATAATTCGATCTCACCATATGCTTCAACCAAGAAGGCCGGCGAAGTACTCTGTCATGTATATCACTCCATCTATGGGATGTCTGTTCATTGTTTGAGGTTCTTTACCGTTGTTGGGCCCAGGCAGAGGCCGGACTTGGCGGTGCACAAATTTGTCAAGGCGATCGAAGCTGGTGATCCGATTCAATTACGTGGGGATGCCAGCAGTTCGCGTGATTATACTTCAGTATATGACATAGTCGATGGCATAATGGGGTCTATTCGTAAAGTTTCAGGTTCGAATCCGCCGGAGTTTAAAATATATAATCTGGGGAATTCATATCCGGTAAGACTTGATCAGATGGTCCAGACTATAGAAGAGATTCTCGGTAAGAAAGCCAGGGTAGAGCATGTTAACTTTATGAAGGGTGATGTAAATAGTACTTATGCAGACATATCGCTCGCTACGGAAGAATTGGGGTTTTCTCCCCAAAGGAGCTTCACCGAGGCGGTAAGGAGTTTTGTGGAATGGTATAATGATACACGCGGATGAGGGTCTCACACAGATTACACTGATTTCACAGATTTGGTATTTTGAATGGATGAGTTATGGATGATGCGTCATACACACAGCGAAGGTCTCACACAGATTGCACGGATTTCACAGATTTTGACCTTATCCCCGAAATTTACACCAGCAGAAGAGTGACACATGAGTCAGCAACAGCCGTTTTTTCTGATCAAAAATTTCCCGCTTTACAGCAGGAGCTTGACGGGAGAATTTGTTGCTCAGAAAAAACTTAACAAGATATGGAGCGATCAATGCGAAGCAGATTCACTCACACTCAGATCCATCAGATCCTCAAAGAAGCAGATATGGGGATAGAAGTTAAGGATTTATGTCGTAAACACGGAATAAGTCGGAACACCTTTTATAACTGGAAGAACAAATATGGTGGGCTGTCACCAAGTGATGCTAAGCTCAAGCATGAATTGGAGATAGAGAACCGTCGTTTAAAGAAGATGGTGGCGGAACGAGATCTTGAGATCGAAGCGATGAAGGAGCTTCTCTCAAAAAAATGGTAAGTCCCCAGCAGAGGCAAGCGGCTGTTGGGGAATTAAGCGATCAAGGCTTGAGTAAGAGAAAATCCTGTGAGCTGTTACAAGTTGAACGCAAAGGGCTCTACTATGAGTCCAAACAAAGCGAGGAGAACCGATTGATAACAGAGTATCTGAAAGAGATGGCCTACCAGTATGTTCGTTGGGGTTTGCCCCGCATGGTTAGTGTAGTTCGAGCCAAGTTTGGTGCTGTCAATCATAAGCGGATCAGACGCTTGTACTGCGAGGCTCGATTGCAGGTTCCCAAACGACCGAGAAAGCATGTCAAATACAGAGGCAAGCCATTGATACAGGCTGAGCACCCAAATCATCGCTGGTCAATGGATTTTGTGTCAGACAGCTTTATGAGCGGAAGACGTTTCAGAGTACTTAATATAATCGATGACTTCACTAGGGAACTTATCTACCAGGTAGTAGATACCTCCATTTCAGGTCACAGAGTTGCCAGAGCATTATCGGAGATAGAGCAGTTCCGACCTTTGCCCCAATTCATAGTCTGCGATAATGGTCCTGAGTTTCGCAGTTCAGTCATGTTCAAATGGTCACAGGATAACAGTGTAGAGCTCAGATTCATAGCCCCCGGAAAGCCGCAACAGAATGCCTTTGTAGAAAGCTTTAACGGTAAGTTTAGAAAAGAATGTCTTGACTTAAACTCATTTGTAAATCCAATTGAAGCAAGAGACGTGATAAGCAAATGGCGGGTCGATTACAACAACAATCGCCCCCACAGCTCACTTAATTTTATGCCCCCGGCTAAATATCGAGAAAACTATGAAAACAACGTCATTAGCAAACGTGTCACTTTACAAGTGGTGTAAAAAATGGGACAGGGTCAATTTGAGTCATAATATCGGGGGAGTTTGCTTGTCAATATAGATGTCTCACACAGATTACACTGATTTCACAGATTTGAAATTATGAGATGGATGGGTTATTCACACAGTGAAGGGCTCTCACAGATTACACTGATTACACAGATTATTTAAGTATTATATAAATGAGGGGAATTGGTTGATGAAGTTGAATGATATTACGTATAAGATTAGGGGCGCCATTTTCGAAGTGTATAATGAGCTTGGACCAGGCTTACTGGAAAGCATTTATTCTAAAGCTTTGGCACGGGAGTTTGATTTGATAGGCTTAAAATATGGGAAAGAGCTTCCGCTGATGGTCATGTACAAAGACTCCGATCTTGGACTTGGTTATAGGCTGGATTTTTTGGTTGAGGATTTAGTGATTATTGAATTGAAGTCAATAGAATCAATACTTAACGTTCATATGAAACAAATGCAAACTTACCTCAAGATTACAGGGAAACCGTTGGGGCTATTAGTCAATTTTAATACTACCAATCTTAATGAAAATATCAAACGTATAGCCAATGGTAATATTGATAACCTATGAATGTAACTTAGACTATAGTGCAAAGCAAAGGCCGATGATTTCCTGGGCTGGTCAAACTGGTATTTCCTGAAAGATAATATCTGTGGAATCTGAGAAATCTGTGTGAGACTATCTCCGTTAGAGCTATGGCC
>JASKKR010000040.1 GCA_030154085.1 Candidatus Cloacimonadota bacterium | reverse complement strand
GCCTTTGCCAAAAGGTAAAGCTCGTGGAATGGCGCTCGTCTCTTCCAGCTATTCATACGCTCCTGCCTTGAATTTTGAACCGGATAGTACGCTGGGTTTGAATAGCCGATCACGGGAGGCAGACCTGGGCTTCCAAGTGCCAGCAGGCGTGGACTTCGGCTTGGGTAATGGATTCCAGGTGGGAGGACAGCTGGCGCTCGCTTTGGCCGAAAGTTTCTCTCTCGAATATTGGCCATCGGTCACCACTTCTTTCCGCGGCTATCTGCAATATTCGCTTCCCATTCGAGATAGCTATTGGCTGGGCTTTGCCCCTGGCGTGCTGTATCACCAGGAAGTTTTATCCCTCAAAAAGCAGGAGGAGATGACGGGGCTGATAGATGAGCCACTTTACCATCTCAAGCAGCGGGGAATAGGTGGAGAATTCCCCTTGACGATCAGCAAGGTAAAATACTCAAAGGATAAGAAAATCTCCCATAGCCTTACCTTCCGCTATGGTATAATAAGAGTCAGTAGCAAGATAAATGAGTATCGATCTATATTTCATGATGACATTATTTATGATCAAGCAGATCAGAATATATCACGATACGCCGTCATCTATACCTGGCAATGGGAGGAGGAAATGGCAAATCTTTCTCTGGATCTGGGCATCGAATTCAGTGATAAAAAGGGTATGGTGGTGCCGGTAGTGGGCGTCAAAAGATTATTCGATCTTCCTTGGGGAAATAAACCGACTTTAAAAGAATAAGAAGCTGGCAGGTAGCGAATGTAAAAATATTCAAGGTTTATGATAGTGGCTATTAACATACAGTAAAGGCTCAAATTGCCTCACTTGGACAATTGATGCTATCACATTACTGGCAAGCAAGATATGACATATACACCTGTTTTGTTTGACTTGGACTTTCCCATATCACGCAACCCAGTTTAATCACCAAAACTTTAAATCTACCACCGTTTATTGAAGCACTTGGACATTCTCTATGGTTTTGCCGAATCCAGTGCTATATACATTAAAATGAACTGGAAGAAGTTAGCATATTTCGAACAATCAACTCGTCTGGCTCATCATCTCTTGGACTTGGGTATTTGAAGTCTTGGCGATGAAATTTGAGGTTTTCAATGAGGGTCCATAGTCTACCTGGCATATTCCAATTGTCCCCATCCATTGAGACACTACCAAAAGCGCATCAACCAGAAAAACTTGACATGAAACGTAAATATAAAATACAATGCGATAGGGTCATTTGACCGATCATATCTTAATTAACTAGTGATACCAGATAGCCTTAACGAACCAGATATTCAATGCGTTGGAATTTACACTAAAATTTCGAAGTCAACCTATGTTTATTAGGAGTTTAGATGGGACCTATAACTGAGCACCATTTATTGATCTTTTTAGTGCAATTTGCTCTTGTACTCGGATTGTGCAAACTAATAGGTTATTTTTTATTCAAGATCAAGCAATCGAGTATCACCGGCGATATCTTGGTGGGATTGATTCTTGGTCCGGCGATCTTGGGACGTATTTTTCCAGAGCTGCAAGCAAGCCTCTTTCCAGATGAAGTAATTCAGCGCTCCATGCTCGAAACCATCGCTTGGTTTGGCAATTTCTTTCTCCTGATGGAAGCAGGACTTGAGATTAATTTTTCACGTATTTGGGAGCAGCGTGGCAATGCTATCAAGCTTTCCCTCTTAGATCTCACTTTGCCGATCATCATCAGCTTTATTCCTCTATTTTTTTTGCCAAATAGATATTTAGTGGATCCTTCTCAGCGCATACTCTTTACGTTATTCTTAGCAGCAGTGATGACGATCAGCGCATTGCCAGTAGCTATCCGCGGAATGCGCGACTTGAACATTCTCAAGACCGATGTTGGCTTTTTGATCCTCTCTGTGTTGACGATCAATGATATTGCCGGATGGGTAATCTTCACGGTGATATTGGGGATATTTTCACATGGTTCCATGGATTTTGGCTTCATTGGAAGATTAATCTTTCTAACATTGGCATTCACTATCATCAGTCTTACAGTACTAAGGCGGGTGGTGGATAAAATGGTCACATTCATCCACAACCGTTCCGGTGAAAGCATGGGGCTCAAGATCACTTTTATTATGTTGATTGGAGCCCTATTTGGAGCTGCCACTCTTAAGATAGGAATTCATTCTCTGTTTGGATTCTTCATGGCGGGAACAGTTCTCGGCGAAGCCAAACACATAGGGGAACGCGATAGGTTTGTGGTCAATCGACTTGTCTATGCCATCTTTGTGCCGATCTTTTTTGCCAATATTGGTTTGCATCTGGATTTTGTAGCCAATTTTGACTGGAAGCTTGTACTGCTGATGGTTGCGGTGGGTGTATTTGCCAGATATTTTGCAGCGAACCTGGGGGCGCGTTGGTCAAAACAGCACAAAAGCAATCTTAATGTTATTTCCATAGCTCACACTCCGGGAGGCGAGATGCACATTGTCGTTAGTATGCTTGCTTTCAACGGTGGTCTTATCTCCGAGCAAATTTTAGTTAGCATCATTTCATCCTCCCTGATCTCCACCATCATCTTCGGACCTTGGCTGTCTTGGGCGGTTAGAAAGCTGCGGCGTAACATATTTGAGATCGTATTTGCCAAAGATGATGTACATCTTGATATCCGAGTTCAAAACCGAGATGAGATGCTGGCATATATGAGTAAACAGGCAGCCCTCCGCATGGGCCTATCAGAGGATGAGATCCTTCAAGAAATCAAACTTCGCGAGGATCAGATGAGCACTGCAATGGGTATGAGGATAGCCCTTCCACATGCCCGTCTTGACGGTATAGGGCGTTCCTATATTTTTGTATTTCAATCTCTTCAAGGAATAGAGTGGGATAGCCCCGATGGGCTCACAGTACGTTTGATAATCCTGATCATTACACCTAAAGATTCACCCAATGCCCAGCTCTTGGTAATGCAATCCTTGGCAAAGGTGCTCTCAGACAGACAATTGAGTAATAGCCTGGTAAACAGTCAAGATGCTAACTTTATCTGGGCTGCGCTGCATAGTGAACTTGATTCTGCCGAGAAATGCAGAGTAGAAGACATGTAGTTCTAAGTAGGTGTGTCATTGTCATATAGGCTTCATATTGTGTGGATTTTGTGATTTTCCCTTGACAAAAAAGGGTAGGTCAAATTTTATGAACAGACATAGAGATTTTTTGGTCCAGTAACTCAGCGGTAGAGTATCTGCCTTTTAAGCAGAGAGTCGATGGTTCGATCCCATCCTGGATCACCAAGTATTTGCGACCCCTTCGTCTATCGGTAAGGACTCAAGATTTTCATTCTTGCAAGAGGGGTTCGATTCCCCTAGGGGTCGCCAAATACGCTGTTATGCAATATTCGAATGGTTTGATTTCCCAAAATTTATGCGTCCCGTTCGTCTAGTGGCCTAGGACTCGTGATTCTCAGTCATGCAACAGGGGTTCGATTCCCCTACGGGATGCCATTTCTTTTCTTCTAATTTATCTCCACATTTACAGGACTTTCCCCCAATATCTCTCCCAAATAGTCGGTATTGTCGTAGATCGTTCTTTCTTGATCAGTACTTTCTGTAGGTTCATTATTGGGAACGCTTTCGCTTAGCATTCGCATGCGGATTTGTAGGGTATCGGGTTGTTCTGATACATCTTCGTTTGTTACTTCTGTTTCTTGCTTTTCCTTGTCTTTGGGAAAGAAATCCGGCGTCACCAAGAGTCCTTGCCTATATGAGTGCAGCAATATGGAGCCGAGAATGGCAGCAATGATCACTATCCCCACAAGCCACAAAAAGTTCGTGGAGAGCATGATCTTCTTCTCTTTAATGGTACGATGGGGGACAAAGTCCCTTTTTTTAGTTTCTGGCATGAGTATTTTCAGCTCATCCATCACCATATCGAGATCAGCTTCAAGATAGCGAGCGTAGTTGTAGACAAGCACTTTCGCGATGCCATAGTCCCCCAATTCTTCAAGCCTGTTATCTTCAATAGCCCTGATCTGCCTCTCGGGGATTTTGATGTCCTCGAAGATTTTTTCATAGGATATCTCGCGCTTCTGACGGAGCTCCAAAAAATATTTCCCTAGATTTTCCATTGATACTTTCCTACAAAGACTTCTGAAACTGGTCCGATGAGGTAGATGTCACCAGATTGCTCCTCATATCGGATGTTGACCACTCCCCCTGGCAGATCCACTCTCACTTTGTTATCCAAGAGTCCTTTTTGGATCCCGGCGAATACTGTAGAAGCTGCGCCTGTTCCGCAAGCCAAGGTTGCTCCCACCGCGTTTTCCCAGATTTTGATGCGGATATTCTGCCGATCCAAGATTTTCACAAAGTGTACATTGACACTGGTGGGAAAGATTGGATGATGCTCCAGCATAGCTCCATATTTGAGATGAGGATCATGATCGAGATCAGCCCCAAAGATGATAAAATGAGGGTTGCCTATATCCACCAAATCACCTTTAAAACCTTCCACCTGCATGTCTTCTTGGACTATCGCTGCTTGCCCAAGATTCACTTTGATATTCTCATCATCAGCGGTTGCTGTCTTGAGTCCGGAATCAGTTAGAATAGACACCGTCTTGCTTCTGAACCGTTTCAATAGCAGGCTTGCCACACAGCGAAGCGCTGATCCACACATCTCGGCACAAGAACCATCGGAATTGTATATTTTCATGCGCGCGTCAGCCTGGGCAGTTGGTTTCATCAGGACCAAGCCATCTGCTCCAACCCCAAAGTGCCGAGCACAAATTGCGGCTGCTAAGACCTCAAAGTTACTCACGTCAAGATCATTTGCAAAGAAGTCGATGACCACAAAGTCATTACCTTGAGCGTGCATCTTGATAAATGGGACTAACATAGAATCTCTGAGAGCATATCTTGAAAACTATAGACTCCTTTTTTGCCATGTAGCCATTTAGCAGCTAAAAGGGCTCCAACTGCGAAAGTAGCTCGGTTTCTCACTACGTGACTGAGTTCGATGCTATCCATCTCGCTGTCAAATTCCAAAACGTGTGTGCCAGGGATTTTGCCGCCGCGGATGCTGGCAAAATGTAGCTCATTTGCTTGAGGCTTACGATCCAATCTATCCCAAACGACTGTGTCTTTGCGGCTGCTTTTTTGAAGAATGAGGTTTGCCAGTTCTACCGCTGTGCCGGATGGGCTGTCAGCTTTTTGGGCGTGATGTTTTTCCCAAGCTAGAAGATCATAATCTTCAAATTTGTCAAAAAGCTCAACTGCGCTTGAAACCAGTCGGGAAAAAAGATTCATGCCCAAAGAGAAGTTTGAGCCATAAAGTAAACCCATATCCTGTTCTCTAGCTCGGATTGTAATCTCGGGGATATGATCATGCCACCCCGTGGTGCCAATCACAGAGTTTTGTCCAAGCTTGATGAGTTGGTCGAGATTGTCCAGCACTACCAAAGGATGGCTGAAATCTATCGCAATATCTGCTTGATTAAGGCTTTCAGGCGTAATTCTTGGATAATATTTGTCGCTACTGGGATCGATGATGCTGACGACCTCACAATCCTTTTCCGAGGCCAGCTGATGTATCAACTTGCCCATCTTACCGTATCCAATCAAACAAATGCGGAGCATGTCAGTTCTCACTATAGAGCCGGATCAGCTCAGTCACAAAATCAGCACCTCTGTACAATTCATCGATCAGAATGCTTTCATGCACAGTGTGCACCTTATTCATTCCAGTGCCCACAATGATCATTGGAATCCCACTGGCGCAGATTACGTTTGCATCGCTGCCCCCGCCACTTTTACCGACGGTATAGGGAATATTCAGATTGCGCAATGCACTTTTGGCGAGCTGAACTACATTGGCATCTTCTGCGATGTTAAAAGCCTTATACTCTGTATTGCAGAAAAAATCCAGTTTTGCTCCTTGATCAGCATATTCGGCAATAGTCACTTCCAAACTTTTGCGGATTTCGTTAGTCACATTTTCAAGCTTAACGTGGTCGTGACTACGCACTTCGCCAAAGAGACTAACTTTGTTTGGGACGATGTTTGTAGCTTCTCCGCCCTGAATCTTACCAATATTGCAGGTAGTTTCCTGATCAATTCTGCCCATCGGCATAGCTGAGATTGCTTCAGCAGCGAGACGAATGGCATTTAGGCCCTTCTCTGGTGCAACCCCGGCATGCGATTCACGCCCGTGGATCACTGCTTGCCAACTGTTTTGAGAAGGAGCCCCTGTCACCAATTCTCCCACTACATGGGTATCAAAAGCATAACCAAAAGAGGATTTGAGACGACTCTTATCGAAGCATTTTGAGCCCAAAAGCCCGATCTCTTCACTCACCGTGAAAAGGATCTCGATCGGAGCATGGTCAATTCCACTATCCTTGATGCGTTTAATTGCGATCATAATCTCCGCCACTCCAGATTTATCATCTGCTCCCAGAACAGTGTTGCCATCAGTGACGATGCTATCGCCTTCGATCTTGGCTTTGATGCCATTACCGGGTTTGACGGTATCTACATGAGCGCAGAGGAGGATCGGATCTTTGGGGATATTGCCTGGAATATAGGCATATAGATTCCCTGCATTCCCTCCAGTTTCTTTGTGACATTCATCTTCATAGGTCTTTGCATCAAGATCTGCCAAATCAGCCCTCAATGCGTCTATCATGTCCCGCTCGTTCAAAGATTCGCTATTAATTGCCACCAGTTGTAGAAAGTAGCTTACGACATCATTTTGCATTGTGTACCTCAATCGATTGCATGTTTTATTACAATAAGTGTGACAATGCGTATTTTGTCAATCGCAATTATCGGATCACACAATACAAAATTGGATTTCTTTTCCAGAGAAGTTCCCTTCACAGCCAAAGTCGCTTTCTGCAAAAGCGAAGAGCTCACATGATTGTTATAGACACGGATCAACCCAATTCTAAAGATTGCCAAAGCAGAAATTATGACTATCATAGTGATAAATGGGATAGATATTTGATCACTGTTTGTAGATAATTGAAATCTGGAAAATACACATCAAGGAACAAAGTAGATGCCCTGACCATTAGGGACGTGACTTCAACAAAAGGAGAATGGCTATGAAGAAATTTTTGATTATCGTAAGTCTCAGTTTTTTGGCTCTGGCTATCCATGCTGAAAATTGGAAGTTTGAATCAGATTTAAACCTATCTCTTTCGCAAAGTGCTTTTAGCAGCAACTGGGTGGGCACAGAACTCAGCAGCATCACCTGGTTGGCTAGCTCAAATTCGAGTCTCGAAAAACAGCTTAAAGATTGGTTGTACTGCAGCAATACTTTGCATCTTGCCTTTGGACAAACACACCGCCAAAAAACCGATGACGATGGCGATAGATATTGGGAAAAGCCAGAAAAAAGCACCGATAAGATTGACTTTGAAAGCCTCTGGCGCTTCACTCTCCAAGCATGGGTAGATCCCTATGTCGCTGGCAGAATAGAAACGCAATTTTTGGATCTCAGCCAAGAAGATATGGACAACACAAGGGTTATCAACCCTATTTTGTTAACCGAAAGTGCTGGAGTTATACGCTCCTTCATAGATCAAGAAGATGCACGTCTCACAGCTCGCATGGGTGCCGCCTTTAGACAAGATGTTAATCGCGATGAATATGTCTTAAACGGGGCATATTACGTTCAAGACACAAATACTTCCATAGATGGAGGTGCAGAATTCATTGTGCAAATGCACAAAAATATCCACACTCCCTT
>JASKKR010000039.1 GCA_030154085.1 Candidatus Cloacimonadota bacterium | reverse complement strand
CCCAAAGGAATATCTACCGTTCGACTTGCATGCCTAATCCACGCCGCCAGCGTTCGTCCTGAGCCAGGATCAAACTCTCCATCATTTACTAAATGACTTGTACTGACAAGAGCTTCTTTATCACATTCTCTCTATAGCACTCTATAAACTTGTAAAGAACTTTGTATTTCCCCACTCGCGTCGAGCAGGTTTTGTCAATTTCTTCGCGAGGCTTTTTTTGTCAATATAATTCTTTAAGTTTTATTGGCAAATCAGACACTCGCTTTGCATAGTTTCGTGATTCATAAACAGATATAGTATGCAAAAAAAATTAGTAAGACAAGTAGCCATTACTTCGTTTTGCGCCTTTGCACTCTATAAAAGGATGTTTCAGAAGGCAAAACTTATCATTTGGCAAAGTGATAAATATAAAAAAGTGCATCTGTCTTTGATGGGAATTTTTTTAAGTAGTAAATAGTTTGACTATCATATAAAGATAATTTTATTCTTAGATTTTATCTTACGTCTTTAGGGATCGTTTCTTGATGATAGATGTTTTAGCTAAAAATGTCAAGATCAACCAAGTTTATTCTGTATATAAGATAATTGACGAGCCCAGGGCTTGCTACCCGATAATGCAAATCACAATGCCGTAACTCCTTATTTTCTCGTTTCTTGCCCACTTCTCAAATGGGCAAGAAATGAGGGAGGCATCATGATGCCTGCAAAATAAGGAGTTAGAGTGATTGTTTTCCGAAGATTTAGTGTATTTTGCATATAATGAAAATCAAATATTAGGAAGAATGAAATTAGTAAGATATTAGGGAACCGTAGATAAATGATCGTAAAATTTTAATTATGATTCCAGAAATCAGCGTAAGAGATAGCGTTGCCAATTATCCAACCACCGTTGGGTATCGCGAAAGATGAGTTCACTTGAAAGACGGTCGTTTGTTGTTCTCGCAGAAAAAGGCACATCACTGAATGCTGGAGGCAGCATGGTCTTACGATTTGCGGGGAAAAGACCCAGCTTGTAGATGATCATTTTTTGCGCCGGAGGGCTGAGAGCATAATCAACAAAAGCTCCGGCTAGAGCAGGATTTTTACTTTCCCTGTGAATGCCGAGGCACTCGGTATAGAGAAAGCTACCTTCACTAAAGAGCACAAAATCTAATCCAGATTTTTGTGGGTTGATCTCTTTTTGCCAAGCTGGCCAAGTGGAAAGTCCTATCACGAGTTTACTATCACCATCTTGTAGGGCAGCAAGGGCATCCTGTGGGTTTACATATTGGGAGGAAACATTCTTTCGGAGAGCTCTGAGCATCTGATTGTATCCGCTGGAGCCGAAGATTGAAACGATCCACTGAATGCTCGCGCGTGAACATCCTGAGACGAGAGGATCAAGAAGCGCCATTGAGTTTAAAAAACGGGCATCCTGCAATTCTCCAAAGGAGGCGGGCGGATTTTCTATGAGTGAGCTATTGTATATAAGACAGAGGTAAGAGAAGCCATAGGGCATAATATGACTAGATAGATCTGGATGACAATCTTTGGCAAGATCTTCAGCTACGGATGATGAGTAGGGCAAGAAAAAGCTGTCCAGAGAGTCTGAAGCAGCAAACGATGAGGGAATACCAAAGATAATATCTGCATCTGCCTGAGGTGATCTGAGAGCTCTGATTAGGGCATCGGGACTCCCATAGAAGCTGAGTTCGACCTGACAATTGTAATCACGTTCAAAATCAGGGATGATAGCATTTTGCAGACCTGAACTGGCAAAATCGGTGAGAGCATAAATTTTTAGTTTAGCATCGGGATTTTCCGATTTTGGATCTTGATTTTTCTGGTTTTGAGGTGTACATGCGGTTAAGATAAACAAAGCAATGAGCAGAGCTTTCCTCATCTACATTGCCCCAAATAGCATCCAGGCTACGATGAAATCCATGATAAGGATCGCTACGGAACTATAGACGACGGTCTGGGTGGTGCTTCTGCCAACGCCTTCTGCTCCACCGTAACTGCGATCACCAAAAAAGCAGGCAACAGATGTAATAATGAAGCCGAAGACTATGGATTTGAGTAATCCGCTCCAGAGGTCAAAAGATTCAAAATAGGCTCTCATATTTGAGAAGAAAGTATGATAGTGCAATCCATAACGAAGAAATGAAAAATACCATGCACAAATGATGCTGATAGTATTTGCAAAGATGGTGATTAAGGGAAATGCAACAACTCCCGCCAGAATGCGTGGCATATAGAGAAATTCGTGCACATTGATATTCATGCTGTACAAAGCGTCAATCTGTTCCGAAACCTTCATTGTGCCGATCTCCGCTGCCATCGAAGCCCCAACCTTTCCGGTAAGCACTAATCCCGTAAGCACAGGAGCAAGTTCAATCATGGTGGATTTTCCGATGAGCACACTGAGGAGATTCAGGGGGATATATCCTTTGGATTGATACACAGCCTGCAGAGCAGTAACTAAGCCAGTGAAAGCAGCAGTGAGGAAAATCAGGAACAGCGAATCATAGCCAATGCGCTTGAACTGTATGAGAAATTCCAGTCTTCTTTTGGGGAGAGCAACAATGCTCGCAATACACTTGCGCACAAAGATGCTATATTCTCCAATACCGGCAAAGATATCAGAAATCATAAGCCTTCATCACCTCGATCCAGAGAGCGGAATAAAGTGTATTCCTTGTCAAATACAAGATCCACAGAGCCAGTAGAACCATGACGATTTTTGCCCACAATGATTTCTGCAATACCCTGTTTTTCAGTATTATCAGGGTTGTAATATTCGTCACGGTAAATAAACATAACTAAGTCAGCATCTTGTTCGATTGCTCCAGATTCTCTCAGATCAGCCAATCGGGGACGTCTATCTTCCCGGTTCTCCAAACCACGATTAAGCTGGGAAAGGGCAATGACAGGGATTTTCATGTCTTTTGCCAAGACCTTCATGGCACGGGAAATCTCAGATATTTCCTGCTGTCTATTGTCCCGATCTTTAGTGAGTCCCATAAGCTGAAGATAGTCAATAATGATCAGATCAAGCCCACCAACTTCGGCAGAGAGGCGTCTGGTCTTGGCGCGGATATCGAGAGGAGTGTTGGTTCCTGATTCGTCGATATAAATGTGTTTTGAGCTGAGCACTTCGGATGCTTGCATGATGCGGATTAGTTTTTCTTCGTTCATGCCATAGCCTTTGAGCATGCTATCCATATTTACTTCAGAGGCAGAAGAAAACATCCTCATAATCACTTCATCGGCCGCCATCTCCATAGTGAAGATTGCCACCTTCTTTTTGAGGTTGACTGCAACATGGGTGGCAATATTAAGAGCGAGCGAAGTCTTTCCCATGGCAGGACGAGCGGCAATAATGATAAACTGACCGGGCCGAAAACCACCTGTGAGACGGTCTAGATCTACAAATCCGCTGCCAACACCAGTGACAGGACTCTTTGTACTGGCAATTTTGTCAATATTATCCAGCACTTCCGCTGAAATTTGGTCTATCTTAATAAAGCCTTGATGTTGCGGTAGCTCAGCGATCTCGAAAATAGATTGTTCTGCCCTATCGACGATGGTCTTGACATCTGCAGTGGAGCTATAGCAGGATTCGATGATGCTATTTGAAGCTACAATCAATTGCCTTAGGAGAGCTTGTTCGGTGATTATATTGACATGATAGTCGAAATTTGCGCTGGAAACTACGAAGTCTGCTATTTCATTGATATACGGGATGCCACCCACTTTTTCGAGGTTGTTGTTGCGCTCCAGGCGATTAATAAGAGTTAGAGTATCCACTTCGATACCGTCATTGAATAGCTCGCAGATGCTGCGGAAGATCAATTTATGGGCAGCACGATAGAAATAGATCTCCTTAACTTTTTCGATGCCACGACTGACGGCATCGGAATCGATCAACATGGCAGAAAGCACGGCAGCTTCAGCATTTAGATCCGCAGGAAGTTTGCGATCAGAGATTCCTTTGAGTCCTTCACTATCTTTTTTATTTGCCATTTAACCTTCCTTCTTCATTCTTAACTGCAATGCATGAGCAACTCCTGGAGGCACAAAATCGTGCAAATCTCCGCCCAATTCTGCTAATTGACGAATCATCGAAGAAGAAAGATACATATATCTTAGGCTTGGCACCAAGAAGATAGTCTCAATATCTTGGCTAAGTTTTTTGTTTGTGAGCGCTAATGATAACTCATATTCGAAATCCGAAACAGCACGCAAACCCCGAATCATGATGCGGCAATCCTCTTGTTTTGCAAAATCAACTACCATACCAGAGAATTTCTTCACAGTCACATTCGATAAGTGCGCACAGGCTTCTTGACAGAGGGCATAACGTTCGTCCAGGTTAAAGTAGTTTTGCTTGTTTGTATAATGTGCAATACCAAGGATCACTTCATCAAAGCAATTTGCTGCCTTTTCTAGTATGTTTATGTGCCCTAGGGTAATTGGGTCGAATGTGCCAGGATAAAGTGCTTTCATCGTGATGCCTTTACAATTTGTTCGATCTCTTCTATCTCCTTGGGAATGTTTTGGGAAAGGACGCAGTAGCCTTCACTGGTGACCATGACATCATCCTCTATTCGGACTCCGAGATTTTCTTCAGGGATATAAATACCAGGTTCGACGGTGATCACATTGCCAACTTCTAACACAGCATCTCTACCGCCAAGATCGTGTGTATCCATGCCCAAGAAATGGCCAATGCTGTGCATGTAATATTTGTTAACGTCTTTTTTATCTTTAATGAGCCCCAATTTGATGAGCTCTTCGCAAATGAGATCATGACTCTTAAGGTGCAGATCCAAGAGCTTGACCCCAGGAGCTATCATGCTGGTGATCTCTTTGTTAACATGGAGTACGGAATTATAAACAGCCTTTTGTCTCTCGCTGAAACTGCCATTGATTGGGAAGCAACGAGTAATATCAGCGGAGTAATTTAAGCTTGCCGCACCAACATCCATGAGAACCAGCTGCCCAGCATCAATCTGACACTCGTTCTTTTCATAGTGTAGCGTGGCAGCATTCCCACCGGCAGCGATGATAGGAGCAAAGCCCCAATGTTTGAGTCCGCTACGTTGAATCCGGTAGAAAAGCATCGCCTCAAGCTCATATTCCATCATTCCAGGGCGAGCATTCTCCCATATATCCATGATGCCTTTGCCTGTAACGTCTATAGCACGTTGCAATTGAGCGATCTCCCAGTCACTTTTTACCTTACGCAAGGGAGTAATGAGCTCAGTGATGCAATGAATGCCTATCTGAGGATAGCGTTCACGCACAGGGATTAGACGGAACATCGGATATGAAAGTGGCATATCCAAAGCTTGAACACCAATGTTTGAATATATGTGGGATATCAATGGGCAATATTGCGAAAGGATAGGATAAAAATCTTCTAGGAATAGGACTCGTGAGATCCCGCTGATTTCTGCTGCTTCATTTTTACCCATCTTCTTGCCTTCCCAAACTTCTCGTTCAGGATTGCTGTGCTCAATAAACAAAAACTCAGAAATTGCATTTTGTCCCTTGAATGCTAAGTAGATTGCATGCGGGATATCTAACCCGGTCAAATACAAGAAGTTGTTGTCCTGCTTAAATTTTTCCAGTTGCCCTTGCCGAGCGGCGAATAGAATTAGTGCATCATTAATTTTCATCAACTCAAAGAGGGCTTCACGACGCGGTTTGCAAATGTCTTGGTTCATCGTATCTCCATATAGTAATTTGATTTTTCTCTGAAGTCATTTTCTGAAAGAGCAAACTTATGTCCAGAAAAATCAACAGATCTTTTCAGGCAGGAGGCTGCTGATTCTGCTAGCTGATATCACTAATTTTGGCAAAAGACCCTAACACTTGAGAATCTTTAACTCTGCTCCTTAGCACAAAAAAAGCAATTGCTATGATAAGCTGACTCATGAAAAAAAACTTTACACATATTGTGTAATTCAAATCCTGTCTCAGATTTCAGAGGGAACCTTACATGAAATCAAATGCATAACAATCAAAGACTGGAGGTATTATGTCTTTAAAACAAGCCATTAAAAGCAAAAATGTAAAGATCGGAGTCGTTGGGTTGGGCTACGTAGGTCTCCCCATGGCAGTCACTGTAGCCAAAAAAGGTTTTGAAGTTTTGGGCTTTGATGTGAGCCAACATGCCATAGATCATGTGAACAGCGGCGAAAACTATATTGGTGATGTGGCAGATGAAGATCTCAAAGCAGTTGTTACAGCCGGGAAACTTTCCGCTACCTCTGACTATAGTAGAATGAAGGAAGTAAATGTAGTTCTCATCGCAGTTCCCACACCCTTAGATCTATATCATCAGCCCGATACTTCGTATATTTTAGCAAGCACAAAATCCATGGCACCCCACCTTCAAGAAGGTACACTCGTGGTCTTGGAAAGCACTACCTATCCTGGGACTACACGTGAGATCATCGTACCAGAACTGGAAAAAGCCGGGCTTGAGGTCGGGAAAACAGTCTTTGTTAGCTTTTCCCCTGAACGGGTAGATCCCGGGAATGAGACATATAAAACACACAATACTCCCAAAGTAGTTGGGGGGATGACTCCTGCATGCAACGAGGTGTCACGCCTCTTTTACGAAAGCATCTTAGATGCAGAAGTGCACTTGGTCAGCTCACCCGAAGTAGCTGAAATGGAAAAGATTTACGAAAATACTTTCCGCAATATCAACATCGCTTTAGCAAATGAGATGACTCTGCTATGTGATCGGATGGGCATCAGCATCTGGGAAGTGGTGGAAGCAGCAAAGACAAAGCCTTATGGCTTCATGGCCTTTTATCCAGGTCCTGGTGTAGGTGGTCACTGCATCCCAATAGATCCTTTTTACCTCACCTGGAAAGCACGAGAATATGACTTTCACACCCGCCTTATCGAACTGGCTGGAGAGATAAACATAGCTATGCCAGAGTATGTAGTGCAACGAGCCATCCGAATTTTGAATAAAGCCGGTGTCGCCATCTCCAGAGCCAAGATTTTACTTTTGGGAGCTGCCTATAAAAAGGACATATGCGATATGCGCGAATCCCCAATCGAGGGCGTTATTACTCAGCTAGAAAACTACCACGCTGATTTTGAGATACACGATCCATTCGTGGAAGAATTCCACCATGAGAAAAATGGCAAGACCTACAAAACCGTAGCGTTAGGTAATATCAAGAAGTATGATCTAATCATCGTGCTTACAGATCACACTTCTGTTGATTATCAAATGATCGCAGACAGTGGGATGCCGATCTTAGATACTCGCAATGCTCTGAAAAATATTAAGGCTGATAATATCGAGCTTCTGTGATAGCTAGTACGATCTAGTTTTACATAAGGCTTACCTTTCCCCCATTATGGAGAGATGAGGGGATCTTTTTAGGCAGCATAGTCAACAAATGGTTTGCTCGAATATGTAGATCCTCTTGTAGGTCTGATGGATACAGGTCTGCCTGTGCTTCTTATCGGGACCATAGAGCTATCCGTACCCTTATAAATTTCTCCTGTGTATCTTTTTCTTTTTAGGAGACAGGTAGAAAGCACCAACAACGCGATGATAGTCTCGAGATATTGGAAAACAGTGCATGTTTGCCACTGCTATATTTCGTTAAGCTTAATATAAAGAGTCACCCAAATTTGCAAATGGGGATCACTGGGACAAATGGGGATAAGGCTTTATGTGGTGGAGAGATAGATTGGACTGGTTATAGAAATTTGCAAATCGGTTTTGATCTTTTCTTTGGCAAGGGCCAGG
>JASKKR010000025.1 GCA_030154085.1 Candidatus Cloacimonadota bacterium | reverse complement strand
CTCTTCGCTAATTAATTGCGGAACAAAATACTTGTTTCCCTGATATAATTTTAGAGGAAACTTGACGAATTTTCGCAATTCTTTTTTGGTTATAACTTCACGTACCAAAATATCATTCTCTACCAGCATACTTTCAAACCCATCACAATGGCTTTTGCCACTGCTATTTTTATTTATTTGTGTCTTTACCGCCTTGCTCAAGCAAAGCTATAATGTTGATTGGAGGAAGATACACTGCCGGCAGTCCTGCTTTCAGACACATAGCAGAAAGGCTTTCCCGTAGGTAAGGGATAAGGGAAGCCGGAGCGTTATTTCTCAAAAAATCTTCCAAACTCATGTTTTCTGTACCTTTCGCATGTTCAAAAAACCAATGTATGTTAGCTCAGGCAGGATCTGTATGGGCTCCAGCTCTGCTCCCAGGGCGTCGGCTACGCGGTAAATAAATTCCAGAGTGGGCATTCGGCCCATTCTTTCGAATCTCGTAATCACGGATTGACTGGTGCCCATGCGCCTGGCCAGTTCAGCCTGACTGATTCTTTGTCTTAGTCTGCACACCGTCAGATCTGCTATAATCTCGTAAATATTTTGCTGCCACCGGGGAATATCAGGTTTGGGCATATCCAGCTCATCATCTTCAGAATCTGTAGCCAGTTTGGGCGATATCATTCTAAGCGGTTTCAGCTCTACTCCCAGTCCGTCGGCTACCTTGTAAATAAACTCTATTGAAGGGATTCTGCCCATATTCTCAAATCTTGCTACCACCGGCTGTGAGACACCCATCTTTTTTGCCAGTTCATCCTGAGTCATTTCCAGTCTGGTTCGTTTTGCCGTGAGATCAGAAATGATATCGATCAGATCCCTTCCCCATCTGGGGATCGAGGGAAAATCTTTATCCGGCTCTTGCGCTGATTCGTTATGTTTATGTAGCCAGAGCTTTTCCGACTTTGCCATCTTTCTTTCTTTGTAATCCTCGCCTTTTAGCTTTTCTTTACGAGTTATGGGTTCATACATAAACCCACAAAATCTGGATTGTGTGAATTTCCCCGACCAACGGAAATTCAGTTTGAGAGAGTCTAATTTCTTCTGGAGAATACTTTTTCTTTATCTCACGACCACAAGCTATAGCCAACTGGCTATAGGGTCAAGCTTTATTTTCGCTGTGCGAAAGAATACTTGCTATCGTATTTAGATACAATCTCATACGCAAGATCAGATTATCACATTAGGCCTTCCGCTGACATCAATCTCAGCTATTTGCTCCATCGTCATCCGCTCAAATTCTGCTTTACTCAAACCAAAAGTGCCCAATACCTTATCTAAATCCGGATCAATCAACTTAGCTTCAGCATAGCTAAGCTCATAAAGCTTATAAACCATGAGGTCGATTTGGGATTCGAGTGACATTCTATCCATTTCATTTGTAGATGAGAGTATCTCTTTGACCATTGACGTAAACAATGCCTTAGCAGATGAGTAGTTCTTCGGGATAGGGAATGTTTTCACTTTCCCTTGGGTAAGATGAGGGAACGTCTTACGACCCTTTTCCCCGTACGTGTTGTGATACCAGAAACCAAGCAGAGTACTGTTTAAAATAGCTAACACAAACTCGTGTGAGCAGTCTATCCCATTCCGAAGCTTGAACACATACACTACTTGCAAAACATACCGAAACTCATAGTCAATAGTTGCGGCAACACCGGTTCCTGTTTTCCGAATCAGTATTTTTTCGCCTTCATATATCTGGGGGGATTTGTAATTGATTCCCTCAATATTTGTTCGAAGATAAACCTGTTTCTTGATCCTATATCTATCAATGTCCTCTCCCCTTAGCAGTGGAACGCTACCCGGCTCCATTCGTTCTGATATTGCACTTGATTTCTTGCCAATCTCAACTCCTCTGGCATTGTGAAGTAGATCCTTCAATTGCACAGACATTGAGTTTATTTTTGCAAGCACTGGTGTATACATCTCGTCGCCAAACAGGGGGAATACATGGTTCTCAATAGATATAATATCTGATTGTCTCTTGAACTTCAACTTATCATTAATCCCCAAACTAAAGCTTAAACAATTACTTCTGTTATCTTCGTTGGTGCAAATTAGTATCGCAGACGGCATGTTAACATCTGAAAAAACTCCATCACCCAAATCAATCACTTGCTTAATGGTAGTTGAACTAAGCAGGAAGTATCTATAGGAAGTGTATTCGATGTTAGTGATAAATCTATTTGGGGTTATAAACACTATGGACCCTTGTTTTGAAAGCAGTGAAAGTGACTTTTCTATAAACAAGCAAAATATATCATACTGACCTTTTGCCAGTACATAGAGCTTCTTATACTGCTCTTTATACTCGATTGGCAAAACGGAAGATTGTATCCAAGGCGGATTCCCGATCACGATATCAAAGCCCTCTTTGATGCCAAACATCCACTTGGGCTCAAACCAAGACGATACCTTATCTTCAAATGGATTCCATTCTACAAGTTTAAAAATGTATTCTTTTTCTTTTTTTATTGTCAGCGGCTTTTCTTCAGGTTCACCTAATATATCTGCCTGGCTAAAGGTGGGTTCAAAATACTTAGCTACGAGCTCTTTTTGTACAGCTGCAAAATCTGACTTGATAGATTCCTTCTCTTTTACAAAGTGGGCATGAAAATATCGATCTCGAATACCGTCGTATTTCCGAATGTATTTTTTGTAAAGCAGTTGTGTTTCCTTCTTTTCGCCAAGGGGGATAAGGCTATTTGCGGTCACGAATTTAAAGGAGAGATTGGGCAGGGGGTGGATGTTTTTGTTAGGTTTATCGTCCAGCACCTTGTCATCCACGATCAAGGTAAGGAAGAGCCTTAGTTTGGTAATTTCAGTAGCGATGGTTTGGATATCCACACCATAGATGGCGTTTTTGATGATGCCCATTTTGTGCTGGTATTGCCAGTTTTCATCCATTAGCTTTTCTTCCAGCGCATCACGCACCAGCTTATTGGGAATTTTATTCAGTTGGCGCACAACCCATTCGATTGATTCCGGATCCACCTTTTGGAGGATGAGCAGCATTTTTTGTAACATTCCGATGGGGAAGGCGCCGGAGCCACAGGCGGGATCAAGGACTTTGATCTCGTCCAAGGCATCGATGACTGCAATCTTTTGGTGTTTCGGCAGCTCGCATTCTTCAATATTGAAATCCAGTAGATCACGAATGGCAGATTCATCAATATCCGTTTTGCTTTTCAGATATTGGATCAGGGCTTCATCCACCATATATTCCACGATTGCGCGGGGTGTATAAAAGCTACCGGTGGCATTTTTTGCGTTTTGTCCGGTTTCCGGATTGATCTCTGCCAGCAGGTTTTCAAAGATGCGTCCCAGCATTTCGGGATCTACAGAGAGGTCGATATCGATGGAGGTATTTTCATCGATGGTAAAGTTATATGTCTCCAGGATGCCAAAGAGCTCTTTGAACCATTGATCCGGAATTTTCAGATGCCAGGCGGGCTGTGCCGGCTTCGTGGGGCTGGCTGGGATGTAAAAATCCTGATGCATATTGGGGTCAAAGAGTCCACCATTGAGGAAGGGGATAGCGTCGTAAAGTGGCGAGCGAAAGTCCTGATGCCGTTGCTCCAGAGGCGTATTGAGCACTTCAAAGAAGAGCGGCTCCATTACATGGTGGTAAAAAGAATTCTTCACTGCTGCCGAGGATAGCACATCATCCGGAATCAGAGGATTGCCCTTATCCGAGAGCTTTTTCTTTAGAAACCAGCAGAAGACAATGCGGCCGATCAAGCGCACGCCAAATTCCTGCCTGGTCTTGGTATCGGGATTTCCGGGCAGCTTGAGCTGAGATTGGAATTCCTCTTCTTTGTTACCCTGCTTCAATTTACCACCCACCAAGCTATAGAAGCTCTTTTGTATTCTCTGGTAAAATTCCTTGTTTACTACTTCGATAGAGAATCTGCCTTGCAAATCCTCAAGGTCGGATATCCTGCCTTTTTGGAAGAGAAAGAGCTCGGGGGTTTTGGTTTTGGCATCTGGTCCCAAGTAAAACGAAAAGCGTTTGGGATTGGAGAACTTATATTTCACACCGGTGCCTTCAAGTTCCAGCTTGAGCGTGATCAGGGAAAAGCGGTAGTTATCGGAATTTTCTGAGACAAAGAAAAACAGAGCGCTTTCGAGATTCAGTTCAGCCATCAAGCGGAAGGCATCGCGGGATACACTTATGCGGGGGTCATTTTCGGAGCAGTGGGAGATCTCGATAATAGCCAGGTCATCCAGGGATGAGCAATCACCAATCCAATAAGCTTGCGGTTTGATGTATTTGGATTTGAATGTTATGTTTACAGTTTGTCTTTTAAGCTTGAAATCATCGGGTAAAAGTCGGTTTTGCAGAAAATCTATCCAGGCTGCGCGGTTGTAGGCAGAATCAAGCAGGCTATTCATGAGCTCTCCTATATTAATTCTTCGGCAAGAATCAAGCTTTCGGCACCTTCTTCAATCTTGCGGGCATTGTTGATAATGGTATTTAGATATCTATGCGGGATAAGCTCCATCAGCTTTTGAATATCGTCGTTCAAGCTATCTTTATGGACATCTTTGATGGCAAGATAGGCCCCATCGGGCAGGGAATTCAGCTCTTTGGCGACGGTGAAAAGATCCTGCAGATAGTCTTTATAAGGAGTTTCTTCTTTGATCATGGCTTTGATCTTGTTTAAGTATTCCGCTCTTTTCCCGCTGGTAGCAGTGATACTTTGGGAAACATACATATTGGCTTTTACATTTTGATATATGGCATCAAATGCAGCAGATACTGCCATGGGCTTTTCCAATTGACTTGCCTTAAAAAGATTTAAAGCTTCTTCCGGAGTTAGGGCGTAGGACTTCTGTGCATCTTCACCAAGCCGGAAGCTGAAATCATCTCCTTTTTTGCCAAAGACGAGCACTCCGGATTGTTCTTTTTGCACATTGCGGCGCAATCTGCTGCGGTGTTCCATGGCTCTGGCTTTTTTGAGCAGATCGGCTTTACCGCTGCGGATCTGATCATATTCATTGATGAATTTTGCATCCCAGGATTCGGCTTCCTGATTCGCTAAAGCTTTCTGGTATTGCTCATGATAATATGAAACCAATTTCTCTTCGTTGGTAAGCACTTTGGTATCTTCACCCAAAAGCACATCGATCATGGCTTTTTTGAGGGTAGAGATTTCTTTTTTGCGGATGTGACCTTCGCCAATATCGGTAGGGAAATAGTTATAGATATACAGTTTATCAAAGAGCATCCTGCCAATGCGATTGATCCTGCCCACTCTTTGGATTACGCGGGTGGGGTTGTAGGGAATGTCATAGTTAAAGACCGTTCCTGCGCGGTTTAGGTTGATGCCTTCCGAAAGTGCGTCAGTGCTGATGATGATGTCATAATCATCTTTTTGGTTGGAGGCAGAAGCATCAAAATTGGCTTTGATTATCCGGCGTATTTTGGCAGATTCCTGGCTGGAGTAATATAGCGCGCGGATCTGGGGGTCCTGGGAAATGCGGTCATAGACATAGGAAGCGGTATCTGTATATTCACTAAACATTACTATCTTACGGCTGGGATCTTCACTAAGCTGCCGCTTGATCTCGTGTTTGAAGCTCTCCAGCTTGGGATCCTTTTCGATGCCCTTGGCAAACCACTCTTGATGAATCTTACCCAAGAGCTCCAGATCGTGCTCCAAATGGATGATGAAGGATGCCTTAAGATCATCTTTGGGAATAAAGACCAAACCCTTTTCATAATGCTTTTTCAGCTCTTCTTCAAAAGCATAGGAATTGATCTGCGCCATGGTGTCATCATCGAGATCTTCCAAGAGCTCGTCCGCAGAGGGCAGTTTCCCTTTTTTATAAATGGGCACTTTCCCCAGTTTGGTGTAGTATCCTTTGATGATTTGCATGGAATTGATCATGGATTCCAGGGTCTTTTTAAACGCATTGAGTGAGCTCTCAAAGCGACCTACCAAGAGCTTTTGCATGAAGTTGGCCAGGTTTGTTTGTGCAATCCCAATGGATTCCACATCGGCATTTTCATTGGTAATATTGTTCTTGAATTTTTCCAGATCAATGATGTAATTTGCCGGTTTATAACGAGCCCCGATGTATCCGGTATCCGCATTGATTTCGCCCGAATCAGCGCTAATGTCCTTGCTATTTTGGGATATGAGCTTCAGCGTCTTCATATACCGCCCGGCCAAATCTCCCAAGGAATATTCCTTGAGAATGGGCGGCTCGGCAAATACATAGCGGATGCCTTGTTTCTGCAGATCGGCTCGGTATGATGCGATTTTTTCCAAGTCCAGACGTGACCTGCGAATTACCACCGGATCCAAAATGAAGCGAATCTTGCGGGCAAGTTCATTTACCCTGCGTTCCAATTCATTCTTGCTGATGGTCTTTTTATTTCGTCTGCTGTTGATTTCCTTATATTCTTTTACCGCTTCCGCAAAGTGGTAGCTTAGGTTGTCCACACTGCGGATAGTGGATTTGGACGGAATCTGAAAGAGCTTGATCATGGCAAAGACATCTTGCGGACGGTTGTTAAAAGGAGTAGCGGTGAGCAGCATTACTTTATTTCCCTGACAGAGCCTATGCAAAAGGATGTAATCATCGGTATATTCATTGCGATATTTATGCGCTTCATCTACTATGATAACAAATTCCTCATCGGGGAAATTTGCTTGGTATGCCAAAGCTTTGTGAATGGAGCCAGAGCCAAATACCACGGCATTAAGCTCAAAACGGACGCGATAGTCTTTATCCCATTGATCTTTAAGATGCGGCGGAGCAATGATAATCACCTTTTTGTGGAGGTTATAGGCCACGGCGGAGGCAATGATGCTTTTGCCCAAACCTACCACGTCACAGATCATTACTCCACTATGTTCTTCGATTACCTTCAGAGCTTTCTTGATCGCATCAGTTTGATATTTAAGGTCAAAAAAAGCGCCATCAGTAATATGTGAGGGCAAAGACACCCTGCGGTGGTCTTTGATCGAGAAGAATTCATCCAGTACCCGCACATAAAAGAGATACGGCGAATAAAGCTTTTGGTACCAGATCTTTTTGATCACCAGCTCGGTGAAATCTTCCAGATTGTCCAAAGAAATGATATCTACCGCCGTGTCCCACAAACTATCAAATATCGCCTTACCAGCCTTGAATTTATCATAGAGTATCACATTTATTTCATGTTGTGATTTCAAGCCGCTAAGCGAGAGATTGCTGGATCCCGTGATCATGGTGCCCGGCAATTTCCCACCCTGAGTATACATTGGGCTGTGCTCAAAGAGGTACATTTTGGCATGGTTCGGGACAGCCGTTTTCTTGATCTGCAAGCTGCCATCCTGGATCTTTTTAAGGAAGAGCTCAAAGGCTTTGATCCTGGCAGCAGAATCGAAGAAATCCGTATTGTTGAACACATCTACTAAGGAGCTATAGTACTGCTTTTTGATCTCCAGCCGGGATTGCTCTGCTTCGCGCAATATGTAAAACTCTTTGATGTGATTGGAAATATCCCTTTCGATGTTCATCCCTACTAAGATCTTGAGCTCTTTGTCTTCAAGTTGCGTATAGATTTCTTCAAAACCAGAAAAATAGAAATAACCCACCAAAAAATAGAGCTTTTCCGAAACAGGCAATATATCCTTGATTACTTTTGAAAGAAACTCTTGTTGATTTGTAATGAATGCACTATCCATTAACTGCTCCTTTGGGCATAGTCTTCAATAGCAGACCATATTCTTCCTTATTTTGGCTACTTTCAAATAAAAAAGTACTAATAATATTTTACGGTTTGTTGTCAAGCCGAAAGCAGATTTTTGTTTACTTTTTATAGAACTTAATAATGAATCGTAAAGCCTGGGCATATGCTGACTGACTATTTGCATTTAAAGATCAATCCTGATCAACCCTGGGTACAGAGCATGATGCCGAAGGAACTCAAAGCAGCCAGACCCTCAATTATCTTATCCCCATAATCTGCTCTATCGGATCCTTGCGCATTCCAGCCTGGCTAACTGCTTGCAAAAGTAGGGCACTTGCCGCCTCCCCCGTTTCTCTCCCCTTTGAGAAGTGAGCAAGAAACGGGAAAATAAGGAGTTACAGCTTTGTGAAGTGTATTTTGTTGCCATCCAAAAAGGAGAATGATGTAGAGATGCCGGCATCTGAAGATAGAAGGATATCTTGATCCTTTCCGGAGAGATAGCCTTTGTCTGCATACACTGTGTCGCCCTCTGACCGTATATTCCAAAGACAGAGAAGAGAGCCTATGAGCAAAGGTCTTTTGCAGTACTAAAATGAACTGTATAAAATAAAAGGCGGGACGACTATGTCATCCCGTCATAAGAGGCAGTTTAGTTATGATTAGCCCAAGAATGGGTATTTGTAATTTGTAGGTGGAGCAAAGGTTTCTTTGATTGCTCTTGCTGAAATCCATCTTTGCAAGTTCAAGGCAGATCCTGCTTTATCATTGGTACCGGAAGCTCTGTCTCCGCCAAAAGGCTGCTGACCGACCACAGCTCCGGTGGGTTTGTCGTTTATGTAGAAATTACCGGCACTGTGTCTCAGCATTTCGAATGCTGTGTAGATAGCGGTTCTATCCTGAGCAAAAATAGAACCTGTGAGAGCATAGGGGGAAGTTTTGTCGCAAAGCTCCAAAGTTTCCACATAGTTCTTTTCGGGATAGGCATAAACGGTTAAGACAGGACCGAAAATTTCTTCCTGCATGGTGCGGAATTGCGGGTTTGTGGTTTTGATAATGGTCGGTTCGATGAAGTAGCCGTGACTGTCGTCACATTTTCCGCCCCAAATAATCTCAGCATCTGATGTGGAACGAGCATAGTCGATGTAATCTTTTATTTTTTGGAAGCTATTTTTATCGATTACGGCATTAATGTAATTGGAGAAGTCCTGCACTTCGCCCATCTTGACTGTTTCCAGCATAGAGGTCATTTCCTGCAACCATTTGTCGTAAATACTATCAGGAATGTAAAGACGGGAAGCGGCGCTGCATTTTTGACCCTGATATTCGAACGCTCCACGTAAACATGCCACAGCCAAGGCTTTGATGTCTGCGGATGCGTGTGCAACGATGAAGTCTTTTCCGCCTGTTTCACCGACGATTCTGGGATATGATTTGTAGAGGTTAAGATTATTGGCAGCGCGTTGCCAGATGTGTCTAAATACTTCCGTACTTCCGGTGAAATGGATGCCGGCAAGGTGAGGTGAATCGGTAATGAGGTCTCCCATCTGAGCTCCAGAGCCAGGCACGAAGTTGATTACGCCAGCAGGCAATCCGGCTTCCATCAATACTTTCATGAAGAAGTATCCGCTATAAACGGCAGTACCAGCGGGTTTCCACACCACGGTGTTTCCCATTAAGGCTGGAGAAGTGGGCAGATTGCCCGCAATAGCGGTAAAATTGAAGGGAGTGACGGCAAAGACGAAGCCTTCCAGAGCACGATATTCCATGATATTCCAATCCCCTTTAGGTGAGATGGGAGGTTGTTGTTCATAAATCTGTTGTGCAAAATAGGAATTGAAACGCAAAAAGTCAATCAGCTCACAAGCGGAGTCAATTTCAGCTTGGTGTACGCTTTTACTTTGTCCCATCATCGTGGCGGCATTCAATAGATCGCGGTATTTGGTGGAAAGTAGTTCAGCAGCTTTTTGGAAGATGGCAGAGCGATGGTTGAAGGGCATCTGTTCCCAATCTTTGTGTGCCTTCATAGCTGCTTGGATAGCCAGATTTATCTCTGGTTCACCACACTTGTGGTATTTGGCGATGATGTGTTGGTGGTTATGGGGCTCTATGCAATTGGTGGTGTTTCCGCTATAGACTTCTTTGCCATCAATAATAGCGGGTATTTCCATGACCTGACTGCCGAGTTCATGTAGCTTAGCCTGCAAGGAGGCTCTTTCTGCTGAACCTGGAGCGTAGGTTTTTTGGGGTTCGTTTTTGGGTGTTGGTACGTTGAAAAACATCTTTATCTCCTATACTTAGTAATTTCAGTTAAAAAGGAGACACACCGCACTCTTTCCCCAAAAAACAGCAATTGTGCTTGCATATCACCTTTTTAACCTGGACGGCATATCTATTGCGCGATATGCCCAAACAAAGAACAACTATCCCACACGGATGACATCGGTTGTTCGACATTAATAATACCAAAAATAGAATGATTGTTCTTTTGTCAAGAACCGTTTAGCTTGGTGCTAACCCATAGGAAAATAATCCCTGGCAGACACGGCTGAAGGCTTTGCTCAGCGTGGTTTGAAATCATCCACAACAGGGCTGTAGACCAGCTGAGGATAATACGGGGCGGGGGAAAGTAGGCTATTAGCTCGGGGCTGTTTGAATCAATTCAGGAAAGCGGCAGTACATCCCGGAGCTGCCATGATCAGCTCTGCCTTGCCGATCGCGATGACGCCCTTTTCAGAATGTGGGATGATGATGCTTGCCCCGCGTTTTATAGGTAAGGACTGACTCTGGCGTTTGAGAAGGGCATCACCATTCAGACACAGAATGATCTTGGCCCCATCAATCTTGGGAATGGCAGTTTCATGGTGCAGCTCAAGTCTCCAAAGAGAGAAATCTTGAACTTCAAGAGGGAAAGATTGCCATGTATCTGGAACAGAAGTAAAGGATAACAGCTTTGGGAAGTAGGGATTGGGTTTCAGGATTTTAAGCAGCTCATGAGTATCCATGTGCTTTTGAGTGAGTCCAGCTCTCAGTACATTATCGCTTGCTGCCATGATTTCGATTCCCGCGCCACCTAAATAGGCATGCACAATTCCCGTTTCCAGATAGATGGCTTGATATGGAGTCAGCTCTATCAAATTGAGTAGAAAAGGTGAGATTATGCTGCGGTCAGCCGGATACTGCTCTAAAAGTTTTTGAGCCCAGCGGAGCTCTTGTTCATAGGGAGGGCGGGGGCTGAGCTTGGCGAGGTGTTCACTCAGTCCGGGGAGGCTGGAACGGGATATGGTTTCATGATAAAAGTCCAGAAAGGTGTCAGGATTGGGCTGTTTTGCGAATGGACTGAACTTGGCAAAAAACCTATCAAGATCGTAGTGTAGGATGATATTACGCATATCCTCAAAATCTCGGAATCCGCAAAGAGCAGAGAATTTGGAGAGTGCGAGGAGCAATTCTGGTTTGTGATTGGGATCACGATAGTTTCTTTGAGGGCTATCCAGAGGTATCTGTTGTGAGTTTTCTCTGGCAAAGCCCTGCTCTGCCTGTTTTTTATTGGGGTGAACTTGGATAGAAAGAGCTTGTTCGGCAGCGAGGATTTTCATCAGATAGGGGAAATCTTTGCAGCGGGGACCCAACCAAAACTCAGGATCACGGTGCACCAGCTCTGCCAGAGAAACACCATCAATAGTAGCGGGCGCTTTGGGATGTGCCCCATACCATGCTTCAGCGATTATCCTCGTTTTGGGGAGGCTCAGTAGATCTTGAATAAAGTCTTTTGATCCCCAGTTATAGTCTTGAAACGAAGGTGTGATGTATCTCATCCTGACTCCTAAAACTGAAAGTATATAAAGGGCTGCAGATCCGCGCTGCGCACTTGGTACAGAATCCAAATGATCAGGGCAATGGTCAAGGACTTTATCGGGAGAGGCATTTGCCGGAATAGTCTTTCATAGAATCTTTGCCAGCTATCCGGTTGCCAATGTGACAAAAACCCAATGAGGATGACAATCGCTACGATTGGGTATTCATGTAGCCAAAGGGGCAAGAGATTGGCATTGAAGGCGGTTGTGATGCGTTGGATGATCAGCCAAGCGTCATGAAAAGTTGGCGCTCTGAAGAAGATCCAGGCAAAGCAAACGAAATGGAAGGTGACAATTACACCCAAAATCTTGACTATCCTGTATTGGGCAACTTTTAGAGTAAGCCACGCTTTATCGATTATCAGTGCAACTCCGTGTAGGGCTCCCCAAAAGACAAAGTTCCAGCTTGCGCCATGCCAAAGACCGCCTAAAATCATCGTTGCAGCAAGATTCAGATATTGCCTGGGCTTGCCCTTGCGGTTGCCACCCAAAGGGATATAGAGATAATCACGTAGCCAGGAGGACAGAGAGATGTGCCAACGTCGCCAAAATTCCGTGATGTTATGAGCTTTGTAGGGGCTGTTGAAATTGATCGGGAGGTTAAAGCCCAAAAGGGCTGCCAGACCAATCGCAATATCCGAATAGCCACTAAAATCACAGTAAATCTGAATGGCGTATGCATAAACTCCGATGAGGTTTTCCACTCCGGAAAACAGGGCAGGACTTTCAAAAACTCGATCTACAAAATTGATTGAGAGGTAATCTGCGATGACTCCCTTTTTAAGCAAACCGGCAAAGATCAGGATCATTGCTCGAGCAATTGTATCTTCATCCAAATGGAGCTTTTTATGGATTTGAGGGATGAAATAGGATGCTCGAACGATTGGACCTGCAACGAGTTGTGGGAAAAAGGAGACAAAGAAAGCAAAATCTCTGAAGCTGGTTATGGGCTCAATCTTTTTAAAATAGATATCCAGCGTGTAGCTCCAAGTCTGGAAAGTAAAAAAGCTGATGCCTACAGGCAAAAAGATATCCATCATGGGCAAGGAGCCCCCAAAAAGATGGTTGATGGTATCAATGATGAAATTGGTATATTTGAAATAGCCCAAACTGCCCAGATTCCAAACGATGCTCAAGATTAGCCAGAATCTTTTTTGGGAAACCGATTTGGCACGGAAGATAGCCGAGCCCAAAGCAAAATTTATTGCGGCAGTTATAAGCAAAAGCAGCACAAAGCTACCGCTCGTCTTGTAATAGAAATAAAGCGATACGAGCAGCAGATACCAGACTCTGATGCGACTTTTATGCACGACCAGAGGGTAGAATAAAGTAACTACGATAAAGAAGAAAAGGAAGAAGACGCTATTGAAAAGCAGCGGATTGTTGGGGTCGTAGGCGAGCGCAGAGAGGATGCTGTGGATGATGTGTTCCATATTCACTCTTCCTTGAGGGGAGCTTGACTCTCAGCTTGGATAAATTCCAAAAAAAGCTCCGCAATACGTTCTGCACCCCGACGAGTGAAATGGGTGTAATCTTTCCCAGCCCACGGGGGATTGTGATTTACAAAGTCAAGCATAGAATTTTCCCCGCCCATTGCCGTGTAAACATTCCAGAATGCAACATTTGTCTTTTCTGCAGCTTCCCTTTGCGCAGCAATTAAGAGAGGGATATCGGGTGAAGATTGGAATCGTGAACCCATCTTGACAGCTCTGTCATGCATGCTGACGATCAAGATGGGGACATCTCCGGCTGCCGCTTGAATGTGTTTAATCGTGCGGATGAGGGCAGAGGTGTAGCCCCGGTAGTCAGTATTATCCGGATGCGTGATGTTCCCGCCGTATTGCAGAACGATGAGGTCATAGTCCAAAGCCTGCACAAAATCCCTCAACAATTGGCTGTGAATTCTCTGAAAATACAGACCGGAGTATCCGCGAATTGGGAAATTATCCACATAGACTCCTTCACTATCGTCAAAACTGACACCATAAACATGGATGGGGTCGTCTTTGCAAAATTCCAAGCGAAGCCGTTTTGTAGGTGAGCTGGGACTGATGTCCAAGACCTGCAAGCTATCAGAAGATGTGAGGTTCATCACTATAGGCTCTTGAGCATCATGAATGATTCGCACGTATGAGCTGTCAGAAGCATGGCTGTAAAAAAGACGTATCTTCCGGAAACTATCAGCTCCACCAGCAATATTTACAGCACGATACTCAACCCAAGGATCTTCATCAACATAATAGCGGGTCAAACTGTCACTCTCGCCTGCAGAACATGCTTCATCTGTCTCAAAAAAAAGGCTATCAGCCAAAAAAAGGCTATCGGCAGCATGGGGATCGATGGCTTTTTCTTCCAGATAGTAAGGGCGAGGAATAAAGGTATAGCCGGTGATACCTAAAGAGATGTGATTGGAATCTATGTCCATGAAAGAGATGCTCTCCCAATTCTTGGAAAAGCTATGGCGGATAGTCTGACGAAATCCGGAGACGATCGAGGTGATCGGCATCATGCCCACTCCATGTCCGCCGTAGGTCTCTTGCAAAGCATGGCGAAGGGGCGCCGTGATGAGGTCACCTTCGATTATAGAATCGCTATAATATGCTATACGCAAAGTCTTTGGTGAGGCAACAGAGCTCAGACTATCATGAACCGAGCTAATGAGCCCTCTTTTCCCTGCAACAGTAGGCATAGCGCTTAGTTTTTCCAGAAATGGTCTAAGCGCAGGCTGCTGATATGGGTGAGGCTTGGGCAGGGTATAGACGCTATCTTTTTTGGCAGGCTCTAAAAGCGCTGAAAACCACCGCATCTTGCGAATCGGGAAAAAATCATTATGATAAGCAGGAATAATCCAAGCAACAAGTCCTGTAAGAATGGCTGCCAGCACGAGAATCAGCGCGGGCTTCAGGAAGTCATTATTCATCATTGAACCGGGAAGATTATCCCAAAATCATATACTTATTCCTTAGAGCTCCTCTTTGATTCGTTTGATGAGGGAGGCGGTATCCATCCCAGCAGCTTTGAAGAGATCCACAGGGTCTCCAGAGACGGAGTAATCCGGGACACCAATCTTGACAAGTTTCACCTTTTGCTCTGCCTCAACGATGGCTTCGGCAATCGTAGTGCCCAGTCCACCATGGATGCTGTGATCTTCAATAGTAAATATCAGCCCACGTTTGATAGCATTCTGAATCAGAGAAAAATCTATAAAGAGTGGGCTGGAGATGTAGACAAGTTCTACAAAG
The DNA here is from genome assembly GCA_030154085.1 of Candidatus Cloacimonadota bacterium. Lineage (GTDB taxonomy): Bacteria > Cloacimonadota > Cloacimonadia > Cloacimonadales > Cloacimonadaceae > UBA5456. The sequence continues at coordinate 17,696 of JASKKR010000025.1, read as the reverse complement.
ATGCCTTCCTCGCGAAGAGCATCTACTGCCTTAAGCGCTCTACCCACAGGTGTACCGGTTACAAAAACTGTTCCCTGATCTCCAGGGCGAAGGATATCTGATTTGCCATATTCATAACAATATTCCAAGTCGTAGAAAATCTCGCCATCTTGGTCCTTGATAATGGGCAACTTGGAGCGTCCCATGGCTATAAAGTAATTTCCAGGTTTGTTGATAAGCCAGCGGATGATGCGATCAGTGTGGTTTGCATCAGCGGGGCAGATGATGCGGGAATCAAACAGATTGCGGACAAGCGAGATATAATCAATACATTGATGAGTCTTGCCATCACCGCCCACATCCATGCCAACATGGGTAACAACAGTCTTGAGATTGGTGTGATTGATGTCATTTAAGCGCTGCATATTGTAGACTTCATCAATGCCAAATACACCAAAATCAGACCAGAAGCATTGGATGCCAGTTGTGGAGATAGCTCCGCTCATCACTGCCGCGTGATGCTCCATGATCCCGCTTTCCAGGAATCGCTCAGGCAATATTTGGGCAAATTCGTTTGTTTTGACGCTGGAGCTGAGGTCACAATCAACGACTACGATAGGATTTTTCTTGTCCTTATTTAAATTGCCCAGATCCGCCAAGGCTTTGCCCCAGGCACTGCGACAATCACTTTCGGATGTATATAAAAGCGGTTTCCCAGGGGCAAGATCATAATGCGGATGGAAGGAATCCACTTGGCTTAGTTCACTGGGCTGAAACTCATTTCGCAGTTGCCGATATTTCTCCAGCTCATCAGGCAAATCAAGCTCTTGCAAAGCTTGTTTGAGGAGCTCTTCCGAAAGCGGAGTACCGTGGTATTGAGCTTTGTTTTCCATGAAGCTTACGCCTTTGCCCATGACAGTGTGTGCCAGGATCATCACTGGACGGGGATCCCGCTTTGCTTCGTCAAGAGTGTCCAAAATCTGGCTGATGTCATGACCGTTTACTTCCATTACTTGCCAACCATCAGATTCCCAATTTTGCCGGATTCTTTGGGGCATCACGTCGTGGATGGATCCGGAGATCTGTAATTGGTTGTAATCCACTATGGCAGTGAGATTGGCAAGCTTGAATTTGGCTGCAAAACGGCGAGCTTCGGAAAGCTGTCCCTTTTGCTGTTCTCCATCGCCCATCAGGACGTAAGTGTGATTATCTATACCATTGATCCGGGAAGCCATTGCAAAACCGACTGCTGCAGACAGACCCTGACCGAGATTCCCTGTGCTCCATTCAACTCCGGGAACCTGTCGCTCAATGTGCCCTTCAAACAATCCACCATACTGGCGATACTGGATGATGGCGTCTTCCAAAGGGAAATAACCCTGCAAACCCAAACAACTGTATACGCAAGGGGATATGTGACCGATGGAGACGACCATGCGATCGCGTTCTGGCCATGTGGGATTTTGGGGATCGTGTTTCATAGTGTTATATACACAAAGCATAATATCTATGCTGGACATTGAACCACCGGGATGACCGCTGCCAGCCAGGGTAGTCATATGCAGGATTGCCCCTCTGGCGGTATTCGCTTGTTTTGAAATCCGGCTTATAAGATCAGTTTTTGTCACTTTATTTACCTCTTGTATATCTTTATCAATGGATTTGTGCTCAAAATATTATAGATCGATAACTATATTTATGAGACAGACTATTGAGATGCTGATCAGGTCAAGTAAAAAATATGTATCATGCATCCGAATAGCGAGTCAGTTGCTGGTCTCAAGATTTTGCACATAAAAAGATAAAGCCGGTTTCCCGGCTTTGTTATGAATGGTTTTGGGGAAGTTTTAGTCTTCTTTTTCGTCGTCTTCGTAAATGTCTTCATCAACGTCTTCGTCGCCTTCGTAAATGTCTTCATCAACGTCTTCGTCGCCTTCTTCCTCTGCCAATTTAGTAAAGTGCTTGTTAAAAATCTCGGCGATTTGTTCATATTCATCATCATCATCGATGATGCTGAGCTCAAGGCTATCGTCTACTTCGACAAAGCGTAGAACGTCATATTCCATTGAGCCGACTTCAGATAAAGCGATGTAGTTTTGCCCCTTATGATTGAGGATGTCAAGAGCTACGAAGTCTTTTTGACTTCCGTCTTCCATGTCCAGAGTAATGATTCTGGAGTTTTCATCGTCCATGCAATCGCAATCTTCGCCTTCACAGTCGTGCAGATGCTCTTCAGGATTTGCTATATTATTCTTTTCTGTCATGATTATCTCCCATTGTTTTTGCCATTATAAATAAGCGGCATATTCTGGCAAGCTAAAAATCGTACAGTTCTTTAAGCCCTGATGATTACTGCCTTGGCAGTGTATATGATGAATGGAGCGGATTCCCAATTCTCTCAAAACTGGGCTGAAAATCATTGACAGAAATGCCAAATCTGAGATGCTGCATTAAACAAATAATTAATAAACCTTGGAGGTAAAATGAGCTACCGCGTTCTCGCGATCAATCCTGGCTCCACATCAACCAAAATCGCTGTTTATGAAGACGACAATCCCCTATTTGAAAAAACACTGCGTCATAGTCCCAAAGAACTTGAACCTTTTGATGGTATCATTGAACAACATGACTTTCGCAAAGGCTTAGTAATGGAGGCCATGAAAGAGAACAATGTAGACCCCAAAACCCTAAATGCCGTTGTTGGTAGAGGCGGGCTCATGCGCCCAGTAAGCGGTGGTACTATGAAGATCTGTCCCGCACTTCTCCGAGATCTACAAGATACCTCCCTTTGGGGTAGAATTCATGCATCCAATCTAGGAGCTTTCATAGCTCAAGCTATATCTGAGGAACTCAATATACCCGGCTTTATCGTAGATCCAATAGTAGTGGACGAGTTTGATGACATCGCCAGAATCTCCGGCATTCCGGAAATTGAGCGAAAAAGCCTCTTTCATGCTCTCAATATCCGCTACATCACCAGACTTATGACCAAAAAACTTGGCAAGGATCTGAATCAAACCAATCTTATCGGAGTGCATATGGGCGGTGGTATTTCTGTGGCTGCTATCAAAGGAGGACGAGTTGTGGACGTAAACAATGCCTTATTGGGCATGGGACCATTTTCCCCGCAACGTGCCGGAGCGCTGCCTATCGGAGATCTTGTTGAAATGGCATACAGTGGTAAATACACCAAGAAAGAACTGACTACATATCTTTCCAAGACTGCCGGTTTTATGGCATACTTGGGTACTGACAGCGGCATTGAGGTCAATAAACGTATCCAAGAAGGCGATGAAAAAGCACGCTTGATCATGGAAGCTATGTGCTATCAAGTAGCCAAGGAGATTGGCGCTTCTGCTGCCGTATTACACGGTAAAGTAGATGCCATCTTCCTCTCCGGAGGTTTGGCGTACAATGACTTGATCGTTTCTTGGGTCAAAGAAAGAGTTTCGTTTATTGCGGATGTCTATTTGTATCCCGGAGAAAAGGAAATGGAAGCTTTGTGCCAGGGGGGCATCAGAGTCCTCAAAGGCGTCGAAGAAGCCATGGAATATCCTTATCAATAAATTATACATTCTTAATGATCCGGGTCTTGAGTTATCTTGCCCGGATCATATTCTTTAAATGAAAAAACGCCTCCTACTCACCATCTTCCTGCTTTGTACACTCTTTGGAATAATCCATGCTGGAGAGTGGACAGTCCTCGTATATATGGCAGCAGACAATGATCTGGCAAGCTATGCAGAGCAAAACATCGTCGAGATGGAGAGAGCTGTTCAAGCTGAGGGCTTGAATTTGATCGTTCAAGTTGATTTACCTATAACAGGGGGCAGACGTTATAAGATCGAAGAGCGTCCTGCTTCTGGGATAAACTCACCTATTGTGCAAGATCTGGGTAACATCGACAGTGGCGATCCAGATACTCTCAAAGACTTCATTCGTTGGGGTTTTAATCGCTATCCTGCACAAAAGAAGATGTTGATCATCTGGTCGCATGCTGACAGCTGGTACAAGAATTCCAAATACATTGCTCCGGATGAAGATACCGAGAATATGATAGGTGTTGCGAATGGAGAGCTTCTGGATGCTCTTAGCGATGCTCCGCATTTGGATATTTTGCTCTTTGATGCTTGCAGCATGCAAAGCATAGAGATCCTTTACGAAATGCGTAACATAGCTAGCATTATCATCGGATCTGCAGATCAGGTGCCCGTTCATGGATTTCCCTATGAAGAGATGATTCCCATAATTTCCGGAGGGGCAGAACAGCTTGCTGGGCAAATCCCTAGCATGTATACTGATTCATATCTTCCGGGCACGGACAACAACCCTTCTCTGGGATATCTGATTACTACTTGCTCAGCCGTGAAAACCGAATCTCTAACAGATTTCTACCAGGCATGGAGTCAGTTTTCGGATGAGCTTTGGCAAAAGGCAGATCAGCTTGCTCCTATTCGCAAAAACCTCTTTGAGATGAATTCTGGTTATGCAGATGTGGATATCAATCAGTTGCTAACTCGTTTGGAAAATAGTGCTGTAATGACGACAACTCAACTGAGAGCTATGCTGGATGAGATGATTCTGGCATCTTCATATACTTTGCCTTGGATTGAGACGGATCTCGTCAGCATCGCCCTGTGGTATCCTGATATAAGGATCAATCTAGACTGGGCATGGCAGATCTACATGAAGCTTGGTTTTGCCCAGAGCGGTTGGTTGAGCGTGGTAAATCATGCTCTGGGTGAGGATACAAATCCACCTGCTGCTCCCCAGATCATCTCCGAATATCAAAGCTTAGGCAAACTTTGGCTAACCGTTTCTACTCCGCTTGATGTAGATTCGCTTTATTATCGGATCTCCGGTGATCATGTCAATCGCGAGATCTTCCCACCTGCGTACGCAAGCGAATTTCATCTGGATTTCCCTATCGATAGTGATGGTATGTATGAGATATTTGCTATAGACCGTTCTGGCAATGTCTCTGAGCCTCTGAGGAGAAACTACTTTTATGTTCAGCCCCAAAACACATTGCAAATCTACCCCAATCCTATCATCGATAGTCGCTTAGCATATTCGCAATGGTTTTTGCAAGATTCAGAGAACCAAGTTGTGAAGGTCTCTCTCTATAATATTCGAGGTCAGAAGATTGCAGCAAAACAAGTTATAGGGAGCGCGGATAATAGAGGAATGCTTAAACTTAGTGAACTATCTGGTTTTGCCAAATTAAGTAAAGGTGTCTATATTCTAGAAATAAAATCTCGCGGGAAATCCATCTGCAAGAAACTGACTGTCATGTACTAGCGGAGCTATTTTACGGTATGTGGATAAGTTGTGGATAACTATTGTGGAATGCTGTCAACATATGCCTTATATGCTGTCATACAATTTGTTAGCTCTGATAACTTATCCACTGATTTTGGTGGATAAGTCCGTAGATAACTGAAATTTAAGGAGCTATAAGATGAACAAAAACCAGCCACTGAGCAAAGCTAAAATCTCAGAGTTGGCAAAGCTTAAACAAAAGAAGTATCGTCAAGAAAGAGGGCAGGTAGTGGTTGAGGGATATCGTCTTATCAAACAGCTTGCTGCTTATGGCATTAATCCGCACGAAATTTATTTCCAAAATGAACTTCCTGAGTTTTGCCCTTCCAGCCTATCAATAGAACTTTCGCCGGCGGCTATGGCTCGGATTTGCGAAAGTGATCATCCATCTGAGCTGGCTGCACTATATGATATTCCTTTGCCACGGAAGTTGGACTATCACACAGCATTGTATCTTGATAGAATTGCAGATCCGGGGAATATGGGGACTATCTTTCGCACTGCTGCTGCTTTTGCAATTGAGCAGATATTCATTTCGGAGGGAAGCTGCGAGATAGCAAATCCCAAGGTTATTAGATCTTCCATGGGTGCAGTCTATAAAGTGCCCCATATGATCATGGATCTAGAGGCACTCTCTTACGAAAAGAGCACAAAAGTGGTATTAGATATGGCAGGAGAGATTTCCTTGCCAGAATATCGAAAGCAGGATAAAGCCACAATCTACATCCTTGGTAGTGAGGCTCATGGTGTGGATCAACATCTATTGGCTTTAGCAGATATTCGTTTGCGGATTCCGATGGTGGGGGAGATGGAGTCCTTGAATGTAGCTATGTGCTCTGCAATCTTAGCATATCACCTTTCGACAATCATAGATTAGGGGAAAATCTTTGTTTATCATGGTTATTTTTAGTCATCTTGGTTGTAGCCAAGCAGTGTTTACAGAACGCACTTCACAAAGCTGTAACTCCTTATTTTCTCGTTTCTTGCTCACTTCGCAAATGAGCGTGAAACGAGGGAGGCATCAAGTGAGCTACAATATCAAGCATTTAGCAAGCTAAAAATAACAGAAATCTCCCAGGATGATGGCAAATATAAACTATCCCTATAATCTATTTTCCGATGTAAAAAAAATAGCAGGTCTCAACCTTAATTGAGAACCTGCCACAAAGTGTTTTTAAGATTTAAGGGCGCGAATCGTTTCCTGACAAAGCGTATCACTTTTTTGCTGTGAATCACTTTCAACATAGACCCGGATGATGGGTTCTGTGCCGGATTTGCGGATGTGGATCCAGTGGTCATTCTTCGTGCCTTTTATCCCATCCTGATCATCTATTTCATAACCTTCGAGAATCTTCGGCACCTTACTCATTGCTGCATCCATATCTCCAGGTTCTAAGCTCAGTTTGTCTTTCGCAAAATAGTATTTAGGCAATTCAGAGACCAGTTCAGATATTTTTTTCCCGCTTTCAGCTATGAGTCCGAGAATCAAAGCCATTCCGGCTGGAGCGTCGCGAGTGTAGTGCACTTCTGGGCAGATGATTCCGCCATTTCCTTCGCCTCCAATAGGTGAGGAGATCTCTTTCATCTTTTTACCGACATTGATTTCACCGACTTTGCAGCGATGTACCTGCACATTGTACTTGCGGGCTACATAGTCGGATAGCATAGATGAGGATAGATTCACAACTATGTCACCCCGTTTTTTAGGTAAAACAAAGAGTTGACTGAGAACGACACTTAGCTCTTCGCCGATGCAACGTCCTTCATCCGAAACGATTGAAAGTCTATCCACGTCCGGGTCAGTAGCAAATCCCAGATCAGCATTGTGTTTGCGCACTGCTTCTTCGAGTTGTTTCAGATTTTCGTTGAGAGGTTCAGCAGGGTGGGCAAAGATGCCGGTTGGCTCACTATTGATACTAATCACTTGACAGCCTAATTTTTTTAGCAGTTTTTCAGATGTAGCTGCCCCAGCTCCATTTACACTATCCAAAACCACTTTGAGTCCCAGTTTCTGTATTTTTTCCACAGGAAGATAACTAACTGAGAGGATCTTCTCAATATGCCGATCTATGGCAGTATCATCAAAGCTAAGCTTACCGATGTTTTGCCAATCTGCCCAAGCCGGTTGCCTTTCTGCGTTACTTAAGAAATTCTGGGCTTTATCAGGAGCCAAAAACATGCCATCTGCGTCGACAAACTTCATTGCATTCCATTGAGGTGGATTATGTGAAGCGGTGATTGCGATTCCTCCGATAGCATCAGAAGATTCCACAGCCAACAGTATGGTCGGAGTCGAAGCAATGTCCAGATATCGTATATTTAAGCCCATTCCAGTCAAAGTGCCCACAATGGTGTGCATCATAGTCTCCCCAGTGGTTCTACTATCTCTACCGAGGACGATAGTTCCTTGTCCATATTCTTGCATTTGCATGAGCACAAAAGCAGCAGCATATTTCATAACAATAGGTGGAGTCAGACTATCTCCAAAGATGCCACGAATTCCACTAACACTTGCCATCAGTTTACTCATTATACACTCCTTTAAAAAGAAATGGATGCGAAAAGCACGAGCCTTCGCATCCATAATCCAATCTTAATCTAGATTTGTATTATAATAAGCCCAATTCAGCCCGGCGATCAATAATCTTGGCATTAGCTCTCATATTCTGATACCATCTGTTCCAAGCTTGCGTCTCCAAACGATTGCGCAGGTCTTCCTGGATTTGTTTGTCATTTTCGAAAGCCTCCATATCTGGTTTCCGCCGCTCAGTTACCAGGATTACATAGCTCCCTTTGGGATCGTGAATGATCTCGCTCATTTCGCCTTCTTCCAATGCCAAAGCATGGTCTGCAAAGATATCGGATACTCCGATTCCAGGAGCGCTATTGCCGCGTTTGTAGTTGGTCACGTCAAAGACCTTCCACCCTTCAGCTTCAGCTTTTTCAAAATATTCTTCAGGGCTATATTTTTTACCAAATTCATCTGCTTTAACTCTGGCACGAGCTATCTTCTCATCTCGTTCCAATTCATACTTGATGCGCAGGCGTACTTTTTCAAAATCTTCATAATAGGACTTTACATTATCCACCACTTTTGCCACGATGAAGCGTTGCTGTTGGTCAGTAAATACATCTGAAACATCTCCAGCTTTTGCTTTTTTCATCCAATTAAGCATTTGGGGATTTTGACCAATGCCGGGAATGTACACAGTATCATGCGCAACCCAATCTGTATCTTGAACTTCCAAATCAAAGTTTTTTGCCACTTCTTCGATGTCTTGACGGCGCAGCATGTCTCTGGCAGTTTCTACTTTATCTTCGATGGCTCTAATTGTCGCGTTACTGGGCTCAACATTGAGTAAGATGTGGCTGGCTTCAATCTGAGGTTTTTCAGGATCCCGACTCACAATCCGCTCACAGAGGATGATATGCCATCCAAAATTGGTTCTCACAGGTTCGGAGATCTCACATTCTTCCAAAGCAAAAGCTGCTTCTTCAAAGGGCGGTACCATCTGACCTTTGCCAAATACTCCCAGGGATCCGCCATTTTGCGCAGAACCGGGATCATCCGAGTAGTCCCGAGCTAGATCTGCAAAACTTTCTCCTGCCAAAGCTCGATCACGCAATTGATTGGCGGTGATGCGAACTGCTTCATAATCAGCATCGGAAGGCTTACGCTCAAACGCAAGATATTTAACCCGCGTAGCAGGACCCTTTTTATATTTATCCTCTTTGTTTTTTTCATAATAAGCACGGATTTCTTCGTCGCTGATCTCGACATCTGTGATGTTATTGTAATCAAAGAATAGCATCTTACCGGTCATGAGGTCGTTATCTTTGATATAGGCAGCTCTTAGGCTGTCCACAGTGATACCAGCTTCTGCCTTGATCTTTTCTTGCAAACGCTTGCGGGGAAGATAGCTCTTGACATAGTCCTCCATGATCAAAAAGAAATCAGGATTGTTTTTCAGGGCAGTCAGGTACAATGCGGGATCAAATCTGCCATTGACTTGCAATGATTCATTTTGCATAAGCTCCTGCGGAGGATTATTTTGCATTTCCGTCAGAATCTCACTATCGGTGACCTTGATTCTATGCTTTTTGATCTGCTTTTCCCAGAGTATGTCATCGACAAGTTCCTGCCAGGCAGAGTTTTCTAGGTTGCGACGCAAATTCTCGTCAATGGGTTGGTTGGGGTTGGCTTCGCTAAAACGCGCGTACATATCTTGGATCTTAGATTGGTACATATCAAGTGTGATCTTGGTACCTTCCACCTTGCCAACATAAGGCTTTGGTGTAAATATCTCCACGATTCCTATGGCACCCATTCCCAGGATGAAAATCACTACCACGAAATAAATGATGACCTTTTGTCTCTTTCTCAGGCTATCGAGCATTATATCCTCCACTTGGATCGTAATTTCATTTAGGGAGTCAGTTTTCCAAGAGTGTGATTTTATACAAGTTATTTTTTTTATCATGCCACGATCTTCTGGGGAACAGAGAATATGGCACTGCATAAGTCGATATATATTAGTATCTTGGCACAACAGTGAAATCATCTACGCTTTTTCTACTTGACAACAATCGGCTATCTGAAGACTTTGATCAAACAAAATGACTTAGCGCGTGGGGCATTAGCTCAGCTGGGAGAGCGCATGACTGGCAGTCATGAGGTCAGCGGTTCGATCCCGCTATGCTCCACCATAATTTGGACCTATCCAAGGGATTGGTCCTTTTTTATTTTGCGCAAATTCCTCGTCGGTGACTTTGTATGCTTACCATTTCATGACTAATATCTCTTGGTTGGGCAGCTCTTGTCGCTTTGTTCACAGCTTGTTTCTGGCACTTTTACCATAAAGGATAAAATAGATAATATTGCATTGTAAAAAGCCTATAGAACCTCTTTTGAATGCGAAACCAGCAGGAATTTACCGAACGGTTTTTAAGTATTAATATTCCCAGTCCTGAAAGTAGCGATCTATTGCATCCAGACTGTCTGGGATTATTTCCGGACCTCGGCTGAGGCTAAGACGCACGAGAGTTTGTCGTTCTACCTTAGTACCTGGGGCGGGGACAGAGCGCAAAACAGCATTACGAGCCACACTGTCGCTGTACACTGAGTCGACGACTGTGCTACGTAAATTATGGTTTCGCAATATAATCATGGCATCCTGGAAACTGGTGCCCAAGATATCGGGAACTGTGACCATCTTGCTACCTTTGCTGACAACTAAAAATACTGTACCTTCCTCTTTGAGAAGTGATCCTGCTGACGGAGTTTGTTCCAGAACATGATCTATCTTGGCAGTCTCACTGTATAAAGAGTCTCTGATCACTACATGTAACTTGTCCTCTGCTAATACCCGTTTAGCCTGAGCAAGGCTCATGCCTACTACATCCGGTATTTTTACCTTCTCGGGTCGACCGATAGCGAAAGGCAGTAGCACTTGTCCAAATAAAAAGGCGGTTACGAAGATAATTCCCAGTCCTATTCCTATGGCATAAAAGCCCTTTTGAACTTTGTGCTTATTCATGATTTAGCCTCACTTTTTCTTTTGCATCTTGGCGGCAAAGGCGCCATCCATATGGTGCTTGAATGGGACTGTCTTCAAGAATCCTTTATCTGTATAGTCTTTGGGGATATATCTTTCAGCCGGGACTAGCTCAAACTTTGGATTCTTCTCTAAAAAGCGCTGCACTTGTTCTTCATTTTCTTGAGGATTCATTGTACAAGTAGAATAAACTAAAAAGCCCTCTGGTTTCACAAAATTAGCAGCATGATCCAATGCTTTTTCCTGCAATTTAATGAGTTCTGGAATATTGTTGTGGGCCTGCCATCTCAGATCTGCTTTACGGGAGAATACTCCCCATCCTGAACATGGAGCATCCACCAATACTCGATCGTAGGCGGGGGCAACTGGTCCATATTTCAGAGCATCAGTTGTGATCTGGATGATGTTTGTAAGCTGAAGGCGGTCGGCAGCCTGCTTAAGGAGTTTCATCTTCGTTGGAATCTTGTCAACCGCGATGACTTCCCCGGTGTTTTTCATGAGCTCGGATATATACGTGCATTTACCTCCTGGGGCAGCGAAAAGATCCAATACAGATTGTTCAGGTTTAGGATCCAAGAGCTCCACGACCAGAGCAGCAGAGGTGTCTTGCACTGAGAAATAGCCCTCTGAAAAAGCAACATCTTCCAAGACAGCAGCTGCTTGATGAGTGACATACATCATCTTGCTAGCGGGGCAAGCAGTGATCTGGATGTCCCGGCGGTTAAAGTAGTTTTGCAGTTTTTCCCCTGTTGTCGCGGTTGAGTTTACGCGGATGTGCAAAGCGGGGTTTTCGTTGAAATACATGGCTAGATATTCTGTATCTTCTTCTCCAAAAAGGGAGATCCAAGTCTTAATCAACTCAGGGGGATAGGAGTGTTCATAGGCAATCCTCAGAGCTGGATCCTGGGGATATTTGGTCTTGTCTTCCCTAAGATATGCTCTGAGTATAGCATTCACAAAGTCTGCTGCTTGCGCGGAAAGATTGATTTTGGCGAGCTCTACCGTTTCGTTCACGGCGGCATGATTGGGAATGCTATCGAGATATATGATCTGATATAATCCCAGATATAGCATGATTTTGATCTTGAGATCAGTATTCTTATATTTTTCTGCATCTGTATAGTGTGAAATGATGAAATCCAGTTTCTGGCGCATTTTGATCACGCCCTTGACGGTAGTGTAAAACAGGCTTATATCTTCGCTTCTACCCTTTAATTTCTTAGCACGCTGATGTAATAGGTTATCTGAGAAATCTCCGTTTTTTAGCACTTTAAGGATGGTGTTGTATGCTTCTTGACGAAAGCTCATTTTGCCCTCTGGTAAAGTCTCTTTATGATTTCTTTTATTAATTGCTCAGATGCCAAAGACAGATCGTCTTCATTAAGCAGTCTTAGTTCTCGCGATATGGCAGATGCATTGAAGCCCAGTGCCAAAAGCGCTGTTTCCACTTCTTGGAGATGCCCTTCAGAGCTCATCTCTTGCCCTTCTTCAACAAAATCAAGGATAGTATGCACCTTGTCCCTTAGTTCCACGATCAATCGCTGTGCGCTCTTCTTCCCGATCCCCGGCACGCGGGTAAGGAGCCCTTCCTCACCGCTGCGAATACTTTTTACAAATGCAGGGATACTTAAGGTTGAAAGAATTGAGATGGCTATTTTAGGTCCAATTCCGCTGATCTTGACCAAGCGATTAAACAGCTCCCGCTCAGCTAAAGTGGCAAAGCCATAGATGCGAAGATCATCCTGAGAGATATTAAGCTCAGTATACAGAGAACATTTCTCCTCTAGCTTGGGCAAATTCTCATAAGTAGAAACCGGGATCCTAAGCTCGATTCCAATCCCATGAACGTCTATAATAGCTGCGACAGGACTTTTATGCTTCAAGATTCCATTTATATAGTGGATCATGGTTCTTGTGTCCATTTGATTCTATTATAGTGGGTGGTAGCAATAGCCAGAGCGTCGAAAGCATCATCTCGAAGTTCCTTTTCTTGTAAATGATAGATCTTCTGGATCATAAAACGAACTTGTTCTTTGGTTGCATTACCATTGCCCACTACTGCTTTCTTGACTTCGCGTGGGCTATATTCGATCACCGGAATTCCCTTCTGTGCAAATGCCAGGAGCAAGACGCCACGAGCATGCCCTAAAGTAAAGATACTCTTGATGTGCTTTTGAAAAAACATCGTCTCAATAGCCACACAATCTGGTTTGTATTCTACAAGAATATCTATAAGATGACTATAAAGCAGAGCTAGGCGCGCTCCCAGAGTCGATTCGCGGGTCACGTCAAAAACATCGCAACCCGCCGCCAACACTTTGCTCCGAGATGTTTGGATGAGCGCATAACCGCAATAGCGGCTACCAGGGTCAATACCCATTATCATCATGGATTTATTCCTGTGATAATTCTGCCATCACCTCGTCTGAAAGTTCAAAATTGGCATAGACTCTTTGAACGTCGTCCAAGTCTTCCAACGCTTCAATCAGCTTTAGCAGCTTGGGTGCTACTTCATCAGCATTTATTGTGGTCTTAGGAACTCTTATTAGTTCTGCATTTTCCACGGGGAATCCGGCAGCTTCCATATTCCCGAGGACGGTATGGAAATCTGTGGGTGATGTATAGACATCAAAATATTCATCTCCCATTTCAACATCATCTGCACCAGCTTCCAAGGCTTGCAACATGAATTCTTCCTCATCCAACCCGGCAACGGGGACATTAAAAAAGCCCTTAAGATCAAAATTCCAAGAAACTGCTCCGGTTTCTGCGAGACTGCCGCCATATTTGGATAGTACATGGCGCAATTCTGCCACAGTGCGATTTTTGTTATCTGTCATTACGTCAATCACTATGCCGACTCCGTTTTGCCCATAGCCCTCATAAGTGATTTCTTCGTAGTTGACTCCTTCAATTTCGCCGGTACCACGCTTAATCGCGCGTTCAATATTTTCCCGGGGCATATTTGCATTTTTTGCTGTAAGTATCGCCGTGCGTAGACGAGGATTAGCTTCAGGGTCTCCTCCTCCACTTTTGGCAGCTAAAATGATCTCCTTCACGATGCGGGTAAAAATCTTACCTCTCTTTGCATCGACCGCGCCTTTTTTATGCTTAATAGAGCTCCACTTATTGTGTCCGGACATACATACCTCTTTTTTTTACTGAATATCGTTATCCTGCCAGGCAGCTATCACCTTCTGGGCGATATCTTCCGGGACTCTTTCGTAGTGGGAAAATTCTTGAGTAAAACGACCTCTTCCTTGAGTAAAGGATTTCAGCGCGGTGTAGTAGCCAAACATCTCAGCTAGAGGCATCTGTGCAGAAAGATGCTGCTTTTTACCGCGTTGTTCCATGCCCATGATGCGGCCACGACGGGTCGATATATCACCCATCACATCTCCCATATATTCACTTGGAACGATGATCACCAGATTGTGAATCGGTTCCAAAAGGATTGGTTTACATTTTTTGAAGCCTTCTTTAAGAGCCATAGAGGCAGCAATCTTAAATGCCATCTCAGAACTATCCACATCATGATAACTGCCATAGTAAACTTCGACTGCCACGTCTACAACTGGATATCCGGCGATAATACCTTTTTCCATGGTCTCAATAAGACCTTTCTCAATGGCTGGAATGAAGTTCGATGGGATAGTCCCGCCCACGATCGAATTTATAAACTCAAAACCATGTCCACGCTCAGTTGGTCTGATGCGGAAGTATACTTCTCCATATTGACCTCTTCCACCAGACTGCTTTTTGTGCTTGTAGTTACTTTCTGCGCTTGCAGTAATGGTTTCTTTGTAGGGGATGCGTGGAGTTTTGAGCTCAGCTTCAACTTTGTAGCGATTTTTGAGCTTCTTGAGCACTAGTGAAAGTTGCTGATCGCCCATTCCGGAAAGCACATTCTCGTGGGTCTCTGTATTTAGATCATAGCGAATTGTAGGATCTTCGGCGATAACGCGATATAGAGCTGTCCCGATCTTATCTTCATCAGACTGATTTATGGCTTTGATCGCTTGCCAGGTAGTGGCAGATGGTAGCTCTACAGGCTTGATGGCATGGCGAGCATTCATCGCAACGATACTGCTCATCACTCGAGCATTTTTTAGCTTCACCACTGCACCAATCTCGCCTGCTCTGATCTCAGAACAGTCATGACGGTTTTTGCCAAACATATAATACATGTTTCCGGCTTTGTCCTTGGCTTCTTTCTCGGGAGTATAAAATTCTGTTCCGGGTTTAAGAGTGCCAGAGAACATCCGGACGTAGGCAATGTCTCCCATGCTGGGATCTGCATAAAGTTTAAAAAGATAGCCCAAAATCTCGCCATCGGGAGATGCTATAAATTCCTTGGTTTGGTCGCCTTCAACCAATTCGACTGCGGGTCTATCAGCAGGGGATGGCAGATAGTCGATGACACTTTGCAAAAACGGCATCACCCCTACGCCGGTACCAGCTGAACACACAAAGGCTGGTATCACTTCACCAGAGGCGATAGCTTTCTTAAGACCACCAGTCAGGCTTTCTTCTGAAAGCTCCATGTTTTCCAAAAATTCATTGAGAAGAGCCTCATCAGTCTCTGCTACTGCCTCCATAAGCTGCAATCTAGCTTCTTCGGCTATGTCAGTCATACTCGCCGGGATCTCGCTTTCACCTGATGCGGTATAGGCTTTTTGGCGGACAAGGTCTATAACACCTTCAAAAGATCCTTCCTTACCAATGGGGATGTGCACCTTTACGGGGCGGATATCTGCATTTTCGTGGATAGTTTCCAGAGTCTTATCATAATCTGCATGTTCGCTGTCCATGCGATTTACTAGAATAATTTTGCTCTTAGATTTGCCTTCGAGTTGTTCCAAAGCAAGTTCAAGACCCACTTCAAAGCCGCCAGCAGCATTTGCAACCACGACAACGTTTTCCACGGCAGGAAGTGCCACAACGGTGTCTCCCACAAAATCAGGATATCCTGGTGCATCGAGGATGTTTATCCTATGATCTTTATGATCTACGTAGCCGATTGAGAGTCCCAAAGACATCTTCTTGGCGATCTCTTCAGGATCAAAATCCAATACAGTATTCCCTTCATCAATCTTTCCCAAACGGGTTGAACTTTTTGTAAGATAAAAGATTTGTTCGGCCAAGGTTGTTTTTCCAGCACCACTTGCACCGACAAGCATCAGGTTGCGTAACTTCTTCATTGAGTATTCTTTCATGTTTTTCCTCGTGTATTTATCTCATTAGTAATAGACATTTAAATCCAATTAAACCATGATTTTTATTCCCAAGTAGGTGTCAATGCTTTTGTTTTGCTTGACATTATTGAACTACTTCGCAATTTAGTAAAAAAGCTTACCAAGGAGATGAAAGATGAATCAAGAACCACAGAATTTTGTTGATGAACGTCCCATGGCACCCATTATGACTCTCAAAGATTGGATCATCACCATGATCCTCATGATCATCCCTGTTGTCAATCTCGTCATGCTTATCGTATGGGCGACAAGCAAGACTGAAAATCCAAACCGCAAAAATATGGCTTTGGCTATGTTAATCTTGTGGGCGATTGGAATTGTGCTTTATGTGCTGATTTTTGTACTCATACTGGGTATGTACTCCGGGTTGTAAAAATCTGTTAAATGCTATGTTCTAAGCCCACAGATCCCCTGTGGGCTTTTTCTTAATTTTCCTACTGTTCGATAATGGTAGATATAATACAGAATTTTTTCAAAGTCTATCGGCTCTCGAAAAAACTATATCTTGACATCACGGAGTAAATAAAAGCAATTTGTATTAAACGCCACACATGAGGAGAAGTCCTTTGCGCAAAACAGATTTGCTCATATTAACTGGCTGCGCTATCTTGGTCATTCTTGCTGTCCTGATAGTTCACCTTTGGTTAAATCAAGCTCTGGGATACCAAGCCGTGGAAGAATTTCCACTCTTATCAGAGGTAGAGCCAATTCAGGATGAAGCAGCTCTCAAAACCTTACCCCTGCTCTTTTTGGGCAAAACAATGTTTCGGATGGAGTCCAAAGCTGCCTACCAAATCCAGGGACAATTAGTGGGGAAGAAGCGCTATAGAAGTGGCTTTATGAGCTCAGTATCTCCATATGACTTTGCTTTGATTTGGGGAGAACTCCCTAAAATGCACGACAAAATAAAATATCGCCAGGTAATTCGTTATTGCATTTTCACTAATAAGCAGGGTGCTGACATAGATGTTGGGTATGTGCAAGGGCATATGTCCAATAACCATCTTATTCCTGCCACTAAAAATCTACGCAAAGCCATGGCAAAGGCGAGGAAGGGAGACTTAATCCAAATTGATGGATTTTTGGTGGATGTATTCGCCACTCAAGATGATCGATACACTGCTAGCTGGAGCACAAGTATGCAACGGGATGATATAGGCGATGGAGCTTGCGAGATCATTTATGTGACCAGTTTGCGCATTAATGATACTATCTACAACTAAACTAAGGTGACCTTATTCCCGAAATTCACACTATCAGAAGAGTGATGCTTGGGATAACCACAACCTTGTTGAGTATCAAATGTTGGCGTAAATACCAACTCATTGCTTCTTATGATTCTTTGGAGCATTATATCGGCATAGTTAAACACAATCTATCTAAGGTCAAACGACCAGTTGCTCTATTTGTAAAATTGAAATGCAATGTTAAGAAGCACACGAGTAAGGATTCTTATTGCATTATTATAGAAGGCGCTTTTATAGCTGCAAAATAAGACCCATAAAGATAACTTGTCTACAATCACATCTTTGGTAATCACGATGTCATGCTTGCTCAATTGACGTTGGTATTTATGAATCCAAAG
>JASKKR010000038.1 GCA_030154085.1 Candidatus Cloacimonadota bacterium | reverse complement strand
CTCCCTTACAAAGCACACTCAGAAGCCGATTAAATATCTATCAAGCGCTTTTAAATTCCGAATCCGATGATTTACCCAATAGCAATTGGAAAACAGCAGATTTTGTCTGGGAAAATAGTATTACAACAAAGATCTATAGTATCATAAACGCTAGCTTTATGCTGGAATTCCGCTATGACAAAGAGCAAGATGATGATATCCAGTGGAAGCAAATGCTTGGTCTGGGTGTCAGTTATAACTTTTTCTAAATTATGAATAAAAGAATCTCTTCCAGGGCGAAGCCTCATCAGCTCCTCCTTTTTGGGCTAAAGTTAACTCAGCTCTGATTAATCAATCACTCGAACAAACTTAATCATAGCCCACTGAAAGCCCTGGGAAAGATGCCTTTAATAACACTTGAGTAATAAACTCTTTCAAGGAGTGCCCCCAAAAGTGCCACAATGAGGATATAGAATACATAAAAAAAATGAGACTCGTGCTTGACAATATTATGCGACTAAATTTTATTGTACGCACGATGGTATAATCGTACCGATAATTTTAAAGAGGAGTGACTTGCGATGAGCTTAACATTAAAAGAACAACGCATCAAAGACGATTTGATCGATGTATCCAAAAAGTTATTCCAACAGTTTGGATTCGTGAAAACCACAATGGAAGATATCGCAAAAACAGCCAGAAAAAGCAAGAGCACCCTCTATCGCTTCTTCAAAAACAAGGAAGAAGTCCTGCACGGAGTAATAACTAAGGAAATCTATGAATTACACTATGTTGTAGTTAAAGAAAGTAGTAAAGGGCGGAATTCCGCTGAAAAACTACGATTGTACTTGAAAACGATTTTGACTGAAACTAAAAAAAAGCTGCTCATCTATTCCCTAATCAAAGGTGAATTAGATGTGATACCCTTCAATACGGCAATAGTAAAAAAGAAATTGGACACTTTGGATATGGAAGAAGTAACCGGCATTTTAAGAAATGGTATCATATTAAAAGAGTTTTCCTCTTCCTATTATGAATATGTTTCTTCCATAGCCTATTATCTTGTCAACGCAACCCGGGGCTTGATGTTACAGCTTGTTTTTAGTGATGACTTATCAAACGTAGACAATGATAACAATTTCGATGTTTTTATCGATATCTTACTCAAAGGACTGGAAAGCTAATGCTGACGAGCCCTTTTTTTTTATTCTATTTTGAACGAATAAACAGATATCGTTTGCGTGTATTATCAATAGGTGTGGTATAATATGAAACTCATCTCATTACTCAGAATAACAAATTTCGTGACCCTGCTCGTTTTATTCTTGGGGACAGTGAACGTTCTTTCCGGGCAGACAACCTATCTCACCTTAGAAGAGTGTCGAGCTAAAGCCATCGCCCATAACAAGATACTGCAAGCTGCACAGGCGCAACAGCAATCGGCACAGTCTACGCGAAAAGCATCATTTACACAATTCTTCCCTCGCGTTCATACGCTTGGCAGTTACACATACGTCGATGAGAACATAGATTATACTATGGATCTCCCAATAGCTGAGTTGCTGCAAGGGTTGGCGATAAGCAATCCAGCTATAGTATCAGATCCGTTTTACGCTACTCTCTTGGGAATGCAGACCCAAGGATACTTGCCAGACGAATATTCACTGTCAATTGGCAAAGAAAACAACTGGATTTTTGATGTCACCTTGACACAACCAATCTTCACCGGAGGAAAACTGATCCAGCAATATAAGATCAGTAAGTCTGCTGAAAAGATTAGTGATGCCAGTTTGCAGAAAACCGGAAATGAGCTGATCTACCAAACTGACGAAGCTTACTGGCGCTTAGTAAATATATCTGCAAAATATGCCTTGGCAAACGACTACCAGGCTTTAGTTCAAACCTTACTTTCCCAAGTTCAGAATGCTTATGATGCGGGAGTTACAACCCAGAATGATCTTTTAAAAGTGCAAGTCAAGCTCAACGAAGCCGAATTGATGTCCTTCAAAGCTAAGAATGGGGTCCATTTAGCAACTATGGCGTTAAATCAGATTATTGGAGAACCAATTGAATCTTCTATTGCTCTACCGGTCACATTATCTGAGATCCCATATGTCCCCTATGACTCAACTAAAGTCCAGGAGTATATCGAGAATAGACCAGAAGTGCTTATCCTTAAACAAGAGATGGAAATCAAGCAATCGCTTACTAAAATAGAACAATCAAGATACTTCCCCAATATCGCTTTACAGGCAAGTGCAAATTATCAAAATCCCAATCCTTACGATAGCTTTGAAGCAGATTTTGGACATAACTGGCAAGTTGGTATAGTGGCTCAATGGGAACTCTTTGATTTCAATGCCCGAAAACATACAATCTCGGCAACTAAACATCAGCAGCAATCTACACAACTGATCTTGGAGCAAAGTAAGGAGTTATTTGAATTGGAGATCAAACAAGCTGAATTGCAATACAAGGAAGCCCTCAAAAGGATACAACTCTCGGAAAAATCAGTGTCCCAAGCTGAAGAAAATCTAAGAATTACGCAAAATCGTTTTGACGAAGGAATGTGTAAAAGCTCAGACGTCTTGGAAGCACAAGTCTCATGGTTGAATGCTAAAACAGAACTTATCGAGGCGCAGACTGATCTGTATACAAAGCGAGCCAATCTTGAAAAGACCCTCAGTCTTTTATATTAAGGGAGAAAAAATGACAAGAAGAACACTTCCCCCCATCGCCAATAGTAGGTACCTAATCATATTAATCTTGGCCTTGGGATTAGTCGGATGTAATCATAAAAATAGCCTTAAAGATGTCCCAGAGCAGGTTGTAATATCCACTGTCACAACCATCGACTCTCTCTATAGCACCGTTCTTTCTTTCTCCGGTACTGTCAGCCCCAATAAAGAAGCAAATATTGGAAGCGTTGTTCCTGGAAAAGTCGAACAAATTCTGGTCACTGAGGGAGGGACAGTTAAAGAAGGAGAACTGATAGCTGTCATGTCTGATGAGTTTCTTAGTCAATCTGAAATTGAGTACCAAGCTGTTAAAAAAGATTTTGAGCGGATGCAAACCCTTCTGGCTAAAAATAGTGTTTCCCAGCAGGAATTTGATCATATTAAAGCCTTGTATGATGCCGCTAACCTGAAACTTCAAATGGCACGCAAAAACACCGAGATTCGAGCTCCTTTTTCCGGAGTGGTTATGAAACATCTGGTTCGAGAAGGAGAAAATTACTTCTTTTACCCAAATTTATCCCCCGGTATGTCACCCAGCTCAGGAATTGTCAGCTTGATGCAGATTGATCCTGTTCTTATCAAGATTAAAGTAAACGAGAAGGACTTGAATCAAATAAGAATCGGACAGAAAGCAATGATAAAAACGGATGCGATAAAAGGTACCTCGTTTACGGGCAAGATTACCAAAATCTCACCTCTCCTAAGCACAATTTCTCATAGTGCAGATGTAGATATAGCTGTTGCGAACAGCCACCACAGACTAAAGCCGGGAATGTCATGTACAGTTGAATTGCAATTACCAGCACAGAGAGGGATCATGATTCCGAAATTTGCACTTCTGCAACAAGCCGGCACCAAAGATCAATATGTATACCTCATCAAAAATAATACTGCCCAACGTAAAGTTGTTAATGTCTTGTCTTACTTCGGGGATTGGGCAGTGGTAGACAATCTTGCCGCGGGACAGATAGTTGCCCTTGATGGCAAGAATAAACTATCCGATGGAAGTCAGGTAGTGATCTCAGGAGAGAAATAAAATGCGTTTACCCCAGATAGCAGTCAAAAATCCTGTATTCACAGCAATGGTGTTTGTAGCCATTCTGATATTCGGATTAGTCTCGCTATTTAGTCTTCCTAAAGATGTGCTGCCCGATATCGAATTGCCTACATTGACTGTCATGACAATCTATCCTGGTGCCAGTGCTCGAGAAGTAGAGGAACAGGTTTCAAAAAAGCTGGAAACTTACTTAGCGGCAGCCAGTAACCTAAAATCCATCAAATCAAATTCACGTGAGAACGTATCATTCGTAATAATGCAGTTTAATTGGGGTGAAAACCTGGATCAAGCCTCAAACAATATTAGAGATCTTATAGAATTTGCTAAGACAGATCTTCCGTCGGAAGCTGGAACCCCTATTATATATAAATTTACCAGCTCAGTGATGCCCGTTTTAGTATATAATATTGAAGCTGATGAAAGCTTCAATGGCTTGAATAAGATTTGTGAAGACCAAGTAACAAATCGCATTCAGCGCTTATCTGGTGTGGGGACAACCATTGTTATCGGTCAGCCGGAACGAGAAATCGTAGTGCAATGTAATCCGTTTCAATTGGCGGCTTTTAATCTCACTCCATCGGAAATAGCGCAGGCCATGAAAATGCAGAATATTTCTATTCCCGCCGGGATGATTGACGATGGTAAGATGGGAATTTCGGTGCGCATGCCCGCTGAATTTGGCAGTATCGAAGAAATCTCCCAGATGCCAATTTCCAGTTTCAATGGCGAGATAATTCGCGTTTGTGATGTCGCGACAGTTAAAGATACTATGAAGAATAGTGACTGTTATATTCATTCTTTCGGGAAAAAATCTGTGATAATGCTCGTTCAGAAACAGTCAGACGCGAACACTTTAACAGTTGCCAAAGCAGTGAAAAAAGAAGTTAAAGCAATCCAGAATTCTCTCCCACAGGACGTTAAAATTACCGAGCTGATGGACATGTCAGAACTGGTTTCAGAGTCAATCAACAATTTAAGCAGTTCAATCTTTTATGCTGCCTTCTTTGTCATCCTTGTTGTCCTGTTCTTTCTTAAGGATTTTCACAGTAGCTTAATCATTATTATGACCATTCCCTTCTCTCTGGTTTCGGCATTCATATTCATGCTCCTTTCAGGCTATACAATCAATATCATATCTCTGATTGCTCTGGCAGTGACTATAGGGATGGTGGTCGATAATGCAATTGTAATATTGGAGAATATTACCCGCCATATAGAAAATGGAACTCGCTCAAAAGAGGCTGCCATTTTTGGTACTGGAGAAATGGGCATGGCAATTACTGGGTCCACTTTGACTACGATTGTAGTTTTCTTACCGATGATATTTATGAGCGGACTTGTCGGTATTATGTTCAAACAATTGGCTGTTATAGTAACTGTAACGTTGCTAGCTTCATTATTTACTGCTCTAACTTTGACTCCCATGCTGTCATCGAAACTTCTGAAAGTACCTGTGAAAGGGAGGGTAAGGAAGCATCACAAGCTCTACAATATATGTGAAGCAATTCTCCATTATATCGGCGAGGTCTATGCAAAGACACTAAATTTTTCGCTTAATAACCGGAAAATTGTCTTGTGGGCTTTTATAACAATCTTCTGTATTACAATTGCCTTAAGCTTCACGATAGGAACTGGATATATCCCGAATGTGGATGCTGGGGATTTGAATGCCGTCATAGAATTGGATGTCGGCGTCAATGCCAAAGAAACCGAAAGAGTTGCCGCTATGGTTGAGCAGATTTTCTTGGAAGAGGTCCCTGAGTTACGCTCCATGTACTCCGTATCGGGACAAACAGACCAGGGACTTTTAACTTCTGTCGGTTTCAAAGAGGGAATAAATGTTAGCACAATCGGTGCCAAGCTTGTTCTACCAGAAGATCGCAAGCGCTCTGCTGCAGAAATTGCTCAAGTCCTCAGACAAAGAATTGAACAGATTCCGGAGGTTGAGAAGATGAATGTAGTAAGTGGCAGTATTCTTATGGATGCCGTGTTAGGAAACGTCAAACCTATTGAAGTGAAGATCACTGGTAATAATTTAGATGATATAGAATTAACAGCAGGAAGCATAGAACAGAAGCTGCGCAAATTGCCGTTTCTGGTTAATCTTGAATCATCGGTAGATGCTGGTAAACCAGAAATTCGGGTGATTGTTGATAAGGACAAAGCCAGTACCCTCGGAATAAATCCAGCCATAATAGGCATGACTTTGAGACAGAGCATTTTTGGCGTTGCTGCCAGTGAATATAAAGACCGTGGCGATGCTTATGATATTACGGTAAGATATGCCCCAGAATTCAGAAATAATATCGACCAGTTGAAGAATGTCAGCATCAACACCTTGACTGGTCAAACCATCTCTCTGGGATCTATAGCTACCATTGAAGAAGGGCGAGGGATCTCTGAAATCAAACATGAAGCTCAACAGAGAGTTGTGTATCTTAGCGCTGATATTGATCAAATCTCTTTGAACAAAGCTGTAAAAATAGTGAACAACACCATTCAGGATATCGAAACCCCTTCTGGAATATCTGTTGACATAGGCGGTCAAATCACAGACCAACGAGAAACATTTAGGGACCTGACCATGCTTTTTATACTTGGAATGATTTTAGTCTATATGGTCATGGCCTCATTATTCGGAACCTATCGTGATCCATTCATCATTATTTTCGCCGTTCCCATGGCATTAACCGGTGTAATCTGGGCTTTTGTTATCTGCCATGTCACGCTAAATATTGTCAGCTTTTTCGGGATCGTGATGCTGCTTGGGATCGTTGTGAATAATGGTATCGTGTTAGTGAATTATACAAATCTGCTCAGAGCCAGAGGACAAAACTTAAAAGAATCATTAATTAATGCTGGGAAATCGCGCGTGAGACCAGTATTGATGACGACTTTTACCACGATTTTCGGGATGGTACCTATGGCATTGAGTACGGGTTTAGGATCAGAAATCTGGCGTCCTTTTGGGATATCCGTGATTGGAGGTCTTTTAATATCAACCCTCATAACTTTGATTTTAATCCCAGTATTCTATTATTTTGCCCATCACAGAGAAGAAAACCGAGGTGCTCTATGACTACGTTTTGCATCAGTTGCGATATTAGCTATTTAGATGATATGTTGCAGCACATGTCAAAGCTCGGATTGAGCAATTTTCTGATCCTAGATCGAGTTTTAGGGAAGTACCCTCAAGGTGAACCACGATTAGATAGCTCGATATGGCCTGGTTATAATGCAATGATTATCATCCAGGTAACAGAAGACGAAGCCGAACAGCTCAAGACCTTGATCCTTAGGATAAATCAGGAATCCTTGACCAATCTTGAATACGTATATTGGTTTGAAATACCACTCCTTTCCACCAACCTGATAAGCATGTGTTATCCAAATCCAACTGAACAAACAGGTGTTTGATGCCTACCACGATAACAAAATATCGTGTGCCACGAAACAGCTGGAAGATAACCGGCTATGTTTTCATTTCGTACTTAATAGAATTATGGCTTAATGGGATAACAACCTATCCTCTACCTGGGCATAACGTAACAATATGCCTCAATGCATCTGCATTCATTATTTTGAGCCATATAATTCGGAGCAGAGCTGCTGGAATAGAGCAACAAGAAAGAATTGTAACAAATCCAGCGCTCTTAAGGATTATGGCGCCCTTCTGGTCTACGAAACAAAGAATTGGACTTAGGGCTTTAGGATTGTTTCTACACAAGTGGAGAAACAGAAGCATTATTATTAACCAGAAGAGGTTAGAGGATATAAGTTATGCTTAAATTCCCTGATGGCATTAGTATAGTTGGAACTGGATCCTATGTTCCGGATAAAATCGTTTCTAATTTCGATTTGGAAAAGATGGTGGATACAACCGATGAATGGATAACAACAAGAACGGGAATACAAGAACGCAGAATTGCACAAGCTTCTGAGGCTGCTTCTGATCTTGCTCTTAAAGCAGGATCAATAGCTCTCAAGCAAGCTGGTATAGCTGCCAAAGAAGTCGATTTATTGATTGTTGCCACTCAATCACCAGATTATCAATTACCTTCAACTGCAGCCGTTATCCAACCTAAACTTGGGCTAAAGAATGCTGTCTGTTTTGATATATCTGCAGCATGTTCAGGTGCAATTTATGCTTTAATTATGGCTGAATCATTGATGAAAACTTGTAATTATAATACTGCTATGATCATTGGAACTGATGTATTATCAAAATCAGTTGATTGGTCGGACAGAAGTACATGTGTTCTGTTTGGAGATGGTGCTGGAGCAATAGTATTAAAAATGAATATTAAAGGCAGAAATCTTATCTCGTTCGACTGGGGTTCCGATGGCTCCGGAGTTGATTTTCTAAAAATTCCAGCAGGTGGTTCAAGAAATCCTATTTTGGCAAGTAACATAGATCAAAATCAACAATACTTAAAAATGGATGGGAAAAAGGTCTATAAACATGCAACTGATATGATGTATCATTCGGTTTTGAGAGCGTTAAATCAAGCACAATTAAAGAAAAATAATATAGACTTACTTATCCCACATCAGGCAAACATACGAATATTAAAGACTGTTGCCAAAAAACTATCTCTTCCGCAGGATAAAATTATGATCAATCTTGATAAATATGGGAACACCGCAGCAGCATCAATCCCCATTGCTTTAGATGAAGCTATAGTTCAAGGTAAAATCCAAAGTGGAGATATTGTCGTATTAACCGCTTTTGGCGCAGGTCTAACCTGGGGGTCTATTATATTATGCTGGTAGAGAATGATATTTTGGTACGCGAAGTTATAACCAAAAAAGAATTGCGAAAATTCGTCAAGTTTCCTCTAAAATTATATCAGGGAAACAAGTATTTTGTTCCGCAATTAATTAGCGAAGAG
>JASKKR010000024.1 GCA_030154085.1 Candidatus Cloacimonadota bacterium | reverse complement strand
GCTACTAAAAAGAGCTTATGGCTACAAAGACTTCGATTACTTCCGCCTTTAAGTCTTGCAAAAATGTGGCTACCTAATGGAGGGACTTACCCACTCGGTTTGAAAGAGAGCCTTTCATATTATCGAGATACGCAGAACATATCTCCTATTATTAATTTTATCTACTTTGCCAGCACCATCTTTTTGGTGGATCTATATCTTCCGCTTACCATGCGATAGAAGTAGACTCCTGTGCTCACAACTCGTCCCCCGGAATCTCTACCATCCCAGGATACTTGATAGTAACCCGGCTGGTCATGGCTATTTACGAAGCTGCGAACTACCTGCCCCTTCAAGTTATAGAGCAAGATACTAAAAACCACCCAACATCTGGATATTAGCCAAAGAGGATATCCAAAGATCATGAAAGTTAATCTTATCTGCTTCTTACGACTCTAAAACCGATATAGCTATTTTTCACGAAAGGTTTGGCATAGTTGCGGGCAGTATTGCGCATAAGAGATTCATTATGATACCAAGATCCGCCCCGGATAACTTTGTCAGTGCCATCTTGAGGACCACTAAAAAGGCTGCTCACGCGATAGCTGTATGGGGCATACCAATTCCAGACCCACTCATAGACGTTTCCACTCATATCGTAGATGCTAAGGGAATTTGGTTCTTTCATTGCAACAGGATGGCTATGAGCGTCGGAATTTGCAGAATACCAACCGACTTTGTCAGCATCATCCGAACCGCTGTATAAGCTAAAGCTCCTACCATCTCCGGCTTTGGCGGCAAATTCCCATTCTGCCTCTGTGGGTAAGCGGTAGCCATTGGCATTAAAATCGCAAATTATATCAGTACCACGGAAGTCGTAAGCAGGGGTGAGTCCATCTTTAAGACTTTTAGCATTGCAAAATTCCACAGCATCATAGAAGGAGATATTTTCCACCGGACGGTCATTACCTACAAACAGTGATGGATTGTCTGTGGAGACCATCATCCACTGAGCTTGTGTAATCTCAGTAGGGCTGATCATATATCCTTTCAGCGGAATAGTAAGCAGAGGGAATTCATCATCACCAGCTTCAGGACTAATGCTACCCATGATCAAGGTATCAGCCGGTACCCATATCATCTCAATAGGAATGTTTTGGGAGAGCAAGGGCTCAGTTATTTCCTCAAAATCAATGTCGGTTTCTTCCATCTTTAACTCAGGCTGAGGTTGTTCTTTGAGGAAGTAATGATCCACAAAAAGATAGCCAACAATGATGATGCTTAGGATCATGAGAGAGACAAAGATATTTTTCATAGTTTTCAGATCCTTTGGCTCCTCGGAGGAACCTTCTTGGGAAGGAATTGCTATCTTAATTGACTTTGTAACGTTTGGTGTGGCAGATGATTTGATTGTATTATCTGGACCAGCAGCTATATGTGGGCTTTGCTGATTCTTATCTGGAAGATCCACTTTGGCTTGATCAACCTCAGGAGCCTTAGAAGTAATTTCATCAGCAACTTTGGGAGGCTCATTGATGGATGTATCCGTGAGAGCTTCTTCTTTTGGCGTAGTGGGCTCATCGCTGGAATTACCTGAAATCAGAGCTTCCGGTGCCTCGGCAGACGGCTTTTCCTCCGGAGAATATAAATTATCCTGATGTTGCTCAGTGAGAAGACGTTCGGTATCATCAAGAGTGACTAAATCATCGTGATTATGCTCTTGTGGCAAAAGCTCTTGCGGGCGCTCTTGCAGCGTTTCTATAGCATCCTCGGGAATCTTTTCTTGAGCTGAGATTTTTATCTCGTCTATGTTGTTCTGAGGAAGCTCTTCCGAAACTGGCAAATCTGTGCCCCAAAGTACACTATCCTGAGCATTACCTTCAGGAACTGGTTCCTCAATCGGAGCAGAAAGCTCTGCAGGTTCTTCATATTGCCAAGCTATCTCTGGATATTCTTGCATGAAGATCTCGATCAATTCGGATATACTTTGCACCCGCTGATCGGGATCTACCTTGAGACAAGAGAGTAGGATGCTATAGAGCCAATCCGGCACTATCTCTGCACTAGGCATACTAACTCCCCCGTTTAAGCTTTGCAGTTTTTGCTCGTCAGGACCGATGAACCTATCCAAGCGCCAAGGTAAGCTGTGGCAGAGCATCTGATAGAGAATTACTGCCCAAGAATACAGATCAGAATTTGGATGCGGACTAGACGATTTGAAAATCTCTGGAGCAACATAGAGCATTGGGAAAGGATAGTTAATATTCCCTTCAGAGTGCTTCCACGGATCCCGTTTGTCTTTACCAAAGCCGATAATCTTGAGTCGCTCAGCTTCATCTATGATGATATTGTAGGGATTAAGATTATAATGTCTAATATCACGTTTCTCAGCATAATATAGTGCATGCAATATATCTCGTGCCCAGAGGAGGCACTGCTGTAGGTTTGGAGCATCAGGATTTTGTAATAGATACTGAGCCAACGAAATACCGGGGACATATTCTGCAACAAGATACCCTGAGAGACCTTCACTAAAGAACCCAATACTGCGACGGATATTGGGATGGATGAGTTCGAGTGCAGT
This sequence comes from Candidatus Cloacimonadota bacterium, assembly GCA_030154085.1. GTDB lineage: Bacteria > Cloacimonadota > Cloacimonadia > Cloacimonadales > Cloacimonadaceae > UBA5456. Next base: position 31,523 of record JASKKR010000024.1, on the reverse strand, counting down.
TTCTGCTTCACATTTGAGACTATTTAGCAGGGTTTGATCTCTGAGCTGGGTAGGGTCTTGAGTCTTGATCAATACGATAGAATTGTCTTTCAACGCTTCAGCCCGATAGAGTATAAAGCGACGTGAGTGGTGGATAGTGTCCAAGATTCGATAGCTATTGAGCGCCATATTTATGCCTTATAAATGACATGACCGTCCTTGATCACGGTGTCTATATGAGAAGATCCTATATGAAAGGGGATAAAATCTATGCTGGGGATATCCCAAATCAGGATATCTGCTTTTTTACCAATCTGAAGCGAACCTATGCTATCTTGACGAGATAGCGCTGCAGCTGCATTTAGAGTGGCAGCGGCAAGAGCTTCTGCAGGGCTAAATCCCATCTGCAAGCAAGCAAGGCTCATGGTAAACGCCATGCTATCGCAATTGCAGCTACCCGGATTGTAATCCGTAGCGATTGCCACAGGCAGTCCGGAATCTATCATAAATCGTCCTCTGGCATAGCTCTTTGAGCGTAGAGAAAACAGGGTGGCCGGTAAAAGAGTGGGAATCACTCCAGCTTTTTTAAGAGCGAAAATACCTTCATCCGAGGCAGAGCCAAGATGATCAGCAGAGATGCAATGCATTTCCGATGCCAGCTCTGCTCCACCGATAGCTTCGATCTCATCAGCATGCATCTTGAGCCCAAAACCCAGCTCATGTGCAGCTTCGAGGATGCGACGAGATTCTTCGATGCTATAGACATGAGCTTCAGTGAAGATGTCGCAAAACTCAGCTATCCCTTGCTCTTTGACAGCGGGAAGCATCTCATGGATAAGGATTTTGAGGTAGGATTCGTGATCATCTTTATATTCAGCAGGAAACTCATGGGCTCCTAGAAAGGTAGGCACAATGTCTATGGGCAGTTGTTCATTTAAAATCTTGATAGCTTGGAGCTGTTTTAGCTCGCTTTCTGTACTCAGACCGTATCCACTTTTGGCCTCCAAAGTAGTTGTGCCCAAGGCAATCATCCGGCGAATTCTAGGAAGGGAAAGCTCGACAAGTTCGTCTACAGATGCTTTGCGAACAGCATCAATACTGGACCGGATGCCCCCACCAGCAAGAGCAATCTCAACATAACTTTTGCCTGAGAGACGCATGGCAAATTCTGCTTCCCTGGTATTGACAAAAATGGGGTGGCTGTGACTATCCACAAAACCTGGACTGAGGATCTTACCCTTGGCATCCAGAACCTCATCTGCCTGATACTTTTGAATGAGGTCACGATTGGGCAAAATATCAAAGATCTCGCCGTCTCGGATAGCAATCCCTTGATCTGTAATGACTCCGGCATCTGCCATGGCGTTACCGGCTTTGATATTTGTATTTGACGTCATGGTGGCAATTTTGACGGCATTGATAATCAGCATGTCTACTTTCATTCTTCGCTCCTTCAAAAGCAGGATTCTGATGCTTTACTTTTCGTCAAGTCTTTTGCACGAAAGTACGTGAGTAGAGCGGATTTTGGAGCAAGCACGGGGGGAATAACTGATGAATCAGACTATAAAGCAGGATGAGCGAAGCCAGGCAGAACGCCATAAATGATTTACGCAGTAAGAGGCAATGAAATGAAAGTATGGTGGGGTTCAGTAGTTTACTTGATGTTCTAACTGAGAGATCTAATAGCTGGTAAATATCAAATTTTCTTAGGTTCTTTGTATTCATCCTTAGGCTGATAGCGCCAAGAAAGAAAGAACCTATCCAAAGCTACAACAATTCCAAATAAAGCCATAGATAAAGCGATGATGACCAGGATCACGGCAAAAACTTGAGCAGTCTGGAAAGACTTTGTTGCCCGCGTCATATAAATGCCCAAGCCTGCTGATCCGCCCAACCATTCACCAATCACGGCACCCATCACACTATAAGTTGCAGCTAACTTTAATCCGGTAAAAAAACTAGGCAAGCTAGAAGGTAATTTCAAATAGCGAAAACACTTGTAGCCTGAGGCTCCCATAGCTTTCATAAGCCGTATCTGATCAACCTGAACTTGTTGAAAGCCCTCAAACAAACCCATAGCTATGGGAAAGAAACATACTAATATCACAGTAAATATCTTGGCAGAAATTCCATAGCCGAACCAAATAATAATAAGAGGTGCAACGGCAATGATGGGAACAGTTTGAGAAACAACCATATAAGGATATAGAATCCGCCGTAATATCTGCGACATATCCATTGCTATTGCCGTGAAAGAACCGATAAAGATGCTGATAAATAGTCCCGTAATAGCAGAGATCATAGTTGGCTTGAGATGATGCCACATCAGAGCGTAATTTTCGCTAAAAACACGTAATACATCCACAGGAGAAGGAAGAATCCAAAAAGCAATAACCGAGGTCTGACTGAGATATTGCCACAAAATCAAAAGCAAAATAAGTAAGCCAGCAGGGAGCAGAATCTTCTTCAAAATTCCCCCACTGTGCGGAGCTCAGTCTGCAATCTCACTCCAAACTTTCGATATACAGTATCTTGCACATACTGGATCAGACTCAAGACATCCTGTGCTGTGGCATTGCCTAAGTTCACTATAAAACCACAATGTTTTGAAGAAATTGCAGCATCACCGATCCGATATCCTCTTAAGCCACACTCATCGATCAATTTGCCAGTGAAATATCCTTGAGGACGCTTAAAAACAGAACCGGCGCTAGGTAGATCAAGAGGCTGCTTACTTTGCCTTTGGTTATCATACTCGTTCATGCGAGCGATGATTTGGGAAGGATCATCCTCCTTGAGTTTGAAAACAGAGCTGAGGTGAATCAGAGACCGTTTTTGAAAGGCGCTCATGCGATAGGAAAAATCATGTTCATGAGCCCTGAGATGAAGAATCGGATTACTGCTCTGCAGATTCTCAAGATCAGCTATCAAGCATTTGCTGCAATATAAAACGTTAGCAATTTCTCCATCATAAGCACCGGCATTCATAAAAACCGCTCCCCCAACACTACCAGGGATTCCACAGGCAAACTCTAATCCTGCCAATCCTTCTTGCTGTGTAAATTCACACAGCTTTTTGAGTTCGACTCCAGCAAAAGCCGAAACGAAGTTCTCATCACGAGTAATCTTGCGAAAAGCTTCCATGCTGATGACGATTCCCCTGAATCCTCTATCCGAGACCAAGAGGTTTGTCCCCTTCCCCAAAATAAAGTATTTTATGTCGTGCTTGATGGCATAGATGAGCAAATCAATGAGCTCTTTCTGAGTGTCTGGCATAGCAAAGACATCAGCAGGACCTCCGATGTGGAAGCTCGTATAAGGTGCTAAGATCTCGTTAAAGCGCATTTTGCCCGATTCCACCATATGGGCAAAGACTTCCTTTATATACTTCATATTTGACTAAAGAACCTCGTTATTTCATTAATCATTTGAATCTCGTCCCTCAGCTCAATATGCTTGCCCGGAAGGATTTGTTTAAAATAGCTGCCATACCGCTTGCGGCTTACTCTGCTATCCATGATCAGCACTATCCCCCGATCTGTTTTTGAGCGGATGAGGCGTCCAAAACCCTGTCTGATTCGTAAAAGGGCATTGGGCAACATATAATGCATAAATGAATCCTTTTGCTCACGATTGAGCTTGTCAATATAAGCTTCCACCAACGGTTCTGACGGTACCTGAAACGGAATCTTGTAAAGAATCAAAAGAGAAAGGGAATCCCCCTGCACATCGACTCCTTCCCAAAATGATGAGGTACCCAGCAACACAGCATTGTTTACTTTTTTAAACTCATCCAGGATACTGCTACGACTACCTCCTTTGCCTTGAACGAAGAATGGTCGTTGAGCATGGAATAGATCGTCTGAAACTTGCTCATAAACATAATCCAGATCCCGATAGGCAGTAAAAAGCGCCATAGTCCCTACATCTGTAGTCGCAAAAATCTGTTTGAGACAAGATATGGCTTGATTTTGGAAAAAATGATCTTTGGGTTCGGGTAAGAAACTCGTGATTAGCAGCTTTGATTGCTTATCATAGTCAAAAGGGCTGTCCACTATGCGCTGAACAACTTCGTTTTCATTCATAAGATTCAAGCCAGACTGACCCATAAAATAGCGGAAAGAACCTCTCAAAGCCAGAGTAGCAGAAGTAAAAACTATGGAGGTTATCTTTTCATAAAGCATCTTATGCAAAAAGCTGTTTACTTCGATGGGTGCATAGTTTAAGGTGGCTGTAGGTACGTTCCGATCTGGACGGGGATTATTCTCGATCCAAAGTGCATAGTTTGCTAGATCAGGATTGAGAATTGCTAAAATCACACCTTCTGTCTCAGTCAGTCGTTTCACGATTGAATTGACATTATCTAGATGCTGATCATATGCTGGCAATTGCTTAGCCTCCAGAGTGCTAAGCACGTTCTCCAAAGCTTGCGCTGCTTTGCAAATCTCTCGGAATCCCAAACTGAAGTGTTTCAGATACTCAAACAGCTCCGGAATTTCTGAGCTATCCTTGATTCTAAGTTTGTTATAGCTATCTGCAGCATCACATCTAGCTCCGGCAAGGTTGAAGATGTCAGTGACTATCTTGCGTTGGCCTTCAATCAGGCTATCAAGGTGTTTAGCAGTCTGCAGGCATTGTCCTTTCTTCATCTCTGGTAAAGCACTCCTATCCAGGGATTTAGTGAGCTGGGAGATAATGCCGCTTTTCTGGCGTCGCGAGGCTCCTGAAATGAGATTGAACAATATGATGATATCCGCATAAGAAAGGCTTACCCCCAAATGTTTGGATGCAGAGGCCATAAGATTATGAGCCTCATCAATCACGAGATATTTATATTCTCCCAAGGTGCTGTTTTCCATGCGCATATCTGCTAAAAGCAAAGCGTGATTTGCCACAACCACCGATGCTTTTTCGATCTCTTTACGAAGATTCATTACATGACAATCGCGATAGTGATGGCACTTACGATTGCTGCACATATATCTATCAGAGCATATCTTATGCCAGGTAATGCTAAAGCGATTGCGATCAAAGCTCGAGTTTTCCGAGATATCCCCGGTCTTGGTGTGCAATTTCCAGATGTAGAGGTTTAGAAGGGCTTGAGCATCCCATGTGCTCAGTTCCCTATCCCCTTGAATTATTAGCTCTTCCCACCTGCGCTCACAAATATAGTTTTCTCTACCTTTGATCAAAACCGCTTTAAAAGGAACTGGGAGAATCTCTTTAAGCTGGGGTAAATCTTTGTAAAAGAGTTGCTCCTGAAGATTTTTGGTATTAGTTGAGACCACTACTCTGGCTTTGCAGCGATAGGCAAATTCCAGTGATGGCACCAAATACGCAAATGATTTGCCGACTCCTGTGCCTGCTTCCACAACGAGATGATGCTCGTTCTTAAAGGCATCTTCCACACTGTGAGCCATCTGTACTTGCCCTTTGCGAAACTCAAAATTGGGAAAGCGCTTCGAGAATAGTCCATCCTCGGAAAACACATTGTCAATCCTGGGATTCTGAGCTGCTGGAATGAGATTATCTATCACATTGTAGTAAGGACTTTGCACCGTCTCTTGCGGAGGAGCACTGATGGCATTTTGACGCTGGTACCGGATTATTCTTTCCAAAAATGCTGCGCTCTGCAATTGCGCAATCTTAGCATAGTTTAAAAGCCGTGCATTCACGACCATGCTATAGTGACGTACGATGTAATCAGCTAGAGCTACGATTAGTTCCCCGGTAGCCTTGGCATCCGCATCTGCTCGATGTGCATTCTCCAAGCTTAAGTCAAAATCGCGCAGTATGGTTCCTAACTTGTGATTTGCAGCATAAGGCAGATATATTCTGGAGATTTCGGCTGTATCCCAGCTTTCATTTAAGATTGGGTATGCTCCCATAATTCCGAGATTATGATTGATAAAGCCCAGATCAAAGCTTACATTGTGCCCTACAATTGGATCTGAGCCCACAAAACTGCGCAATTCCTGCAATACCTTGCTGATATCTGGGGCATCTTCTAAATCTTGTGGGGAAATATGAGTGAGGGCTTGGATAAATTTTGGCAGTTTACCCTGTAGTTTGACGAAGCTGTCATAGCTATCTTTTGCTTTTCCTTTGTCAAAGCGAGTAGCAGCAACCTGGATGATCTCATCATGCTTTTCATCGAGTCCTGTAGTTTCGATATCTACCGCTACAAAGCTAAGTGTTTGGGAAAATTCCATTATTCATCCCGCATGAGATTGTAGCGTTGCATCTTCTTGATCAGACCCTGCCGGGAAAGACCAAGTTCCCGTGCAGCTTGAGTTTGATTCCAACTATAGCGTTTGAGGGCAGCATGGATCATCTTGCGTTCTAGCTCTTCGACCGCTTCCTTGAGATTCGTCTTGGTGCTGAGGAGATCAATCGTGCGGCTCTGCTCCATATGTTTACGCACTTCCTCCGAAAAGTCCGCCGGCGTGATAAACGTATTATCTTCGACCAGAGTGACAGCTCGCTCAATCTCATTCTCCAATTGACGCACATTCCCTGGGAAAGTGTAGTTTTCCAAAGTCTTCATAGCCTCAGAACTGAAGCCGAGAACGTTCTTGCCAATGCGTTTGTTATATTTATCCAAGAAATGAATCGCCAGCAGCGGAATGTCTCCGGGACGATTCCTCAAAGGTGGAACCTGAATCCGAATCACATTAAGGCGATAGTACAGGTCCAAACGGAAGTCGCCATTCTCCACTTTTTCCAAAAGTGGGACATTGGTAGCACAGACTACCCGTACGTTAACCTTCTCAGTTTTGGTAGAACCTACTCGCTTAATCTCGCCTTCTTGCAAAAACCGGAGCAATTTAGCCTGGGTGGATTGACTGATATCCGAGATCTCGTCCAGAAAGAAAGTCCCTCCATCCGCGATCTCAAAAAGCCCCTTCTTGTCATATGCAGCTCCGGTAAAGCTACCTTTGACATGTCCAAAGAGCTCACTCTCCAAAAGTGTCTCGGGCAGAGCCCCACAATATTGTGCCACAAACGCCTTATTGGCACGATTGCTACTATAGTGCAAGGCTCTGGCGATTAGTTCCTTACCTGTCCCGCTTTCACCTTCTAAAAGTACGGTTGTGGGAGTGTCCTTCACTTTCTCTATGATCTCAAATATCTTGAGCATCTCCGGGCTTTTCCCGATGATGTTTGCATAGAGGTTCCCCTTGTTAAGCTCTTCGCGGATAATTGCATGAGTTTTTTCGAGATTTGCACTGCGTATGTTTTCGATGATCACGATGATCTGATTTGAAAGCGCATTCATCAAGTTAATGATGCGTTCGCTGAAATAGTGTGACCCGCTTTTACAAAAGAGCAGCACGACTCCCATATTATCCTTGCGTATAGATAGCGGCAGAAGCAGAATATTGTTATAGTTTACTGCAAAATGAGGTTGCTTTAGATTCTTCAGAGTGTTTTCGTTGTGCACTTCATTGATGAGATTCATCATCAGTTCATAATCCGGATCTTCATGGGAAAAACCTTTGAATATCTTATATTCCCAAGTATCCGGTAAATTTCCGCTATTGTGCAAACAAAGGATGCCGCCATCAGCTTCAGAGATATCGATCAAACTGCTTAAAGACTGTTCGATGATCAGATCCAGATCTGTGATTGTATTTAGCTTTTGAGTGATTTCATAGAATTGGTTGAGCAGATTTTCTTCAAATTTAGCTTCTTCCATTTGCGAAGAATATTCCCGCGTGATGCGCTGCATGAGGATGTCGTTTTGTTCCAAAAGCTTGATCGAGCCATATTGCTGTATAACTTTTTTGTTGTTTTTGAGAATCTGAAGCGCTTGTTCCCACTCCTGCATGTCCAATAGCACACCTGCCAATTCATAGTTCGCCAAAGATAACTCATAATTTGCCCCGCTTGCCACAAAATGTTTGATCGCAGCATCTAGGTAATCCTTGGCATTATCGAGGTTTTTCCTTTCTAGGAGAGCGCGCAAATAGTAAGTCCAGCCTTGCTCAAAATCATTATGCTGTTCGGTTGCTAACCGCTGAGCTTCACTCAGATAATAATCCGCACTATCGGCATTGTGAGTCATGATGAAATAATATGCCTGATTTTGGCATCCTTCGATGATCTTGTCACGTGCACCAAGTGCTTTGAAGAAGTCAAAGCTTTCCATCAGATAGCGATATGCTTCTTTAAACTTGTGTAGTTTGGTGAGCACCGAGCCTAGATTGCCATAGAGCTCTGCTTTGATATAGTCATCATTTATCGAAGGTAACAGCTCTAGCCCCTTGAAATACAGATCATATGCCAGATTTAACTCGCCACTCTTCTCATAGACCTCACCAAGATTATTGAAAGACCTCAGAAGTCCTTCTTCAAAGCCATTCTCTTCGGAAAGGCGGATTGCCTTCTCATAGTATTTAATGGATTCTTTCCAATCACCTTTCTTAAAGCTTAGGGCACCCAAATTATTCAAAGAAGCGATCGTATTGCGAAAGAAACCAAAGTTTGTAGCTGTCTCAAGTGATTTCTTGAGTGCTTCTTCCGCTTGAGAGTATTTCCCATGATCCATCATAGTCACACCAATGTTGTTGTAGATATTGGTGATGTTATATGGCTCTGAAAGCAACTTCTGAATCTTGAGCGCTTCTTCGAGGTAGTAGAGCGAGCGCGCAGCGTCCCCCTTGTCATCCATGAGTCCGCCCAGGTTATTAAAGCAGACTGAGATGCCATTGAGATTGTAATAATCCTTCTCTAAAGCAAGGCTTTTCAGAAAATAGCTCTCACTCTTGTCCCACACACCTTGAAACATATATAGTACACCCAAGTTATTATAGATCGCGGATTTACCAGAGTGGTCGTCTGCCAAATTATACAGTGTCTCTGCTTCCTTAAAAGATTCCTCCGCTTGGTCCCATTCATTGATATAATAGTGGATCTTGCCGCGTATCTTTTTTGCCTCTGCTTGCACCATGTAGCGCTTTACTTGATCATCTATAGCACTCATCGTGTGTAAGACCGTCTCGATCGTCTCCAAAGCCTCGTTAAATTCCTCATTCTCAGCTAATATATCTGCCTTGAGCAGGAGAATCCGAGCTTTCCAATATTCATCTATTGTGGCTGGAGAATATTTTTTGATGATCTCCAAAGCAAAATTGCTGGAATTAACCGCGAAAAGATTGCTTGCAAGATAATATACTACCTCCTCTGCCGGCAGGCTATTCTCTGTGCAGATATGTAGACATTGCCGATAGTAATCCACCGCTTGATCTATCTGAGCAAGATTAGCATAGCACTCTGCTATCCGCTGCATTATCGACAGCCTCTCCTTTGGTGTCTTACTGATTTCCAAAAGATACTGATTGATCTGTAGACATCCATGTGCATCGCTGAGAATTCCAAAAAGATGCAGCATTTCAGTAAATAACTCAGGATTATTGACTTGGCTAAGCATATGTAGCCGCAATTGAATCTGTTTCCCAACGCCTTTCTTTTTCAAATATGTCAATAGCTTCTTCTGCAGTGCTGCGGGGAATCGGGATGGATCTTCTTGCAACCATTGACGGAAGGAAAGCTTCTTTTGGATCATGCAGCTGTCTTTCAATACAGCTAAAAGCCCTCGCTCTGCCATAGCCTTCATATCACTGTTCACCTCCCGCCGTCCCAAAGCCTCTGCGATATCTTCGCTTTTCATCCCATCAAGGATATATATGGTCGATAGCAGCTCAAGCTGACTCTCCGTAAGATCTGCCAGATTCTGATAGTAAATCTCATGAGGATCATATTTCTTTTCCAGATAGGGACTAAGATCAAATCCTCCCTTGGGCTTTGCCTGCTGGATCTCAGAGAATATCTTTTCCAGAATCATCAGATTCCCGCCGGATATCTTGCTCAAAATCTCTCCCTCCGAAATATAGGACATCTCCGTACCTGGGAATATATTGCCCAATAATTTCTGAATATCCTCTGCCCCTAAACTAGGTAAATTCTCAACTATCGAAAAAGGAAAAACCCTGCTTTGCGATAGGGCAATCACTTGGATCGAGACATCAGCAGCATATTGAACCAGATATTGCAAAAAATCCCGACTATATTCATCCAGTACATCTGCATCATCTATCAATAGAACCATAGGCTGCAATTTGTCACGCTGCAAAAGCAGCTCTGTGAGATAGTAAAAAAAGTCATATTTCTTGCCAGTGTGATACTTGGCATAATGCTCTTCATAGATCTCGAACTGCTCTTCCTCATCCAAACCGGTCAAGATATCCATTATTTCCGGGAAGTGATTGAAATAAACTGGATGCGGACTAAAATACACGATTTTCTCAAAACTTCCCTTCAATGAAGCTATGATCGGCGTGATGAGATATGACTTCCCGGACCCAGACTTGCCAATGATCTCAAACAAATGACTTTGCTTGTTCTCCTTCAAGGGCTCAAGTATGCGGTTCAAATCAAACCGGTCAGTCACGAATTCATGCATCTTTTGACACAATTTCTCAGGCATGATTTCACTCTCCTGAATCTTTTGTTTACAAGACAACTGTAAAAAGAATTGACATACTGTCAAGCAAAAAAAGCTGGCAAATTGGTATTTCTAAAAATGGTCAACCCAAGACCATTAAACCATACATTATGTAACAATAAACACTTTATATTCCAGTGTTCTTTCACCCCCTACTATATATAGCTTCACATTTTTGTCACAAATCAGATTAATCTTTTGACCCTCTCCCATTTTTACACCACTTATAAAGTTTCACCTGATATGTCAAATCATCCGAATCCAGCGCTAATCCAAAAGGACAGGTTTTTTGTCAAATCATGACTGTGGAATGGCAGGTTGTGATAGCGAGTTGGAATTCAAACCTACATTTGAGACTCAACATAAGTAAGAGTATATTTTTGGCAAAGCACATAAGCCACTAACGCAAGGCCTTGAGTAGCCTATTTTGCTATGTCGATTTATAACTTGAACCCGATTTGATATCGAGAATGAAAAAGCATCTTGAATCCCGATGCTAATAAATCCGCTACTCCAGCTCGATTAGCTATTTATCAAATCTTTCCTGGTAGCCTAAGCTGTGTTAAGTCCAAAATTTTGGTACAAATTCCAACCCATTGTTTCTCAGGTTATTTGAGGGTATCTGATATCCCTCGCTTCTCACAATCTATGTTAGGCCAACGACCATTTCATTATTTTCATCTCGAAAGTCCAAGTCAAGTTTTTTATCATAAACCATCTTGCTGTGATGGGCTGATAAGTTATCGCATTAAGTTGACGAAAAAGTGAGCGAAACGCACAAATATCGGCCATAAGTGCACACTTGACAAGCCTGAGTTCCGTAGGAACGGCATTTTAGATAGCATACTAATTGATTGCCAATACCTTGTGAGTTCCGTAGGAACTCGGTGATAACGGATAACGAATAACTGTTAACCTCTCCTTATAAAAAATATGTGAAACCCGTGTAATCTGTGTGAGACCTTCGCTGTGTGTATAACGCATAACGGATGAACCTATTGCTGTATTCGATGCCGATCGGCTTCTCTCAAAGAAAACAAGGAAAGCGCCTGAAGATGGTTGTGCTTTATGAACAGTATCTGCAAAATCTCACGGCATAATAGAGCAAAACAACTTGATTAATTCCGCGCTTTCATCTTTCTTTCGCTTTGGTTGAGTCGTGGTCTTCTCCTAGTTCTTTAGGTTTTTGATGAAACCATCATAACAAAGAGCGTGATCTGGCTCCACCTTTTTCTTTATGTGGCAGACTCCATTTACTCCAACCTCTGAGACACTACCTACAGGAATAACCTTTATTTCAAAACTAGTCAGAAGCGATAGCGTTTTGTCATATCGTGACTCGTATCTGATCAATTGTGACATTAATTTATCTATACCATAATATCATCGTTGATTCTTTTAATTATTGCTAAGAAAATAGTAGGAATCTGAATAATAATCTGCCTAAGAACACCCCAAAAAAGACCATTCTATACCGGATGAAAATTATTAAACAAGCGTTTAATTAGGTTTTAGTCTTGTTGGTGCTTTGTCATGCTCGTGTTGGGGTTGATAAAGCCAAAAGTTCAAGTGGCTTACAGGATCCCATGTTAATAACCCTGATGTACTTTTTAGAGAAAGCCCCAATTTCTGCTGAGATGCCCGTCTTTTTATCTCCCAAACTAAGGGAATGCGATCTCGATCATTTCTTGATAGTTCTAAAGTTGTAGGTTCTAATCCTATCCTTTCAAAAATAGTTGTTTGTGTCGTGTTTGCTTCTTCCCAGAGTGCCACTTTATTGAAACACTTGAATGAATATGACGCAATGCCTGCAAAGAAATCTGCTAACTGTATGAAAGGCTCATGGTGTGATTTTAGCGGGGTAATCCCCTTATTTGTGTATCTTCTTGTGAATGAAAAATTAAACGGGAGTATATCAAGTAGGATAGGCTGGGTATCCAAACTGTGGACATCAAGATATGCTTTTATGGTCTCCCATGAGATACAGCTGTGCTCATCAGGGTATAGTGTCCAAGTAGCATGATTTGGCCATCTATCGCGCATGACAGTTATCATAAGCCGGAAATATAGCCGTTGCAGATTTTGTTCGTCATCCCTTCCGATCACGCTCTGATGTCTGCTATCCTCAATATCCCACGTTAGAACGTCAATTCTAATTTTATGAAGGTTCTCAAAAACAAAACCAATAACATTCATTCCGGTCTCTTTATCTATCTTATTCCACTTCATTTCGCTATGTTTTCTCGATGCTATAGCACACAACTGAGATCTAAGCTCTAAATAGTTGTCATATTTCATACTGACCATTGCAATTGATCTGAATCTGCCCTTGTTCCAGTTCGATTCATCAAAAAAGGCTACGTGACTAGATTTGATCATAGCTGATAAGGTCTAGAGGATTCGTTTTCTTTACCTGGAAGTACCACGGTCAGTATTTCAATGTGAGGAACTTTAAAAGGAAGTGAAAGATACATATCCGTCTCTGCAAAATACTGAATAACTTCTTGAGTCTCTTTTTGCATGTCTTCGGTTGGGATATCAGGATAATATGATTTCCTATGCAACTGATACCTAAACAATAGTGGATTGAGAACCTTTATCAGTTCCCAGTCTTTCAAGACCTTCCAACCAATAGAATCCTTTGTTAAACCAAACACTAGGAACCTGATTGATTCTCCGGTATTCGTTATTCGATCTCTGGCTTTGATTAGATACAATGGAGCTGAAAGATCATTGTAAGATACTACGCAAATGCTATCTTGGATGTTCATAGCCTGCTTGATAGCCTTATCAACCACCACATGCCCAACTCCAAAAATTTTGTCAAGTTTGCGTTTAACGACTCCATTCCGCTCAAATGCAACATCGTTGTATTCCTTTTGAATTCCGATGGCATCTTTCCACTCATCTGGTGTTTTGAAACTAATTGAGCCATCTTCATTCTCTTTGCTCCGCTTTCGGTTGAAGATCAGCATAGACTCGAAGAATGGCTTCAGGTCAGGTAAATCCAACCGTGGGATATCGAGCTTTGCTTGTTGGTAATCAAACTTAGCACAGTTACCAAATAGCTGTTTAACAGTATCAATGACATCTTCACCTCCGAATGTAGCGGTTTTATCATCGAACCACTTTGAAAAATTGTCTTTTGTTACAGATTCAGTATCCGAAAATAAATTTGTAAACATACTTTGGGGAGTCATTCCCAGAATTAGGCTGTACAAATCCTCTGGATCATCCATAAAACTGCTGAATGCTTGCATAATAGAATTAATCTTTGTATTAAGCTTATCCCATATACGAGCTTCTACTGTATCGGGATTGCGCAGAGTGATAACCTCTACCTGTTTTTTTTGTCCATAACGATTTAACCTGCCGACTCTTTGATGAAGTCTCATTGGATTCCAAGGCAAATCTATGTGTATCATGGAGAAACAGTTTTCTTGGAGGTCAATTCCTTCTCCTGCAGCTTCTGTAGAAACTAAGAACCTAGCTCTGCCATCGTTGAACCTCTCTGCCGCCTCTGCTCTTGTTATACGTAATTTTCGTTTTATCCCATCTCCGAAATCGATCTCGTCAAGCATCTCATCACCATTTATGAATACTACAGAATCCTTACCATAACGCTTAATTAGTAAATTGATTACTTTGCTCTGAGTTGCCTTATATTCAGTAAAAAGTAATACAGATCTATTTTTGTATTCGTGTTCGAGTATCTCCCCTATCAGTTCGATTTTAGTTTCAGTTTGAACTCTGTCAGCTGCAGCAATAAGAAGCTTGAGCCATTTTTCCTCATCTTTAATTAAGTTGAGTATTGCTTCACTTGCGAGTTTTTCCTCTTGAACACTTTTCTCGTCATCGTCATATACATCTGAATCCGGATCATTTATTCGACTTTCTTGGCGCTGCTGAGCTAACTTATTATCAAGTTCTTTAAGGTTTTCCAGTCGATTCTCCAGAGCTCTTTTGATTGCTGCAATGGAGCTTGAAGCCAATTTCTGCATACATATCAAAACTAACATTACTAATCTTTGATTTGATTGATCCAAACTTGATGCATAGGTTTTTCCGCTAGTGATAAATTCTGTTAGTTGCTCGTAGAAATACGTTTCTTCTTCAGTATATCTAAATGTTTTTGGTATAACGATCTGTGGTTTGAAAAGTTTCTTACCAGACAAATCAGTAACATTCTGTTTATTGTTCCTTATGACGGTACTTGATAAATTCTTTAGCTGGTCATACATAGGCTCTTTGGGGTTGAATAGGTCTGGTCTTAAAAGCCTAAGTAAAGCTAAAAACCCATAATCCTTTCCCCTATGGGGTGTGCCAGTGAAGAAGAGCATTGAAACAATTTTACTATTAGTCTCTAATTTATACAGAAGCTGATATCCGAGGGTAGGTCCACGACTTTCATCTGCATTAAGATGATGAGCTTCATCTACAATTACCAGATCCCATGCTTCACTTTCAAGCATTCGCTTATGGCGATTCTTGTTATCAACCCTCAGGGTTTGGATCGATGCAACTACAGCGTTATTTGAGTTCCAGAAGTCACTTTTTGAAGTATCACTTTCGACAGTGTATTTTACTAATCGAATGTCAAACATAGTTCGCATTCGATACTGCCACTGTTCAACAAGAGAACTAGGGCAGATAATTAATAGTCTCTTCACCCTTTCTCTGGACAGCAAAGGCCAGAGAATGAGCCCTGCTTCAATTGTTTTGCCAAGCCCTACATCATCTGCTATCAGCCATCTTGCAGGCCAATTTGAAATCACTTTTCGGCAAACCCACAATTGATGTGGTAATAAAGTTATCTTGGAGCGGGAAAACAGACCCCATGTATCATTCACAGAAATGATAGCTGAAGATACACCCAAACATAAAACATTCAATGGTGGAGACCAAGCTTGATCTGAAATAGCGTCAAAAATAGTTCTGACCAACTCAAGTTCTGAAATCAAGACTTCTTCAATGCCGTGTTCGAATCTTACTATAGCTGTCGAATCTGTGGCAACTTGTATCGTCCCAAGACCAAACTTGCTATGCTCTACTTTGTTTCCTGTTTTATATGTCATACTCATCCTCCAAAGAGAGATCTAGATCTTCATCTATCAATTTATGTTGCAGTTCTTTGTCTCTTAGAATCATCAGGAATGGAATGTCGAAACAATTACCAAATGTTACATCCATATCTGGCATGTTTTCTGATAAAAATTCCATGATTTCGTCAGATGATTCAAATTCAGTGCCATTTGACAATTCAATGAACAGATTCCTAATGTTTCTGGTTGGGACGAAGCACTTACTATATATTACATCGTTCTTAATGACCTCATGCCTTACCAGTTCTCTAAGTACAAAATTCATTCCAACCGTGCTTAGCGCTTTTTCCAACGATGGTGGCTCTATGCCTGTACCTGAATAACTCGGATTTGATCTGGGATTCCTTAAAGTTTCAAGAGGCATTGATTTCTTATGCTTGTTGATATCTTGAAACACAGATATATAATCGTCCAGCCATCTGTTAAACTGGAAAAACCTAACCCAGGTGAAACCAATCCAATGATAGTATTGTTGATTATCGTTTGGACTATCGATTATCTCCAGCATCGAATTTAACCATCTGTCCTCACGTTCTTTGTGACTTAAGCCCATATTGAACATGCCAGACTTGATACATTTAGATATGTATTCTCTATGCTGTTCAATCTTGGCTCTTCCCATAGCGTGCAGGGAACCCAGTAATAATAACTTGAGCCAGTCCGATTTGCATTCATCTGACTCCTTTGGGTCTCCTATATTCTCGAGCCCGTGATCATCAGCATATACTATGTTGTTGTATTCAGGAATCTTCCTCTCGGATTCTTTTGCCCACCATTTAGAAATCTTGGTCAAAACTGCTTCTGTATCAATCTGTTTACTTTCATCTACAAACACCTGCTCTTGTTGGTGTTCACTAAGTATACCTAACCAAGAGCAATAAACACTATCTGCTATCAGAGATTCAAAACATGAGTCTTGTTCAATGAGTAACTTTGGAGTGATAAAACTCCCATTGTAGGGAATCCATTCGCTCTGGATACCTTCTTTTATGTCAATAAAGTCAGCATACCTATGATCTCTAGATAGATATCTGATTAAGTCTATGCATTGATCTAACAATAACTTCTTACTCGAAATCCAATCTATCAACTCTGATTCATCCGGCTGTGCCTTTAGCCCGCTATCTGAAAGAAGTTCAATTGCCTTTTCGTTGTAGTGACTCGATATCTTTTGTATTTTATCTTTTGGTAAATATTCTAAATCCACTATAGATGGCATATACAGATTAGCTGGGAAATCAAACCCTTCATCACCGTCTATCAGGACCCTACATTCAGATAACCAATCTGTATTGAAATGCCAGTGGGTGGGATTTGTATCTTCAACAATAACATTCAAGATTTCAGGAATCTTAGCAAGTATGGGTTGCGACTTGAATTCATTTATTAGAGTTTTAACATCAACTTCAACAAAAAGCAAGTCGTAATCTTGCTCTGAGAGTTCCAAGATTGCCTTGAGTCTGGAGATGGTCTCTATTTTGGCAGTATTTTCTGAGTTTATAACCACTCCATTAAGACTAATACTGCTTTCCAAAATTACTTCTCTAACTGATGACAAAATCTCATCGGAGAAATAAAATATCTTATTACAATCAGTTCTGCTTACCAAACTGGTCATAGTAGGAATGATCGGGAGTTTTTGCATTGAACTCGTTAATGATTCAGCTATGTCTCTTTTTATACGCTCCGTCTCTGGACTGATATTTTCAAACTTGAACACTTCCCAAAAGCCTTCCCAGAAGCCTATATTGTCTGCGTACATGATTATAAGATATTTCAGTAGAGGCAAAACCAATTGTTTTATTTCATCGCTACGGGTAGTGTTTCCCTCATCCTTAAGAAGATGTGTTCTGCCGGATTGTATGCTGAATTGATTTGATACAGCAAAACCGAAATCCAACCTACTAGTGAGCGGAAGATATGAATAACAGTCATTATCAAACTTAGATAGCCATCTTAGAGGCTTTTCTTTCTCATCCAAAAGTAAAGCTAACTGGGCATGTTGATGGCGAATCTTATAGTATCTGCATTCGGAAAAATCGTTAACTATGATTACGTTGTCAGTGATTTCTATGTCGTCGATGGACTGGACTGGCTTTTCAATTCTGGTTATCAGGCTCGTTTCTTCATTATTAACAAATTTGATTTCAGATATTAAATGCAGAAATGGCAGCAATTTCCAGATGGAGTCAACATTAATATCATTAATATCATTGGGGATATCACAAGCTTTTATAGGTAGCTCAATTCTCGTTTTCTTAGGCGACCAATTCTCTGGGGGAGCGATCTCTTCAGGTATGCAGGTATGATTGATCTTGAAATGCCAGTGACCGGAGTGAATAACGGGACTGTCAGTTATAAGATATACGCATTTAAAACCTAATCCAAACTTACCTATTGCCGCATTTGATGGATCAGCACCTTTGTTTGCATGGGGTTTAAAGCTTCCTGATGATCTTAGTAAACCTTCGATGTCTTGTTTAAAAGATATATCTGCCTTACCATGATGTTTATAGTAGTTAAAAGGTCTGCCTTGGTATTCAACCGATATCAGTTTAATTTCTGAGTTCTCTGATACAAGGATTGAGAAGTAAGGAACCTCAGGTATTTCCATCCCAAGTAGATTAGCTTGTTTATAGGCATCTTCTGCATTTTGAAGGAGCTCTGCAATAATGGAATTCTTATCGTAGCCATGCCCCAGTATAGTTTTTCTCCTTTCGTTAAGGTAGTTTCCCGAAGCGATACTCAAAAGTTCATCTTTGAGGCGCTTCTGTACTTTCTTAGCAGATGTTCTATATCTCTCAAATTTTTCATTGAACTCAGGGTCTGCAACCTCATTTTTGTAAAGGGATAGAAGATCTTCCTGCTTTTCTTTTGATATTCTTCTAAGGGTTGAAGAAGGCCGCTCTAAGTATTCTTGTAGAACTGAAATAGCACTTTTATATTCATCTTTGGCTGTATCTATTCTAAGCTGGGAAAGTAGTTCTTCCGTGATAGCCGTGTCAATAAAATTGTAATCTATAGCAGGCGATGGTTTTATGATTATGATACCACTGTTTCTCTCTGAGCTACAGAACCAATTCTGGTCATTTGATTTAATTTTTACCTTTGTGTTTCCTGCAATTGCATTGATTTCAATGTTAGTAGCAGTTTTAATCCTGATCTCGATTGGTTCTATGCCTATGTTCTGATCATTGAATTTTTCAATGAGCAGAGAATCCTCTCTGTTTAAGTCAGATAGAAGCTGCACCCATGCATCAAGTACAGCTTCGTAATGCTGTAAAAGGTCTGGATCATCCTGGCTTTGTATCGAGTAATCAGCAGCATACCGAAGTTCTTTTAGGCAATAAGGCTCGATTTTTTGTATCCAATCAACCAACTTCCTGGTAGATGCATCATTGATATCGATCAGAGCCCCTTGTCCCTCGTTAACTGATCCACTTGTAATTAGCAAAGGTGCATTATAGCATCTGGATATCTCTTTGTAAGTCCCTGCTAAAGTCTTGACTTTCAGTCTGTCAAGCTTTATGGATCCTTCAGAGATGTCCGTATCTACGAATTTTGTAACGAGATCGACCAATTTGCGATACTCTTTGGGGTCTCCTCTTTCCTCAAATTCCGATATGGCGTAATAGAGATGGCGAATACTAGGCAGAGTCTCAACGCCCAGTTTCAAATACAGGTTTTCAACTATCTTGGATAGTTCAGTGTTCTTTAGGCATAGTAAGTTACTTGTTAAATCATCATTGTATTCATCATTACCGATAAAGAGCCCGTAAAGTCTACTGAACCTATTCTTCTCCCTAAACGTCAATATAAGAGGATTATTGCTGGCTTCTTCTAACCAGATTTTTTTTAACTCGTCAACGGTTAGTAGTTTTGCAATCATTTTATACAAAGCGATGTAAGAAGCCTCATCAGTTGTACTAGACTCCAATATCGCCTGGCATACACCGCGAAGGTCATCAGGAGTCTCAGGCAGCGAACGTAGGAATCCCATGTCCAGCTTTATCAGATTATCTGGAATGGGTAGGGCTGGCACGGAAAAGTGGTGTTTCAAGATAGAAGATGCATCACAGATCAAAACTTCTTTCGGCATCAGATAATTTTCTGTGCCACCTTTGTTTGCCAGAACCCATTTATTGGTCTTCAGACAGTCGGTCAACTCATCCGTACTTATTCTCTTTGTATCTAATAGGCTACTTAACCAGTTATACACTTCAGAGATTCTTGTGGACTTGTTACCTGAAGCCAATCGGCATAGTATCTGTGGAAAAACCAAAGAAAATGAGTTAATCCCACAAATCTTCCTGTACAATGCTATAATCTTGTCAGGAACATCATTGGATGGGAGTTCTGTTTCTGAAATCAAGGGAGGATTTAAACTAGCTAAATCCGGTGTAAGCGCTTCTGTCGGTTCAGCCCAAGTTTCTTTCTTGGCCTGGGTTTGTATTATAGGGATTGTACTTATAACATCTCGAAGGTCATCAAATGCATCTTGATCTTCAATGAAAACCAACAATTCAAATTTGTCGTCCTTAGTTTTAGTCGTATCCCATAGCTCAGCAAATTGAGATATTAACTTCTGTGTAATGGAATCCGATGTTATCTCGTCAACTCTGAGGTATTTTAGAGCATCCTGAACGTCCTTTTGAGTGATACCACCGATACTATCACTAAGCTTTGGGACATCAACCAGGTTAGGTATCAAACGCCCCAACAACCTATCTGACAGATTGACTCTGTTGATTAGCAACTTAGCTTCACACAATTTTGAAGAACCTGTTATTGTTGGCAGGTCTGACTGCTGAATCAAATCAGAAATCTCAAACTCATCATTGTAGGGGTTGTTTGTTACGAGCTTGATAATTTGTTGAATGCTCAGAATTAAACTCTCTGAAGTTACTATACTCTTTGAAAACTGCTTTCGTGTCAAAGCCGGGATTTCAATGTATTGAGACAGTAATAATGGGCGCAGGATAGGGAATATACGTTGTTCGATTATGGGTATATCACTGCAAACAGATTTCACTACCTGATGAGCCTCAGCAGCCTCCCAACCTTGTTCACATAGAATGTCAATCACTCTGGCGGGATTGTAGGCTTCCGTCAATGGTCTCCACTCCCCATCCGAACAAAGCACAATATTGGCTGCCAATAGAAGCTCTTTCAGTTCGGATACTTCATCCGGATAAGTATCAATCACGGATTGGTAGTATTTAACGATATATGCCAGAAGGGCTTGATTATCTACATTGTCTAAGCCAATCTGCTTAAGAGCTTGCTTGATGATAGAGAGTCTGCCATTGTATTCAATCTTCAACGTGTTCGCATAAAACTCATTAACAAACTGAGACTGTGGATTCAAGATAGGTCTATCTTTCAAAGTGATTGGCGCATCAAGATCAGCGCTATCCCTTGATTGTAGCCAATAAACCTCATCTGCTTTCAATGATATATATTTCCCATCCACGGCTCTGTGGATTGGCAAGTCCAGTATATAATTTTGTTTCTCTTCGTCCCAATCATTCCATTGATTCATTGCCCGTTCAATAATGTATTCGGACACCCTGCGTGCATTCGCCTTTTCTTTCGGCGAATTTATGCTGGTTGCCAACTCCTCTATTAGCGATTTATCTGCCATGATTGCTTTTATCAGAATATCGATGCCATGCGAGCTTGTAGCTTCCACAAGGCTGATTTGTGAAGTTTTTATCATGTCGATAATATGTGGGTGAGCATTAATTAATCGCCTTATCTGCTTGGCAACATGGGGGTCAAGCTCCGAGAAATGTGATTTGAACCAAACATTCCAGAAGGCATCATCATCCTTTGTTGGACTTGTGGTACGGATAAACACGCTTTTCCTGGATGCAAATTTTTCTTTATTGGACGCTATTTTGATCAGAAATCCCAACTTCAAATCCACCAATTCCGCGGTCTTGCGCTCAACAAGAAAATCAATCAGAATCTCCAGGTCATTGTTCTTTAGCTCAATAGCTTTGTGGTCATCAATGTCTATCCGACGAAGTAACTCAAGAATGGTGCTATGAGATGGTCTGTGAATGTTTTGAAGATCAGAGAAGTTTTTTGTTTCATTAGCGAGCCCCGTTTCACTAATCCAGCACACATCGGAGAACCCAGCTTTTAATGACTTCACCAAACTGAATACAGGATCGCTGAAGTTCTTAGGAACAACGATGAATAATTTCTCATCATCATACTCAATCAATGCACCAGAATCATAATCTGTAAAGGCTAATAACCCATTTAGGTTTTGAGATGTTGTGTTATCAACATTCTTAGCGTATCTACTCCAAAGCTTGTCCAAATCGACAACATCAATAGCATCTTTGTCTCTTAACACAGCTTCGATTATGTCAGGTGAGTATTCTTGGACATCTGATCTGTCTGCCAAAGCTCTTCCTAGAGACTCTGTAACAAATCTTCTATTGGGGTTACTGAGATGCTCAAAACACTGCTTGTATTTGAACAGCCACTCGGGGACTCTTTCTATCGTAAACTCTTGTGATCCTTTCCATATATCAATTTCATTTCCCCACAAATCAGGTACTCTAACGAACCAGATATTTTCGGTAGTCTGAAAACAGGTTTGAGTATAATCAGAGAGGTTCTTCGCTTCCTTATTTCTTACTTTGCCGGGAAATAGTGAGAGATATGCTTTGGGGTCGTTTGCTAGTATTGATTCAGCTACTTCGGGGATCTCAATGGATTTTTCACAAAACAATGGGACTAATGCTTCTCTGACGAGTGTTTGATTCCATTTGGTTTTCAGGATGCCTTCATCTGTCTTGTAGTCTAATCTCTGCCTGGAAGGCCCCACAAAGAAAGCCCCAGAAAAAAGACATCCACAAGGCCCTTCTTCAAGCAATGGCAGAAATACTCTCCAATTGGGATTGCTGTTGCCATCAATCGTCATTGCTTCTTTTGAGCCTGGAACTGCAATTGAAACCCAAGGTACGGCTTTATCGCTTCCTTCAAGCAATTTTCTGTTATCTGCCAGCGTTGGGTTCGTGAAATCAATCCGATGCCATATTTTGAAAGGCAGATTTTGGTCAGCACCATCTATTTTTACTTGAATGACTCGCTGTATTGCTTCTGTCGTATAGTCCTTTTCTTCCTGGAGATAGGATAAAAACTCACCAAACTCAGGTGGATTAGGGGTAATTGATATCTCAGCAACGGTGGTCTTTTTGTCTGTTGTATCAAGTCTTGAAAAAATGATCCGGTTTAGGGTTTTAAGAAACAACAGCGATCTTGGCGCTTCATCGATCATCTCATTGAATAGGTTTTTTATGTCTTCATTTTTGAAGGTTAGGTCAGATAATGTTTCTGATGCCTGGTGCTTGGTTCTGATTGGTAGGCGAAAGACACTTTGTTTGTACATTGCTTTCTTGTGAGCCATCTCTCCAATAGTATCTTGAATCAAAACCGTCTTTGGAAAACAGATTTCTATTATGTTCTTTATTGCTCCTGCGGACTTACCGTATTCAGCGGGGAATTCTTCCAAAGTAAATATCCAACCGTTCTTACCTTTGAAGGGGAAATGGTGGAGGAGGTCAAGAAAGTGAATCTCGTCTCTTGAGAAAATGACTGGATTATCAGTTAGGAAGTAAACACTGTTAAAGCCTATGCCAAACCTGCCTGCCGCTACACTATCTGAAGTTTTGTGCCCTCCAGCAACATCCAACAAGGCTTCAAAGTCGCCTTTGTCTCTATGCTCCAACTCCTCCTTGCTCTTGAAAATAGCATTATTTCTGACAAGAAGAGATGGCTCTAACAAAAGATCGTATGGTGTCCATTGCTTGGGCAAAACTCTTGCGTCTAAGGTGATCTCAATTTCAGTTGCTCCAGCATCATCTGCGTTCTGAAGTAATTCTTTCAACACAGTAGGTGCCGGTTTTGCGCTGCCCTCTGCCATCTGCTCCAGAAAAGTCTTTATCGAGCGTACTATTGAAAACTCTTGTCCTCCTGCCTTACCAATTTCTGGAGTTTCCATATCACTATGATTTGTGTCCATATGCCTACCTTCTTTTGTCTATATCTTGTTCTTTGGAATTTTAATAACATGATAGTAAGACTGAGCAAAGCCTGCCACAATCTCACCATCTTCAAAATCATCGCTTCAATTAATAATATTTCATCTCCTATACGACATCATAGTGCTCTACTTCAATTTCCTTTTGTTTGGATAAGTGACCAAACATAGTTAAACAATCGGATTCAAGCAAATCAAAAAACTGATTTATTTCACTCTGAGTTTTCACTTTTAAGTCATCTGTTTTGAATACCTTGTACTTATCGTCAAGAGTTTCCTTAATTCTACGGATTCCTTCAAGTTCATGCTCAATGTTTACTTTCATACCTGTCATGCCACACACTAATGAATCCATCTTGAAACATCCATCTATCAGAAGCATCTTTTGCTCTAGTGAGCAAACCTTATCCTTGTTTCTTTTATCACCACCCGCCTTGCCAAGCGCCATTAGTTTAAAAAAAATATTTCGTTCATCAGCAACTGTCCCCAATTCATATTCAATTTCCATTATCCAATTATAACGTAACTCCATCAGTTCCTTATGCATTATGCACAATTGAATTTCTCTTTGTTCTGAGTCTAGATACATAATATGTTGGATATTATAATAAATAGCTTTCAATCGAGCCTTTTTGTCTATTAATCTGCCTTCAACCAGATAATCAAGCTTTTTGCTTATATCTTTAATTTGAACGCTCATATCATAGTTTGAAATAATATGAGCAACAGCAATTATTCCCGAAGCTGCATTGGATAAAATATCAGAAGCGATTTGACCCTTATTTTTTTGAGCAATGTCTAGTATATTCTTAACCTTGTTAGTTTCATTAGAGACAAGGTTAGCTTTAAATAAGCTGGTCCCCTTCTTTGGCATAAGTCTTATTTCATTACTAGCAAGCATATCTTTAGCTTCCTTAGAAAAAACGACAGAATACTCATTGGTGCCAGCAATGTTCTTAATAGCTGTTACAATCTGTACACCAGAGGCAGGAACATTTGTTATGCCAGCATAATGTAACATTTTTCTAACCATGTTATCAGCATTTTGAAGCTCCATTATTTTACTCATTTCAAAATCTTTTGAATCAATAAAGTCATTAAATGAGACCATGGCTAAACTTGATCCTGGAACAGGGAAGTTTTCAATTTCGCAGTCGAAGGTTGTTGGCCGAAAGGTTGAAATCAGGTAGTTTTCATACATGTCTTTATTGTCTTCTGACATCTTCTTGATACTAAGAATCTCATTCTTAACTTTATCAAGATTTTCGCTTGATTCCACACTGATCTTTTCTGTTGCTTTTTCCAGTGATTTACTTTCTGCCCTGAGCTTTTTAATTTCAAGCAAGGCATAATCACCACTCCTAAAGTTATCGCCATTAGCACTATCTGCAGTACCATGTTTCCTCCTTCGCTATTTGATCCCAACTGAATTGTCTGTATTCATTTTTTGGGATATATTCAACGCTTTTATATCTTCCAAACCTCAAAAGCCAGATTTATCAGCAATTGCTGTCTCTCGTCAATGGTAGCTGCATTCCAATCCGGAAATACTTTCAGGAATTGATTTATCCTGTTTACAGATGATTGATTACCCACAGTCGGTGTTTCTACCAAACTACGAGTGAAGTAAAATCCGCAGTTCTTGTACTGTTCACATTTCCTCTGATAGTAGTCATTCCCCGCTACTATATTCAGGGGCTTTTGTAGCAAGGTTAGATTTCCCAGTTTTATCTTGTATTTATCGTAATCGACACCTGGATTGTTTTGCATGAAGCTATTCCTGACATCATCTGCAGGATTATCTGGCAGTATGTGTTCAATTTCCAGCACAGTGTAGTCTTTTAATGTGCGCTTATCGTTAACCCCTGTAAAATGTCTATCCACATATTGAGCGATTTTTGCAAGGAAGTACCTTGTCCGATAATACTGAAGAATACCCAGTGAGTAGTTTTCGAGGAAAGCCTGCAATTCCTTTTGCTTGGACTGAACACTTGGTACAAATCGAGTGCTGACAAAGCTATCTAACATGTCTTTCTGAACAGCGGGATCTTTCTGTTGGGCAATTTCTCTTAACTCACCAGCCCATAGTGCAAAGCTCCTCTCCAATTCCTTGGTTGGAGTCTTGGTAAAGATGTAATAGAATAGAAACACTTCGAGTTTGTTCACGAAGCTCTCAAACAATGCATTAGGCAGGTTTCGGATAGCAAGCAATAGGATATAATGCAAGCTAAATGCACCACCACACATCTCAGATAAATCTTCAGTGTTAACGTTGCTCTTTTTATCCTTATCCTTGCCTTCGATGAAAGCCAAGTAACAATCCAGATTGTCTTTGAGGTGTTTCACAAATGCAAAAGGATCACGCTTGTATCCGCATAACTCAGCATTGTTATTATCGACTATCCAGTCGTATATCTCATCCTCACGTAGAATGTGATCATTCCTTTTGTTGACAATTGTGTAATTGGACATCAGATAATAGCGAAGGAAACGTAGCGGCTTTTCCTGTCTTTCCTCAAGTGGCTTGGTTATCTTCTTCCACTCATCTTTTAGCCGTTGGAATTGATCAGCCTTTGCCTGCCTGAAGATGAGGTTTTTCAAGAGATCCATCGGATTCAAGCCAATACCTCTTTCGTTAATTGTCTCAAATATCTTCAGAGCACTGCTTATCTCTGTGGCTATCTGAATAAAAACAACTTGATTTCCAGTGTACCCCCAGTATTTCTTAAGATCAGTTACGTCAGGATAATTGCAGTTCAGATAAGAGTATATTATCCGATAGGCTTCAACTATGTTATCTAATGAGCCATAAGTAGATATTCCGGCCGCTTGTATAGCTTTTCTCGTGATAATTGGGTCTGCGTTTAGCTCGATTATTTTCGATATAATCTCAATGGCGTTTTCGTATCGAGGTTCCAATCTTAAGGTCATGACTGGTTCTCCATTCAAGTCATCATCAAGAGACATTATAAGCTGGTCTATACTATGTTTCTGCTTCTGATCATCAAGTATGGATTTAATCGCACAAAGCAGCAAGAAGAAGGTAGTTAAACGCTGTTGACCGTCAATAACTTCAAAGTGATCTGCCTGATTAGTAGGAGAGACGATAATTGTGCCTATAAAGTACTCTGTTTCACCATTACTATCCATTTCATTTGTTATGTCTTCGAGGAGTCTTGTTACTTCTTTTTCCTTCCACACATATTCCCTTTGGTAATCTGGCACAAGGTAATAACACTGCTTGAATGCTTCTCGTATTCTGAATTTGAAATTCGTAATCTGTGACATTAGCTATTCTCCACTTTATTCTTATTTAGATTTACTCTTACTTTACCAGTCAATAGGTCTGCCATCAGACCCTGTTTAATCTGTTTATACTTTATCAAAGCAACGCTCTCATCACTGAGTTTATGCTCTATCACTTGTATTCTATCGACAATTGCCTGTTGTTCGTGGACTATTGGTTTGAGGAAGAGAAATTTGGCAATTCTGTATAAAGCGAGCTTGGGAACTCCGCCACCCACACCGATTTCTCGAACAACCTGCCCTTGAACAACCGTACAATTACATTGATGTTTTATGAAGTCTCGATCATATTCTATCTTATCGAAATCAGTTATCCTGGCCGCATTTTCAGTAAGTTGGGCTTGATCCAGATTAACGGGGATCGTTCCAAATAAACCCAGAGTGCCAGCAATAGTTACATAGACATCATCAACAGAGATTTTATAGCTGCGAATCAGTGGTTCGATCTCAACCGGAACATACTTGAGATCAGATTGATCGATAGACCCATCTTGCATATCAGTTACTCTCAGATATGGGAATGGAGTTAATGCATCAGAGAACTCCTTCCCCGCAGGCATTCGTTTACCCCCTTTTATCTTTGCAAAGTCTCCGATTGGGACAACTTCCCATTCCTTCGGTATCCATCCCAATTCTGATTCTTTATAGAGCTCCGGAGCTTCTTCAATCGTGGGTCGTAGCTTCCCAGTTTTGGTGTCAATGCCTCTGGTGAACAGGTCTTGCATCATCCCGGCTTTGATGGCATGGTATTTATCTATAGCAGCTTCAGTCTTTTCTATCACTTCATCGACAGTGCTGAGGATATTGGCGATTGTACGCTGTGTCTCATTGGTTTCAGGTATTTCGAGAGAGAGATTGCTCAAGTCGCCACTATTAATAGCAGCAAAAGTAGAGCCCTGACTTTGAGATTCCAGCTTGTATATGTTAGCAGAGATCAAATAGTTGAGAAATGCTTGATCGACTGAAGTGCCCAGAATTCTTGCAAGTCCTCTGCCAATGCAATACTTTGTATCTGCAATGTTCAAAGCACCCACTGGAGCTCTTACGCTAATAAGAATTGAGTTCGACTCGGCAATCTTTAGTGGATCAGAACAATATACCTTTTTGATGGGATACTTAGGACCAAAATCAGCACACCCCTGCAAAAACGGCAGACCATAACCGAATTCATTATATGTTGATGAGCTTGGAGATTGTCCCATTGTAATCTTTGCTACATCGCCAAGCTTAACGGATTTCCAATCACTCATATCCGAGTTCCTTCAGATACTTGCTCAGTTCTACTGCAGCATTATCGCGTTCTTGCAGAATCCTGTGCAAGGGTTGGTCATACTTGTCCCAGAGCTTTTCAAGGGCAGATCTCAGGTCTCTGCTATACTGAATCAAGTGCTCGTTGACCTTTGTATTAAGGGTAGCTTCCCACCGTTGTAGAATCAGTTGCTTGGCTTCGGCTTCACTGATCTTGCTTCTTGCCTGCTCTACCAATTGCTCTTTGAGGTCTTTGATCTCTTTGATCTTTTTGGGGCTTTCTTTCAGTTCTTTTTCCATTTCCAGATGCCTGGCAATGCGAGCCTCCTGTTCTGCAATTCTCTTATCAAGCTGTTCTTCATTATCTTTGAGTGATTCCAATGCCCTTTCTATCTCACAATGTGCTTCACCGCTCTTCTTGAGGGCTTTGATCTGTTTTATCTTGTTCTTGATGTCCTTACTCAGCTCTTTCAGTTCAGCTCCCAGGTTCTTAATGGTCGCCTTTACCTCTGCCAATTCTTCCTTGGGAAAGACCTCATATTCTTCTTCACCCCAGGCACCATCCTCCAAATCGTTTACTTCTGAGAAGAGCGCTTCGAGTTCATCCCGCTTGGCGATGCAGTCATTAAGTTCTTTGATCACCTCAGGGAATTGGCTTTGCAGGATTTCATCATCAGGTATCAGTTCCGCATTCCATCCGCTGGCTGCCACGCTGCGCAGATCATTGAAGATCTCGTTCCAGAATCCGGCAAAGGCACCCCTACATTTGAACTCATCGAGGATACCCAAAGAGCCGATCTTAGCAGTGATAGCAGCAGAGAAGGCATGATAGAGGTCATAAACATTACGATTGTCAGGAAGGGCTTCCAGTTTGGCTTGGTGCTCATCCCACCAGATCTTCAATGATGTCATATAGCTATCATGTTTGTCTTTTATAGCTTTTGCCTCATCCAGATAGCCTTTGATGGCTTCCTTGTCACTGATGCTCTGGCTAAACTTCAGATACTTGTCCCTATCATTGGTAAATATCTGCTCTCTTATCCCCGGATAGTTATCCCAATAGCTCTGCAAGGCGTTCACTTCGCTTTCCGGGATTCCTCCCATTAGGTGGGCTTTCACATCATGCGGTTCAGCCGGATCGCTGTTATCTACGTACCTTCGGATATTGCAGTTATATTCCTCAGCTTCCAGTTCCTCATGCTTTACCAGACGGCTATAGGCACTGAGTTCTCGCTTGTGTCTATACACAAAACTGATCTTCTCGATGTCCTCCGGACGCAGGATGTTCTGCACCTTGCCGATTTTATATTCATGATCCGCATTGATAAAAAGTACTTCTTTGCGGGTACTGGCTGCATTGCGATTGATCACCAGGATACAAGCCGGGATACCGGTTCCGTAGAAGAGTGCCGGAGGTAGCCCAATGATCGCTTCCAGATAACCTTCTTTGATCAGCCATTCCCGCATTCTGCGTTCTTCTCCACCTCTGAAAAGGACTCCATGGGGCATAATCACAGCCAGCCTGCCATTGGATTTGAGCGTGCTGAACATGTGTTGAACGAACATAAAGTCCGCCTTGCCTTTAGCTGGCATCCAATAGCGGTAACGCTCCTTGAATTTCATTCCATCAGTAGAGTAGTTTTGCGAGAAGGGAGGATTGGCGATCACGATGTCAAAGCGTTTGAGTTCTCCTCCTTCCATATGCTTGGGCTCCATCAGTGTATCACCATTTTCGATTTGGGCATCCAGAATGTTGTGAAAGAGCATATTCAGCTTATACAAGCCCCATGTGGTTCCGTTCTTTTCCTGACCATAAAGAGTCAGCTTTCTGGCAGAGCCGTATTTGCTCTCTACATGATTGAAGGCTTCAATCAGCATACCACCTGAACCTACTGCAGGATCGCAGATCTCAGCATCCTCAGCCGGGTCAAGGATGTTTACCAGCAGCTTTACCACTGTCCTTGGCGTATAGAATTCACCGCCTTTCTTGCCCGCACTATCAGCAAAGTATTTGATCAGATACTCATAGGCGGAGCCCAGAAGATCGGGAACCTCCAGATTATCATCGGTGAGCACTACCTTGTCGAAGTGAGTGATCAATTCCACCAGGTCTTTATCTGTGATGCGTTTATTGTTCTTGCCCAGGGTCTTGTTAAAGTCTATCGGTTTCAAAACCCCTTCCAGGGTCTCGCTATTGCTATCCTCAAGGGCTTCAAATGCTTTTTTGAGTTCGTCTCCGATTTCTTTCTTAAGGTGCCGGATATTCTCCCATCTGGCACGGATCGGGACAAAGAAGTTGTAGCTTGATTCGCTCTCCAGCCCTTTTTCCAGTGCTTCTCCGATGACTCCCTTCTTTTCCAAGATTGATTTTCTGGTATTGCGTTCAATGTTGAAGAGTTCATTTACCCTCTTCAGAAACAACATGGCGAAGACATATTTCTTAAATTCCGAGGCATCCATATTCCCACGCAGGGATTCACATGCCTCTTCCAGAAAGCGTTCCAGCCACGATAAAGAGAGCTTATGCGCCATTAACAACTCCGTTTATCTATAGTTCGCTTGACTGCAAGCCAAGAGATTATGCTAAATGAATACAATCTACTATCAATCATCGCCTTTGCAGACAGGCGATCTGGATTGATTATTTCTGTGAGCCTATATCTTCTTAGCTCTTGATTTGATTGATTTAAGTGTTGCTCCACCAGCCTTGACCCACTCATCTATCTCATTGATTTTAAATTTCCACAATCGCCCCATCTTGTGGGTAGGCATATCGTGGAATTTTATCCAGCGATATACCGTGTCATCACTTACGCCAAGGTAAGCACAAATTTCTTTGATGGACAGCCATCTGTCCTGCAGATGATCCATGATCACTCCTCATGATCCTTATGGGCAGGGGATTAGGCAATTCTACAAAGTGCTATTCCCATGCTTATTTAACTTGATTTCATACTTCACAGAACCCTTTTATTTTGTCAATCTTTATATTCCGCTCCTCTCCGCAGATACCCGCATAGTAATGTTTAAGAATCAAGAGGAATGTGATTGCTAATGACAATGAGAGCACTGCATATATATTTGCAAAATTGAGTAAATAACTGCTTCTGGCAGAATGAATGAATCTGTATGACAAAATTCTAAGCTACATAGACTACTTCTCCACAGCCGGCTAAGTGGTAGGAGCCTGGGTGCATAATCCTCCCCACTTCCCTTATGTGGGTAGTGTCTCAAAGGTTGGTGTAAAATAGGTAACGCCAGATGAAGAAAAAGGTTGAGCCGGATCCCGCTCTTTGTTTTGATGGTTTTTCCCAAAAAACTA
>JASKKR010000005.1 GCA_030154085.1 Candidatus Cloacimonadota bacterium | reverse complement strand
TAAAGTCCACCGGAAATCATCTTATTTGTGGAATCGGGTCACATGGTATACGGTGGCTAAAGCACACCGCCTATCATCTTATACCCCGGATTGGGTCACCCCCGGAAAACCGAACAGAATGCTTTTGAAGAAAGCTTTAATGAAAAGTTCAGAAAAGAATGTCTTGACTTAGACTCATTTGTAAATCCAATTGCAGCAAGAGACGTGATAAGCAAATGGCAGGTCAATTACAAAAACAATCGCCTCCACGACTCAATTAACTTCATGCCTCCGGATAAATACAGTGAAAACTATGAAAACGATGTCGATAACAAACGTGTCTCTTTACGAGTGGTGTAAAAATTGGGACAGAATCATTCTGTGTCCTATCTCAAAATATCATAATCATGAAATACATCCGAAAGCCTCTAGAATAAATGGAGCGGGCAACGGGACTCGAACCCGCGACCCTCAGCTTGGGAAGCTAATGCTCTACCAACTGAGCTATGCCCGCTCACATGAGCAAATTTTTTATAATAGCTTCCCTTGTCAAGAGAATCTTCTTTAGAAACAAAACGATCTTAAAATGCACATCTGAGCGGGATTACTTCCAGATCTCGAGATTGGACAAAGTCGAGTATTTCGCGGAATGTTTGAGTTGTGCAAGAATCATGATAGATATCTTCGACCGAATTAAAGCGATGAAATCCGATGATGATCAGGTCTTCGTTGTTTGCAATTCCCCTCAGGATTCGCGCTTTGATGAGATCAGCATCCCAATTGCTTTGATAAGGCAGATAACCAAGAGCAAAACGATTTATGGGGTTATACATGGCAAAATCGCTGCTGCCACGAACGTTTTGGAAAAGATCTTGCAAGGTCGGATAAAGGTTATTGGGGGCTTGTCCTTTGGGGAGAGCAAAGGATACCGGGCATAGTCCTTGTTCTTCAAGATTGTGCTTGTCCTTTTTTATATTCGCTATGGCTTCCTCGATGCTCATCTGCGCGAGGTTTTCATGTTTAAGTGTATGACAGCCAGTTTCCCATGAATATAACAATTCCATTTCCCTGATCTGTTCCCAAGTCATCTTATTTGGCTGTCCCATAGTTTCGCTATTGATAAAATTCGTTCCTCTGAATCCATAATCTTTCATGAGTTGGAAAGCAACATCATAGATACTTGAGTCTCCATCGTCAAAAGTAAAGACCAATTTTGGAGGCTCATCCAATTTGTCATCGAACAATCTGCATCCGGAGAAGCTACTTTGTAAGATCAAAACGAAAATCAAGCAACAGACCCAGCTTATGCCGAGAGTCAGAGCTTTGATATTTGGCATATTCATACACTATACCTATGGAGTTGTTTTGGTTAAGATGGTAGTTTGATATGACACGAGATAGCCAAAGATCATCCCTTTCTATACTGACAAGTTCCGTCATTCCGATAATACTGAATGGTTTAAAGTCTTGTTGAACTGCAAAACGATAGCGCTGAATTTGCGAGGGCGTATACAGTCTTTTTTGATATACGATTCCTGAGTGTAAATAGCTGTTTGGGAAAATTTGGTAGCTATGCTCACTTTGCAGGTATAGTTCTTGCTCTGCTGGCAAATCATCCCAGTTAAGATGATAAGCAAAAGCAACGGCATTTTTCGTTATATAACGTTCATTTTGGCTGTGAGCGTCAAAATCAATAGCACTGATAGACACAGGATAATTTCGGTAATTGTCTCTGGCTCGGAACTCAAAGCTCAAGCGTAAGTTTAGATAGTCATGGGCCAGCAGGTGAGAGACTAGCATGGTGGCTTGATTGTGAACATTGCCGCCGATATCAAGCTCAGTCGTTCTTCCTGGGGATTGGTAGCTGATTTTTAATGAGTTTAGGCGCATACTCTGGAAGATATAACTATGCGAATCATAATTCAGATTCGGCAAAGTGTCCAGCAAAAAGTTTCTCCCATAGCCATGCTCTCGACTGCCTGCTTCAATAAGCCATGGACCTTTTGGGTAGCCTATTGATAATTCCCTGAGGCGCAGACGTGGGTCAGTGAAAAGAGCTTGGGTATCAAGAGTGAGATTGAGAATCATATCAGAATAACTAAAATCAACAATACTAATCTCAGCTCTATATTGTTCGTCCCAAGAGTATTCTTTTCCGTTTTGTCTGGCATCAAAGTAGACATTATTTTGAGACTGCCAAAGAACACTTAGGGGTATATCTACAGCAAATAAGCGGCTGCAAGACAGACTCATCGCAATAATCAATAAAGGTGAAGCAAACCTAAATAGCAAACTAATAACCGTCATGGAAGATTAAATCTCAGGCTGGCATTTGTACGTGTGCAGATCTCGGTATGATAGAGTGTGGTGCACAACTGGGGTATAGCCAGATGTACCGCAATCATCCTAAGAACAAGAAAACTCTTAACATTCAAGGTTGTGAGAAGCTTGATTATAATCGCTTCGAATTCAATATCTTTGGTAGTGTCAGTTATAAACATATATCTACTGTCCCAAATATAGGCTTCATCTTAAAAAACTGATTCCGGGATAGATGGCTTTGGAGCTACGTAAAATTGCCGTTTCATTATCAAGTGTCAAACCATAAATAGACATAATACAAGCATAATCAATCATTACTATAAGCGGTCAGGAAGTTTGTTTGCTACAATAATGATTCCATTCCCTTGTTTATTGTCCACAAGTATATCTAATCTCATTAAAAGTTCCATGAGTGGGGATAGGATAAGATACCAAAAAGGAAGAAATATAGCACCGTACTTTGTGGCACGGAGCATGGCGAGGGGAAATTTCATCTGCAATTTCCAAGCAAGAGCACCAAAGGGACCGTAGCTGTATTTGGATGAAACTATCTTAAAGCCAAGATCTCTAAGCTTTTTTTCTAGATCTGCTTTATTATATCCTGGACGGACATGCTCTTCTGCATAACGGGCAGCTTTATCCAGATTACTTGGAGTGGATATAATAAGATATCCTCCCTCTTTTAGTGCATTGTGGAGGTTTCTCAGAACTGCTCTATCATCTTCTATATGCTCAAGAATGTCGATAGCAATAGCCATATTATAAGATATTTTGGGGCAAAAAGAAACAAGATCTGCCGTTTGGTAGGAGAATCGCTGACCGACATAGCTTGCATAGCTTTGTAAATAGTCAGTTTTTAGGTCAGTTGCAAAAACCTGAGCCCTAGGATATCTCCTTAGAACATAGTCGCTATATTGGCAAAACCCCGCTCCGGCGTCATAGAAACGATCTCCATCTTTAAAATACTTTTTAATTTCTCTCTTCACATATCTTTGTCTAAGCAGTATGAAATCCAAGCAAAAATAAAAGATACGCCTTAAAGTGGGGAATAAGCGAATAAGGCTGAAGATATTATCTTTTACGGGCTCGTATTTCATAGTCATCTCCCAATGAAGAAATCTATTGACGATTTTGGTGACTGTGTAATTTCGTCAACTAATAAAATAGATATGATAGTAAAATTAATAAACAATATCAGCCGCATCAATCTGCACTTGCATACACGTGCATCTGACGGAGCATTGACTCCGGTGGAACTCTTGCAGCAAGCAAAGCGCATCGGTCTGGATCTGATTTCGATCACAGATCATGATACAATGGCCGCTTACAAGATGATACCGGAGGATAACGAACCACTCCGCATACTCCCTGGCATTGAGGTTAGCTCCTTGCATAAGGGACATGATATCCACATCCTTGCTTATGGATGTGATTTTGAAAATACAGCTCTAAAAGAGCTTACAGATATGTATTTAGCTGGTAGGCGAGAGAGAGCAGTTAAAATGATTGAGCTGTTAAAAGATTTAGGAATATCGATCGATCTGAGCGATGTTGTGGCTATGGCTGGTGCACAGGAGTTGATTGCGCGACCTCATATTGCCCAGGTATTAGCACAGAAAGGCTTTGTTCGCAATAAAAACGAAGCATTTGATCGCTATATCGGCAATTTTAAGCCTGCATATGTGCCCAAACCAGAGCGATCGGTACCTGAGATTTTGTCCGTTATTCATTCCGCTGGAGGCTTTGCTATTATAGCCCATCCAGGCAAATTGGCAGATCCAGCTTATCTTGAAGAGTTTATAGATATGGGGATAGATGGACTTGAAGCTTGGCATCCTGACCATTATCAATATCAGGTAGATGAATTTATTGAGATTGCTCAGAAAAAAGGGCTTTATGTTACTGCTGGTAGTGACTTTCATGGGGAAAATGAAAACACCCAACTTTTTGATATGGTTCCGGCTAGCCAGTTCATCTTAGATAGTGTTCGTAAGCTCTATGGAGAATATTTATGCCGAAAAAGCTGAGAATCCAGTACATACGGGATAGACTTCCAGTCGTGTATCGATATCATCAAGGGTATCGATGGTTTATGATCTTTTTATCATTTTTGATAGTCGTCTATAGCATCTATTTTATGACTCGTTTCGTAAATAGTGATACTCCTACATTTTTTAAGATGGTTCCCATGGTCATATGCTTTGTAAGCTTGGATTCGATACTCCGTAAAATTACAAACCTAAATAGCATTACATTTACCCAAGAAGGTTTAAGATTTGGCTATATTGCCAAAAAGCCTCTATATATACCATATGAAGATATCCAGAGTCTGGACCTTTTACGCAAAGTGTCCTATTATATGCAACTAACGTATCGTGATAAACATGGCAAAGTGAGACAGATCAAGACTCCGGCCTCCTTTCCCTATATTTTGGAAATCATTTTTAATGTAGCTGATCTGGCAAAATCAGCTGTCATTCCAGAAAAAATGCAAAGTGTCTTGGAGTATTTAAAAGAGAATGTAGAAAATGAGATTTGATCAGATTATAGAACGTAAGGGAAGCTCATGCTATAAGTATGATGGGTTGAAGATGGTCTACGGCAGAGAAGACCTTCTACCGATGTGGGTTGCAGATATGGACTTTGCTGTATCAGATGAGATTCAAGCAGCTTTACAGAAGCGCCTTAGTCATCCCATTTATGGTTACAATCTTCGTGGACCTGAATTTGACGAAGCTGTCCGTTACTGGCAACATAGCCAACACAACTGGGATATTCACGATTATCGGATAATAGCCGTACCGAGCGTTATGACAGCATTGGTAATTACGATCCTAAGCTTAACAAACAGCAATGATGAGATTTTGATTCAGACTCCGGTCTATCCACCCTTCCATAGCTCGGTAATCGAACACAACCGGAAGCTTTTAACAAACTCTTTAATTAATAAAGATGGAAGTTATCAGATAGATTGGGAAGATTTTGAAAGTAAAATTAGAAGAGCTAAGCTCTTCATCCTTTGCAATCCTCATAACCCTGTAGGAAGAGTGTTTACAGAGCAGGAACTAGCGAAGATGCATGAGTTGTGCGAAAAACATAAAGTAACGATATTTAGCGATGAGATTCATTCAGATATTGTCTATCCACCTCATCAACATGTGCCCATAGCCAAGTTTGGAGCTGAGAATGTAGTGACTTCTTTATCCCCTGCAAAGAGCTTTAATCTCGCTGGTCTTGCCACAGCTGTTATGATAGTAAAGAATCCTGATATCGCCAATGTCCTGGATAAGCTAAACTATGATCTGCATACATTTATGGGTAATAGCTTTGGTATTACCGCACTAATTGCTGCTTATACAGAGTCTGAAGCATGGTTCAGAGATTTGAAAGAATATCTAGGTGGTAATCGGGATCTCATCCAAAAATTCATAGCAGCAAAGCTACCCAATGTAAAACTGTCGAACATAGAAGGTAGTTTTTTGGCATGGCTTGATTTTCGTTGTCTGGAACTTGATGATGACAGATTGGAAAGCATCATGCGAGATAAGGCATTAGTCGCCTTAAATCCAGGGAGAAGCTTTGGAATCGATGGTAGTGGTTATATGAGATTAAATTTTGCCTGTCCACGAGACAGACTCTTTGAAGCTCTATGCAGAATAGAGAAAGCGATTCGGGAAAATACATGACTCTTGAAAAAAGAATTATAGATCTTTATGAAAATCCCCAAAGGGATTATAACGATGAAGATAGAAAGCTATTCGAAGCGTTTGTGCAAGGACTGAATACAGGTGAAATTCGAGCTTGCGAAAAACAAGGCGAGACCTGGCGGGTTAATCTTTGGGTCAAAAAGGGAATTCTTCTTGGTTTCCGAATGGGAAATTTAGTGGAATATCCACTCTCTGAATATAAGAGTTTTTTCGACAAGGATACAATTCCCGAAAAAAGATTTGACCTCAAAAATAAGGTGAGAATTGTACCTGGCGGGAGTTCTGCTCGCACTGGCTGTTATGTAGCAAGCGGAGTTACCATCATGCCCCCTTCATATATAAATATAGGTGCTTGGATAGATTCTGAAACTTTGATAGATTCTCATGTATTGGTTGGCTCTTGTGCACAAATCGGCAAGAGGGTACATCTCTCTGCAGGCGCTATGATCGGAGGGGTCTTGGAACCGATTGGATCGCGACCTGTAATTGTAGAAAACGATGCTTTCGTTGGGGGGAATACTGGTATCTATGAAGGAATCATCGTCAAAGAAAGATCTGTCATAGCTACGGGGACTATCATAAACTCATCTACTCCCATTTATGACAGTGTAAATGTCCGATTTCTGGAAAGAGACGATAGTGGATCTTATAGCATACCAGCTGGAGCCGTAGTAGTGCCAGGATCTCGGTGTTTGAAGAATAATCCTGACTTTCACGTCTATTGTCCGATTATCATTAAGTATCGTGATGCTAAGACGGATAGCGCTGTGGTGTTGGAAAGTGAATTGCGAAGCTAATTGGGCAGAATCAGACAGATTAAGGACAGTTGAACTATCACTACTTAGACGCATGATAAACAAAGCGCCGAAGGGTAGCATCAATCTGGCGCTTGGTGAGTTGGGATTTCCCTTCCCAAGACTTTTAGCAAACTATGCAAGCAGTATCCTACAAGACGCTAATCCTTGCTATACAGCTAACGCTGGGATGATAGAACTGCGAGAGAAGATAGCTGAGAAATATTATAGAGCGCAGAGTGATACGATCTGTATTTGTAATGGGGCAGAAGAGTCTCTTTATATAGCCTTACAAGTCTTGATAAATTCCGGCGACATCGTGGCAATCCCGGATCCTGATTATCCAGCTTACACATCTTTGACCAAACTTGCCGGCGCCAAAATTATAAGACCACCCTTTTTAAAAGGATTTACTGAAATTGATCTTGACCTTTGGGATAAAATGCTTGAAGGTACTAAAATATTGCTTTTGAGCAATCCATCTAATCCCAGCGGATTTTGTTTTGACCAAGCTCAGTTTGAGTCACTAGCAAAGATACTTAATAGACGCGGCATCATACTTATAGTGGATGAGATATATAGTGATTTATACATTCATATGCCATATCGTCTTGAATATAAGCTAGTTGATAGAATTATAGTTATTAATGGATTATCAAAATCGCATCTTATGAGCGGATGGCGAATTGGCTGGCTCTATGCAGATAAAGAGTTCATAAGCGCAGCGACAAAGCTTAAACAATATATTTCAACCTGTAGTTCCTGGCTTTCACAAAAACTCGCTTATTTTGCTGTGGATCAGCAACAGATCCCTGATGAGATTCGACAGAACCTAAACATAAACCAAAGACTAGTACAGTCAATCTTGCAAGATTATAATTTACATATCCCTACAAATGGACCTTATATCATGTTTCAGGTACATGATTCTTTGTCAGCAGCGGAAGAATACCTGCAAAAAGGCGTAATCACAGCTCCAGGAATAAGCTTTGGAGCTCGTACCAAGGATTGGATCCGCATCAATATTGGTCTGCAAGATAGTATCTTACAGTCTGCACTAAAGAGGTTAATATGAATATTATATTTTTCAATGGTCACATATATGGCCATCCCGAGGCTGAAGCAGTTCTCGTAGTTAATGATTCTATCTATCACATTGGCAGCCTAGCTGAATGCAGAAATCTTGCCGGTATTACTGTAAATGAGATTGATCTTCATCATAAGATGTTATTGCCTGCATTCACTGATGCACATACACATTTTGTTGAATACGCAAAATCAAGACTGTTAGTTAATTTGCTTGATTGTTCTAGTATTGAAGAGATACGAAGCTATCTTATAAACTATCGGAATAATTTGAATTGGAATGCCAAGTGGATATTAGGTGGAGGTTGGAATAGAAATATACTTAAGGATCCTATGGAGCTCAATCGTGATCTGCTTGATGATATATTTCCTGATATTCCAGTAGCTCTTTTTAGTCGAGATTATCACGCGAAACTATTCAATACAAAAGCTATGGAAATTGGCAATGTAAAAGAAGATATACAGGATCCTCAAGGAGGAAAATTTGAGCGGATGCCCGACGGTAGGCTTAGCGGAGTAGTCTTTGAGACGGCAACTGAAATCATTGATCCTTACATCATATCTCCACCCCAAGAAGCCCTAGTAAAGAGCATCAAGGATACAGTTAATGATATCTATAAGTGGGGCTTAATCGGCTTTCATTCCATGGAATATGAGGCCAGCAAAGATCTTTTACTGTTAGCCCAAGAGCAGGGCTCTCGCTTTCGTTTCTGTTGGCACTTTCAGGCTTCTGAGCTCGATAAAATGATTTCTGGTGAACTCAGTAGCTATGAGGGGGATGAATATTTCAAAGTAGGGGGCTTGAAACTTTTTGGTGATGGCTCATTAGGCTCTCGTACAGCAGCTATGTTTGACCCATATCCCAACCAGCCAGACAACTTTGGAATTCTACGATATCGTGATGAAGATTTGTATTATCAGATGGAAAAAGCTGCTAAAGCAGGGTTTGCCTGCACTATCCACGCGATTGGTGATCGTTGTGTCCGACAGGTGATAGACTGTGTTCTAAGATTAAATGAAAATCCAGAATATACCAATCTCTTTCAAAGGATTGAACACGTCCAGTCCATTCGCTTAAATGACATTGATGATCTGAAGAAAAGCGGATTATTTGTTAGTTTGCAGCCTGTTCATATAGCGAATGATATTCCCATGATTCACGAGAGTTGGCCAAATATAGAACATGAAGCATATGCTTTCAAATCGATCCTTGATGCAGGGATTCCCTATGCTTTTGGTTCTGATGTACCGATTGAGTCTATGAATCCATTTTATGGAATTTACAGTGCCATCCAGCGCAGGTACAAAGTATCTGCATCAGGAGAACAACTTAATCCTACTGAGATTATAACCGTCAAGCAAGCTATTGATGGATATACCATCGGAGCTGCAGAATCCTCCTGCTCGGCACAAATCCGTGGGAAGATAGAGAAAGGCTATTTAGCCGATCTTATAGTGATTGAAGATTACCGTGGCTTACCAGATGAGTATTGGATCGAAGCACAAAGCTTACTAACCATGATTGGTGGAGAAATTGTTTATGCTACATTGTAAGGTTTCACTGTGCTTTTTATACTATGATTCTCATTGACAGCTATCCTATAATTTAATCTTTGGTTAGATTAGATAAAATGGAGAGATATATGGTCAAGACACTGATAATGATAGCGATAATGCTGTCGACAATGTTGCT
This sequence comes from Candidatus Cloacimonadota bacterium, assembly GCA_030154085.1. GTDB lineage: Bacteria > Cloacimonadota > Cloacimonadia > Cloacimonadales > Cloacimonadaceae > UBA5456. The sequence goes on along the minus strand of JASKKR010000005.1, from coordinate 78,327 downwards.
TTATGCGGACGAACTGGACGATAAAGTACGTGAACTTCAGCGTCTTCAGTCAGAGCTAGAAAGTGCCGAGGCTAAAGCTAGAGAAACAGCTGAGCTTAAGAAAGATACTGAAACCAAGATTCAGCGTACTGATTCTCTGCGTCGCATTACAGACCAAAATCTTAGTCGTTATCGTAGAGCTGAGCGCACAGTCAGAGATTCACTCATCAAAGTCGAACGACAGATTCAGCTTGCTAAAAGTAGGCTGGAACAATTGCATAGCGTCCAAGAAGATCAATTAGAACTGCTAATCAAGATCGACAGAAGTTATCGCTATCTTGATCAAAAACATAGAGATCAAAGATATTTATGTGCCCTGATCAATCAGAGTCAAGATAGGATAAACCATCTTATGGGATATTCAGACAATTTGATTCGGGCTCAACACATAAAAAGCTCCGAAGCATCTCGTATCAACAAAGATCTTAAAGCTGAAGACAAAAAACGAAGACGTTATTCAACTGAGATTCGTAATCTTACAAGTCAGAGCCAAAAATTGAGTCAGGAAGAACAGGCTCTCCAAGCGCGTATAGCACGTATGAGACAGGATGCTACTCAATTACAGAATCTGATCAATCGACTTATGGAGGAAAGCGGGAAACAACCTTCATCCTATCAATTTACTCAAATTAAAATAGCTTGGCCGGTTAGAGGTGAAGTGATCCGCAATTTCGGGCAGGAAACGAGATCCTACAACACGTCTGTTGTCAGCAATGGTATTGATATCGCAGTTAGAGAAGGTTCTAACGTCGTGGCTGTAGATGATGGTGAGGTCATCTTTGCAGATCGTTATGGTGCACAAGGCAAGATGATTATCATAGATCACCAAAATGGATACTATAGCTTATATGGATACAATAGTGACTTACTCGTCAGTCGTGGGAGCAAGGTCACACGTGGACAAATTATAGCTCGAAGTGGGATGACTGGATCTGCAAACGTTCCGTCTCTGCATTTTGAACTTCGTAAAGATGGCGCTGCCATCAATCCATTACCATTTTTTGAAGATTAGCCATTAGGCAGAAGGAATTAGGAAATATTGCTAAAAATTACAAATCCATCGCCAAAAAAGCTCCAGGAGATATTAACTAAAAATAATATAGATGATGCCTGTATTTTACATTATACAGGATCAATGTGGGGAATTGGTGCGAAAGTATCTGCCAAGGATAGTATTAAACGCATTGAGAATCTCAAGAAGCGCAATAAGCCTGGTATGATAGTTTTGATTCACGATATCTCGTGGTTTGATAAACAAGATATTCCCGTACCAGATGCGATTTACATTCTTATGCAACAATACTATCCCGGAAATCTCAGTATAGCTTTCAAAGTTGAAGATCCAGCCTTCGAGCATATTGCTGTAAATGGCAAAGTAGCTTTTAGAGTACCAACAGATCCTCTGTTGAGATATTTTATTGAACTTATAGATGAACCGATTGTAAGCACATCTATCAATTATTCAAATCTTCCAGCCGAAAATGATCTTGCAAAGATCGAGAAGTTTTATGAATCTTGGTTTGACATTGCTCTCATTCCCAGCAAAAAAGTGTATAATGATAATGCTTCAGCTTCAACCTTGATTGAACATTTATCGAGTGATGAAACTAAAGGTGCCGAGGATATTCGTTGCCTACGCGAAGGATCTATCCCATTTTATGAGGTCAAAGCTTCCTTCCAAAAGCCGCGAATCATGTTTGTTTGTACGGCAAACATCTGTCGCAGTCCTATGGCTGAGATGCTATTTGACAAGATGTTACATGATGAAGGGATAAATATGATATCTGATAGTAGTGGCCTCTTGGAAGGTGGGCATATGATTTCCCTGTCATCAATGGAGTTGCTCATGGAAGCAGGCATAACGAAAGCACAAGAACATGTTTCAAAACAGATTACACCTCAGATGATCGCTGCTTCATGGCTGGTGCTGACTATGGAAGAACGGCATCGTGACTTCCTGCGCAAAGCAAATCCAAATATGGCACACAAGATCTTTACCCTCAGCGAAATCACTGATGATGACAAAGATATAGAAGATCCTTACGGTAGTGATATTGAAACTTATCGTAAAACATATGACATCATTGAGGATCGTCTAAAGATTCTCATGGAAAAAATAAAGAAAAGAGAAATAAAAGTTAAGGATAAATAAATGACAGAGATCAGCAAAGAAATAATCGCAGAACATGGCATCTCCGCAGAGGAGTATTCCTATATCTTGGAAATCCTAGGTCGTGAACCAAATCTTGTCGAATTGGGCATTTTTAGTGTGATGTGGAGTGAACATGCGAGCTATAAGAATTCTATCCTACAGCTCAAAACTCTTCCCAAAGAAGGCAAGATGATGCTTGCTGAAACAGGTGAAGAAAATGCTGGAGTAGTAGATATTGGTGACGGACTTGCCATCAGTTTCAAAATTGAGAGCCACAATCATCCTTCTGCTTTGGAACCATATCACGGAGCTGCAACTGGAGTAGGGGGGATTTTGCGAGATATATTTACGATGGGAGCTCGCCCAATTGCAGCACTAAACTCCTTAAGATTTGGAAATCCTGATAATCCCAACGTAAAGCACTTGTTTAAAGAAGTTGTGAGTGGTATCGCTGATTATGGAAATTGCTTTGGAGTCCCTACGGTTGGTGGAGAGATATATTTTGAGGATAGCTATGAAGGGAATCCTTTGGTAAATGCTATGGCTATTGGCCTACTGGAACATCGTCATCTTGCCAAATCTGCTGCCAGTGGAGTGGGGAATGCTGTAATCATTGTTGGGGCTAAGACTGGTAGAGATGGCATTCATGGAGCAACATTTGCCTCGCTTGAGTTGTCTGATGAATCTGAAGAAAAACGTACCGCTGTGCAGGTAGGAGATCCTTTTTATGAGAAACTCCTCTTAGAGGCTACTCTTGAGATCATTAAAGCTGGATTAGTTGTTGGGATTCAAGATATGGGGGCTGCAGGACTTACTTGCTCGAGTAGCGAGATGGCTGGCAAAGGTAATGTTGGTTGTGAAATTGATGTAAGCAAAGTACCTCAGAGAGAAAGCGATATGACTACCTATGAGATCATGCTTTCAGAATCTCAAGAAAGAATGTTGGTGATTGTAGAACCTCAAAATATTGAGGAAGTATTGGCTATATTTGCCAAATGGGATCTCGACGCTGTGCAAATTGGGAGAGTTACGGATGATAAGATTCTTAGAATTAAGAATGGTGATAAGGTTGAGGCGGAGATCCCGGCAGAATATTTGATTCTGGGCGGTAAAGCACCAGTATACAAAAGGGAGACTAAGCTCCCAAATTACCTTGCAGAACTTTATTCTGTAGACCTTAATAAAATAGATCTTGATGGAGATCTCAATAGGGTTCTTGTAAAATTGATTGGAAGCCCGAATATAGCTTCCAAACGTAAAGTATTTACTCAATATGATCACATGGTAGGGATAAGCACGACTGTCGAACCTGGAAGTGATGCAGCAGTGATCCGAATTCGAAATACTAAAAAAGCGATATCAGCAGCCACAGATTGTAACGGAAGATATTGCTATCTAGACCCATATGAAGGAGCTTTAGCTGCTGTAGCAGAATCTGCTAGAAACGTAGTATGCAGTGGGGCAAAGCCTATTGCTATTACAAACTGTCTGAATTTCGGTAATCCTTACAAACCTGAAGTTTACTACTGCTTTTCTGAATGCATTCGAGGGATGAGAGACGCCTGTCTTGCCTTTGAGACTCCTGTCACAGGTGGTAACGTGAGTTTCTACAATGAAAATCCTACTGCTGCAATCTATCCTACACCTGTGATTGGTATGCTTGGCATCATGCAAGATTACCGAAAAGCTATGACTCAATATTTCAAAAAAGCAGGTAATTCTGTATTTCTTATAGGACCTATGGCTAAAAACTTAGGTGGTTCTGAATATCTCAAAGTTATACACAATCTGATAGCTGGCATTCCTCCACAAATCGATCTCCAAATGGAAATTAAGGTTCAAAATACGGTTTTGGAGCTTATAAATCAGGGGTTGATCAACAGTGCACATGATCTGAGTGAAGGGGGACTTGCCATTGCCTTGGCTGAATGCTGTTTTCACCCTGAAAAGACTTTTGGTTTCCAAGGTATTTTTAATATACAAGATCATCCCGCCATTAGCTATTTTGGCGAATGCGGAGCAAACATAATTATTTCTGCAGATTCAAAGAATATACAAGAAATACTTGAGATAGCAAAACGAAATGAGGTAGAAATAACTATGATTGGCAAAGTCACTGAATCTCAAGATTTTATTATCAATGATGATATTGCAATTTGTGCCCTTGAGCTCAGAGATAACTATGAAAGAGGACTAAATATCTAGATCCTGGAGGAGGAGATGAGAATGAACTTTTTCTTTGGTAATGCCTTTTGGGGAACCCTATTAATTCTTTGGGGTATCTCTCTGATCCTAAAATCCTTTGGCATACATTTGCCCCTGGCACGGACCTTCTTTGCGGTGATTATCATCCTATTTGGTTTAAAGCTCCTTTTGGGAACCAGCAGTAAGGTCGTTCACAGAAGAGATGATGGTGGCAAGAAAACTGTACTTCGAGTCAACCGCAGTGGTGATTACACGATGGTTTTTTCGAGTGGATATGTGGATCTTAAAGATATTGATCAAAATGCTCCAGACATGAATATCACTGTAGTGTTTGGCTCTGCTATAGTCGTTTTACCGGCGCATCTGAGTTACAATATTGAGCCTACGACAATCTTTGGAAAGACCATTTTACCTGAAAGAAATCAGACAGGATTTGGTACACGAACCTATATTCATGGTGAAAATCAAAGAGATGCCATAAATATAGATTCCAATTGTATATTTGGCACCATCGAATATGTTTTTGAAGATGTTCAGGCTTCAAAACCCGATAACATCGATGAAACTGTGATTGATGGCGGTAATTTCTAAATATATCCAGATGAAACACATCCTGATAAGTATCCTTATATGCCTTTTAGCAGCGCAGCTTAGTGCTTCAGGGATTGGTTATGCCCTTTCTGGAGGTGGAGCTCGCGGCTTTGCACATATAGGGATACTCAAGGTGTTGGAAGAGGAAGGTATCCAGCCAAACTACATCTCCGGCACCAGTATCGGTGCCGTGATTGGAGCTTTAAGAGCAATTGGCTATTCTGCGCAAGAAATAGAAGAAATAGCTATTTCTGTGGATTGGAATGAGCTCATGAGAGATAAAGTCTCGCGTCAAGAGCTTTACATCGGTGAAAAACGTTGGGCACCATATGGCAATTTGACATTTGAACTGGATGAGAACTGGAAACCCAAGATGCCGTCATCTGTTTTCCGAGTGAACAGCCTCAACCTCAAACTATTTGAGATTTTTGCTGGGGCATCATCGCAAAAAGACTTCAGTCAATTCCCAATTCCATTTTCCTGTGTAGCGACAGATCTATCCACCGGGGAAGCACATATTTTTGAGTCCGGATCTTTGGTGCAAGCTCTGCGTAGTTCAATCTCAATTCCCAGCATACTCCCTCCATTTGAAGTGGATGGTAATCTTTATATTGATGGTGGTATCGCTCAAAATCTTCCTATCTCACAAGTCAGAGAGCTGGGAGCGGATATTGTGATTGGAATTAAGGTAAATTCATCCTTACGCAATGTCGATGAGTTGGATAGCTTCGTGGCAATATTGGATCAAACCATAAATATAGGTATCACACGCAATCTTAACGAAGACCTCGACAATGCAGATCTCATCCTTGAACCTGATCTCCTAAGCTATTCATCAACTGACTTTCGCTATGTTAAAGAAATCATCGATATTGGAGAGAAATACGCCCGAGAGAACATTGATATAATTCGCCGCTTCTTTGAAAATGTCCCTCAAGAAACCATAGCCAATTCGTCGCATCTAGACCCGAGCTATGATACTTTTCATATTACCAATATAGAGATTCATGGCAATCAAAGAATCAGCTCTACCAAGATACGAGAGTATCTAAGCTTAGAAACTGGGAAGAACTATAGCCGCTATGATATCTCATATGCTTGCCGGCGAGCTTGGAATTCTAGATATTTTCATATCATTTATCCTGATCTATATCCTAATGGAGATAACACTTACATTCTAAACATCTATGTAAAGGAAAAAGAACCCAAGACTTTGATCCTGGATAACTCCTACAATGAAGAAGATAAACTCACTGCCTCGATAGTCTTGAATATTGACAATCTAGTGCTTAAAAATTCCAAATTGATGGCTGGGATTGTATTAGGAGGCAGAAACGAGCTCAACATCGATTATGTAAAGAATTTTGGAGATTTTTGGGGTGTATATTATAGAATCTTTCCCTATGTCAATGAGAAAACCCTCTATGGATATAATGAAGATCACTATCAGATTCATAGTATACAATCCTTGGAATACGGAGCTACCACTGGCTTGGGGGTTTTTGCCGATCATGCTGTGATTGCTGAATTCTTTCTATATTATAGCAATACCTCTTTGTACAGGGGTATCTCAGAGACTAATATGCCACCTAGGCGTTATAATGTAAGCGGTATAGGCTTTAAAGCATATCACGAGAGCTTGGACAACTATGTATTCCCATACAGCGGTGTGCGTATGATGAGCAAACTCAATATTGCTAACAATGAAAATGTATCCGACTATGTATATAATCTTTTCTATAGTAAAATAGACATATATAAACCCATCCTGGACGATCTTAGTGGCCAAGCGTCTATAAACATAGGCACGTTTTTCAATTCTGTTCCTGAAGACAAGTTTGACCCCTTTGCTATCGGTGGGATTGATGGCTTTAAGGGATACTCTCGTTATGAAGTAAGTGCGCCGCACTATCTCATCTGGGGACTAGGTCTCAATTTTAATCCTTTTGGAGATGCTCATTTGACAGCCGGTATACAAGCTCTTAGCTATGATGATAATGAAGACTGGCTTAAAAACCTTAATAATCAATATTGCTACTATTTCGGGTTTGGCTATGACACAGGTTTTGCACCCTTGAGAATCCAATTTGCCATCAATAAACTTGGCAAACTAAACACCATGCTATCTTTGGGATATGATCTTGATCCTTTTGCCTTCTCCCGAAAATAAGGCTTAGTATCCGCCCTGCCAAGGTAATAAATATGCCTTGATCTCTTCATTGTAATATCGGTCAGTCATGGTAGCTATGAAATCTCGCACTTGCTCAGCAGGGGAGAACCTTTCCAAATATTTATCAGTCTTATGATTTAGAAAGTGTTTAAATATCTTAGAATCCAAATTCTTATGATTGATATCCTCAAGATATTTCTCAAACAATATTCGCATCGTTCTATAAATCAATGCGTTTGACTTTTTCACATTTTCATCAGTATAGATACGTTTGTAATTAAAGTTCTTCAGTTCCCGCAGTTGCTCTGAGGTTTCATCATCAAAAGCTATATAGTCTTGTTCGTAACTGTTTGCGATGACACTCTGCACCAAGGTCTCGATGATCTGGCTATTGTTGTTGCCTAAATATTTGACTTGCTCTTTGGGTAGTTCATCACGACGAAGAATGTTATATCTGATCGCATCTTCAATATCTTGCCCTATATAAGCTATTGTATCTGTTATTCTCACAACGCATGCTTCAAGTGTCGCTGGCATCCAAGATATATCATTACCAGCTGTTTTGGCTGCGATGTAGGCTTCAATGTCTGCTTCAGTTTTGCCCTTTTGAGGTTTGAGCTGTGTATTGTGAACCTCGCCATCATGAGAGATAATCCCGTCTCGCACTTGGAAGGTAAGATTTAGCCCCTGCCCTTTGCGCGAAATGTTATCTACTATATGTAAAGATTCGACATTATGATGAAAGTGCCCAATTCCAGCGGCAATACAATTTTCGCTGAGAGCTTTTTCCCCGTCATGTCCAAATGGACAATGTCCCAAATCATGCCCCAGCGCGATAGCTTCGATCAATTCTGTATTTAAACCAAGATATTTTCCTATAGTCCTCGAAATCTGGGAAACATATGCGATATGCAGATTCCTGTTTGTCATCTCCTCATCTATCAGATTTGTAAAGAAAAATACTTGAGTCTTCCCATGATATCTACGATATGCTCCACTATACAGGATTCTATCTCTGTCAACTGCAAAGCGAGAACGCATCATATCAGGTTCTTCATCATGGCTACGCCAAGCGTCTTTGTCCTTAAAAGCTCGTTCTCCCAAGAGAGAATCATGGCGCGCTTTTATCTCAGAAAAGATCTTATTAAATCTATTATTCATCTTAGACTCCTTGTGGATATAGTTATATTCATATGATACATAAATATATTTATTCGGCAATAAATATTCATTCTGGGTAGATAAATCTTGGCTATCGGCTTGAATCTTGCTTACATTATTTAATAGTAAATTAAATAAAGAGGAAGGGAAAGATGAAAAGATTAATCGTCTTAGCTTTGCTGCTTACAGCAGTTAGTTTTATTTTTGCGGTTCCCCGGGACATGGTCATCATTGAAGTTGGCACTGGTACATGGTGTCCATATTGCCCTGGTGCTTCTATGGGCACCCATCAACTTCTCGAGAATGGCTATAACGTGGCTGTTATTAAAAATCAAAATGGTGATGCCTTTGCCAACATATATTCAAATGCACGTAACTCATACTATGGTATAAGCAATTTTCCCACAGCAATTTTTGATGGAACTCTTGAATATGTCGGAGGTAGCAATACTCAATCACTGTATAATATCTATCTCCCCTTAGTAAACCAACGCCTTGCCGTTCCTTCTGCATATACAATCACTGCAGAGGGTGAATTAGAGAATAATATTTTCACTGTCGATGTCACAGTTACAAAAGTAGAAGATGATACAAATACTAATGTCGTGCTTCACTCATCAGTCACTGAATCTAATATTCAATTTAACTGGCAAGGACAAACTGAGCTGGATAATGTCAATCGTGTTATGGCTCCTCATCAAAATGGTACTCCTATTAATCTTTCCACAGGGGAATCCACAACCATCACTCTCACTTTTAATCTAAGCAACCTTTGGTATATACCTAATCTGGAATTAGTATTGTGGTTGCAAAATGTGAATAGTAAAGAAATACTGCAGGGCACAAAATACAGTGTTCCTGGTCTTTCCGGAGCTTTTCCTGCATCTGAGCAAGCTATTGATTTTCCAGACACCTATATCGGTGGATTCAGCAGCCAGAACCTCGATCTCTATAACTTTAGTAACGAAGAAATATCGGCAACTCTCTCAACCGGCAATTTTGCTTTTCTAGTTGATCCAATGACAGTTACCATCCCCCCCTCAGAGTCCGCTACTGTAGAGATTCTATTCATGCCAACCAGTATGGGTGACTTCTCTTCTGAGCTGACAATTGTTGGAAACTTCCCAAATCATCCTACCGTGACTATCCCATTAAGTGGGTATGCTTTTATTAACATCCCTCCAATCGCAGAAAATGTTTCTGTCTTTGGACCTCCCGTTTATCTTCAACCAATTGCAGGGACATATAGCTTTAGCGATGAAGATGGAGACGAAGAAGGTTCAACTATTATGAGTTGGCATCGTTGGGTGGATGGTAATCCTATTGAAATTGATAATGCCAATCAAATCACATACACAATCCAACAAGCTGATATTGGCTATCAAATATCATTCGGTGTGACTCCCAAAGACATTCATGGCATGCCAGGAGAGCTCGTATTAAGCGAGCCTACTGACGTTATCATTAATCTTCCTGCCCCTCGAAATTTCAATGGTGAGCTGATTCCTCCAAACACCGTAAGTCTTAGCTGGGAACCACCACAATATTTTGATGGCAGAACGTTTTTGGGATATCGTATCTTTCGTAATGGCTTATTGATTTCTACAATCGTGACTCCTTCAGTGCTTTCTTTCAATGACATAAATGTACCTGTAGGTGAGTATGAATATTGGATTTGCAGTCTGTTCTCTAACCCTATGATGAACTCTGAACCGAGTCCTTCAATCTTTATTGAAATAGAAGGTACTGCAACCGAAGATTTGGTGAATCCTGCGCAGTTTTCAATTAGCGCAATGCCTAATCCCTTTTTGGATCAAACAATTCTGAAGACAAAGTCTGCTCCCAACGAAGAGCTAAATATATCTATATTCAATATAAAAGGACAACTGATCCAGAACTTCAAAGCCCATAGTGACGCAACTGGCGAGAGCTTCGTTACTTGGGACGGGTTGGACAATAGAGGAAGAGTTGTCAATAGTGGAATATATCTCTATAGAATTGAATCTCCTTCCTATCAAAAGACAAAAAAGCTCATCAAGATATCCCACTAATCCTTTAAATAACACAATCATAACCCCGCTAACAAAGCGGGGTTTTTTTTGAGGGGGCTGATGCCAGAGTTAATCCTAAGGAATACAGACAGTTCGATAATACGCCATTATATTTGCTGTAAAACTTTAAATTTCATTTTTTTACTCCAGTTTAGTTCTTATATTGCTTGCCTGAAATTCTACACCAGAACGTACTTCACATCGCTGTAACTCCTTATTTTCTCGTTTCTTGCTCACTTCTCAAATGAGGAAGAAACGGGGAAGGCATCAAGTGGCCTACTTTTGCAGGTATTTACAAACTTACTTTGAGAGTATAATACAAAGCAAACTGAGATCTATCGCCTTACCATCTTACCTATATATATTAAACTTCTAGATGCATAAATAGAAGCGAAATTTGTGGGTGAGAGAATCAACTTTCAGCATTTTAGAACAATGGGATGCAGTGAAGCCATAGCGTCTGGAAAGAACGTGATAACCCGGGCTACAAATACCTTGATTTGTAAAAATAGCAAATCTAATTGAAATTATGCTTTATTTCTTTTATTAAGATAACTAAAGATTAAGAAGGCTAAAATAAGTTTTTCACTTGACAGGATTTTAACTGCGTAGGAAGATTACTTAAGGAATAATTTATTAGGAATGGTATGGATAAGAACATCGAAATCTTGGAATTACTGCGTCAGGAAGTAGTGCCAGCTCTTGGTTGCACAGAGCCTGCGGCAGTAGCTTTGGCAAGTGCATATGCTGCGAGTATATTCCCCGGGGAGATAGAAGAGATTCAACTGAAGTTGAGTCCCTCTGTTATTAAAAATGGAATGGGAGTGGGAATTCCGAATACTTCATTAATAGGCTTGGAGATAGCTGCTGCATTGGGTATCGTTGTAGCTGACCCTCAAAAGCAACTTCAAGTTTTGGCAGATCTTTCACCCCAACAGATCGCTCAGGGCAAACGCCTAGCGGAACTAATCGACACTCAAATGCATCTATCAGAAGATAAGGTATATATCGAGACCATCCTATCAGGGGGCAAACACAAATCACGGGCAGTGATCAGGTGGCGTCATTCTTGGTTATATAAGTTGGAATTGGATGATCAAGTGATAAAATATCAAGAACTGGGAGATGCTAATGCTCCTAAGTTAGTTGATGCCAAAAATTATTCCTTGGCTGATTATTACAACTTTTGCACAGAGATTGACTATGAAACTCTATTGACGCTTGATCTGGGAGAAATCATCAATCATCGTATTGCAAGCTATGGACTTAGTGCAGCGATGGGAATGTCTGTTGGTAAGATGATCATGCAACAGATTTCAGATGGTCTATTAGGTAACGATATTCACCACTATGCCATGGCGTTGTCCGCTGCCGCAACTGATGCACGCATGAGTGGATGTAATCTTCCCGTGATCTCAAATTCAGGAAGTGGAAATCAAGGATTATCGATAACTTTACCCATTATTGCAACAGCAGAGAAACTGGGATCAAAGCACGAAAATTTAGTACGTGCCCTGGCATTAGGTCATTTAATCAGCATCCATATCAAGAATAAAGTTGGGCTATTATCATGTCTTTGTGGGTGTCTTTCTGCAGCAGCAGGCGCGGCCGGAGGCATAGTTATGCTTTTGGGTGGCAACTATGATAAAGTTGTCTTTGCTATCAAGAATATGATTGGCAACACAGCAGGGATGGTCTGTGATGGAGCCAAAGAGGGATGTTCCTTAAAGGTTGCGACAAATACTTCAGCTGCAGTGCAATCAGCGCTATTGGCAAATATGGGCATCTGTGTTTCCTCCAATGATGGGATCATAACGGACGATATTGAAGAAACCATCGATAATTTAGCTGAATTTGTGAATTCAGGTATGCAAAATGCAGATACTACCATCCTATCCATTATGATAAACAAAAAGAAACATAAAGAGGCAAGACTATGAAAAATCAATTTGAGGTAAAGCTCGAAGCCGTATTACCGCCTGATCCCGTCTTTGAAGAAGGCATCAGACGAGCACCTGATAGAGGATTGACTCTGAGCCGCTCCGAGATTAAACAAGCTCTGAAAAATGCCCTACGCTATATTCCAGAGGAACTTCATTCGAAAGTGGCTCCTGAATTTTTGCAAGAACTCAAGACCAAGGGACGCATCTATGGTTATCGTTGGCGTCCCCAAGGTAGAATCATTGGGAAATCAATCGATAGCTACAAAGGCATCACAGCAGCTCGTGCAATACAGGTGATGATTGATAATAACCTTGATTTTGATATAGCTCTTTATCCGTATGAGCTTGTGACATATGGTGAGACCGGACAGGTCTGTCAAAATTGGATGCAGTATCGGTTAATCAAAAAGTATCTTGAGATAATGACAGAAGATCAGACCCTGGTGGTAGCAAGTGGTCATCCTTTGGGACTATTTCCTTCTAGACCTGAGGCTCCGAGAGTAATTTCCACTAATGGACTAGTTGTTGGTAAGTGGGACAATCCTGAAGAATTTAAACGTCTGACCGCTTTAGGAGTGGCAAATTATGGTCAAATGACAGCAGGTGGCTGGATGTATATTGGTCCACAAGGGATCGTGCATGGCACTTATATTACATTGCTTAATGCCGGTAGAAAGTATTTGGGTATCCCAGTTGATAAAGATTTAGCAGGAGTGCTCTATATTTCTTCCGGTCTGGGTGGTATGAGCGGTGCTCAAGCAAAAGCGGTTGAGATCGCCGGAGGTATCGGTGTCTTGGCAGAAGTAGATTATTCGCGTATTCAAACACGCCACTCACAGGGTTGGGTTAATAAAGTTTCCGATGATCTTACTGAGATCTTCTCTTGGGTGGACGAAGCCAGAAAGTCAAAAAAACCGCTATCTATCGCCTATCATGGCAATGTGGTCGATCTATTGGAGTATGTGAATAAGCAAGACGTGAAAGTAGAACTTATCAGTGATCAGACCTCATGCCATGCTGTCTATGAGGGCGGTTATACACCTGTCGGAGTAAGTTTTGAAGAAGGTCGGAGAATTTTAGAGAAGGACCCGAAACACTTTAAAAACTTAGTCGATAAATCCCTGGGACGTCACTACCGTGTGATTAAATCACTCACCGACAAAGGGTCTCACTTTTGGGACTATGGCAATAGCTTCATGGCAAGTGTGTTTGAAGCAGGAGAAACCTCCATCGCTAGAGATGGTAAAAGCACTAATAACGGTTTTATCTGGCCATCATACGTAGAAGATATTATGGGACCCATGTGCTTTGACTATGGTTATGGTCCTTTTCGATGGGTGTGCTTATCCCGCAAAGACAGCGACCTCCGTGCTACCGACCATGCGGCACGGGAATTGATTGATCCCAAGAGAAACTCTATGGATCGTGACAATCATCACTGGATCAGCACTGCCGAGGAAAACGCCTTGGTCGTTGGGACTAAAGCTCGCATACTATATGCAGACGAGGAAGGCAGAATTCGCATTGCATTAAAATTTAACGACATGGTGAGACGCGGTGAGATAGGACCTGTCATGCTAGGCAGAGATCATCACGACGTATCAGGTACCGATTCCCCCTTCCGCGAAACTGCAAATATCCGTGATGGGTCAAACGTGATGGCAGATATGGCTACTCATTGTTTTGCAGGGAACATAGCACGCGGAATGACGATGGTTGTACTTTCTAATGGCGGTGGAGTTGGTGTAGGTCGTAGCATCAATGGCGGAAATGGTATTGTTCTTGATGGTAGTGATCGTGTTGATGAGGTTATTAAAAAAGGTCTTTCATGGGATGTGATGGGTGGAGTTGCAAGACGATCCTGGGCATGTAACGATGGAGCTAGAGAGATCTCAAGTAAATGGAACGAAGACCATGCACAGGAAGGAGCCATCACCATGCCATTCATAGCAGATGACGACCAATTGGATAGTCTTTTGGATTGAGGAGAGAATAAAATGCTAAATCAGTTTGTGAAAGCGATGAAATCTGAGGGCCTCTCGGATCTAGTGATCCGTACCTTTTCTGCTTATTATGAAACACTGGAAAGTGGCAATCTAGGACAGATCCCTGAATCTGCCATTCATCCACCTACAGATAAATCTGTACTCGACTTTTCGGAGTTGAGTACAGATCAGGATAGCAGTATGCTCAAAAAAATCGCTGTGATCAAACTGAATGGAGGATTAGGAACAAGCATGGGACTTTCCAGCGCTAAATCACTTTTACCCGTGAAGGGAAATATGACCTTTTTAGATATTATATCAAGGCATATATTAGCGCTGAGAGCAAGCAGTGGTTATGATGTACAACTCCTTTTTATGAATAGCTTTGCGACCCATGATGACACTCTAAAGTATCTTAGCAAATATCCTGATCTGATGAAGCAAAAGCTTCCCATCAGCTTTCTGCAAAACAAATTTCCTCGCATCAAGCAAGAAGATCTTGCTATCTTCGACCACAAAGACAAGAACAAAAGATGGAATCCCCCAGGTCACGGAGATTTATATTTAAGCATTGCACAACAGGGTATTCTGGAAGAACTTCTTGCTAATGGATATTGTTATGCCTTTGTTTCAAATGCTGATAACCTTGGAGCCACGGTCGATACAACGATTCCTAATTATATGGAAAAGCATGATATTCCTTTTGTGATGGAAGTCTGCGAACGAACTGAGATGGATAGCAAAGGTGGACATCTGGCTGAAGATTCCCAAGGACAATTGTTACTGCGCGAGATAGCTCAATGCCCTAAAGAAGATATGGATTCATTTCAGGATATTCAAAAGTATAAATATTTTAACACAAATAACATCTGGATTGATCTCAAAGCTTTGGATTGGCATTTGATCACACATGATGGACTCATGCTCTTACCCTTGATCGTCAATCCTAAAGTTGTGGACGGACAAAAGGTTTATCAATTGGAGACAGCCATGGGTTCTGCTATCAGCTCTTTTGCCGGCGCAAAAGCGGTTGTGGTTCCAAGACACAGATTTGTACCTGTTAAAAAGACTAACGATCTCTTATGTGTGTGGTCAGATGTCTATGAGCTCACAGATCAATATCGGATCCGCATGAAATCTTCTTTAGATAAGGCTCCATTGATTGAGCTGGATCCGCAATACTATGGACAAATAGATCAATTGCTTCAGAGATTTGAAGAAGCTCCTTCTCTTTGCGGTTGCAAAGAGCTGAAAATTGAAGGGGACATCACTTTTGGCAAGGACGTGATCTTTGATGGCAGAGTAAAGATCAAAGCCCTCAAGCCTACAAAAATTAGTAATCGCCTCTTGACAGGTGAGTTGCTCTATGATTAATTAAAAGGAGAGCTGAGTGATATCCAAAGCCACAAAAATTCGTCTGGGTATTTTTTTGTTTTTTGGGATGGTATTAATTATCATCTTCGTTGCAGCTGTAGCTGGGAATAGCCTTAGGAGAAAGTGGGATACTTATTATATCAGCTTTGAAGACTACCCCGTGAGTGGCTTGCAAGTAGGCGGGAACGTAAATTATCAAGGCATCAAGGTGGGTCGAGTAGAAGGCATAAAGATTGATCCCAAGAATGTGAATAAGGTTGTGGTGACAATTAATATCGAACCAGGAACGCCTATCAAAGAAGATAGTGAAGCGGTGCTTTCTCTGGTTGGTATTACTGGACTCAAGGCAGTTGAAATCAGAGGAGGAACAAACGAGGCTCGCACAATTAAGCCTGGCTCATTCATCAAAGCAGGATCCACCATGATCGATGATATCTCTGAACGCGCTATATCTATCGTCGATAAGATAGACCTGATAGCAGCAAATATTCATGATCTTACCAATGAAGAGAATCGTGAAAACATCGCTAAGATCTTGGAACAAACCGAACTGATCCTTGAAGAGACACACAGCAATCTAGCAGGGACATTGGATGCTGTGAGTAGAATCTCTAACAATTTGGCAGATCTTACAGATGATGTGGCAAATAATTTGGATGATATTACAGTTGCAGCAGTACGGGCAGTCGACAGCCTGTCTACAGTAAGCACCACTTCTATCGATGAAGTGACGAAAAATATAAATCAAGAACTTTTGCTCATCTCTGAAAATATCAACTCTTCCCTGGATGAGATCGCAGAGCAAGTAGTATATTTGCTTCAAGATGGCAGATTCTACGTTAACAATATTGGTGAAAATACAAATAACCTTGTGTTAGACACAAGTAAAGATATTGCTCAGATTAGTGCAAACATAAACTCTTCATTGGAGAGAATTGATAAGATATTAGCTTCGGCAGGATTTGAATCTCTCATGCTAAACATTGGCGAACTTTCAGGTCAGCTTGCTGAGGCGGACATCAAACAGATGGTGTCTAATCTCAGCGTAACTATTCAACGCACAGGTGTTCTGGTCAATACGCTCAATCGTGCTGTGCTTCGTTCACAAGATGATCTTGTAGAAACTCTGGAAAACTTACGAGATACCAGCGGGAATCTAAATGAGTTTAGTCGACAAATATCCGATAATCCGGCTATCCTGATCAGGGGAAACTGATATAGGGGACATGAAATGAAACGAATATATATATTGGCTTTGGGAATAGTAACTTTGATTCTTGGGGGTTGCTTTGGGAAAGTGGATCGAGTGCAGACTAATTACTACGTATTGGACTATCAACCCAGCACAGAGAGACCAGAACTAAAGATGAATGTATCCAGTGGAAAGAGTTTGTATGTGATGAACAGCCGCATTAATCGCACCTATAATCGTAATCAGATTGTAGTGAAGGAAAACTTCTATCGAGTTCGATTTTTGCAAAATGATCTGTGGGCAAATCGTCTCTCAGATGCAATCCCCAATATAATTTCCCAACGACTCCGAGCTTACAATATCTTTTCCAATGTGAGCAGGGATACTGGTCTGATGGACCCCGATTACTATCTTGAGACCAATGTGATGAACATCGAAAAGATCGAAGGAGATAATCCTCGGGCATTTCTCAAGATGGAATTTGTTCTACGCGATAGCACAAGTGACAATGTTATCTTTACCCATAGAAATGAGCGATACCACGAACTGGAAGACGACTCTATAGTCTATCTAGTGCAAGTCTTTAACAATATGATCATGGAAGAGACTAATACTTTTGCAGCAATGTGTATCATGCACTTTGCCGGACGACCCATTCATCGTAATAGGCAAGATTATCTAAATGTGCTAAGCGCACCCGAGCAATTCTTGTTTCAACAACTTGAAGACCAAGAAGCACATCAAGTATACGGTGAATTGCTGCTCAATACCAAGGCTCCTATCTCAGCCGAAATACCCTACATAGTAGAAAGACTGGATGATCTCAACACCAAGATCTCCGAGCATATAGGCATTTTTAATACGCCATTGCTGCTGGAGCCTGGTAGATATCGTGTGATTACTGGGTACAATGAGGATATTATTATTAATGTTGAGATCTTTGCACGACAGAGAACTGTTGTAAGCAGAAATTGGAGTGAACTTAGAGTAAGAATCCTTGATCTCTCACAGACACGAGTTCGCCAGATCTATGATATTTGGCGCCAGAATGAGGATGACTATGGCTATATAAAAGTAGGCTCTGATTTTAGCTTAAGCGATGATGAACATGGTATGGATGAAAGGCTTTGGATTCTTCCTCCGGGAAACTATATGCTAACCCTGGGTGGCTATTCGTGGAGTGATCTAAGAGACTTTACAACCATTAAGCTGGATAAAGGGGACAGTCATTTGCTCACTGTAATCGTAGATCCAGCCGCTAGCGCAGGTACAATTTTGGTCGGAGCTGGTGTACTTGCCGATGAATTGGAAATAGGCGGCGTGAAATTCCATAAAGGCGCTATCCATGGCAATATCAATCTCTCATCAAATAATGATATAAACGAAAAAGACCCTACCTTTAGTTTTAATCTTGCAGGACAGTTTGACAACACAATCGAACACGACTTTCGTCCTTTCCATCTTAGCATGAGAAGCATCTACGACGTAGGCGGTAATATAGCTACAGGATCTGATTTTAAGATAAATCTGGATAGTTATTCTCTCAAAAATGTCTTTATGATTTATCCTTGGAACAAACAACGAAAACTGCTCAGTAACTTTGCTTTCTATGGAAGAGCTGATCTGAATACCCACTTTTGGGATGAGTATACTTATTTTAGTGAAGATAAGAACTATATAATCTGGGATGCAGATGGCAATGAAATTCAGCGGGCTTTGGATCAAGAGAAAATACGCACCAAGATAGCTCTCTATCCACTACGTATGAAAGAAGGTGTAGGACTCACATATCGTATTGCATTAAATCCAAATAGCTGGGTAAGTCTCCGAGGAGGTTATGGCTGGCAACAAAGACTCAATAACAGTTCCCTAAACCTCAACCGTTCTGATTATGAAGATGGAGGAGTGCTTTATGACGTATATTCTGAATCTGAAGATCTATATGATCGTGGAATTGAGACGACCTTGGTTTTTTCTGCTGTGAATCTGCTTAACTTTTTCTCAGTAAATTCTACTGTAGATGCTCTTTTCCCAATCAGAGAAAGCAATGTCATGCCTCGGATAGAGAATGAAAACCGTATCAACTTCCGCATATATCGCAATATCTCGATGGATTTTAGAGTAAATCTTACCTACGACGAAGCAGTCAAGGATTGGCTCGTCTATGATTATAGTACATATTTAAGAATGAGTCTTTTCTACTAATGTATGTTCAACTAATAAACCAAGTTTTGACACTAGAGGGGGAGCTAAATAAACTCACAGTTCCCATTGCTTATAAAGAGCTAAAAAAGACTCTCAAAGACGAAGTAATAACGATGATAGACTTAGGCAAAGTATCTATGATCGACAGTGCTGGAGTAGCTTTTTTGGACGAACTTCAAGAGCTAATGGCTGATAGAACTGAAATCATGCTTTTCAAAGGGGCAAAGCCGGAAGTGCAAGCAGTAATCAATACTTTTAGTTCAAATAAACTGAAAAGCTTTGCACCCCAAAAATCCACGGGATATTTTGAAGGCTTGGGAGACCTCGTGTTAAACTTTGGCAAGGGAATCTTTGATGCGATTCTCCTTGCTTCGGATGTATTTTATTTTAGCCTTGTGGGACTGATTAATCACAAAGAGCAACGTAAGGGATCTCTGACTCAGCAAGCAACACTTTTAGGATCACAAGCACTTCCAATCGTGGCGCTACTATCCTTTATCATTGGTTTGATTTTATCCCTACAATCAGGTGTTTTACTCAGAGATTTTGGTGCCGGCGTATTCTTAGCGGATTTGCTTTCGGTAACAATGGTTCGGGAGATGGGACCTCTCATTACATCTATAATAGTTGCAGGACGCAGTGGTAGTGCTATTGCTTCTGAAATAGCCACTATGCAAGTCACCGAGGAAATCGATGCACTTAAAATGATGGCACTCAATCCAATCCGCTATGTAGTTGTTCCAAAATTCCATGCTATCACGATTGTGATGCCAATACTGGTTGCCTTTAGTATATTAGTCAGTGAGTTAGGAGGATGGTTTATAGCTATCGGACTTTTGGAGATCGCACCTGAGACCTTTATTAGTCGATCCATTGAGATTCTCTCGATTAAGGATATCATCATCAGTTTTGGCAAGAGCATCTGGTTTGCGTGGACGATAGTGATCATAGGATCATACTATGGTTTTAAAGTCAAAGGTGGGGCAGAGGGAGTAGGCAAAGCTACCACTTCGGCTGTGGTCACATCCATCTTTGCAGTAATCTTCTTTGACGCTGTCTTTAGCCTGCTATACCTATGAAACAGATCAAACCAATCATAGAAATCCGGGAACTGGAAGCTAGATATGGCGATATGATCGCTTTGAAAGATATTAATGTCGATATTTACCCCGAAGAAATCACTGTGATACTTGGAGGAAGCGGATGTGGCAAGACTACTCTCTTAAAAAACATTCTTCGACTCTATGAACCATATGCAGGCAGTGTCAAATTTTGGGGGGAAGATATCCTAAGCAAAGATGAAGCAGAATTTAGAGAAGTGCTTAAACGCACAGGTATGCTCTTTCAAAATGGAGCACTACTAAACTCTATCTCTGTCTATGAGAATATATCTATCCCTTTGGAGATGCATACCAATCTACCACCAAGCGTGATAGATAAGATGATCCGCGTAAAACTCGCTTTGGTTGGACTATCGGAAGCGATTTATAAGCTGCCTTCAGAGCTTTCAGGAGGCATGAAAAAACGCGCAGCTCTGGCTCGTGCTTTGGCTCTTGATCCACATCTTCTTTTTTGTGATGAGCCTTCTGCAGGGCTTGATCCTGTGACCTCAGCATCTTTGGATGAGCTGATTATGAATCTGAAGAATCAACTCAAAATGACCATCGTCATTGTAACTCATGAGCTTGCTTCCATACATAGAATTGCTGATAAGATCATTTTCTTAGATTCAGGAAGAATGCTTTATTCCGGCAAACTTGATGATGTCAAGCATGCAGGAATCCCTGAGATAGATCGCTTCTTTAAGGTGGGTAAATATTGAATTTCAAGATTATCGTTGCTATGGATAAAAACCGAGTCATTGGAAAAGGAAATCAAATTCCATGGCATATATCTGAAGACTTGGCATACTTCAAAAAAATTACTATGGGACAAACTGTGATTATGGGGAGAAAGACCTACTTCTCCATCGGTAAAGCTCTGCCTGGGAGGAAGAACGTAGTTCTCAGCCGAGATAAAAGTCTTTCTCTGAATGATGCTATTGTAGTTCACAATCTTTTTGGACTTGCTGAACCCGAGGCTTTTGTTATTGGAGGTGCTTCCATTTTTGAGCAAGCTCTTGATATGGCGGACACTCTCTATATCACACACATCGATGCAGAATTTGATGGAGACATAAAGTTTCCTGAGATAAATTGGGATTTGTGGACATTAGTAAGCTGTAAAGACCAGATGAGTTCTGCTGGATATAAACTCTCATTCTGTGTTTATAAACGGTTGTAATTACTTCTTATCATATTTTTTCAAACTTAACATTACTTTTCGGTCTCTGTGGATATTTCCTTGCAAATTGTGAATGGGAATCTAACAAAGTGGTGTGCACATTCATGTTTGCCAACATTTGTACTTCATATTCTGAACCTTCAAGCACTCGCTATTGTTTTGAGGTAATAATGCACTTCACAATGCTGTAAGTCCTTATTTTCTCGTTTCTTGCCCACTTCTCAAATGGGCGAGAAACGGGGGAGGCATGAAGTATGCTTGTTTTTTAAGCATTTAGCAATTGGTTTTTGCTTTATATCTGAAGAAAGAATGAGGAATTTTGCGCATCATGTAATTGCAAGTAACCTAAAATCGAGTAACCTCTAAAGTAGATAGCTATCCTTAAGCTACGGATTCAAGTTTGAAAGCCAATATGAATTCGGTTTTGTTTTAACTACCAGCAATAGAAGTAGATAACCAAAGTTTACCGCATCTTTTGATCGAATCGCTTCAGGCGGTGACTAAAATCAACCGGAAATCATCCCTTTTCTGGTTGTTATCGCTTTAGTATATAGTGTATAAAGTACATCGCCTTATCTTTACAACAGCCTAATTTTGAATTGAAAATCCAGTTATCTCGTAAATTGACTTTTCTGTGGCGGATCAATAGGAATTCCGTATTCTTTGGCTATGAGATGTGCGGTACCAAAGTTTTCCAAAAGATGCGAATCTGAACCGAGTGAAAAAAGCTTTCCCCCGAGGTCTTTATAGAGCTCGATGTATTTTGGCTCAGGGATAATTTCATGGTACGGTTTGTGTAGTCCACTAAGATTAATCTCGAGAGCAATCCCTCGTTCTATAATAACCGTAAAAATCTCTTTAATTAGATTTTTAACATGATCTTCCTCAGGTGGAATGTTATAATATCTCTTGTAAACACCTAAGTGGGCGAGAACATCGATGTCGCATTCTTGAACAAGCTTGAGATTTGATAGGTAGTAATCTGTAATTTGGTCTTTATTGAGGGCATGTGGCATTGAGATGGCTACATTTGTGTGATCTGAAAGAAAATGAACTGAGCCGAGGATAGGGAAAAAGTCATAGTGAGATATTATAGCTGAGATATACGTTGGCATAAGCTGATAATCTCCAATTTCAATGCCAGTATGCAGAGTAATCTGAGGATATTTCTCTCTGAGATATTGGCAATATTCTACATATTGTTTTAGTGAGATAACTCCAAATATGCTTACTTCTTGGGGGAGGAGATCAAGATGTTCGGTAATGGCTATAGCTTCATACCCCAATTTGATAGCCTTCTCAATAAGCTCATCAGCTTTAATAAGACTATCGTAACTATATTGTGTGTGAATATGATAGTCGTATATCATAGAGCATAAAGGGCTGCGCCTAGTGCACCAGTGATCTCAGGGTCAAAAGGTACCAGAATTTGAGTTTTGAGTAGATTAGCTAAGCAATTTACTAAATCTGTACCTTGAGCCACACCTCCCGTAAAGATCACAGCTTCTTTCAGCTCAATGGATGACATTTGAGTATAAATTCTGCGTGCGATACTCATATTGATTGCACGAGCGATGTCTGGAACTTTATGTCCACTAGCCAAAAGTCCGATGATTTCTGACTCTGCAAATACAACACAGGTAGAATTTAAATGAATATGATTTTCTGCCATAGATGCCAGACGCGATAATTCTGATAATTCGCACTCTAGCTTAATTGCAGTCATTTCTAGGAATCTACCTGTACCTGCCGCACATTTATCGTTCATCACAAAGTCATTCACTGAGCCATCTTCGTTTAGAGCAATGATTTTAGAATCTTGACCACCGATATCTATCACAGTGCGGGTATTAGGGTAAAGGAAGTGACAAGCTTTGGCATGACAGCTAATCTCACTTCTGATTTTATCTGCTTTTTTATAAAGTTTTCGTCCGTATCCTGTTACGCATGTAGAAGAGATTTCGTCCAAAGATATTTGTTTTTCGGCGTGAGACAAGAGTTTATTGACACTATCCTCAGCCGATACCTCTGTCGATATCCAATCTCTGAAAGCAATTTGATTTGCGTCATGATCAA
Organism: Candidatus Cloacimonadota bacterium; assembly: GCA_030154085.1. Classification (GTDB taxonomy): domain Bacteria; phylum Cloacimonadota; class Cloacimonadia; order Cloacimonadales; family Cloacimonadaceae; genus UBA5456. The sequence goes on along the minus strand of JASKKR010000005.1, from coordinate 54,900 downwards.
AGATCACTATCTTTGTATTCCGAGAACCAATGTCGATGCCAAGTGTTTTCATTATTATACCATCACGAATATATTCTGCAATTCAGGCGCAAGATAGTCTTGAATGAGTCGATTTACAACATCAAGTTCAACAGCATTAATGCGGTCTTCCCTTGAGATAAAAAAATCAAGATCATAACCCAAAGAAATCGGGTTGGCTATGCTAGCTGCTTTGAAAGAAACATTCTCATTATCCAAGCGTGACATTGAGATTAAATAGCGTTTGGCAAGTTGTAATTCTTGTTCACTAACACCTTCCATAAGTAGTTCACCCAAAATATTTTGCATAGTTTTCAAACAAGCGCTTTGATGTTTACGATCGCAAAAAGCATATGCATACCAAAAGCCTAACTCTCGGATAGATGAGAAATCAAATCCAGTCTGATATGCATAGCCATATTTTTCACGGAGAATTTGGTAGAATCTCGAACTGAGATCTCCACCAAGGATATGAGATAGGACGTGAAATGCGGAGTTTTCATCGATATTTTCAGCCGGACAAGCTGGAGCACCGATGTGAATGATTGCCTGATTCAGATTGCGATTTACCTTTCTGTAGTGAGGAGAGCCAAGTTCATAGCGAAGGTTAGGCTTTGCTATTGGTTTGTAAATCGCGGATTTGCCCAGATATAATTCACACAGATCATAGAGTTTGGTCGGTTCGATTGAGCCTACGATGCAGAGCGCAAAGTCTTTTCCTAATGACCAGCTCTCAAACCATTCTAAACAATCTGCAATCTTTATAGACGCAATATCACTCAGATTTCCTGTGGCACTATAAAGATTGTTCTTTTTACCAAATACCTGGTTGAACCAAGTTTTGTAAGCGATACTGATTGGGTAATCTCTTTCTCTGCGAATATCATCCGACGCTGCGTTTTTTAATATGCTCAGATAGTTTTTGTCAAAAATAGGTTCCTGGATGATCTCGCTGAGAAGCTCAAGTACAATTGCCAAATCGGTGACGTTACATTTACCCTTGAAAATAGTACTATCCAGATGATGCACAGCTCTGATATTGAAACCATAAAGTCTGCAAATGTGCATAATCGTGTCATGATCTTTCTGACGCGTTCTATATAGCATCAATGCTGTGCTAAAGTAATTAAGTCCAGGCATTTGTTCGTTAAGCTGTGACAATGGCGCAGAAAGTGCAAAGCCGCATGTATTTTTGCCCGGGATATAATTATAGATTAATCTTACTCCATTTGTAAGTGTATAACTATGGTAACTAGGATATTCTAAAGAAGAGAAGCTTGTGCTGTGATTATCAAACCTAAAAGTAGATACTGAATTATAGGGAGCATCCTTTCTCGGTGGCGGAACTTGGAAGTCTCGACCTACATCTATAGCAAGCTGCATATTGGCAGAAATCGCTTTCTGTGATTGATAGAAGATTGCCATATTAGAAGGTATCCAGAATCTTAGGATGGCATCGCGGACATCAGAGGCAAGGATAGATTCTATATAATGACCATAGTTTTCAATGCGAGATAAACTCCCCTGAGATTCTTCGGCAGCGATAAGATCTGCCATTTGTTCCACGCTGTCAAAGCTATATAACCAACTGTAGATGATATCTTTCTTTATAAGATCGATTTCAGAATCAGGAATTAAGGTATTGCATATATTTTGCCACGCATCAAAAAAGATACTAAGGATCTTAGCTTCTGCATTTTTTTGTGAAACTGAGAAAAGAATGACGCTTACACCCGGGAGATTGCCACATAATGAACTAACTTTGACAGAAGAACAAATCTTTTCACTCTCTACCAATCTTTTATGTAAGATGCTAGATTTGCCTATAGCAAGGTACCGGATCGCTATATGTAGAGCTTCGCTATCGGGATGACTTTCAGGAAGCTCAGGCAAGGCTATGGCAAGGTAATCATGACCCTTTTTTGTGCGTTGAAAGTTTCTCCATCCAGGGCTGATATATGGGAGTAGATTAGTCTGGGGAATGTCTCTCATAGCCCAAGCGCTAAAATTATTTAGTAAGGACAACTCTAGTTGAACCGGGTCAAAGTCTCCTACTGCTACCACAAAAGCATTTCCGGGAACATAATGCCGTCTATAAAAGGACATTAAACTGGCGTGTGTGGCTTTCGTGATCGATTCGCGATTTCCCAAGACCGGTCGGCTGAGAGGGTGGTCTTCAAAATACATATTTTGGATATATTCTAAAAAGTCCATCTCAGGTTCAGCCTCATATTGATGCATTTCTTCGATGATAATGCCCTTCTCAAGCTCAACGTCTTGCTGGGTAAACTGCGCTCGAAAAGCCATCTCACTAAGAAGTTTCATGCCATTATCAAGCTCTTCAGAAGGAAGGATCAGATAGAAACAGGTTACATCAAAATCTGTATAGGCATTAAGAAGCGCGCCCATTTCCGAAGCTTTGCGACTAAGTTCATTATCAGGATAACTTTCGGTGGATTTGAAAAGAATATGCTCCAAGAAATGTGCGTAACCAAGCTCATCTGTATTTTCTTTAACAGAACCAACACGAATATAGAGTTGGAGACACACAATCGGGTTGGAATTATCTCGAGCATAGAGAAGTCGTAAACCGTTTTCAGCGTGAAATACGCTAAGTTTCAGCGGATTTTTTCCGAGAATACTCATTTATGCAGGCGTGATATTAATGCATAGGCGTTATGCGAGTGGATAGACTCAGCATTTTCAGATTCGACCAAGAAACCGGTAATACGATCATCTTGCTCAAGTTTGAGAGTGACCTCTCGTACGATGTCTTCGACAAACTTGGGGTTATTGTATGCCTTTTCAGTGACATACTTTTCGTCAACTCGTTTTAGCAAAGAATAAATCTCGCAAGATGCAGAGCTTTCAGCTATTTCTATGAGTTCTTCCAACCAAACAAATTCTTGATAGCGAGCCTTAATAGAGATGATACTGCGCTGATTATGAGCACCTTCAGCGGATATCTCCTTTGAGCAGGGGCACAAAGACGTCACCGGTACCCGCACTCCGATCAAAAGATCATATTCTTCTTTCAGAGAAGCGCTAAATTCACAGTCATAGCTCAATATCGATGAGATATGAGATATAGGGGCTTTTTTGGAGATAAAATATGGGAAATTAATATTAATATATGCCGCTTCCGCTTGCAAGGAATCCTTCAATTCGTTTAAAAAATTTTCAAGATTACCAATAAGAGCTTCTTGATGATAATGATGTAGTATTTCAACGAATCTACTCATATGGGTTCCGCGAAGATAATGTGGTAGCTCAACGTAGATGTCCAATTCAGCAACTGTATGTTGAGTCTTGTTTATTCTATCTTCAACGACAATGGGATAGCGCAATCCTTTGACGCCTACTTTGTCTATTACGATATTGCGTGAATCGCTTTGATTTTGGATATCAGGTATTTTCATAAGTTTTCAGTGAATTGTAGGTTCTTAACTCCCTCGCTTTTAAGGGAAACTATGGAATCATCTTGCAAATAGTAGATTATTGCATTTGTATTATCCAACGAGCTGATTATCTGCATTGCACGATCTGGTCCTAGAGTAAAAAGAGCGGTCGACAATCCATCTGCCATGGCAGCCGAATCATTGATTACAGTTACAGAATAAACATTCTGTACAGGATATCCTGTATGAGCATCAAGAATGTGATGATAGCGAATTCCATTATATTCAAAATATTGTTGATAGTCTCCGCTCGTTCCTACACTTTGATTTAGGATCTTCAGACTGGCTATATAATCATCGGAATTTCTGGGGTGTTGAATATAAATCAACGGAGAGATTTTATAGCCGAAGAAGCACATTGAACTGCGGCAATTTATATAGCCTTTATGGAAGCCCTTCTCTTGCATGAATTTTTTTGCTTTATCAAGAATATAACCCTTGCTAATGGCTCCAAAAGTGAGCTGAACATCAGAAGGCTTGAATAATGTATTCTGGTCATATTTTAGACGTGAAAAGCCAACTTTGTGAAGAGATTGGGCAATAAGAGTACTATCAGGCGGAATTGGATTTTCAGAAGTAAAATTCCAAAGGTCCCAAACTGGTTTGATTGTGGGATCAAATGCACCATCTGTCATAGTATATAGCTCTTCAGATAGTTTGAGCAATTCATAGATATCTGGATCCATCTCAAAATGCTCTTCATCACTGAAGTTTATCTGACTAATCAAGCTGTTTGGATCATATTCATCCAGTTTCTCTTGTAGCTCAGAGATATATACAAAGACACTCTCAATCTCAGAGCTAACAGTCTTTTTCTTTGAACTAGCGGATATTTCTACGATTGTGTCTAGTATGTATTTGCTGCGGATATCTGAGTATTCTCTATTGATATAATTATATGCGCCAAATGCTATAACGCCTATAAGAATGATCAATGAGATTATTTCATTACGACTCATAATCAGATCCTGTAATCTAAAAGTTCAAATTCTTCCAGCTTGATTTCATAATCCCGAATAGCATATAATGCTAGTGGGAGAGTGAAAAGCATGGGGAATATTAAAAGCACAAAAGCTAAGAGATTGAGTAGACCTAGCACCAAAGCGAGAAAGTAGATATTCCAGCGTAAATCGCCAAAATGTCGATACGATTTAACGAGGGCTTTGAATGGGCTTAGCTGATGTCGTTCCATTAAAACTGGTGCAGGCAAGGCTATCGCAATCAAGTAATTTATCAAGGCTAGATATACCAATCTTAAAATAGGGTCGCTAGCAAAACCTGGGAAACCAAAACAAATTAGATAAAAGATCGAGATGATTATCGAATTTAGGATGCTGAAATAAAAATACTTGGGATATAGCTTGAGCGCTTTTATCACCTCGGACATGCTTAGTTCATAATTCTGTTTACGGTTTATACATGCAAAAGGGATAAGTATGAATGGCACAAACAGTGATATCAGAATGGACTTGATAGATAAGTTTAGGATTAGTCTCAACGAGGTATCTACATCGTTGTCTAGATATTGTGCAAAGATAAAAGCTAGTGCAACGATGGGGATTACCCCCAAAATAATGCTGAATCCCATGGGTGGGACCAAGGCGGTTATTTTACCGGCGAGATTTTTTCGGCTTTGTTTGAGGCTCCTCATTGCCGAAAGCTCAGTCCTTACCACGGGACTCTGGTATCCACATTTTGTGCACCAAATATCATGGGGTGCCAATTTGGAATTGCATTTTTTACAACGCATTACTTACTCCTTAGCATTTTGACCATCCACAAGATGGACATTTGAGACATCCTTCAAGATGCTCTATTGATGAACCGCAATCAGGACACATCGTCACTATAGATTTTTCTGAAGACAGGATTGCTGCTGGAGGCTCTGGATCATTCAGAATCTTGATCGATTTGATATTGTTATTTGTTTGCATACTTAAAAAATTCTCTAATGCTTGACCAACTGCATCACCGCAGGATGTAATCATCTTACCTTTGTACCACATAGGCGATTGGCAGCGGATACCTTTAAGCTGTCGAATGATAGCTTCCATCCTAATACTGGATCTAAGTGCCAAAGATGAAAGGCGTGCGATAGCTTCCAGCTGAGCTGAAGCACATCCACCCACTTTACCCATTTGGATAAACACTTCGCAGGCGCCTTGTGAATCCGTATTTATAGTTACATACATATGTCCACAACCAGTTTCTAAGCGCTGAGTAATACCATGGGTGATCTCAGGACGTTGTCTTGGAGCGACTTTGTGGTCTGAAGATAAGTTTTCGGTAGTAGATGACCCAACAGAAAGAACCTGATTATCTCTACTGCCATCTCTGTATACAGTCACTCCCTTGCAACCAAGCTGATAAGCAAGCAGATAGGCTTCTCTGATGTCTTCGATAGTGGCATAGTTTGGGAAATTGATAGTTTTGCTTACTGCGTTGTCGGTATAACGTTGGAAGGCAGCCTGCATTCGGATATGCCAAGTTGGACTAATATCATGAGCAGTCTGAAAGATATCTAATAATTCCTCTGGAATGTCGGCTATCTTCGACAAAGAACCGGTTTGACTCACTTCTTCCAAGAGTTCTTGAGTCATCAAGTTCCACTCTTCTAAGCTAGCCTCAAACCACTTATTGACATATAATAGTTTTTCCGTGTCCATGACGCTTTTTACATATACCAGCGAGAATTGAGGCTCAATTCCACTGGAAGTATCGGCAATCATACTGATAGTTCCAGTTGGAGCAATCGTTGTATGAGTAGCATTACGAATTCCGTTTTTTTGGATGGCATTAATAAGAGGGACCCAATCGTAATATTTTGCTTCGCGCTTTAGCTCACCTGTAGCATAGATACTTTTCTCAAAATTTGGGAAACTACCTTTCTGAAGGGCTAGTTCCATACTTCTGGTCTTTGCTTCAAAATCTATAAGCTCCATCACTTTTTCAGCTAGATCAATAGCTTCTTGACTTGTGTATGGGATCTTGAGCTGAAAGAGAGTGTCTGCCCAGCCCATGACACCCAATCCGATTTTGCGATTTGCCCTCACCATTTCTGCAATCTGATCCAAAGGGAATTTGGATTGATCTATGACGGCATCCAGAAAATCAACACTATCACGAACTACAGAGCGAAGACGCGCCCAATCAATATCATTATCTAAAACCATATTAGAAAGGTTGATAGAACCCAAATTGCAGGCTTCGTTGGGTAATAAGGGCTGTTCTCCGCAAGGATTTGTGGATTCGATTTTGCCAACAGCAGGCGTGGGATTGAATTCATTAATGCGATCCAAAAAGACTATTCCAGGTTCACCATTTTTGTGAGCCATTTCTACGATTAAGTCAAAAACTTTTGGGGCATTAAGCTGACCAGCTATCTTGCCTGTATGAGGCGAGATAAGATTATAGTCCTCATTGTCAATAACGGCTTTCATAAAATCTTCAGTGATACCAACACTGATGTTGAAATTATTGAGTTCATTTGGGTCTTTTTTGCAAGTGATAAAATCAATAATCTGTGGATGATCAACATTTAGAATTGCCATATTAGCTCCTCGACGTGTACCACCTTGCTTTACAGCATCAGTTGCAGCGTTGAAAACTTTCATGAAAGAGATTGGACCACTGGAAACTCCATTTGTGGATCGTACTCGGGCATTTGCTTCACGTAGTCTGCTAAATGAGAATCCGGTTCCACCACCGCTTTTATGAATGAGGGCTGCATTTTTAACAGTCTCGAAGATGCTTTCCATGCTGTCTTCAATAGGCAAAACAAAACAAGCAGATAGTTGTTGAAGATCACCCCCAGCATTCATTAAGGTTGGTGAATTTGGCAAAAAATCTCCGCTGTCCAAAAGGGCAAGGAAGCGTTCATATAGATTACTATCGTTATTGGAGATATTGCTTGCTACACGCTTGATCATTGCATCCCAATCTTCGATACATTGCCCTTGCGCGTTTTTTTTGAAATAGCGTTTTTTTAGAACAACCAGTGCATTGTCGCTTAAGTGCATAATATCTCCTTATTTGCTAGGAAGAGCCAAGATCTCTCTAGCTTGTTCTGGAGTAGCTATAGGACGTCCAATCTCTTTTGCTATGCGGGCAAGCCTGGCAATAAGCTGTGCGTTGGAATCTGCAATTATCCCTTTATGGTAGTATATATTGTCTTCAAAACCAGCCCGGATATGCCCACCTGTGACCATAGCTATCATGGAAGTTGGGATATGCCATCTGCCAATTCCCGCTACAGCCCAAGTGGCTGTAGGAATCTCGGAGGCAAGATGGTCAATCATATACATGAGATTCTTGGGCTTACCACTCATACCACCGGGCACTCCTAATACAAACTGAATATGGAGAGGTGTATGGGTAATGATTCCTTTTTTGATGAGTCGTCTTACGGCATCGACCATGCCGGATTCATAGACTTCGACTTCTGGTACTACACCATACTCTTTAAAAGCTTCAGCTAAGCGGACGATATCATTGGGATGATTAATGAAGATATCATCACCAAAATTGAGAGTTCCTGCATTTAGTGTCCCCATATCAGGTTTAAGAGCAAGAGGAGCAAGCCGTTTTTCAAAAGCTTCGCCCACAGCTCCACCAGTACTAATCTGAATTATCATTTCTGGAACTGCCCGACGAATCGCATTAATCGACTCTTCAAAGCGCTGCAACCTTTGGGTGGGGGCACCATCGTCTTCCCGAACGTGCAAATGTATTACTCTGGCACCTGCTTCAAAACAAGCCTTTGCTTCTTTTGCCTGTTCTTCAGGAGTGATTGGAAGATTGGGTTGGTCTTTGCGGGTAGTTTCTGCACCAGTTATGGCTGCAGTCAAAATAATGGGTTCCATAAATTACCTCTTTAAAATTGTATTTTTATCAGTCAACAAACCAGCTCTCAAACAAATGCACTCTCTGGAGGGAATTAAGACGACCACCGAGAATACGACTGGCAATCATGGCAAACTTATCTTCATTATCGCTAACATAAAAGATATCTTTTCCTTTGACACCATCCTGGGCCTCTGGTATTAATCTTTGCAAGTATTCGGCTATAGCGTTTGCACTATCGACAATTATTACATTATCTCCTATGAAGCTCTTAATTGCATTTATGAGAATTGGATAGTGCGTGCATCCTAAGACAAGAGTGTCTATATCTTTAGCCACAAGAGGTGCCAAATATTCTTGAACGATAGCGTGAGCTACTGGATGATCTTGCCATCCTTCTTCTGCAAGAGGCACAAAAAGAGGACACGCTTGCGAAAATACCTCTGCTTGAGGTTCTCTGCTTTTGATGGCTTTGCTATATGATTCACTGCGAATAGTGCCTTCAGTACCTATCACTCCGATACGCTTGGTAGTGGAATACTGGAGAGCTACTTCACTACCTGGTTCTATCACACCGATGACCGGAACCTTAGTTATATCTTGAAGGTGAGGAAGAGCTACAGACGAAGATGTATTGCATGCTACAATAATGATCTTGACGCCTTGTTGTAACAGAAATCTGGCATTCTGTATTGAGTATTGGATAATCGTGTTTGGGGACTTTGGTCCATATGGAACTCTGGCAGTATCGCCAAAATAGATCAAGTCTTCGTCTGGAAATGTGTCGCGAATTGCTTTATAAACAGTTAATCCGCCAACCCCAGAATCAAATATCCCGATAGGTTTTTTCATTGAGCTTAATTCCTATTGTAAGTCTTTTTTCTGTTGCCAGCTTTTTTGTGCGCGGCTCTGGCGTCAACCCCAATTCTTTGAGTCTTTCTACTTTTGGGTGAAACTGGTCTTTGTAAATTGTGATAGTGAGTATGAGCATCAGCACCATCTACTAGCTCTAAGTATATATCGTCGCTTACTTCCATGATGCGCACTTTGAGGCTGTCAAGAAGTTCAAACGATTCTGAATTGCGAGTATTAACAAAGCGCATTTCCCGATCATAGTATTCCCATTTGCCATTGCCAAACTGATCCTTTTTGAGCAGAGCGGTAACAGGTATCTCGTTGAGGCGAATAATAGCTGAAGAGCTATTGGTTGATACTAATAGTCCGGTAAATTCTTCACCAACATGATCTTTCATGTATGTAGCACTATAAACCCTCTCTATATCTCTTTCTGCAGAATCTGCTTGTAGTTCTTGTTCGGAAGCAACACTTGCCCAATGTTTTATCTGCTCTTCGCTAAGCTTTTCGTTGCTAGTGTTGCATATATAAATCTTACAGAGATGGTGTATCACTAGATCGCAAAGACGTCGTATAGGACTGGTAAAATGAGTATAATCTTCCAATGCTAAACCAAAATGGCGGATGTGTTCGGTAGAATATTTTGCTTTTTTCATGCTGCGCAGTATGATTCGATCAAAGACTCTATGATATGTTTTATCTGGAAGACTATAAAGGAGATGCTGAATGCTTTTGTTCAAGTTCTCCTTCTCGATATATGCGATGCCATAAAAGTCTAAAATTTCTTTGAGCCTGTCTATTTTCTTTTGATCTGGATCTTCATGAATGCGATATATGCTTGTCTTAGCTCTATGAGAAAGGCTAGTTGCAACGTATTCATTTGCCACTAGCATACAGTTTTCGATTAACTTGTGACTCTCAGTCTCTTCTGCTACATCCAAATGATGAACAAAACCATCTTCGTCATACTCATATTCAATTTCAGGAAGATCAAAGAATATATAGCCTGCATCTTTACGGATCTTTGTAAGCTTCTGAGAAAGTTCGCGAGCTGCGTCCAAAGCTGATGCAAGAGTAGGGGAGAGCTGATGATCTTTGCCATCGAAGTATTGATCAACATCTTCATAGGCGAGTCTAGCATCTGAACGTATAATGCTCTCATATAATTGTTGTCTAATTACTTTGCCACTATTGTCAAATTCACTTTCAACTGTCATAGTAAGCTTGTCTTCATCAGGGCGAAGACTGCAAATCAGATTTGACAACCGTTCCGGAATCATGGGTATAACTTTCTTTGGGAAATAAAAGCTGTTTCCTCTTTTGGCAGCTTCGGTAAAAGTGGCACTGCCGATGGGAAGATAGTGGGCAACATCAGCTATATGCACCCACATTCTCCACCCTTTTTGTGTTCTTTTAATTGAAATCGCATCGTCAAAATCTTTGGCTGAAGCTGGATCGATAGTAAAAGTAAATAAATTTCTGAGATCAGTTCTCTGACTGATTAACTCTTGACTTATGCCCTCAGGAAGATTCGCAACTTCCTGGATAACTTCTTCCGGAAATTCTAGGGGGAGTTGATATTGGCGGATTACAGCAATTAGTTCCACATGTGGATCGCCTGATTTACCCAGCACTTCTATGATTTTACCTGCTGGTAATTTGCCACTTTGTGGATTTCCCCAATTAGTTACTTCCAAAATAACTTTCAATCCAGGTTGAGCTTCACCAATATCGGTGATCTCGAACCAATGATGAATCTTCGGATTTGATGCTACAAAAATCCATTTGTTGTTGACTTGTGATATATCTCCAGGTATGAACTGATTTGCTCGCTTGACAATGCGCCGGACAATTCCATATTCTCTTTGTCCGCGCCGGGTTTTAGTTTCGATTAAAACTGTGTCATTGTGATACGCATTCAGTGTATCCTCAATGTCAATATAATAGTCCTTATCTTTTCCTCTTACAAATGCAAAAGAACGATCTCGAGATAAAGACGTAGCATCAAATTGTCCCTCTATTAGATTTGGACTTACTTGATTCCGACGATGGCTTTCAATATCACTTTCATTTTTGCTGGAAGATGGTGTAGAGATGACATCCTTGGTCACTTTATATCGTTTACGCTCTTTAATGATTTTACCATCAGTTAGCATGGCAGATAGGTAATTGCTTACAATAGATTTAATCTTTTTTGTGTTACCTATGCGAAATACTATCTCACTATAAGTAAGCCCATTAGGGTACATATCTTTTAATATGCTTAATATATGTTCTTCTATGTTGTTGTCTTTCATGATAATCCTTAATATCTACGGCCGATCTTTCTATCGAGAATAGCAAGTAACTCTTCTTTCTCAGCCTTTGTTTTTGAAAAACGTAGAGATTGACCTCTAAAAGGATCTAGTCTTCTAGGTCTTCTAAATGTAGAGAGCATTACGCCTCGTTTGTCCATGTAATAGCAGCCAAAATCACTCCATGGTCGCCGTATATTGATAAATATATATCTGATATGTATCTCATTCTCGTAAAGAAAATACTCAGTAATAATAAAATAGGGGAGAAGATTAGCATAAACAAGGATTAATCCACCAAAATAAAAGAAAGGCATATTCCAATTTAGTATTGTAATTCTATATAGCAGTATAGAAAGTAGGATCAAAAAAAGTACTAAGAGTATAGAATCTCGTGGACGCTCTACAAAAGGCCATGATTTCCAGCTAAGTAGTGGCTTAGGCGACATTTTGAACTATCTCCCTACATTTTTCAATTTCTTCTTTGATTATCAAGACGTCATGGAAAGTTTGCATATTTGAGAATTTAGATCCCAGTGTATTGGCTTCTCTGTGCATTTCTTGCAAAATAAAGTTGAGCGTTTTCCCGATGTCTTCATCACTTTTCTTATTTAAGGTTTCTATAAAAGACTTAATATGGGATTTAAGACGCGTTAACTCTTCTTGTATATCATATTTATCTATATATATAGCAAGTTCTTGAACTATCCTTTGCTCAATATTGTCAAGTTGATAACTACTTACAATATCGGAAATCCTTTTGTGCATAGTCGTAAATAAATTTTCTTTATAAGGCTGTACCTGTCCGGCAATGCGTTCTAAGGAAAGTTTGATGGGTGTCATAGCATCCAATAGAACACTTTTGATTCCCTCAGCTTCCTTTATTAAAGTCGCTTGTAAAGATGATAAGGCTTCCACCAAAGCATCCTCTAAGATTTGGACTAATTCAGGATCATCTTCCACTTGACTTTCGCATTGAATAACTCCTGGTTCAGCCAGCAAATACTCAAGTGATGGGAAAGCATCTACACCTAGAACTTGCTGTGATTGGGTAATTATATCTCTGTATTTCTTTAGTTTGTGTACATTTAAACGTAACTTTGGCTCCCTGTAATCATTAATGTTTATTCTGATTTCTACAGATCCACGACTAATGAATTGAGGGGTTAATTTTCTTATCGTGAATTCAAAAAATCCAAGTTCGCGTGGCAAATAGATCTTAAGATCCAGATATCTACCATTAACACTTTTTATTTCTATATTACATTCAATATTATCATGAGTTATATGGCTTTTCCCAAAGCCAGTCATACTTTTCATCTAATCTCCTTATATTTTACATGATAGGGCAAAGCTATGTAGCAGAATAAAGTTAATAACTAATAGCTAGTTTACATAACATGTCTTAAGTTTAACCTTGCTTCAATCACAGATTAAGGTGCCTGCGGTTGCATCTACTACTTTTGATCTGACTATACTACCTAATTGAGATTCTGATCCGCTTAAAACTGCTATCTTGAAATCGCGAGTCTTTCCTGAAAGTTTACTCTTTGACTTTTTGCTAAAATCCTCAACGTAAATTTCGACTTCTTTACCTATAAATGACCGATACTTCTTCAACGTTATCTCTCTTTGCAGATCTATCATTTTTTGTAATCTATTTAAACGAATTTCTTCTGGTATTTGATCATTGTATCGTGCAGCTGTTGTTCCATCACGTTGGCTATATTTAAAACAAAATGCATAGTCAAATTCTATTTCGCGCATTGCCGCCAGTGTTGCTTCAAACTGTTGTTCAGTTTCACCAGGAAAACCAGCGATGAGATCTGTAGTGATGGCAATCCCTGGCATTGCGTTTCGTAAAGCTTGAACTCGTGATAGATATTGGCTATAGATATATGATCTATTCATACGCTTTAGAATATCGTCATCACCACTTTGTAATGGTAAATGAATATGTCTGCAAATGATTTTGCTATTGGCCATAGTCGAGATAAGCTCTTCTGAAAGGTCTTTTGGATGGGAGGTTACAAAATGTAATCGATAGATGCCTTCTACATCATGTTCGATGTTTTTCAGTAGTGCAGGAAAGTCTTGATCTTTAAATTTATAAGAATTGACATTCTGACCCAATAAAGTAATATCATGCATACCATTAGTGACAGCTTCCCGTATATCTTTTAGAATGTCATCATATGGTCTGCTACGTTCTCGACCTCGGACATAAGGCACTATGCAATAAGAGCAAAAGTTATTGCACCCACGCATAATAGTAACGTAAGCACAGTAGTTACCTTGATGAAGTGGCATTAGATTATCATAGACTTCTGATGGATTAAACTCCAAAGAAAAGCCTCCATCATCAGCTAATATATTTGGTAGATCACGATACTGATCTACTCCAATTGCATAGTCAATTCCCAGGTTTTCATTGATAAGCCTCTTCCCTATTCTTTGAGCCATACAACCCAAGAGCACTATTTTAAAATCTTTATTTTTTTGCTTACGATGAAGTTCATTGGATATTCTCCCTAATACACGTTGTTCCGCGTGATCACGAACTGAACAGGTATTAAAAAGTAGAATATCAGCTTCATCTATTGTGTCAGCGGGAGAATATCCTGCATTTGTTAGTATTGCTGATACAAGTTCACTATCTGATACGTTCATTTGACAACCATAAGTTTCAATATAATACTTTTTCATAATTTCATCCTACTAAGATGTAATCTCAATTCCGGAACGGCATCCATGATCTGGCTCAATGTATCCGGAGAGATAGTCTGATTTGCATCACAAATGCTTTCTGAAGGATTTGGCTGACATTCTATCATTAATCCATCTGCACCGGCTGCTACAGCCGCAAGAGCGAGTGATGGGACCAGATCTCTGTTTCCGGCTGCATGAGATGGATCTATGATAATTGGCAATGTACTTTTATTTTTTATCACGGATATAGCTGATATATCAAGGGTATAGCGAGTTTCAGGTTCAAAAGTGCGGATTCCGCGCTCACACAGTATTACCTTATTATTTCCATTTTCAATAATATATTCAGCGGAAGCCAGCCATTCGTCATAGGTAGCAGCAATGCCACGTTTTAGTATTACTGGTTTATCTATTTTGCCCAAAAGTTCCAACAATGGATAGTTGTGCATGTTTCTAGTGCCGACGACCAGAATATCGATGTAATTTGCCATAAAATCGACTTTATCTGTCTGAGTAACTTCAGAAACTGTGATAAGATCAAGTTCTTTCCCGACATTGGCTAGGTGCATGATCCCAGCGTCTCCTAGACCACGGAAACTATGCACGGAGGTCCGTAGTTTGTAGGCTCCGCCACGTATCATGCGAATACCTCTATTTTTTAGTTCTAAAGCTGCCTCATACAATGAATCATAATCTTCGATAGAACAAGGTCCAGCAATTATATTAAAATTCATTGGACCAAAATTTAAATCATTCATTTTTTCCATTTTGCATATCCCATAGATATTCCATCATTACAAACCATAAAATTATAACAGCGATATCTGTCCAGTAATAGCTTTATTATGCAGGCAGCAAGATAAATTGAGTCCTGCTCATACCGATCTTCAAACAAGTCTTCATAGTTATGAAATTGATTCAACTCTACTGCTCTTAAAAAGCTATCGATTTGATCTATGTTGATTGTGAGGAAATCTTTTCTAAGTATATCTTTATAGGGAATTCCAAGTAAGGTTCTTGCTAGAATCGTTGCTGTAAGACCAACAGCAATCAAGTTAGGATTTGGTATTTCGGGAAGCTCACTAAAAGCATTTTGTACAGATATCAATGCTTGGTCGATTGAAGAGAAATCTCGAATTAGGCTTTGTAACCCAAAATCGAACGACTTCCCACTCAGCTTATTATTATCGAGATAACTAACCTCTGTGCTTGCCCCTCCAATGTCGATCACTAGCTTTTGTTTGACATCAGTACCGATTCTTTCACTTGCCAGCCAAGATAGCCTCATTTCACGGGTTGCAGAGATAATTTTCGTATTTATTTGCCATCTATCCTTGACCATATCAAGTAATAGATCTTTATTAAGAGCTTTACGATTGATTCCAGTCGCTATAAGTTCCTTTTGTGAAGATATCTCGTTATCAAAATTCATGATTTTGGAAATGACCATGAATGCTCTTTGGATACTGCGATCCGATAATCGATCATTCGCAAAATCTCGTCCCAACCCTGTTGTGCACCAAGCTCTGTGAATTACAATATCACGCGTCTTGTTATAAAGCAGATAGTTCATGTTATTAGAACCAAGATCATAAATACTGATTAGCTTATCTTCAGGATATCTGATCTTTAAATAATCCGAAAGGATGCATCCAGCTAGTTTGTCATTTGAAACAGGCAGTTTGTTATCCGCATTATGTACTTTATTAAATAATGCTTTGATTTCATCAATATTATCAGGTATCCTGTCTATTTGTATTGCAGCTGGATAGTCTTTTATTCCCTCTATCAGGACTTTTTCTTCAGGGTAATTGTTGCGCGGGATGTAAATCATAGGTTTGCCCATACTTAGAATTTCAGCGAAAGTACTGTATCCGGGTTTGCACAATATTAGATCAGCCTCGTAAATCACACTAAGGTAATCCTCATCGGGAGATATCTTGATTAGATTGCTTATATCAGGGCTTGGATAGCTACAGAGAACTACTCCATCCCAAGCCGCACAAATCATCTCAAGATTAAGTTCTAGGATTCCTTCTCCTCCAAAACTTATAAGTAAGATTTTTTGTGACTTTTCAATATCATATTTGGCTCGAATATTAATAGGTTCTGAAAGTGTTCTGGCAAGCATGCCTCCCTTTTTAGGATTTCGAAAACCTGGCACACTTTCTAGATATCCCATATTCAACAAATAGCTTCCATCCATTCTGCGATACAAGCTTCGTATAACATTGATAAGTGGCTGGGTATCTTGATCCATACCGAATAAACTATCATAGATATAAGACCAATCAAAATTGGATACACCAAATATAGGAATTTCAGCATAACCACATGATTCTATAATAAAGTATGGGATATCAGATATAACCAAATCAATCTTCTCTCGCCTAAGAAAATCTGCTTCTTCAGCAACAATCAATTCGCGTCTGGAAAACAACTCAAACAAAGCATCTTTTGTTGCATCAATATCCACCACTAAATTCTCTTTGTGAATCACGCCTTTATCAATGGAGATTGTTCGATAGCTAACCAAGTCTTGAGGAAGATCATCAAACAAATACTTTGGACGATCCGTGCAAATTACGATTTCGATCATAAATGTTGTAAAAGCTTTTGCCAAAGCTGCCATCCGGCTTGCATGTCCAAAGCCATGATTGGAAACATATAATGCTATTTTCATAGTATCCTATTGCAAAATTAAGCGGTGATCACCGTCTTTTCTACGAAATTCTAAAACCAGACGGTTTGGTAGGCAAATAATTGGCATATTGTTATTGAAGCCTTGCTTTACGCATCGTTTATCTGGACAATCAGAATATGAGATTCGAGCTTTCCCATCCTTGATCTCTATGCTATTGTGTTCATCTATAACAAGTTGAATATCTTCAGATAGTAGATATTCACCAAATATCTGGTCATCTTTATAAACCACCAAATAAGCATCCTTCTGTTCTTGCCGTGTCCACAAATAAGAGGAGGCAAATAAGCACAATAAAATCAAGATTAGATCGCTAATACTCATGCTTTTTAGATAGCTTTTAAACAATGCAGCCATAGATCCTCTGTCCACATTTTGGACATTTTCCTGACTTAGCCTTATTCAATATTTGACCGAATATTCTTCTTGAAATAACCTGAGTGCCACATTCCGGACAGAAAGTATCGCGCATATCATCCACTGGAAGATTCCCTCCATATACATACCGAAGTTTTGCTTTGGCAATATCATAGGCTCTTTGGATATCATCAATAGTAGTCGCAGGGATATCCATCATAAAGTCAGGATGATATGCTGAAATATGCAACGGAATATTGATATCGATGGAAGCAATAAAATCTACCAAATTAACAAGCTTTTCTTTTGAATCATTAAGCCCTGGAATCAATAACAATGTTATTTCTATATGTACGTTAGCTTTGTAGCTTTGGATGATGGCATTTTTGACAGTAGATAGCTTGCCGCCGCAGTAATTATGATATAGATCTTCAGACATTCCTTTAAGATCAATGTTCATAGCACTGATATGTGGTAAGAGCTCAGTCAGAGGCTCTTCATTGATGAATCCATTAGTCACTAATACAACCTTAACATCCGGATATTGCACAGCAAAATCCATAATGTATTCATACCATGTTAGTGGCTCAGTATAGGTAAAAGCAATATGCTTCGTGCTGGGACTATATTGTTGCACAAGTCCATAAAGTTCATCCAATGGCATATCTATAGTATTCGCCTCAAATTGGGATATTTGATAATTCTGGCACCATTTGCAATTTAAGTTGCATGAATTCGGCCCTAAAGAAAGTATCTTACTTCCTGGGAAAAAATGATATAAGGGCTTTTTTTCTATAGGATCTAAAGAAATCCCTAAAGCTTTACCATAGTTTATTGCCCAAAGATGATTATCAAGATTCCCTCTAGAGCGGCATCGACCTCTTTCCCCTATAGGGATCACACAGAAATGCGGACATAATTCGCACTTTAAGTGACTTTTATCCAATGTTCTATAATACATTGCTTCTCTGATCATTTCAGACATGGCATTATACCTCTCATATGATTACTAAGTGCAGTAGCATTTTTTTTCAAAACTAATCGCGCCTTCTGCCCCATTGAGTCTCGTAGATCATTTCTCCTGTATAGATCTATAATTATCTCAGGAAGATTTTCCCTACTAGATAATATTATTGCACCCGCTTTGAGCAGTTCTTGTACAGAATCTCTACAGGAAGAATAGTACTCTCCCATTATTATACATTTACCATAAAAGGCTGGTTCCAAAGGATTGTGACCACCAAAATCATAGAAGGAACCACCTACAATACTTATATCAGAGATTGAATATGCTTCAGTTAAATGACCTAATGTATCAATTAGAACAATTTCAGCTCGAGATCTTTTTTGATTAATTTCAGAATATGATACATAGTCGTAATCCTTTAACAATCTTGCAATATCCGAACTACGTTTGGGGTGTCTAGGAGCTAATATCAACCGCAGATTAGGGATACTCTTCCGCAGTAATGGAAGATAAGACACAATTAGTTCTTCTTCTCTAGGTCGTGAACTTCCCCATACTATGATAAAATCATCTTCATTAAACATATAATTACTACGCACTTGCGAAGTATCGTAGGCGGGAAGATTCAAACAATATTTTAAGTTACCAGCATTTTCGACATGAATGGGAAAAAGTTTTTGAAGACGCTCTTGATCAAGTTCGCTTTGCGCTAGAACTTTTGTAACACTCGGGCTAATAAGCCTCAACAAGTTGCCAAACCTTAGATATCGACTAAGAGTTTTTGCTGATATCCTTGCATTGATAAAGATTACAGGAATATGAAAATTACCAGCTGCATAAAGCAGGTTGGGCCAAATTTCAGTTTCCACGATGAGGATTAGCTTGGGTTTGATTGCTCTTAATTGAGATATTCTTAAGCTATACAAATCCAAGGGTGCAAGCCTGACTTCCAATTTTGGGAATAGCTCTTTAGCACGATCTTTACCAGAGACTGTAAACGTATTAATCAAAATGCTTTGTTTATGTTTGATTAATTCCTTGATAAGGGGCACTACAGCGTTGATTTCGCCAACTGAAGCTGCATGAATTAGGATGGGGTGATTATCTCTTAAAGGCATTCGTTTGATGCTTTCTGTATATTGATAGAACGGTAAAATGAGCCTTAGTATAGGATATCCGATTAAGAAAATAAGCTCTAAAAGAGCATTCATTGACAAAAATAGAAGTATATAAATGGTTTTCATTATTGGTAAGAAAAAGGACGCCTTATTGGGCGTCCCAAAAATATGGCGGGAGCGACGAGACTCGAACTCGCGACCTTCTGCGTGACAGGCAGACGTTCTAACCAAACTGAACTACGCCCCCAGCGTTGTTCATAACGAATCAGTTGTTGCATTGTCTTTGAAGACCACTTTTTTGTCAAGATATATTTTTGCAGAATTATCGGTCTTTTCCGCATTGATAACAGGATAAGCATGCCATATTTATAGTTAGCAAACAAATAATCATTAACCGTATTTCTGATACTTACCAAAATGGGGATAAAATTGGAAACCTGTATCTGCTTTGTTTCCAATTCCTTGCTCATTTCTCGAACGAGGATGAAATGGGAGACCCATGACAAGTGAACTAACCCACTATATATCAGAGAGAAACAAAACACAAACCCAATCCTTATAGAGGTAGAGATATCCTCTTACCGGTCTTGGCTGATTCATAGATTGCTTGTATGATCTCTACAGATTTACGTCCATCTCTGCCATCAGTACATGGTACAGCCCGATTCAGAAGTGTGTCAATCACATTCCTGTAGTAAGGGTTATGACCAAATCCATAAACATTTGGCGGCATATAATTGCTGTCGAGAACAATGCGATCATCATCATCATATTCTTCAAATTCCCATTTTTCAATCTTATTCACAGCCACACCCCCGACTTTTACGATACCTTTTTCACCAATGATAGTGATGGATCCTTCAAAGTTTTTAGGATAAGTGAGCATAGTTACGTTTATCGAGGCGATAATGCCATTACGGAAGTGAAGAATTGCGCAGCCAGTATCTTCGGCTTCAATCTTTCTTGCCATAGTGGCAGTATAGGCAGAGACACTTTCGACATTACCTAATAGCCAATACATGGCATCGACATAATGGCTAGCTTGATTCATATAAGCGCCACCGTCAAATTCCCAGGTTCCACGCCATTTGGCAGCATCATAATAGCTTTGCGGGCGCTGCCAAAATACATTTGATTGTGCCATATATATTCTGCCAAAGCGATTCTTATCCACAGCCTTTTTTAGCAATTGCATCGTACTATTGAGGCGATTTTGCTTTACCACAAAGAGTTTTACATGATTATCGTCACAAGCTTTGATCAGTTTGTCGGCACTTTCGATATTGATTGCCATCGGTTTTTCGGTTAGGACATTGATCTTGGCTTTGGCGACATCAATTCCGATATCAGGATGGGTGCCACTGGGAGTACAGATAGAAACCAAGTCAAGATTTTCAGTAGCCAGCATCTTATGATGATCATAATAAACCTTGCTGATATTTCGTTCTTTTCCTACAGCATCAGCCCTTGCCTTGTCAGTATCGCAGATGGCTACAAATTCCGCTTCCGGGATCTGAGATACTGCATCAAAATGATTTTTTGAAATCCGGCCACATCCAATGAGGCCGATTCTTATTTTTTCCATAGTAACTGCTCCTTTGCCAACATGGTATAAGTTCTGCACCGAGATGAACTGATCAAACCTGGTTACTCGCTTGATAATCTCATAGCATTGCACAGATCCTTACTTCTTTTCCAAATATGACGAGAGGCATGTGGCGTCAAGTGCTTTCTCACCCTCTGCCCGTCTATCAATCTTGAGCTGAAGTTGGTATTAAGTCTTGATCGAGTTCTATCCCAGGAGAGAATCATAACTTAAAGACAGGTTAAGATCAAAATTATAAAGCTAAGCTTAGCGTATGGGTTCCCAGAAAGCCATTTGTTGTGCATGAAACAGGAATCTGAAGAAGGCGAGTAGAGATGCTATGATCATCGCCATCAGATAGGCTGGAATTGCCGTAAAGGGGATGTGGATTCCCTTGTTTTGAGCTGCGAGACCAAGCAAACCCAGGGTGTAGACCAGCATTTGGGCAATAAAGGCAAAGAGATAAAAGGGTTGGGCGATCAAAAAGATGGTGGAAATAAATCCACAAATTACAAATGCAAAAAATAACCAACGAATCAATTTATGCGATATAAGTAAAAAACTTATCGCTGGATAGCGGAAAGGATTTAACAGGCGACGATGCCGGGACAAAGCAGCCCACTCGCCGGAAATGATACGTACTTTGCGGCGCAATTCGTCACTGGCTTTTTCACTTTCCTCCTCATACACGCAAGCTTGGGGTTCATAAGCAACATTGTAGCCATGCTCCAAAACAATGAGGGTCCGTTCAAAATCATCAGCTGAATCGGGATCGACCTTGCCAAAGAACTCCCGCTTGATTAAAAAAAGGGAACCATTAGCACAAATAATGCTGCGAAATTTGCTGTCCAACTGCTTCAGCCAGGCTTCGTAGCGCCAATACAGACCTTCTCCAGATTGCTTGCTTCCTTTCTTCAACAGTTTTAACTCTCCGGATACCATACCTAATTTGGGATCGCTGTATAATCTATTTACCAAGATACGTAGCGCATCAGGAGCAAATATAGAATTGGCGTCAGTGGAAAGCACCAAATCACCTTGAATATGCTCCAGGGCAAGATTCTGAGCGCTCTGCTTGCCAGCTCTGGGTTTTTGCACAAGGAGTTTCACGTTGAGATTTGCAAAAGAGGATACAATCTGATTGGTCTGATCGCTTGAATCGTCTGAAATCACAATCAACTGCATTTTATCTTGAGGATAATCCATTGCCAAAAAAGAATCTATCTTGGCTTTTATCACTTGCTCTTCGTTATATGCAGCACAGATGACGGTAACAAACGGGAGCTGATTGTCACTCAAGTATTTTATCGTTTTCTCCCTCTTTTTACTCAGATTAATGAGCCATAAGAGGGCGCCATAGCCAAGCAAATGGTAGAAAAGAGCTAACCATGAGCCCCAAAAAAGTATTTTTACTACAATCATTGTATCAACTCCAGGATGAGGTTATCTAGATAAAAGTTCTGCATAGATATTCAGATATTTTTCTTGTTCATTTTCCCAAGAAAGTTCCTGATGGACAAGCTGCTTGCCCTTTTTCCCCATTTGAGCAAGAGCTTCGGGATTATCCAAAAGCTGGTTGAGGGTCTCGGCAATCTTATCGATATTTTCGGGATCAAGGTAAAGCCCAGCTCCAGATTTGTGAATAAGCTCCACACTAGTAGGAAGATCAGAAATCAGGACCGGCAAGCCAGCTGCCATATATTCAAAGATCTTGGTAGAAAGTGAATAAAGATTATTGGGGCTTTTATCCAAAAGCACGATCCCCAGAGCAGATTGGGAAAAGATCTCGGCAGCCTGAGTCCGGTCTACATACCCATATTCGATTACTTTATCGAATCCAGGTAAAGCTCGCAATTCTTCACGATACTCAGCCGGTTCGTATCTTCCGGCCAGAAGAAATCGGCAATCCACAGCGGCCAGAGCTTTAACGACACGCCCTATACCCCGTTCTTTGGTGATATTGCCAATATAGCATATATTACGGCTTTGATAGCGTTTGATGTTATTATCCACTTGCTCCCATTCAGCTAAGATCGGGTAGTTATGGATCGTAGGAATATCTGTAAATTGTTCTGCTATATGCTCGGTGGCAGCAATGCCCTGGTCAAGAAGTTTGAGACTGCCACGCTCTATGTATTTGATTAGATATGAGAGAGCTTTCCCTCGGGCAGAAGAAAGATAACCCTTGTGTAAAAAAAGCTCAGCATAACATTCATGGATGTCATAAACCACCGGTTTGCGGCTCAGATACTTCAAGATCACAGCTATCGGTAATAGCTCTGGATCGTGAATCTGATAGACATCTGCTTTAATTTGCAGTGCTTGCCTAAGTATTTTTATCGGAGCAAAAAAGAAACGCTGTCTGCGACTTTTGTATGTCCCAACATCATGGATAATTACGCCACCTTTACGCTGATTGCCCTGACCATCTGCTACGACTAGATGCACTTTGTAACCTGCATTTATCAAAGTAAGGCACTGTTTGTAAAATACCCTGACATCAGTCCGAATATGTACTGAACTAAGGTGACAGACAGTGTGTGAAGGATTTATGTTGGGATATTCTTGGATAGTCCTGCTAACTATTTGTCGGATATCGTAATTACTATGAGCATAATTACTGATCAACTCACTATCCCAGCTGGTCCCAATCAGTTCTCGTAGACCTTCAGCCAGCGCTTCAGGATCGCGTGGCTTAACGATGATTCCGGTCTGAGGAGTAACGATATCCTCGCTGCCACCATTCTGAGTGGCCAATACCGGTAATCCTGAAGCCATGGCTTCCACTACCGAGATGCCAAAACTCTCAATTAAGCTGGGATGGACTAAAGCATCATGTTCCGCTAACAACTGCGCCACCTCAGTGGCATTCTTTTCACCCAAAAATCTCACTTGTCCACTGATGCCATACTGCTGACAAAGTTTTTGTAGATCAGCCCGATAATCTCCATCCCCTACTATGCTAAGTCTCAAGCTGGTATCTTGCAAGATAGATAATGCCTTGAGCAAGTATTGCACACCCTTGCGTTCGACCAGATAACCCACGTAGATCAGTTTTTTGATCTTTCCTGAATGTGCTGCAGGGACAAAGAGAGAAGTATCTATTCCATTGGGGATTACCTTTAGCTTTTCGGGGGATAAACCTGCATCCAAAAGGATTTGTCCGGTATGCCGAGAAACTGCAATAACTTTGTGAGCTCGAGAATATGCCGCCAGCATCAACCGCGCGAGGGTGGATTTGCTCAAAAGATCAGCCAAAGCTGCCTGATGCTCGGTAATAATATAAGGAATGCCAAATCTCTGTGCCAGTCTTGCGGTCGCAATCCCATCAGGTAGACAGAAATTAGCATGCAAGCAGTCTATTGCTTTTTTCCGGTGTAAATAGTGAAAAAGCGGTAAAACACTGAGGTATTCAAAATATGGTATCCAGGGTTGCAGAAAGTTGCCTGGGAAGAGGAGAAAACGGGGATGCCAAACACGCAGCTGGCGTCCATTAAGTTCAATATTGCGCCACAAGGGGACCTTCACTCTTTTCTTTCTGCGTAAAGCGAGAAAAAAGGGAACTGGCGCAATTACTTCAAGTTCTATCTCGGGAGGATAGTGCATCAGGTTTTTGAGCACAAATATCCCTTTGGTGGGTTCAACTGGATTGGGAAATATTGTGTTGATAAAGACTACTCTCATTTTAACCTCTAATCTTTGCATAAAGTGCATTTAGCATTAGCCCCATATCCTTGATATCGCTCTTGCGGAAGAGCAAAGAAGAAAGCTTTTGCTCTTTGTGAGTACTAAAATACCAGATCAGTAGCAGCATAAACCATACCGGATATACGATCGACGAAGCAAGGGCTGCTCCCAGATATCCCATTCTGGGGATGAGTATACTGCTAAGGACTACCTTCAGCAAAGTCGCTGTCGCTGGGGCAATAATTGTAAATATTGGGAAGCCTTTACTCCAGAGAAAGGTATTGAATAAGGAGCCCAGCGTAAGGCCAAATATGGCAGGAATCAGATAGATAAAAGCTTTGTAAGCTCCAATGTAATCTGTAGTATACAAAAAGCCGATAATGAAATGCCCAAAGGCCAACATACCGATGATGCAGATCAGATTAAAGCATATCATGAGAACGAAGATCTTGCGGAGAATAACCAAAGAAGCTGAGTCGTTATTTAAGGCAGCAAACTTATTTAGCAATACTACCCCGATCATATTGCTTGTAACGTTTATGATATCGATAAAATTGATAGCCAAAGTATATACACCAAGTTCCGCAAAACTCCCCAGGCGTTTGAGGATAAGTATATCTGCCTTGGTCATCATGATGGCCATATATTCGCTCAAAAATGCTTTGAACCCTAAGGAATAGGAACGCTTGACTAAGGGGTAATCCCAACTAAAGTGGAAGTGTATCTTTTTTGTGATCCTTTTGTGAAAAAAGACACAGATCGATATCATCACGGTTACATACAATAAATAACTGCCCTGCATTCGATAGTGAGTAGGAAACAACCAAAACAGTGGCAGGATCAAGAGCATGAAAACTACAGTAGGCATAGTGAGCAGTAAAGAATAATCCTTGATATTATTCAATCCTATAGAAATCACCTTTTGCCTATTGTACAATTGGAAGAAAGCTATATAGATGCTCAAAGCAAGTACTATCAAAGCAGAATACTGATTGCCCCCCAAAATCTGGGTAGAAAAAAAGCGAAATATCACTATCGATAATAGCAAGCTGATCCCAAAAAACACCAAAGACATACTATACAATGCGGATGGATCTGCTTTATCCCTTTGCAAAGAATACATCAGCGATTTGGAGACTCCGAGATCAAGCAATAGCCACACTACAGAATTCACGGTGAACAGATATACGTATTGTCCTCTGAGTTCAGGTCCTAAAAACCGCGCTAAATACCAATTTACCACAAAGGAAGCCAGCATAGTGATGGCTTGAGAGCTTGTGGTAAAGGCTATATTACGCTTGAGATTGATTTCGCTCATAGAGTGTGACCCAGAAGTTTCTGCTGAGTGCCAGCATGATCAAGATCATCCCTCCGATCTGCCAGCTTCCTAGTTGCTCTCCCAAAAAGATATATGCCAGAATTGAAGCAAGTGCTGGTTTCAAAAAGAAATAGAAGGAAGCACGGGAAGCGGTGAGTTGCTTCATCGCTTCAAAATAAAGTACATAGGCAAGCCCAGAGACCATCACGCCCAAATACAGGATTAGCATTATATTCTTTAATGATGGAACAAAAGCCATGCTTTCGCCGCTTATTAGATTTATTATGCTGAGGATGATCCCACCTATCAGAAAAGCAAAGGAATTTGTAACCATATTACCAAATTTGGCAACAGCCCATTTGGTTAGAACTGTATAAAGCGCAAAAGTAATTCCGGATAATACGGCTAAAACAATGCCTAAAGGCAGATTGAGGTAATTATGCTGTAATAATTCGTTTTCTCCAAAGATAATGAAAAGTAAACCAACCAATCCAATAAGCAGACTATATAGCTGAATCCTGGTCAGGTGCTCTTTTAGGATAAGAATGGCAAAGAGGCTGACGAAAAGAGGATTCATGCTTACAATCATAGCAGTGAGCGAAGCTTTCCCATAATAGATTGCCAATTGTAAAAGCAGCATACTGATAACGACGTTAAGGATGCCCAAAACACCTAGCTTCAGTATGCTGCTTATATCTAATTTATGTTTGCCGAGAGTCATCCCTCTGATCGCAAAAGGCAGAATGCATGCTCCTCCGATCAGAAATCGCCAGGCAGTGAGAGTAAAAGGGGAAATCCCCTCTCCCAAAAGTTTGCCAACAAGTTCCAGAGAAGACCATAATGCAATCGTAATTATGCAGAATAGGTGACTCTTCAGTTTCAATTTATTTCATTAAGACCATTTTTCGTGTGGAACTGTAGCTTCCGGATTTAAGGCGGAAGAAATAAACTCCACTGGTGACTATGGAGCCGTTGTTATCAAGTCCATCCCACACCAGGCTATTCATTCCTGGTTGAGTTCGAATGTTATCAAATCTCTTTACAATTTGACCCTTTTGATTATAGATCACGATTTCAGCAGGAACTGATCGCTCCATCTGGAATTGAATAGTAGTGGTTGGGTTAAATGGATTGGGATAGTTCCCTAATAGCTTCACCTGACCAGGGACTAATGATGGATCATCAATTGAGACAGGATTAAAATCAGCTAACATACGGGGGGTAATCTGGGCTGTGCTCTGATAATGAGCTATAATTCCCATGATATTGAAAGTTCCAGTATGCATCGGAGTACCGATATAATCAACATCATAGAAACTAGTGCGGAATGTCATCTGACCGGTCGCATCAGTGATTTCATAGTTTACTGCAGGATTAGTTTCATAGACGCCACTAGGATTGACAAAGCTGACCTCGTTTATCAAAACCAAACGAGATTGATAATTGTTGAATCCTATATCTCCATTGATATCTGCTATAGTAAGAGTGGGAACATCAACATCATTTCCACTGGATACAGCTTGTCCTGGATCTTGAGTAGGGATAAATTGCAATGTTTCGAAATAGTAATTCAGCTTACCTGTGAGACCAACGACAGCGTCTCCGATCTCATATGTGCTCGTAATGGTTCCGGGTTGATCATCAACCAAAATAGCCGCGGAACTATCTTGGAAGTATTTCTGATTCCTGTTGCTCTGTTGGAAGGTGAGGATCACAGGTGATGTCACTTGATATACTGTCTCATTATCGGCTTCTTGCTGTCTCAATTGCGCAAGGTCATTTACGGGTACTACAAAGCCATAGTTAGCTACTACGATAGCGCTCGGTTCATAACCATCAGCATAGCCCCTCGCCTTGATTGTAGTCGGGCTATTTACTAAAATTGGAGCAGTGAACAATGTTGAACTTTCATCCGGATCACTACCATCGGTAGTATAATAAATGCTTGCATTCTCTGTTGTACAACTAATTGTCACATTAATTGGGTCTGCATAATAACCAGCTGGAGGATCAAAAGTAGGATTGGATACAAACTGCATACCACTACCATATGCAGTCCAGCTGATATTGTCGATGGTCACCTGGCGGTTGCTGCTGCCACCTTGGATATTACGAATTTCCATGGTGAATTCTCCAGGTACGTTCACACCATTAACTACAAATTCATATACAGTCTCATCTCCGCCTTGAGTGCCACCAAAGATCTGAGAATCAGCAATCCATATATCATTGATGTATAGTGCTAATTGACGATCTCCAGCACTTGTGTAAGCTTTGCGCATTTGCACAGAAAAGTTTCCAATACCACCAGGAATGGGACCAGAAACGATCCGGCTGGGAACTTCACTTCGCCGCAAGATCATGCCATTCCCATCAATGGAATTGTCATTGCTTCCAGCAACAGCACCTGTCACGTGATAATAATTCCAAACAATTCCATTTTCACCTACGAAGTCTCCATCGACGTAGCTCGTACCTGTGTAATCGAAATTATCAAAGGTCTCGAGACCTTGAGCCCATACGGCCACAGCTGCTATTAGACAAATTGTCAGAGTAATCATTTTTTTCATAATTTCCTCCATGAAATTACGCAGTTTTTCTTATTTGTTTATATCAATGCTTTCATCATCACGATCTGCGTGACTATGAAAAAACCAACAAAGCAACATACAAAAAGCTTCCTGCCAAGAGGATGCTATCTGCACGGTCAAGAATTCCGCCATGTCCGGGTATTAATTTCGAACTATCTTTCACACTGCAAAACCGTTTGAGCATGGATTCAAGCAAATCTCCCAGCTGACCAAATATTCCGGCAGCAAGAACCAATATACAGAGCTGAAGCAAACTGAAATATCTAAATCCGAAAATATACGCAATGACTGCTATCAGCACTGGAGATATCAATCCAGCAATAAAACCTTCTAAACTCTTCCTAGGACTTACTGGAGTGATTCCACGCCTCTTTCCAAAACGTATACCAACAATATAAGCCACGGTATCCACAATCCATATCATCATAATTAAGGCAAGTAAAATTTTATTAACATTTAGATGCCAAGAGATGCTCACCAACATTGCCGGCAAAACTGCTATATAAAAGATACCAAATATTTCTGAAAATAAGCGTAAAATACTTTGAGACTCGTCCCAATCTATAAGCGCTTGAATCATGAAACATAGTGCGGCAACCCAGATCGTTGCTATCTGGTAGTGCGGAAGTAATATCCAGAAACTATATATTATGGGCATAATCAGGATAAATATCTTCGGAATCATGATTTTCTTGCGAGACATCATATTACAATATTCATATGCTCCGATTATGCTAAATATCAAAAAGATAATAAAAAGCGGCCAGGATTCAAACCAAAGTGCTATGATAAGAATGGGAATAAAGATCAGCGATACCACAATCCGCTTTGCAAGCTCTTTCATCAAGCAATGCCCCCAAATTTTCTTGTTCGACTTTGATAGTTCAACAGTGCTTTTAGCATTTCTTTTTTATCAAAATCAGGCCACAAGGTATTGGTGACATAAAACTCAGAATATGCTGATTGCCATAGCAAGAAGTTTGAAAGCCGCATCTCTCCACTGGTGCGAATAATGAGATCAGGATCAGGAATGCCGGCTGTCCACAAATGATCTCCAAAACTTTCAGGACTAAGTTCAGCAATCTCTTTAGGGCTAAGCTTTTTGATTGCTTCGACAATTTCGAGTCTTCCCCCATAATTAAAGGCTATGTTCACTTGCATTCCGTTATTACGATGGGTCTGACGTGCCATATCATTAATCTCATTTAGATAGCCTTTGTCAAGGCCTTGCTCTGAGCCTAAAAGCTTTAGGACAATATTCTGTTTATTAAGATTAGGAATTTCTTTTATAAGATGCTCTTTCAATAGTTTAAGTAGACCTTTTACCTCATCTTCTGGCCTATTCCAGTTTTCTGTAGAAAAAGCATAGTAAGTAATATATTTGAGACCCAGTTCTACTCCCAGTTCCACATTACTGCGGACAGATTTTGCTCCTTGCCTATGACCATAAAGACGTGGACGTCTGCGCTGTTTTGCCCATCTGCCATTGCCATCCATTATGATCCCAACATGCTTAGGGAGTTTCTGTAAATCAAGCAGATCCAAAAGCTCTTGATAGTCTTTAGCCATTCATCCTCATTTTTGCTGTCATCTTTAGCCATGAATATATAAAGGGGTCCAGATCTCCGTCCATGACTTTCTCTACCTGACCTGATTCATAGTTTGTACGATGATCCTTGACCATCTGATATGGTTGGAAGACATAGGAGCGAATCTGGTTTCCCCATCCGATATTGGACTTAGTTTCCTCTTGGTTTTTCTTCTCTTTTTCTCTCAGCTCTTCATAGTGCTGATAGAGTCGACTCTTGAGGATAGCCATAGCTTTCTCTCGGTTTTGAATCTGAGATCTTTCATTTTGGCAACTAACTACTATATTTGTGGGCAGATGCGTGATTCTCACTGCTGAGTCTGTTGTGTTCACATGTTGCCCACCGGCGCCGCTGGATCTATATGTGTCTATTTTTAGATCTTTGGGATCAATCTCAACTTCTATATCATCATCAAACTCCGGATATACATAAACAGAAGCAAAAGATGTCTGCCGTTTTCCTTGGGAGTTGAATGGACTAATTCTAACCAAACGATGTATTCCTATCTCACTTTTAAGCATCCCATAGGCATACTTCCCAATAATCTCTATTGTCACACTTTTGATGCCTGCTTCTTCGCCTGGAAGTGAGTCTATAACATTAAATTTGTAACCATTTGATTCTGCCCATCTCATATACATTCTCTGCAGCATTTGTGCCCAATCTTGAGCTTCAGTTCCTCCGGCTCCAGCATGAATTGAGAAAATAGCATCATTTTGATCATATTTCTCGTTTAAAAGCGCTTCAATTTCTGCCTTTTCTGTAAAATGCCGTATTCTGGGTAGAGCTTGCAATGCTTCCTCAAAGAGTTCATTGCTAAACTCCTCATCCAATAAATCAAGATAGGTTTGCAGCTCATCACGTGTGGATTCCAAGTGATTTATATGTTCGATCTCATCTCTGATTTGAGACATTTCTTTGCTAATCTTCGTAGCTAGAATCTGATCATTCCAAAAGCCGGGAGCGTTCATCTGCGATTCCAAGTCTCTTAGAAGTATGGATTTCTGTTCGAGGTCCATGAGTTTGCGGATTTCGCTTATCTTTGAGATCAAATCTGTCGCTTCTTTTTTAAAATCTGCATATTCCATGAGCGTCCCTTAAATTATGTATTTTAACCAACGCATAGTAAAGCTGACTATATGTCAAGCTAAAATCCTCTGCTGGTTTACAATTGATTGTTTTGCATAGAGTTTGCCTATTTATTATCATAATGTATCTCAGGATGACATATACTCATTGTGCATTGTTATGATTGTGTTTCTAACTGCTAAATGAATTATACCTTTTCACGGCGAATCTTAGCCCCAATCTTGTTTAGCTTTTCCTCAATTCTGTCATAGCCTCTATCGATATGATAAATACGTGAGACAGTTGTCGTACCTTCAGCAACCATCCCTGCTAAAACTAACGCAGCGCTAGCTCTGAGATCCGTCGCCATAACCTCTGCCCCTCCCAGATTAGGTACGCCATTAATACGGGCAACATTACGATTCACCTGTATATCTGCTTGCAGCCGATTGAGCTCTGCCACATGCATAAAGCGATCTGGGAAAATCGTATCTTCCACAAAGCTCACTCCATCAGCAAGGCACATCAAGACTGTAAACTGGGCTTGCAAATCAGTCGGGAAACCTGGATGAGGGAGTGTGATTATATTTGTAGGTTTGATCTTCTTGGCGGGTATAACGGTAATACTTGTTTCTTGAACGTCCACTTCACAGCCACTTTCACGAAGTTTATCTATCAATGGCAGGAGATGATCAGGTCGACAGTTACATACCGTGATCGGATTATGTGATAACGCTCCGGCAATCATGAATGTGCCAGCTTCTATTCGGTCTGGAATCATATCCATCTGTACCGGGAATAAATCTTTAATCCCTTCTATGGTTATACTGGTGGTTGATTTCCCTGAGATTTTCGCTCCCATCTTGCAAAGGAAATCAATCGTAGTATCAACTTCTGGTTCCATGGCTGCATTATGAAGGTGAGTTGTACCTTTGGCAAAGACGGCAGCCATCAAGGTATTAATGGTAGCTCCTACAGAAGACTTTTTAAAATAAATATCTGCTCCATGTAGTTGTTTTGCTGTTGCGGCAATATATCCATTTTCGATTTCTATATTAGCTCCCAACGCTTCTAAGGCTTGCAAGTGCATATCAACTGGTCTGGTACCGATTGCACAACCTCCCGGGAAAGATACTCTAGCTTTGCCAAGCCTGGCCAAAAGAGGACCCAATACATAAATAGATGCACGCATCTTGCTGACTAATTCATAAGGAGCTTCAGGATAACAGACATCCTTACTATCAATACTCATATAGCCATCATCATATTCGACTCTTGCGCCGATTACTCTCAACAGGTGTGCCATCGTCCTTAAGTCAATGAGATTGGGGACGTTGTTTAAAACTGATTTGCCAGGAGCCAAAAGGCTAGCAGCCATGATCGGGAGAATCGCATTTTTCGCACCGCTTACTGTGATCGTACCGCTCAGATCACGACTATGCTCGATGATAAATCTATCCATTATAGACCTCAGTTTAAATTTTCTTTAGGATCAGGAAGCGATCTCGATTTGCCAGATCCCTTCCTTTTTGCAGAATCTCGTATCCTCTGTTTTCTGTCAAGCCTATCAAAGCCTTTTGCTGAAACGCCCCATGCTCAAAAGCCAAAATAGAATTCTTTTTTAGAAACATGTCAGCTTTAGCAAGGATGCGTTTATAAAATTCAAGCCCGTCACTTTCAGCGTATAACGCAATGCGCGGCTCATGATCACGAACTTTGGGTTCCAGCTTATCATATTCATCTGGAGATATATACGGCGGATTTGAAACTATCACGTCATAGAGTGCGTCAGTATCAGGAAATAAATCTGCCTGAACGATCTGAATTTGCACTTTATGTTTGGAGGCGTTGATGTTGGCAACCTCAATCGCAGCGGGATTTATATCCGTGCAGATGATATTCAACTCGGGAAATAAATGTTTTAAAGTGATGCTAATAGCGCCAGAACCAATTCCTATCTCAAGAATTTTTTCCTTCCCCTTAAGGTACTTTATCAAGGCTTCCAGCAAACATTCAGTGTCAAATCGGGGGATCAAGACTCTCTGGTCCACATAAAACTCAAGCCCGTAAAACCATGCTTTGTGGATGATATATTGGGGTGGTTCATGATCGCGAAGTCTCTCTGCCCAAGACCTGAATTGTTTTAGTTGATTTGGAGTTAAATTTATCTGCGGTAATATCTCACTTGGTTGACATGAAAGAACTTCGCAGAGTATAAATACTATATCCTCTCTTGATAGGTCTGCATAGGTAATAAAGAGATCACGAATGTTCATCGGGTATGGGATTAGCTACTTTTTTCCGTATCCGAATGAGTCTACCGTCATTTTCAAAAGACAATTCATCACTTAAGTGATAGAGCATAACGAGTCCGCGTCCATATTCCTTGATATCAAGAATCTGCTCATTCCTAACCATCTTCAGCCAATTTTCATGATCAAATCCACCCCCATCGTCTTTAACGGAGATTTCTATTTCTTTATTAAGATTATCGATCGTTAAAGTCAGCTCTACTTTCCTGTTCTTAATCTTGGGATCTGCAAATCGTTTTTCTATCACCTGGATGAGCTCCTCATGCGGAAGAGATCTTTCTTGAGGACTTAGTCCTAATGTCCCATGGATATATGCATTGTAAATCATTTCATCTAGACAGACCAAGAGCTCATTCAGTGTCTTGGGATCGATTTTGAAATATCGTTGGAGATAAGAGCTAAAAATCTTGGAAATGGCATATTTTGAAAACTTTGCTGCATTAAGGTCAAAGCATAATGTTATTTTGTCCAATTGGGAATAAAATTCCGTAATATCATCCATATTACGTCTGCGATAAAAAAGCTCACGGATCGAATTTACAATCTGCTTCGTGTCTATTGGTTTACGGATGAAATCGCTAGCTCCAAGACGAATAGCTTCAATAAAATAGTCTTGTTCCAAATATCCTGTCATCAAGATTACATCTATCTGACGACCAAATTCTTCTCGAATCATGCTCAGGAATTCTAACCCTGATGTTCCCGGCATTTCGATGTCGCTAATAACTAGATCATAATGCCCATTATGCAGCTTGCGCATAGCCTCGCATGCATTGTATGCTTTATCTACATTAAAACCACTAATACTTAATATGGACTGCAGCGAATTAACAATGGCGATACTATCATCTACGACCAGAATATGGTGCTTCTCCGCCATAATGTCATGTTAGCCAAGGTTTACCGTAAAAAGTTGGTTCAGTTTCAGCATAGAAAAAAGCTCATATACACTGTTTGAGCTGCGCACTACTTCAATATCCCCACCTTTAGAAATAAAGTCCTTGTAAAATAAAAGAATTTTGCCAATACCCGTAGAAGATATATTGCGGCAATCAAAAAGATCAAGTTCCAGCAATGTTGCGTCACTCTTCATTACTTCATCAAGTTTTTCTTGCAAGAGATGAGCATTTTCGCTGTTTAAAATGCCGTCAATCTTCATTGAGGCTACATTCCCACTAAAACTAAGATCGATAGTCATTTGTTTCTCCTCTTCATTTTCTTTAGGGTTCATATTGATCTTAATCATTTAACTTGTCAAGATTATTCTGCATATCCACGGATCCTACGCAAAACTTCGGATTGCACATGTGCAGGAGCTATTTCATATTTTTTGAATTCCAAAGTATAAATAGCTCTCCCTTGTGATAGTGAACGAATGCGGGTTGAATATCCAAAGAGTTCAGATAAAGGTACTTCTGCAATGACTTCTTGTTGATATTCATTATGTTTGCGCATCACTTCAATTCTTCCGCGTTTGGCATTGATATCTGATATAATATCTCCAACAAAATCATCAGGTGCAAGAACTGTTAAAAGCATTATAGGTTCCATGATCACAGGCTTTGCTTCTCTGAGAGCTCTACCCACTGCCATAGATGTAGCAATGCGGAAAGCAAGCTCATTGGAATCCACCGGATTGTAGTCTCCATCAATGAGCTCGATCTTAACCCTTTCTACATTTGAACTGATCAAAGGTCCATCTGAAAGCGCATTAAATACTGCTTCTTCAATTGGTCTAATATATTCTGTTGGTATCTTCTCTGGGCTTGTTAAGTTTATAAACACATTCTTTGCCTCTTCGGGTAAATCCTTCTGTGCAATTGGACTTACACGAATTTTCACGTGCGCGTAGTTTCCTTTGCCATTCATATCTCGCTGAAATACCTCATCGACTGTCGTAGTTTTAGTGATACTCTCTTTGTAAGACACTTGAGGATTTCCAACATTTGCATGGACACCAAATTCACGCTTTATCCTATCGACTATGATCTCAAGATGCAACTCTCCCATACCGGAGATCAGAGTTTGACCAGAATCTTTATCGACATGCACTCTAAAGGTGGGATCTTCTTCTTCGAGTCGGCTGAGAGCTGTGTTAAGATTCTCTTGATCTGCTTTAGTTTTGGGTTCAATTGCTATAGATATCACTGCATCAGGGAAGTGCATCTTATTAAGCAAGACATTTATACTACCATCTGTGATGGTATCCCCCGTAACCAAAAACTTGGGCCCAACCACTGCGCCTATATCACCAGCATGCAGGACATCTTTGTCATGTTTTTTATTTGACATCATCTGCAGAATTCGTGCAACTCTCTCACGCTTACCGTTATTGACATTAAAAAAGCTATCCCCCTTTTTTAGAGTCCCAGAATATACCCTTATATAAATCAATCTTCCTACATATTTATCAACTTGCACTTTAAATGCCATTGCGACTAAGGGAGCATCAGGATCAGGTGGAAGATAAATTGCCTCATGATCCTCAGGTCGATAGGCATGGGTATCCCCTACATCCAGAGGTGAGGGCAAAAAATCTATTATTGCATCTAAGAGCAATTGCAACCCTTTATTCTTCAGTGAAGAACCACATAAAACGGGCACAAAACCGTGTTCAACAGTCGCTTTGCGAATAGTTCGATAAATCAGCTCACTGGGCACTTCCTCACCTTCCAAAACGAGCATCATCAGCTCATCATCATAATCAGCAATAAATTCCAAAAGCTCGTGCCGAGCCTGATGAGCTTCATCACGATAGTTCTCTGGAATATCCATGTGATGTACGTTACTGCCTTGGGTAAGAGGATCAAAATACCAAGCCTGCATTGTGATAAGGTCTATCACTCCATCAAAATTATCTTCCTTGCCAATCGGGATATTAATTGCGCATGCCCTCGGAGTAAGGCGGTCATGGATCATCTGTATCACTCGATAATAATCAGCTCCAATGCGATCCATCTTGTTCACATATGCAATTCGTGGGACATTATATCGATCCGCTTGGTGCCACACAGTCTCAGACTGAGGCTCAACACCAGCAACTGCACAAAATACCCCCACTGCCCCATCCAAAACTCGGATAGCTCGCTCTACTTCAGCAGTAAAATCAACGTGCCCTGGAGTATCGATTATATTGATTTGATGATCACGCCACATGCAGCTCACTGTGGCAGATGTAATCGTAATTCCGCGTTCGCGCTCCTGTTCCATCCAATCAGTGAAAGCATTTCCATCGTGAACCTCTCCCATCTTGTGTAAAAAACCAGTATAAAATAGAATACGTTCTGTAGTAGTAGTTTTTCCGGCATCAATATGTGCCATGATGCCAATATTTCGTATCTTAGAAAGCGGATTATCCGCATCGGTATTCATAGTAAAATCCTTTGTTTACTCCATTTATTTGTTCAACTTCCCGTATGTGTCATTGTTTTGAGATCAGCATTATTGTCCACCAAAAACTGCGCTATTATGCGTAAAAGTCATCTTGATTCGGCATAAAAATAGATATATAGCATAATATAAATAAAATAATCAAAAAGACACAAGTGCAGCTCTACGGCAATATTACCAAACGTTAAGCCAAGATGACTTTTGCATGTTCATGGTTTTAGACTGAGCTGTAATTGATTAAATGTAACAAACGATCACAAGTATATCCAATTAGAGATCAGCAAATAGTAGCCTTATTAAAAGGATAATATGTTGTTTCGTATTTGCAATAATATTTTTAGCATTGAATGTGCTCGTAACGGTCAAACTCTTTAACTTAAAGTAAAATATTGATCAAGATTTGTCTGCATCTCGCCTCAATATGGGAACGTAAGTGTCTGAATAAGTAGGGCAATTAATGCCTCCCTCGTTTCTTGCCCATTCAGCAAACGTGTAAGAAACGGGAAGATAATGAATTACAGCGATGTAAAACGGCATTATGAACTTGCTTGGCGTGCGATTCTGCAAAACAAAGATCAATGGACATTAAACCTTAATATAGGCAATTTATTATTTTAAGCCAAAGGTTAACATCTTAATAATTAAAATCTATGCGCCATTCCCAATTACCCAAAGCCGTGCCTGGTGTATTCATTCGATCTGGCACGCCAAGGATATCTTGCATAGGGATGATATGGATCTTGCAACTGGAGTTGGTAGCTATATGGATCATAATCTTGTGTATGTTTTTAGATGAAGGACTGCCAAATTCCCTTAGATGCGTAGAGCAATATGCCTCAAGATTCTTTTTAGTTACGGAATCGTCGTCCAGGGCATCCCACCAGCCAATAGTACTATTATTGTCATGAGTGCCAGTATATATAATCCTATTGTAAGGATAATTCCACGGCTCCGGTATGCCATCATCAAAACAAAATTGGAGGACAATCATACCTGGAAGTCCAAGCTCATCACGTATTTTGATGACCTCCTCTGAAAGCACTCCCAGATCTTCGGCTACAAAGCGTTGCAGAGGAAATCTGGCTCGCATCTCCTCAAAAAAACTTTCTGGTAGAGCTTTTTCCCAGCTTCCAGCTTTGGCATCTTCAGGCAACACACCATCTGGAGTAGGGATTTTCCAAAAGTTTACATATCCAATAAAATGATCAAGACGTAATAGATCAAAGGAGCAAAGAGCATGCTCAAAACGTCTAAAAAAAAGGTCAAACCCTTCTTCTTTCATGCGTTGCCAATTGTAAATGGGATTACCCCAAAGCTGTCCCCCTTCCGTGAAAGCATCTGGTGGAACTCCCGCTAGACTGCGCCTTCTGCCATCCTCATCGAGATCAAAGAGTTCTTGATATGCCCAAACCTCAGCGCTTTCATAACTCAGATACAATGGTATGTCCCCAAAAAGACGAATCCCTTTCTTCTTCAGATAGTCCCGTAATCTATGAAGTTGATCCTCAAAGATTGCTTGGATAGCAGCGGATTCCAAAAGATCATCACTAAGTTCGATCCCGTGGATTAGGGTGTAATCTGGTCTACGATGAGCTTCAGGCCATTGATACCATCTATCATCACCATGTATCTGACTATATTTAAGATAGCTTAGATATGGCATAATCCACTTGAGATTGGTATTTATATAACTATGTATATCATATAATTTTAAATAGTTTTTAGCAGCTTGTTTGAGTAGGGGGAGTTTTAATTTTTTAACCAGAGGAAAGTCAACTTGGTTTGATAGTGGAATTTCATAGAGTAAATTCTCTGATATTAAGCCATCTTCCAACAATAATTGAGGGCTGATCAGCAGGGGATTATGGGCAAAAGCAGAAATAGGATTATATGGTGAATTCCCATATCCACAGATGTTCAGTGGTAGGATCTGCCAAATGGTATGACCAGATTTAGCCAAATAATCAGCAAAATCATAGGCAGCAGGACCAAGATCACCTATCCCAAAAGTTGTGGGCAAGCTGCTGATATGGAGGAGGATACCGCTTTCTTTCATGCTGCTATTATCGAGATTACACACAATTC
Organism: Candidatus Cloacimonadota bacterium; assembly: GCA_030154085.1. Classification (GTDB taxonomy): domain Bacteria; phylum Cloacimonadota; class Cloacimonadia; order Cloacimonadales; family Cloacimonadaceae; genus UBA5456. The sequence continues at coordinate 15,956 of JASKKR010000005.1, read as the reverse complement.
AAGTTGTAGTCTTTTATCTACCGTGCTACTTTTGAGATAGTAATCTGTTTTAAGCAAGATCTCCATAATTATTTCCAATGATTTAATAGGGTAGGATTTGGCAAAATCTAAATATTCTTTGCGTTGAGAGAAAAAGATGTAGGATAGATGGCGTGAACTGATTTCGGTATCGGAGATGTGACGTTGCCTCAGCAATTGAATCTTCCACAGATTCGTAAAAAAACGCAAAAGCGCAAATTGGATCTGTAAAGGCTCCCAATCCGCTTCCAACATGAGGTCTACTGCCTCTAGAGTTGCTTTTTCTTGCTTCCTTCCCAAAGCCCTATAGAAATCTATGAGAGTACCTGCCCTTGTACCTGCCAACGCAGCTAAATCTTCATTAGTAATCTGCTTTCTCTCTCCAACCAAGAGGGCAATCTTATTAAGTTCATTGGCTGCAGTATTGTAGTCCAACTCGATTCTTTGAGTAAATTCATTGATTGCTTTGGGAGTCATGACCTTGCCAATTCTCCTTAGTTCAGACGTCAACCAAGCTCTAATCTCTCCTGCAAATTTTGGTGGATCACAACTTATTGTAAGACAACCTGAGATAATCTTTTTCCAGGCTTTGAATTTGCTGTTTGCCTTTTGCGAGATGATGACTACGCTTTGCAAATCGGAAGGATTATCAAAATAGTCACCCAATACTTCAAGTTCTTGCTTGTTAAGGAGTTCCGCAGAACGGATGATAATCAGTTTAGTGCTAGAAAATATAGTAAAAGTATCAAGATATTCAGCCAATTCTCCAGCTTTAACTTCATCCGCATACACTATGGAACTATCAAAATCATAATCCCGATAACTTGCTTTGATATGGGCTATAGCAATATCTGCTAGATAGCTGTCGGTTCCTAGCAGCAAGAAGTTTTGCCCCCATTTAAGGTTCATCTTTTGAAAATCTAAAGCGTTTAAAATATCTGCCATTATCTGATCAGGATAACTAAAATTGAGATTCCTGCTACTGCCCAAACATAATAGGCAAAATATTTAAGGGAAGAACTTTGTATAAGTCGGATGAGAATGGATATTACTAGATAACCAGCTATAAATGATGCCAAAAAGCCAGCTAGATAGATATAAAGCTGCGAGACATCAAGAGACAATAGAGCTGGTAATTCAGAAACGTTTGCAGCTAAGATGGCTGGAATCGAAAGCAAAAAGGAAAAATGTGCTGCATCCTTACGTCTCACTTTGCAAAATAGGGAAGCAGTAATCGTGGCACCTGAACGACTGATGCCTGGAATTATAGCGCAAGCTTGAGCTATACCTATAAAGAATGATTTGACAATGCCAATGTTGGAAGCCGGGATATGTGTATCTTTGACGAAGTCTGATAAAAAGATCATTACACCCGTAATGAGGAGCATGATCGAGACTAAAAGAGGCCTGCCATATGCATCTTCAAAAAAACTCTTGAAAATCATATAGATAACACCTGTAGCTAAAGTTGCCACTGCAAGATATAGAATCATACTGCGGTTGTTGCGATGACGCTCAGCGTCAAGATTCGGTTTCCACGAAAAAAGAGATACAACCAAATCTAAGATCTGGCGGTAGAAATAGATAAAAACTGCCACGAGTGTTCCAAGATGAACAAAGACCTCAAAGGTTATATCTTCAGTGCCTCCGATCCCAAAAAAATATTGAGCAAGTACCAAATGTCCAGAAGAACTTACAGGAATAAATTCCGTTAATCCCTGTATAATGCCCAAAAAAATCGATTGAAAAAAAGTCATAGTATCTCCGGTACTCGATATTCTCCTACTCTGGAAAGTGGGATGATAGTGAAACCAGCCTCCTTGAGTCGAGTAATAAAAGTCTTGAGATATTCGAGCTTTTCTTGATTGTGACAATGAGTGATCGCAATGATATTATCCTGCGCGTGAGATAGAGTTATGATCTGTTTGAGTTTTGCTTCCATGGTTTTATTACTAATATCTGGACTATCCAAAAATAGATCATTGCGATATGCTTTAACATGGGATTTTTGAGCAATCTGATATGCGACAGAGACATTGCTAGTACGACTGTCCAAGAATGCTAACCCATGCTCACTTAAAGTATTCATCACAGCTTGCATTACATAGGGATCAGTTGTTGCTAAGCTGCCCATATGGTTGTTTATTCCGATTGCATCAGGAAGTTGATTGATGAAATTGCCCAACATCTTCGAGATTTGAGCAGGATTATGCTGGAGCAGGATGGCGTTTTTACCAGGATTTATTCTGGGATAACCTATAGGCTCCATGGGAACATGGATGATAGTCTCTCTGCCTTGTTTCGAAGCCCGTTGCATGGTAGCCACACTATGAGGCTCATCTGGAAATATGGCAAATGTGATGGCTGGATCAAGTTCAAAAAAGCCATCCAACAACGAACCGGAAATTCCTCCGAAATCGTCTACTACAATAGTGACAGCTTTATTTACTACCATGTCTTTGTAAATAGACGTATCATAATACAGATCAATCTCATAATGCTCTTCCATCTTAGCAAATTGGAATTTAAGCAATTGCCTATTTCGCTGTTCTTCCCCTGAGATGAAATCTGCACCAATAGCCTCAAGTTCTCCCTTGAATATCATATTGGCAAAAGTAAGATCCATTTGTGAGCGATCAATGGGAATGTGGAATCTGATGACACCGTCCTGTTTACGACGGCGCACTGATTGTTTAGGTACTCCTAGTTTATCGGCAACTAGACGAATAGTCAGATCAATCTGAGTTTCACCCTCACGTGGTTTGGGGGCTACTATAGGAGCTTCTGGGGAATATTCTTCTACTCCATGAGTGTCTTCTTCTTGCGGAGTGGTTTTTCTGTTGGCACGACGTTGTTCCCGGTATTGTAAGGTCGTTGTAACCTTCTCCTGTACTGCTTCAGGAACTTCATAAGGATTGCGTAACAAGAGCCACATGATAATGATCACTACAATCGCAGCTAAGATGTAGAGCCCAAGATGGGGGCGCGATTGGCGTCGTTTTATCTTTTTTTTTGGTTTTGCTTTAGATCTGGGCACTTTTCACCTGCTTAATCTTCATTGGATGAAGTGGATTTACAATTCGTTGAACGATATAAACAAATGGATAGAAAAATAAATTTGACAACATAAACGCAGCCGATAGCATGAAAATATTGTAACCTATAGATCCTATCCCGTTCACTGGAAGTAATTCGATGTTGAGTTTGAGTCCAGATATCAAGGATAAATATGACAATAAAGGACTCAAAATATATGTGATTATAAAGACATATGCTCTTACGGCAATAAAAATCAAGATAATATTCAAAGCGCTAAATTTAAATGCTTGCCAAGGATGGGCGTAGATCCATATGTGGCAGATCAATTCTGACCTCTTTTTGGAATACATCCGTAAACGCAATGGTCTAAGCCACTGTCCGCGTAGATAGTAATATACGATCAACAAGATGGTATATGCCCTAAAAAGAAACATCACACCCTGCTTGAAAGGTAACTCTATGGCATAGAAATATTCCAAGAACTTGGTCAGCACATAGAAAATCATAAGTATGATAATAGTAACAAAAAGCACAAGGTGAAGATGAATTATAGAATCATAAAATTCAGACATATGTTTGGGATATTCGTTATGAGGACCCGGGAAAAGGTAAGTATAAATCTTCAGCACCATGAAACACACATAGATCAAAATTATCCCTAAAAAACTCAGGGGCAGGAGGTGAGTCCGGAAACTAACCAGAGAAGTGAATGCCCACAGTATGCCAGTGCTCGAAAGCCAATAAAATATGGTTATGGGATCTATGAAAACTTGTATGCCATTAAATTCCGCCACCATGGCTTTAAGCATAAATCTGAGAAATTTGGAGATCAGTCTCAAAAGCTAAAACCTCCTAATGAAACCAGCGTATAGCTCAGTTCCCTGCTTAGGTAAGCTGTAAAAATCCCATATGTCTGCACCCAAGAGGTTCGATGCTTTAATATACAGTTGGGAGAAAAGATCAATATCGTATGCAGCAGCAAACTGAAGATCAAAGACTTCTGGCAAGGAATTCTGGAAATGATCACGACTGAAATATTTCTGATCAAGCGCTAAGCTACAGTGATAAGGATAACGATCAAGCTTGATCTCAGAACCAATGGTCAGTAAAGGCTGATAAGGCACTCGGATCCAACTCTTTTCCGTCATATAGGCAAGATCAAGCTTTACGCTCTGTTCAAAATATAAAGGGCTATTACCAAATCTGGCAATTGCCGAGCTCTGATTTGCAAAAACATCTGTAAAGTATAATTCGGGGATATCTGGATTGACACTATCCGTGAGATGAGCATCGCTGATTCGATATTGGGAGGTAAATTGCAAACGAAAGCCAAAATGATCATCTTTAGCTCGATTGTCAAAGCCATTCTCGTATCGTAATCTTAAGTTCAAAGGAATAAGAGTATTGCGTAGAGACTGACTAAAATAAAGCCATCTATATTTTTCCAAAAGTTCAGCATAGTCATTGGTTTTGCTCATTGGCAGGTTTGATAGCGAAAGTTCCGCATCAAAATCTGGCACATGCCGCCAGATAAAAGAAGGTGCCGCTACAAAAGACTTGCCATTGAAAAGCAGATCTACCCCTACTTTTTCAAAAGTTTGGCTTTTAGTTAGGAAAGAGCTATGAATAGCGACCTTTTCAGAATAGATGTTTATAGCATTCCGAAGTTCAAAGCGTTTGAGATCTATCAAATGTGAATGATTGATCATTAATTGACTAGTCGTGGACTCAAATGCGAGATTGTCTTGGTTGATGCTTGAAACGCCTACGCTGCTTGAAAGTTCGCTCAAGTTTACGTCAAATAGAGAAAGCTTTTCATGGTAACTTGCTATTGAAGCAGCTATGAATTTGCTGTCTAAACCATCCTTTTCAGAGTCAAAATATAATATATTGGCTCCCAGATGTTCATCATTTTCAGGAGTGAGATCAGTATTAAGCTGATAATGCCGTGATATAATATTTCCTTTGGGAGCCAGCCAAGATACTCTTGCTCCAAAAGAGGACAGAAGATTTTGGGGGAAATAGAATTTATATGTCCCTTCTAGAGCCCAGCGAGTGTCACCCTCGATATTTAAATAGTGAGATTTAAAGTGAGGTAGCTCGACTTCGGGATCAGGCAAAGTAGGCAAATATCTGGGAAAGAACGCACTCAAACTGTCTGCAGCCAAACTCTCTCCACTATATGGAAGCGCTTTTTTGTAGAGATAAATCTTGATTTGGCTTTCGTCCGTGACATTAATGTCAGGTAGAATCTGAATCTGTGCCGTAAGTGCTGTAGCAAACATGAAGACGATCAGGAATATCTGTTTCATTCTTCGTCCTTATCGATTGGCTGCTGTGATTCCTTAGTCTTGTCAGGATTCTCACTGGTCTCCCCCATATCTTTAGGCACTATATCGTTTTCTAGCCTCTCGCTACTATCTATATCCATGGGGGCAATGTCTTGGTCAGGAGTGTCTTGCATAATCTCATTCAGGATCTCTTTGTGTTCATTTGAAAGAAGATCCCCTAGCTCCAATAATTGCATCTCTGCTTCGGTTTTAGCATTCATATTTAAATAACAGAGAATCTTGTGATAAGCAGCAAGATCTATCACATCCTCATAATCAGGAAAGAGAACCAAAACTTTGTCAAACTCTCCGATTGCTTCTTCATATTTGGCAGAGAGGAATAAAATTAATGCTTTATAATAGAATGCATTAGCATGGTCGTAGCTGTTGAGACTCTCGTTGATAATAGTATCTGCCATAGCATTAGCTTCTTTGAACCGCTTTTCGTTGCTGAGCTGAGCCAACCGCATAATTCTGGCATTGGATGCTGATTTCTCAAATTCTTGTCCCATTGCCCAGATCTCATCAAAATATAGATAATTTGCAGCTACGGAAGCGGCTAGAGCATCTTCCCAGAGCGTTGCAGATGGTTCTGTGGTTAAAGCTTCTTTATATTTGGTCAACGCAGCTTCATAATCACCGAGTTGGAGATCTACTTCTGCCCATTGCAGTAGAGCTCTCTGATCTTTAGTATCTTCATAGAGATCAGCAAGTACATGTTCAGCTTCCTCATATTCGCTGAGATGAAGAAGACTCTCTGCCATGATCAATTCAACCTCTGTACGATTTTCATGTGGAAAATCCTTTCTCAATTCCTCGGCTGCTGAAAGGACGTCATTCCATTGCTCTCCTTCCGCATATATCTTGAGTACCAAATAGGAAAGCTCAAAACGGATGAATTGACTCTGGAAAGTATCTGCCAACTCAGCAATTTCTAAAGCAAGTACAGGATCATCTAATCTATTCAATGTAAGCTCGATCCCGGTAAATACTTCACTAAGGAGGGACTGATCGGTAGAAGAGAATTCTTTTGTGTTGCGAAAGCGGAGCAGGATATTGCGATAGTCTTCCAGGGCTTGGGCATAGTTTCCCATATTGTAATAGCAATTTGCAATATCGGCAAGAGCTAGAAGGAAATATTGGGATTCGGGGTAGCTGTCGATGAAGTCGTCAAATAGGCTCAAAGCCAAATGATAATCTCCAGAAGCATAGGCAGATTTAGCACCCAGATATAGGTATGTATCCGGGCTTTCTTTACCTTGGAAAAGCTGCAAATATATGGCTGTAGCTTCAGTGTACCGCTTCATCTGATATAAGCATAGAGCCTGATAGCTTTTGGCTTCCGTGATTTTCAGTTCTGATCCTGCAAGTTCCTCAGCATATTCAAAATGCTCTAATGCGGAATCATATGATTTCTTATAAAAGGCAATATGCCCTTGTAATATCACAGAGTCGTAGGATGGTTCAAGTAGTTGGATTGTAGCTTCTGCTTGGTCATATTCTCCAATGTAATAATATATCTGCGCGATTCTAAGCAGGGCATAGCTATTTTCAGGCTCAGCCTCAATAATTTGCTGATAAGCCTCCAAAGCAAGATTATAATTTGCTAGATAAAAATCAATCTCAGCTAGATATAACTTTGATGAGGCTACAAATCTAGACTGAGGATATGACGTCACAATTTGTTCGAAGTTTGCTGCTGAGAGTTTATAATCTTTGGCTTCAAAATATAGATATCCAAGATAAAAATGGGCGGTATCTCTATCTTTGCCATGCTGATAAAGGTTAAGATATCTATTAAAACTTTCAATTGCATGTTGTTCATTCTTGGCCAATAACCAAGACCTAGCAATGAAGATATCAATCTCAGCCATTTGAAGCCGATTTTGACTCTCAACTCTTGCAGCAGAAAGATATTTCAGAGCTTGTGGATAATCTTGCATTTCAAAAGCAAAATATCCCATAGTCATAAGTTGTTCGGCTTTGGCAATTGAAGTATCCTGGGCTATAAAATCATCCAACAGTGCAATGGCAACTTCTGGCTGCTCTCTAAAAATAATTTTGAGCCGTTCCAGATAGCTGAGCACTCGGATTTCTGGCTCAGCTTCTCTGACTAATCGTGAAAAGATAAAGTCTGCTTCTTTCAAATCCCCTTGTTCAACCAAGAGCAAGCCATTATAGTATTCAAAATGATCACCATAATTCTCAGTAGTTGCTAAGATTTCTTCAGCAATACTATATTCACCCAAAGCGATAGCTTTGCGCAAGGATAGCAGCTCTATATGCGGATGAGACACTAAGGCAGGGTTTTCATGGATCAATTCATCAAATTCTGCAAAACGATTGTCTTCCAAGAGATATTGTGCCCAGAGGACATGACTCTTGGCATATATTTGGCTCTCTGGTGATATTTTGTTAAGAATTTGGAGAGCCTCATCATCCTTTTGAAGATTTATCAGAACTTCCAGATATTCATATTCTACGTCGGGATCTGGCACATAGTTTAGGGCTACTTGATAGGAATGCATAGCACTATAATATTGCCCCAATATCTTATAAATCCTGGCTCGATGCAGATTTGATTGTGCGAGTAAAAAGTCATCCATCGTCTCGCTCTCCAAAATCTGAAGCTGAAGAATAGCCTCTTTGTAATTCTTCAAGCCAATGAGACTAATACCTCTATAGAGATATGCCTGATGTCGCAAGCTCATGTCCAAATCTTCATCCAGGATCTGATTATAGATTGCGAGAGCAGATTCATAATCTTTATCTTCCAGCAGCAGATTTGCATAGATCAATCTAAGATTTGAAGTATAATCGCTATCTGGAAACTCAGCTAAAAACTTCTGAATTTCAGAACGTACGACCTTACTCTCCCCTCTGTCATAAAGCTGTATGATGTATTGATAGTTGTATCGTTGGAGATTATTTGCCACAGCAGTCTGGGCAAATATAGGACATACTATCATGATTCCCAGGATAATGAGCATCAGCTTCTTTATTGTGTCTGGCATATATTCTCCAATTTTTCTTATTTCGTACAGAAAAGCTCTTTGCGCTGTTTATGTCAATTGCTTTTATTTAAAAGTCTCTTCCGCGCTAAAATCGCGATCGGGATCAAAGCTTTTCAGCACTCTGTAATCATCATCGCTGAGATCATCTGTGGCCATTCTGCAAATAAGCTCTCCCATTCCTGGACCCAGCATAAAACCTTGTCCACACATTCCAACTGCATTGATGAGGTTTTTCTTCTGACTGCCAAAACCAAGTATTGGGAAACCATCAGGTGTCATGGGATATTGCCCACGCCAAGTACGACGGACTTTAAGATATCTCAGTCTGGGATAGATCTCAATCATGCGTTTACTACAGAGCGGCAAGAATTCGCTGGTAGATCGATTGTCAATCCCCACAATGGGAGGATCTGGAGTGATACAAAAGACTACCTGACCTTCGATGTTCTGATAAAAATAGAAGTTTGCGCTGCCTGGTGCTTTGCGCATATCCACAACCATTGGTCCAAAGAATCGCGCTACTGGCTCTGTGATACCTGCTTCATGATTATCCGGGAAAACGGGTAGATCGTCCCCAGCCAAGAGTCCAATATCACGTCCGTGATTTCCTGCACTATTTATCACCATTCCAGCATGATAACGCCCTTTATCAGTGACAACAGTATGAATCGTATCACCTGTAGATTCTAGGGCAGTCACTCTCTCCTGAAAGTGAAAATCAACTCCTGCTTTGAGAGAATGAAAATAGTAAGCGTTTGACGTAAGCAAGGGCGAACAACTGCCATCTTCTGGAGAATACGTACTTCCCAGAAGTCCTTCTTTGAGGATGCCAGGTACGAGAACTTGATATTCATCAGGTGAAAGCCACCGGATATTGAGCCCAAAATCGAGCTGGACTTTCATTAGTGATTTCAGAGTCTGTGCATCTTCCTCACGATAAGCAGGATATGAATATCCATTGCTCATCCAACCAATATCCTCTCCCCTTTCCTCTTGCCAATTCCGTAGAATCTCAATCGAGCGAAGGCAAATTGATATTTTCCCAAAATCTGAGTGCGTAGCTCGAACTCCACCAATAGCTTTCTTGTTGTTTTGCTGACCAGGGGCATGCTCGGGATCGATCACCAAGACCTTTTGTTTGGCTTCTGCAAGCATTAGTGATGCAGGTAAGCCGATTGAGCCTGCTCCGATTATCACGACATCGTAGCTCATTTTATTCCTCCGTTTGGAAATGTGCCAAGAGGTACTTCAATAAATAGGGGGCGTTTGGTATTTGGCACCACATCTGTAGGGGCAATTCCTTCTTCACGTAAGATTTCTCGAATTAGAACTTCGCAAGTCTTGGCTCCGCAAGGTCCCATACCAGCTCTAGTAATAGCCTTTATCTGATTCATATCACTGATTCCCATGCGGATAAGAGATCTCACCTCACCCACAGTCACACGTTCACATAGGCATACCATTGATTCATCGGGTGTTCGTTTAGGTATAATAGGCTCCACAAGAGCTTGACTAATGCTGCTATCTTGTACTACAAATCCCGCTACTTTATTCGCTATATTTTTGGGAACCAAGAATTTCACTATCTGCATTTTTTTATTTTTATAGTCAGTCACGCTCTGGACTGTAAATTCACCCAAGGGATTAGCCTCGATATCCATCAATGTCCTTGTGTCACCAACCCTGATCTTCTTATTCATGATTTCATATGCAATTGACACAGTTGGATTATCTGGATCCTTGCGATAGTCGACCAAGGTGATTGCAAGACCAGGGCAGATTAAGAGGCATTTCCCGCATCCTATACACTTCCCTTTATATAAAGGGACAGCGAATAAGCTGCCATCCTCTGTTTGGATCGAATTTGTAGGGCAAACTGTAGTGCAAGGATTGCATGGTATTTCTTGAAGGCAATGGATGATGGGCATCACACCGCCATTCTGCGAAAAATTCTGATATTCCTTGATAGCCCCCGGATGTGCTTTTAGGACTTCTGCCTTCTGAAACCACCAAGAGGGGATATCGGGGACTTGATCTCCTCTCAGGGCTTTTGCGAGTTTCAAACCTGCGATTTTACCATTAAACATGGCAGAGCTGGCTTCAGCGATCTCGAGAGCATCTCCAGCAGAATCAACTGGTAGACCTGCTTGTTCAGCTTCCATAGTAAATTCGTTTAACGAGTCTAAACCCACAGCAATCAGAATTGTGTCACATTCAAAACTCTTCTCTGTCCCTGGAATTGCTTTAAATTTATGGTCAATCTCTGTTATAGTAACACTCTCAACCATTTCCTCGCCATTAGCACAAAGGATTGAATGGGAGGTATAGATCGGGACTCCTAGACGGCGAAGCTTGTCCGCGTGAACCTTATATCCTCCGCAGCTGGGCATTGCTTCCGCCAAGCCAACTACATCTATTCCAGCCTGTAGCGCATGATAGGCGGCTATTAAACCAACGTTTCCACCGCCAATGACAAAAAGGCGTTTCGTGGGACGTACAAGATCTCTATTTACCAATGTCTGGAATGCTCCTGCTCCATAGATTCGAGCCAAATGATTGCCCGGAAATCGTAAAAATTTCTCTCTCGCCCCAGCAGCATTAAGGATCCGCTTTGGTGAGACTAATTTATAGATTCCATCCTTCAGGATACCTACCTTCTGATCGCTAAAAACAAAGAGAGCGGTACTGTTCAGCCAAGTATGTACGGTATCATATTTAGCTAAATTATCAGCTAGGATCTGACCAATGTGATGTCCGCGAGTTCCAGCACGACTATCCTCTTCCGAGCCAAAAAACTTATGAGTTTGAAGAACGAGCTTACCGCCAAGCTTGTTTTTATCGTCTATCAAGAGAACATCAACCCTATGCTCACCAAGTTCAGCAGCAGCAGATAGTCCGGCAGGACCACCCCCTATAATCAAGACTTCGCAAGAGATCTCTTCAATCGGCTCAAATTCCTGTTTTTCTGATAGTTCTGGAACTTTTGGCAAGCCTTCCGCACTTTCCACAATCATATTCTCCTGGACAGCAGTCATACATGATTTGACTGCTACTCCATTAGCGATCACAGTACACTTTGCACATTGACCATTTGCACAAAAGATACCTTGTGCACTTCCATCCTTATGATGATGACCAAATACATTGATGCCATTTGCAATTAACGCGGAAGAGATCATTTCAGCCCTCTGGGCTTGAAGTCTTTCACCGTTAAAATAAAAGCTGATTAGGTCAAGCTTAGGAACATCCAGGATAGGATGTTCCTCAATGCGGTTTTGCTTCATGTATCAAACTCCTTGTTTATGAAAATAATAGAGCGCGTGAATCCACAAAATGCTGATTCTGGTTATAAACTTTGAAAATGCCATATGATGTCAAGGAAAAGAGTTGGTTACTCTTTGCATCTCTCAAATCTAGAAATTTACATTATATATAAGAGAATAGATTAGAGCTATATCGGAAACCACTCCCCCTATTACCATCAGATACTTTTATTCTTTTCTAAATACAAAATTGGTGTTGCTAATATCAACTTCATAAACGCACTTCACAAAGCTGTAACTCCTTATTTTCTCGTTTCTTGCTCACTTCTCAAATGGGAGAGAAACGGGGGCGGCATCTAGAGCGCTGCAAAACAGTCTATTAGCAAATGTTTTTAGTGATCTTATGATGAATATTTTAATGAATGGTAGAAAACAATCATCAATACATTTGAGCAAAAGCTCTCAATATTACTTGCAAAACCCAAAAATAAGTTATCATATAAAAAGATATAGGAGGAATTATGATTCGCCAACTTGTGCATAGGAATCGCAGTTATCGTCGCTTTGACCAGTCCAAAAGTATAAGCAAACAGACTTTGAGAGATTTAGTTGATCTGGCACGTTTATCTGCCAGTGCGGCTAATTTGCAGAATTTGCGTTTTTGGCTTGTGGATCATCCCGATAACGATGTGTTTAGTTGTCTAAGATGGGCAAACTATCTAAAAAACTGGGATGGTCCCATGGAAGGAGAACGTCCAGCTGCATATATCATTGTTTTGGGTCCTCAAAATTTTACAAAGTTTACCAGCTTTGATGCTGGAATTGCATGTCAAAGTATACTGCTAGGAGCCACAGAAATCGGACTGGGCGGATGCATACTTGCTTCAGTTGACAAAGAAAAACTTCAAAAATTAGAAGGAATACCTTCTGATTGGGAGATCATGCTTGTGATTGCACTTGGAGTTCCAGCAGAAGAAGTAGTGATAGACAATATTGGTGAGGGAGGGAATATAGAATATTATAGAGATGAAAAGGGGCGTCATCACGTTCCCAAAAGAGATTTGGATATTTTGATACTAAATTAGTACAAAGCAATTTATTGACAAAATAGCTAATCATGCATTTTCTGCGCTGATATGGATAATATAACCGTTTTCAGCGTATTTGAGGTCACTCGCCATTTAAAGCAAGTGATAGAAAGCAGTATCGCACCTTTGTATGTGAAGGGCGAGATAGCTGGATTTACTCACCATTCTTCAGGGCATATGTATTTTAATCTCAAGGACGAATATTCAAGTCTACGTTGCACTTTTTTTAAAAATCGTAACTATGACCTTGATTTTCAACCTAGCAATGGTCAAAGTGTAATTTGCTTTGGGCAATTGACGGTATATGAGAAGAGTGGCAGTTACAATCTCAATGTCAGCCAAATGCTCCCATCCGGTATGGGCGAAATGCAAATCAAATTTGAAGCTCTTAAAAAGAAACTAGACGAAGAAGGACTCTTTGCCAACGAGAGAAAAAAGCCTCTACCAAAATATCCGCAAACTATAGGCATTATAACCTCTCCTACTGGGGCTGCTCTTCAGGATATCAAAAATGTCCTATCCAGACGATTTCCTATAAAAGCTTGGGTTTACCCAGTATTAGTGCAAGGACAAAATGCTCCAGCAAGTATGATTCGGGCATTAAGATATTTTAATTCAAGTTTTCCAGTAGATCTCTTGATTCTTACTCGTGGGGGAGGAAGTCAAGAGGATCTTTTTTGTTTTAATGATGAGGCTTTGGCTCGAGAAATAGCAGCTTCAAAAATTCCGGTTATATCAGCAGTTGGGCATGAAATAGATTTTACGATTAGCGATTTTGTTGCTGATTTCCGGGCACCTACACCTTCTGCAGCAGCAGAATTAGCTGTTCCCAATCGAGATGATCTACTGTCTTATATAAGCTCTCTAGAGCAAAAGCTTGGTCTATTGATAAATAACAAGTTAAGCACACACAAACATAGACTCAACGACTCTGAGATGAAGCTTTTACAGTTTCATCCTAGACGTATCATAGGCGAATATCTGCAACGGGTAGATTTAGCAGCAATGGCTTTGGGAAACATCCATTACCTACTGAAGAAACAATCGCAAGCACTTGCTATGGCAGAACAGAGATTTATCGAGAACGCCACATTGAAGTTACAAATTAACATAAGACGTCGAGAAGAAGTTCTAAATCGGCAGAAAGATCTTCTAGATCAACGAGCTACGCGGATCATTGACGAAATTCGCCATCATCTTGAGATATTGCAATATCAACTTGAACAATCTTCGCCTCAAAATTTGCAAAAGAGAGGCTGGATAATGGCACGCAAAGGCGACAAAATTATTCGAAGCATATCCGAGATCGATAATGGTGATAGATTGGCGCTTATCTTTGTAGATGGACAAGCAAAAGTAGAGGTTAAAGAAACAAAATGAAAAAGCAGCTAGTAGCATTTTTCTTAATCTTACTAGCAGTGATTGAGCTAGAAGCTGAGATCCGTTCGATCTGGGTCCTCCCTTGGGACATGCAAAGCCCGAAAATAATCGATGAAGTAATTCAAAATGCAATACAAAACAATCAAAATGAGCTCATTCTAGAAGTGCGCTATCGCTCTGATGCACTCTACACCCCAAATCGGAGAAGCTCAAAATATTCCAATCCTGAGCCACGCAGCTATATCCTAGCTAATAATGACTTTGACCCTCTGGAATATGCCATAGAGAAAGCAAAACCCTTCAATCTCAGGATACAAGCCTGGGTCGTGGCATTTAATGCTACCCCCATAGCTACCCAGATGATCCAGGAAAATTATATCTTCCGTTATCACCCAGAATGGATTACTTACGACGTTGATGGCAAAAAAATGCGCTTAACAGACCAATATGGTTACTTCATCGACCCTGGTATACAAGCTGTACAAGAGTATTTGACTAATGTATTTTGTGACATAGTAGATGGGTATCCAGATTTGGATGGACTACATCTGGATTATGTGCGTTATCCAGAGAGTTGGTTGGGATATCATCCGGAATCTTTAAAACGTTTTCAAGAAGAGGGTAAGGACATAAGTTGGAATCAGTGGAGGACAAAACAAGTAACCGATTTTGTGCGCAATCTAAATCAGCGTATCAAAGAAATCAATCCTGAGATCTTGCTTACTGCAGCTGTAATTGCCGACATCAATTCAGCACGCGAATCCTATGCCCAGGATTGGTATGCTTGGCTGGAAGAAGGCATCATCGATCTCGCCTACCCGATGGCATACGATCTTGATTTTGGAATATATCGCAATCAACTGATAAACATGAAACTGTATTCACTTGAAGATCGAGTGGTTTTGGGTCTGAGAGCTTGGGATCAGAGCGGAAAATCACTTTTGCCATGGGAAAATAATAGCTACAATATCACAGACATATATCGTCGCATCGAGCTAGCTCGCAAAAACGATTTTCGCGGTATAGCCCTCTTCAGTTATAGTGGATTAAAACCTGGGAATGCTTTGTCACATCTAGCACTTTTGGCATATCCATTTATAGATGAGCTAGAAGTAATGCCACTCCTATCAAATAAGTTTGAGGATCATGCAATCCGCTGTTGCTCACAATATGTTTCAAAAATATGTGATGCATCCACCTTAATTAAGGATAATCACATCCTCGAGCCTGAAATTGAGATCAAAGATACATATTATGTAATCCACTTCTATTTGCCAAGGGAAGGCCGCTGGCATTGGCGAATTTTGAATAATAATGGTTATGAGATCTATGATCGTAAGGGCTATTTTTTGGCAGGAACTGCCCAAGAGTATTGGAACGGAATCTTAAATAATGGGATTCAAATTACTGCTGGAAATTATATCTTGGAATATAGACTAGAAAATCAAGTTTATCAAACTAAGATCTTTATACCGGGAGAAATTGATTGAGCAAGCTAAGTCAGCAAGCTGGACTTTTGTCTTTGGCAGATTTACTGCGATTCCTTCTCAAAACCCTGATCGGGATTGCTTTGGCAAGACTTTTGAGTCCGACTGATTTAGGGAGCTATCGACAACTTTTTTTAATTTATAGCACTCTCTCAGGAATCTTCATGCTTGGTTTCCCACAAAGCATGTTATATTTCATCCCTAAGGCAAAAAGTGCTGATGAGGTGAAACGCCTGATCAGCAGGACTATTAACGTAGTATCGATATTAGGTCTTGCTTGTGCACTTTTGATGTTGGGAGCTAACGATATTATCGCTAAGAGCTTTTCTAATCCTAA
>JASKKR010000023.1 GCA_030154085.1 Candidatus Cloacimonadota bacterium | reverse complement strand
CCCAGAACCGCCATAAATAGTGCCAAATACACGAAAATAAATCTCTATCGAGGATTTGTGGATCAAATGCCCCACTATGGGTATCTTGACAATGCGCTTGTCCCGCCAGATCTTGCCCTTGGGTGTGCTCCACCAACGCCAAATGATAAACATGGGGATAGCTACCCCCAAAAGCAGAGCCCACCAATATGCTCCGAGCCAATCACTCGCCGCCAAGGTACTCTGCGTAAGCGGAGGCAACGGCATGTCATACTTCAAAAAAAGCTGAGCGGTGGCCGGGAAGATAGCCACTATATAGTAGATCACCGCGGCGACGGTTGCCAAAAGTGCAAACATCGGAGAGATCAAGGCTTTCTTGACGTTTTTCTTGATCTCCATATCGCGCTCGATGAATTTCGCGGTGGCATCAAAGACCTCCGCCATATTACCGCTTCGGGTGGCAAGCCCCAGCATGTAGGCGGGAAACTTGCCGAAGATATGCTGATAGCGCATGAAGACTTCACGTCCCTCCGCGCCCGCCTTGAGCTGACTCTCAATCTGCTGCAAAGCTTCTCTGAAACCGCGATTTGGCTGCTCTTCAGCAAGCATCTCCAGGATCTTGCCAAAGCTCATCTTGTCGCGCAACATTGTGGCAGAGAGCTTGATAAACATCATGATGTCCGGCAAAGATGGCCTGGACGGAATGTCAAAAAGTACAGGGGATATATTGAACTTCGTATAGCCCATTCGCCTTAGAGCATTTGCCACCTCTTCTTTGGAATAGGCAGATTGACGCCCACTGACCGGCTTCTTGCCCTCAATGAAGACCTTGTAGAGCCAATCTCGCTTCTTCTCAAAAGCCTGAACTTTGAGCTTGTAACGCAGCTCAACCTTAGCCATTTGCTCCTTGGCAGCCTTGGGACTATCCGCCATGAAGGTGCCTTGGATCAGCTTGCCTTCAGGACTCACACCCTTAAAGCGATACTCTTTGGTCATTCTTTCTCCCTAAGTACTTTTATAACATTCACAAAATGCGGAAGATCCCACATTTGGTCAAGCTTTTTCTTGGGCTTTGATGATCTTTTTTGCTGCTCGGCAAAATTTAGCACCGCAGATCTGCTAAATTCAGGAAGCATACTCCGGTCACACCCGCCACCAATGGGCCTGATCCGGAATCTATCCCCTGTCTGCGCTGTGGATGCGGCTTGTAGCCGCATATTATTTATGCAAAAGCATCTGCAAGATGCTTTTGTCCAGCGGCTACAAGCCGCTGCCACTTTCAGCGGGTGTCTAAAAGTAGCCCAATCGGGTATGAAGCTTGGATATGATTCCCATATAGGATCTATCTCCGAGTCGTCTTAATCTTACTCCGTTTCCCACAGATCAAAATTAAAATCCGTCTCAGTCACATCCGTCGTCAGCTCAATCTCGCCCACTCTGGAGCGGATCTCACCATCCGGGAAACGAATTCTGCCGTGGACAACCGGCCGTTTCCCTGCCAAAGAAGAGCGGCCGATGGCTTTGATATAGACTACCTGTTCATCGTTATTTGGCAATTCCACCAGATAGTGCGCATTGTCATTTTTCATGGGATGATCATCGCCCCAGCCGATGTACTTCGCCAATTGCTCGGCATCATCCAGATTGTCCAGATCATTGCCCAAACCGCCTAAAGATTCGGGCATTTTGTAATATTGCAAGACCTGCGTCAAGAAGATCTGCACATCCGAGGCTGCTGAACTCCTATTGCTGGTAAAATCTTGTCTATTGAACATGTCTATGCCTACTGCCACTGCCGCTCCAACGATAATTACACTCAATACTATGAGCAGAATCTGTTGCGTTCCCATAATGGGACCCCCTTTCTATTATTTTATATGACAGATGTATATATTATAAGCTTAAAATAGAAAATAGTCAAGCGGTATTTATTTTGGTATCAAGAAAAGCTGATCCTGCCGATGCAATACCCCATCTCCGCCGCTTCAGCATTTGCCAGATTGCCGGAATATCCTCCCGGATGCTCGGGCATCTTGTAATCTACTGAACCTGAGCCATAAAAAGCTGCAGATCCGCCCCGCAAGAAGAGCGATTTGCGCTCAGATCCTGCCTTAGAAACATATCAAAGCCCACCGCAACCGCGCCGCCGACAATGAGCACCACGATGATCACAAGCAGTATCTGCTGAAATACCATTGGGGCTCCTTAGGCGATTTGATATATACTAAGCACTTTGGCAAAAAGAGCATAAAAAAAGGACCGATTTCTCGGTCCTAAGTCTCACAATATTATTGTGTGCTTGATTATATCAGCCGCCTGTGCTGGGGTTAATTGCAGCTTCTATGGCAGTCACTGTTAGGGCAGTACCAGCGGCAACATCAGCAACTTTAGCAGTAATGGTGCCAGCGGGGAAGGTAATAGTTGTTTTTATTGCAGGTTTTTTATTGTCGCTAACTTCTTTGCCAAGACCGTAAACGTATATTTCATCTGAGTCTTCTTTAAGACCTATGACATATTCTCCATTATCATTGTCTGTTGTCGCTCCACCCCAACCGATAAAGGAACCAATATTTGCATCAGTAACGAGAGTGCCACTATTACTATCATTGCCACCAACGTAAAAATCACCTCCCAGGCCGCCTTGGGATTCCGGGGTTTTGTAATATTGAACGATTTGTGATGCGAAGCCTTGGGCGTCTGCGGCAATAGCAGTCTTATTGGCACTGTATGCCTGGTTATTAAACATTTGGATACCTACGGCGATTGCGGCACCGACGATGATGACACTAAGTACAATGAGTAGAATTTGTTGAGTTCCCATGGGTATTCTCCTTTTTTTGGTTTAGTTTTTTTACACTCTTATAATCAAGTTCAAGGTGCACACAGCATAGATGCAATCTACGAGCCAAAGTTGGCAAAAGCGCAATAAAATTTTTAATGAACCTTATATCTATAATTATATCAATATGATACGAATTTCATAAAAGGCTAAACTGGTTGTTCTGTGTTTTCTTTAGCTAAGCGAATGTGTATTCTTTATTATCCAAAACCAGTAATATATGTGAATACAAAGAGACACTTCTTGCTCATCCACTATCCTTGAGATATAATTTTTTGCATTCTATTCCGTTTATTCCGTGTTTTTTCAGCTTGTTGAGATCGGACAAAATGGCATAGATAGATTGGACAGAATATCGGCTTGGCACAGAGCTTTTAAAATAGAGCTGTAAATGCTTGCAAAAGTAGGGCATTTGCTTTCTCCCCCGTTTCTCGCTCATTTGAGAAGTGAGCAAGAAACGAGAAAATAAGGAGTTACAGCGATGTGAAGTAAATTTGGGAAGTGAATTTGGGTAGGATGGAAAGAATTGAGCAGATAAACCTCAGGGGTGGAGCTTAGCAAGCGAAAAATCTTGACATAAAGAGTAGATCAAAAAATCTTGTTTTCGATTTGTGCATCTTTAGCTCAGCTGGCAGAGCAACTGACTCTTAATCAGTGGGTCCGGGGTTCGAATCCCCGAAGATGTACCAGTTTTTGGCGGTCTGCAAAATGCTTTAACGAAATAAGCAGAACGCCTTCCTTAATATAAAATGGCAGAAGCTGTTGCAGCTTTTGTCAGAAAAAATAAACGCGGTAATTTGCTCTTTGCTCCGCGGCATAAATGTGCTAAAGTGCGGATTTTTAGAAGCCGGCTTTAGCAGCCGGCATTTTTCTACTTAATTCAGAAGTGGGAATTTGGGCGTGAGCATAGCAATTTAAAGGAGAACAAGATGACAGCATTACACGCCCAGACGAGAAGAGGGAATGACACATATATCTTCACCTCAGAGTCTGTATCAGAAGGGCATCCCGACAAAGTATGCGATCAGATCTCTGATGCGATCTTGGATGCATATCTCAGAGAAGATCCGAAGAGCAAGGTAGCTTGCGAGACCCTATGCACCAAGGACAGGGTGGTTCTCTCTGGTGAGACCAGCAGTTCGCGCATCATCGATGTCGAGCCCGTAGTTCGTGAAGTGATCAAGAAGATTGGCTATACCAATTCTGGAAAGGGTTTTGACTTCAATTGTGAGATCCAAAACTATCTACATGAGCAGGAGAAGGAGCTCATGGAAAATACAGGGGCTGGAGATCAAGGTTTGATGTTTGGCTATGCCTGTTCGCAGAGTAAGTACCTGATGCCGATTCCTATTGAAGTTGCGCATCAGCTTTTGATTAATCTTGCGCATGCTCGCAAAGATGGTAGCATTCCCGGACTTTTGCCGGATTCAAAAAGTCAGGTGAGTTTCGTCTATGCCGGACGCAAACCCGTAGCACTGAACACGGTGGTGATTTCCACAAATCATCAACCCCTTACTGATCGGGATTTTGAAGACCTGAAAATGAACATCATCGAGCAGGTTGTGCAGCCCACTATTCATAGTATGGGAGAGGATATGCTATTTGACGTAAGCTCTCCCAAGATCATGATCAATCCTTTGGGAAAATGGGAAGAAGGCGGACCTGCAGCGGATACAGGACTCACGGGACGTAAGATCATTGTGGATACATATGGTGGTTGGGCACAGCATGGCGGTGGAGCTTTTTCTGGTAAGGATGCCACCAAGGTTGACCGTAGCGCAACTTACATGGCACGGCATATTGCCAAGAGTGTCGTGGCATCTTCCTTGGCAGAGGAATGTCTGATCCAGATGAGTTTTGTGATCGGGGATACCCGTCCGGTATCAGTGATGGTGGATAGTTTCGGAAGTGGAGTAATACCGGATTCTGAGATTGAGGCTTTGATCAAGCGAGAATTTGACTTGACAGTAATGGGAATCATTGAATATCTTGGTTTGCGAGAGGCGATCTATGGTCCCACTGCTGCTTACGGTCATTTTGGGTTCAATACCAAAGACTGCAGCTGGGAAGGAATAAAAAAACTTAATTAGGAAGGAAGATGTCCCTATATGACAGCTTGAAAAATGCGCCGAGCTTTTTTCTCATAGCCGGACCCTGTGTCGTAGAGAGCGATGAAATAATGTGGCAGACTGCACGGTTTTTGCAGGATCTGAGCAAGAGATTGCAGCTGCCATTTGTATTTAAATCGTCCTACAAAAAGGCAAATCGCAGTAGCGGAAGCTCCTATAGCGGTCCCGGGATCAAGGACGGGCTGAGAATCTTGGCAGAGATCAAGCAAGAACTGGGGCTTAGTATACTCAGTGATGTGCACGAGGTGTGTGAAGTATCCGAGGCTGCCGAGATCTGCGATATTTTGCAGATTCCGGCATTTTTGAGCCGACAGACTGATCTCATTCGAGCCGCTGCGGCAACCGGGAAGATCGTGAATATCAAAAAAGCTCAGTTTATGGCGCCAGAGGATATGCGCGCCGCCACGGCAAAAGCAGAGGCGGTAGGGAATCAGCACTTGCTTGTCACGGAACGGGGAACTTCCTTTGGCTATCACGACCTGGTGGTAGATTTTCGCAGTTTTGGGATTTTGAATCAGATGGGATATCCGGTGATCTATGACCTCACGCACTCATTGCAACGACCATCCAGTGGGGTATCCACCGGTGGGAATCCGGAATTTGCACCTTTGATGGCGCGGGCTGCGCTTGCCACTGGCAAGGTACGGGGCCTATTCATCGAGTGTCATCCCGATCCGTCCAAAGCATTGAGTGATGCGGCGACGATGCTAAGTCTGAACGAGGTAGAGGATATCCTCACTGATTGTCTAAAGCTCGCACAAGTCATCGGAAGGGAATGATGACAAATTATCTGGTGCGACCAAACAAACCTGCAGTAAATTGGGAGCAGATCAAGCTGTTGATCTTGGATTGTGATGGTGTGCTTACGGACGGACGCATTATTTATGGCAATGATAATCTGGATCTAAAACAATTTGATGCGGCAGATGGAATGGGAATAATGCTGCTTTCACAGATAGATCTGGATATAGCAGTAGTCAGTGGCAGAGAGTCAGATGCCCTGGCGCAACGCTGTCGGGATCTGAAGATCAAGCATCTGCATCAAGGCGTGGCGAATAAATTGGCATGTGTGACCCAGCTTTTGGAAGAGCTTGAGCTGGACTTTGACAATGTCATCTATATGGGTGACGACTGGAACGACGTTCACTGCTTGCACCGGGCTGCCTTGTCGGTGGCTCCCCAAAATGCCCATCCCGAGATTCATAAGTTAGTGGATATGGTCACAAATCACTCCGGCGGACGCGGGGCAGTGCGCGAATTGATCGACTTTGTGCTCGCGAAAAAAGGGCTCTATGAGAAAGCTATCAATAGCTATCTGGAAAGCGTGAGTGGATGATTCGCAAGATATTGCATCGAGTTATTAAACTTGGAGGATTTATCGTGCTGATACTTGGGCTTGGCATAGCTGCCGGCTGCTCCAAGGATGATCTACAGCAGGAGACGGGCGTCTTAGAAAGTGGAATCCCGGATGAAAATGCGCAGGGAGTGCAGGTTTTGGAATATACGCACAACCGCTTGGACTACATCATCGAAGCGGAACGCATAGAACGCTTTACAGATCGTCGTATGATGTATGGCTATACGGTGACCCTGACCTCATATGACAAAGATGGCATGCTTAGTTCAGTTATCAAAGCAGATACTACTATCGTGGACGATGCCCGAAATATCATCTTTGCCAATGGTAATGCTTATTATGAAAGCCCAGAAGGCACCATCAAGACCCAGCGTTTCGTTTGGGAACGCACCACGGATCACATCACCGTGCCAACCTATGTTGTGCTTACGCGTGGAGAAGATGTCTTGCGTGGATACAACTTGCGCACCGATTCCCGTCTCAGCTTTGTGGATATGGAAACTGTCTCGGCAGAAGGATATATAGTTGAAGAAGATATTTCTTGGTAGTCTGATCTTCATCCTGGTCTATCTTTGGGGGCAAAATAGTGATCCGGGGAGATTTCGGTTGATCAATGCTAATCGGCTAAACATGGTAAATCTCGAGAGTGGACAGGTATTGCAGCTAAATGGACAGGTGAATTTCTTTTATGGGGAGATCGAGTTCCGATCGGACCGGGCGGTGATTCTCGATGGACCTAAGATTGCGCGGCTGTCTGGCAATGTAGTGGTGGAAAATGATTCACTGCATCTGGTGGCGGATTCTTTGGCGTATTATCGCAATACCCAAGTGCTCAATCTGGGCGGCAAGGTGCGGGTAACTCAGCGCACCTCTCAAGGATATAGCCGTTGGATGGAAGGGGATTATGGCATCTATAATAGGGCTAAAGATACGATTACGGTTTGGCAAAATGTTCGAGCTTGGGATGAACGGGAAAATGGTTTTGCGGAATGTGGCTATGGATTTTGGGATAGGACAAATGGCTATGCTTATCTCATCGAAGAACCTCGCATCCGTGCGGGGGTGAAGGATACTCTCTATATTAGTGCGGATAAGATGGAATATTTTGAGGATGAACGCAAGCTGATAGCCACCTTCAACGTTGAGACAAGTACTCAAGACTATCATGCAAATAGCGATTTCTTGATTTATTTTGCCAAGGAAGAGCAGGCGGTATTTACAGGACAGCCAAATTTTTATAATGAATTCGCGACAGCTACAGCAAGGGAATTTCATCTTTATCTTGACCAGCAGAAGCTCAGTCGGGTGGTTCTGGTGGATTCCTGCTTGGTTTATTTTGCTATTGAGGGGCAAGAGGAGAAGAAAAACTGGGTGCAGGCAGCAAATATCGAGCTGAATTTTGTAGATGGGAAAGTGCAAGATTTTAGTGCAGATCGGGATGTTGCTTACTATTATGTACAAGATCAAGATGGCTCGCAAGACTTTTTTATCAATAGCGCTACCGGCGACAGGCTCAAAGCTTTATTCGGCGAAGAGAATCAGCTTAAACTGATGGACATGGGCGGACGCATCCGGGGCAAGTATTTTTTTGAGAATCAACCTTGACATGGCAAATAATAAGGCTTAAATTGTAAACTATGGAATTACATAAGATCGAAGCACAAAACCTCGTGAAAATATATGGTAAACGCACTGTGGTAAATGACCTCAGCTTGGAAATCAATCAGGGTGAAGTTGTGGGCATTTTAGGTCCCAATGGTGCAGGTAAGACCACCACTTTTTATATGATCATAGGTCTGGCAAAGCCAAATCGGGGTAAAGTGATCCTCAATGAGGTAGACATCACGAAAAAACCCATGTATAAACGCGCTCGCATGGGCATGGGCTATCTGGCACAAGCTCCTTCTATCTTTGCTAAGCTCACAGTGGAAGAGAATATCATGGCGATCCTGGAAACTCTGAAGCTTTCGCGCAAAGAGCGTCGCCTCAAGCTGGAAGAGGCACTATCCGAGCTGAATCTGACCAAACTTGCCAAACAAAAAGCATATACGCTCTCGGGAGGAGAACGGCGCAAGCTCGAGATCACCCGGGCTTTGGTCACAGATCCTACCTTTATCTTTATGGACGAACCCTTTGCGGGCGTCGATCCTATCGCCGTATCCGACATCCAAGATATCATCGAAAAACTCCGTCAAAAAAACATCGGTGTGATGATCACTGACCACAATGTAATTGAGACTTTGAAAATCGTGAACCGTGCTTATATTATCTACGAAGGTAAAATTATCGTTTCAGGTTCTTCCAGAGAACTGATCAATGATGAAAACGCAAAGAGACTGTATCTGGGAGAAAGGTTCACTATGAGTCCATTTGAAGAGAGATCATGAATACGATGAATCAACATATTTCACTAAAGCAGAAGCAGGAGCTGGCGCTGAAGCCTAAAATGCTGCAATCTTTGAAGATGCTCTCTCTGCCAATCCTTGAGCTGGAAAGCTATATCCGCCAAGAGCTTCAGAATAATCCCCTTTTGGAGCTGCGGGAGGAAAAGGACGATGATGAGCATCCGGAAGATGATCTGCCCCAAGATGAGGCGGAAAGCAGCACTGCTCTGGATGATGTGGATAGCCCCGATGAGTTGAGCGCGGCGAGCAAAGAAGCTCAACAGCTCACTGATATACTGGATCAGTGGAACGAATATCACTCATCATATGAAGCTTATCTGGGCGAAAACGAAACAGAGGGCCGAGAAAGCATGATCCGCTATGAAAGTAATAGCAAGGATATATATCTGGAGCAGCTCTATCCCCTGAATCTCCCTGAAAATGAGATGGACTTTGTCATGGAATTGGTGGATAGTTGCGACGTCTATGGCTTTTTGCCACAAGGATATGATCTTTACTATGTGGCACAGCGTTTTCTGATCTCCCCCCGCCGAGCAGATGAATTACACGAGATTATCTTACAACTGACCCCCAAAGGAATTACAGCTCGCAATATCACGGAGTGCCTGGTTGCACAACTTTCGGAAAAACAAAAAGAAAATCCTATCATTATGGGCATGGTTGGCGAACATTTTGAGAACCTTATCCATCGACGCTATAGCAAGATAGCTTCCTACTACAATGTTTCCGAAGATACCATCATTTTCTATCGGGACCAGATCTCAAAGCTGGATCCTAAACCGGGCTTGAGGATCCTAAATATCAACGCTTCCTATGTGTATCCGGATGTGACTCTCAAGCTTATCGACGGTGACTATGTAGTGATCATTAATGATAGCATCACTCCCAATATCGTGATCAGCTCGCACTATCGCAATATGATTAGGCGAGGATATTTAGACCGCGAGACACTCTCTTTCGTACGCGAACGCATCAATAGTGCAAAGTTCCTGATCAAGTCCATCTACATGCGTACTCGCACCCTGGAGCAAGTCACCCTTTCCATCATCAAACACCAGAAAGATTTCTTTTACAACGGCAGCGGAGTTCTGCAACCCCTGACTTATAGCTCTATTGCCCAAGATGTGGGAAAGAACGAATCCACCATCAGTCGGGTGGTCAAGCACAAGTATGCCGAAACCCCATATGGCATCTTTGCCCTGAAGGATTTCTTTTCCTCAACTGCCGGCAGAGATGATCATTATGAGAGCATCTCACGTCAGCAAGCTAAGACTTGCATTATTCGCCTAATTGAAAGCGAAGATAAGAAAAAACCGCATTCGGATCAGGAACTGGTCGATCTGCTCAAAGCAGAAGGAATGAATATTTCACGGCGAATTATTGCCAAATACCGCGAAGAGCTTGGCATCCTAAACAGTAGATTAAGAAGAACATAGAGGAAACATGCAAGACTATCAAGTATTAGTGATCGGAGGGGGACCCGGCGGATACGAAGCAGCAATCCGGCTGGCACAATATGGCATCTCCTGCGCCGTGATTGAAAAAGAGCGGCTAGGCGGAATCTGCTTAAATTGGGGATGTATCCCTACCAAAACCTTGGTGAAAAGTGCCGAACTGGTTCGTGAAATCCATGAGTCTGAACTATTTGGTTTACCTGAGATTAAGCTGACTTTGGATTATGCAAAAATCTGGCAACGCAAAAATCAGGTCGTTGAACAGTTAGTGGGTGGCATCGAATATCTCTTCCGTAAACGTAAAATACCAGTGATATCCGGCACTGCCGTCCGAATCGTTAAGACAGAAGATGGCTATCAAGTTCACTGTTCGGATGATAGTAGCTACCATGCAAAGTATATCATCGTGGGTACAGGAAGTCAAGCTAAGAGCTTGCCCGGTATTCCGATCGATGAGGAGCGCATTCTCAGTTCCACCGGTATCCTGGCTATGGAATCTTTACCAGAAAGCCTGGCTGTCGTGGGAGGAGGTGTGATCGGTTGCGAATTTGCTTCGATCTTTGCCGCTTTTGGAGTGAAGGTAAGCATCGTCGAGTTCCTTCCCCGGCTGGTTGCTCTCGAAGACGAAGAGATCTCAAAACGTCTGGCTCTTGCCCTCAAAAAAAGTGGTATTAAGATATATCTCAACACTGCTGTGCAAAACATCCAAGAGATTGATGGGCAGATGCAGCTTAAACTTGCTAATGGCAGCGAATTGATTGCCGAGAAAGTGCTCATGTCGGTTGGCAGAGTGCCTGCCTTTGACATCGAGTGTGAAGGATTTGAGATTAAGACCCAGAAATCAGCTATCGTTATCGACGAAAAGATGCGCAGCTCCGCTGCAGGCATCTGGGCGATTGGTGACGTGACCGGCAAAATGCAACTGGCACATACCGCTAGCAAGCAAGGACTTCTGGCGGTGGAAGATATTGCCGCTCTCTTGAACGAGCGTCCTTGCCCTAAACACACTTTGTACTATCCCAATATTCCGCGCTGTACGTTCACAAATCCGGAAATCGGTTCCGTGGGCCTTACAGAAGTGGAAGCAAAAGCAAAATATGGTGAGATTGTGGTGGGGAAATTCCCCTTTTCGGCAAACGGCAAGGCCATGTCCATGTCTGCAACCCAAGGCTTTGTAAAAAGCATAGCTCGCAAAGATAATGGGCAATTGGTGGGGATGCATATCATGGGTCCCAATGCCGCCGAATTGATCGCTCAGGGAGCCATCATGATCTCAAAAGAGATGACAGCAGAATCTATAGAGGAGATCGTATTTGCCCATCCCACTTTATCTGAAGCAATTATGGAATCCGTAGAGGATCTGCGAGACCTTAGTATCCACAAAATATAACTGGAGGATTACGATGCAAATCACGATTACAGCCCGTCACTTCGAACTAACTAAAGCGATCCGTGACTATGTGGAAAGCTCATGCCTGAAACTGAAGAAGTATTTTGATCATATTATTACGATTCATGTGACACTTGCCTTGGAAAATAACCGCAACATCTGTGAGCTTTCCATGCATGCCGGTAAATTTAGCCTTCAGTCAGAAGCAGAAGAGATGGATATGTACCTTTCCATCGACAACGCTTTGGACAAATTGGAAGCTCAGATAAAGAAACTAAAGGACCGTGTTACTGATCATCAAAAGCGCGCCCTTAAAGAGCAATTTGAGAACTTCTCTCACGCTTCTGACATCGTGGTGAACCGTGCCAATAAAGAGCGTCGTACCGTAAAAACCAAACGCGTGGTCACCGAACCTCTTGATATACAAGAAGCCATCGATAAAATGGAAGAAGGGAAGGATAATTTCTTCATCTTTAGAAACATAGAAACCGATCGTATCAACGTCTTGGTCAAAAAGGATGAAGAGAACTACAAGCTCTTTGAGCCCTAAGCAAACCTCAACTCTTGCCAGCTTTCTAGAGGGGGCTTATCTCTTTTAGTAGCGGGCAGATAATTTGACCTCTACTCCTTTCCAAGTGGGAGGGGGTAGAGGTCACCATAAGGATCTTATGAAAGAAATTACCGTTCGTGAATTCTTTGATGCCAAAAAGAAGGACCTTGCTTTGTCCTTGGTGACGGAGCCGCAGACCCTTTCAAAGAAGATCAATTCACCGCACGTTAATCGTCCGGGACTTGCTTTGGCAGGATATTTGGAAGTCTTTTCTGCGGAGAGGATACAGGTTTTCGGCGAAACCGAAGTACGCTATCTGCAATCGCTTAGAGAGGAAGAATTGATCCTCCGGATCAGAGACATGTTCAAAACTGATATCCCGTGCATCATCATCTCAAAAGGGCTCACCCTACCTCCCGTGATCGAGTTTCTGGCAAATGATCTCAACATTGCGCTGCTATCCAGTCGTCTCTCCACGATCAATCTCATCCAGCACCTTAGCCGCTATTTGCAAGATATCTTTGCTCTCGAGAAAACTATCCATGCTACCTTGGTGGATGTCTTTGGTCAGGGGATTTTGCTCACCGGGAAGAGTGGTATCGGCAAAAGTGAATGTGCTTTAGACCTGGTGCATAGAGGGCACTCGTTAGTAGGGGATGATCTGATCACTCTGCGCTATCTCGATGATCAATTGATTGGCAGGCCAGGACGCGCTTTTGGTCATTTCATGGAGATCCGGGGGCTGGGTTTTGTAAATGTGGAGCGTATGTTTGGCGTTGAACGAACTCGTCGGCAAAAGAACATTGATATGCAGATGGAGCTTATGCCTTGGCAGGAAAATATGGATTATGAGCGAATTGGTCTGACAGACAGCTATGCTGAACATCTAGGAGTAAAAATCCCTATTATATATTTGCCGGTATCACCGGGTAAAAATGTCTCTGTGATCGTCGAAGTAGCAGCGATGAACATGATCCTGAAAAGTGTAGGTTATGACGCTGCCGAGGATTTTAATCAGAAAGTTCACGATGAAATCCGTAGAAAAACTATGCAAAAGAAGTTGGAAGATGATGCGCAGGACAGTCACAGTCAAGAATAAGCTGGGTTTACACGCTCGTCCCTCTGCTCTGATGGTGCGCGCTGCGACAAAGTACCGTTCTGATTTTTACATAGAAAAAGACGGCACCAAAGTTAATGGGAAAAGCATCATGGGGGTGATGATGTTGGCAGCTGAATGCGGCAGTAAATTGGAGTTGATTGCTGACGGAGTAGATGAAGAATATCTTATATCAGAGATCGGCGACATGATCGAATCTGGCTTTGGTGAAGAATAGATGCATAGTTTTACGGGAACTCCAATTTCGAAAGGGCTAGCGTTGGGCAAAGCTGTTTTTGTGACTTGCAGTGCGCCCGATATACCTACTGACAAAATCTCATCCGATGAGGTGGAAAGGGAACTAGAACTTCTGGAAAACTTGCTTTTAACCACCAAAAAGGATCTGGAAGAATATCTATCCAAATCCGAGATCACCGACGGGGAGAAGGATATCCTCAGCACACACATAGAGATCTTGGATGATCCCGAGTTACAGGCAAAGATTCAGAAAAAGATCGCGGGTGATCGCCTCACGGCAGCCAAAAGTATAGATCTTGTTTTCGAAGAGGCGATAGAAGTTTTTAGAAACATGGCAAATGAGCTCTTTGCCGAAAGAGCCGCTGATTTTGCCGACGTCAAATCGCGCTTAATCTGGCAGATAACGGGCTCTAATGGTGAGCATCTAGCCAGGCTTGATCCAGATTCAATCCCCATCTTTGATCAAGTTCAGCCCAGTGATATTAGCATTTTGCATCAAAAAGGGATAGCCGGTTTTTTGGTGGAAAACCTCAGCTACACATCACATGCCGCAATTCTCAGTAGAGCCATGAAACTGGCATGTGTGGCAAATATCCATGATCTCAAACAAAAGATTGCTGAGGGTGATTTGATCATGATGGATGGAGAATCCGGCTTAGTGATCCAAAATCCGGATGACGAAAATCTCGAATACTTCGCCCAAAAGATCCAGATCCAAGAACTGATTCGAAGCAAGCAAATGCGACTTAAAAACATAGCGTGTGAGACAAAGGATAAGCGCAAGATTCAATTGAGCCTAAACATTGGCTTACCGGAAGAGATCACGCAGGTCGCGGAGCTTGGAAGTAGTGGAGTTGGTCTGTTTCGTACAGAGTTTCTTCTGATCGAGAAGAACCGTCTTCCTGATGAAGAAGAGCAATTTGCCATCTACAAAAAGATGGCAGAGCAGATTGCGCCTAAGACACTTACCATTCGCAGCTTTGATATTGGTGGCGACAAGATTTCGCATCTGATACCTTCAGAAAAAGAGGATAATCCCTATCTGGGGAATCGCGGGATCCGGTTGCTCTTGTCAAATCCATCCTTTATGCGTCCACAGATTAGAGCAATATTGCGTGCTTCAGCTTTTGGGAGGATTCGTTTGATGTTTCCCATGGTCATCGATGTAGATGACTTTTTAGCAGCAAAGCAGATTGTCAAATCTTGTGCAGATGAACTCTATGAAAAGGGCATCGATTATGACCCTGACCTTCCTTTGGGTTGCATGATTGAGATCCCTTCTGCAGCCCTTAGTTCTGATTCTTTGGCTCAGCATTGTGATTTTTTATCTATCGGCACAAATGATCTCGTGCAATATACTTTGGCGGTTGACCGCAACAATGATAAAGTCTCTCGATATTTTATCCAACATCATCCGGCAGTGCTCAAGCTGATACGTTCTATTGTCATACACGCTTCCAAACATGGCACATCACTCTCAGTTTGTGGAGAGATGGCTTCGATCAAGGAATACATCCCGCTTCTTATCGGAATGGGCATCACCGAATTGAGTGTTAGTCCCGGAGCATATTATGATATCAAGTCAGTGATTCCAAATTGTGACGAGAGGCTTAGTATGATCGTAAAAAACTTTGATTTTTCCACTTCCTTACCGAATGTGGATGAATTGATCTATAGAACTCTAAAACCATATTATGCTAAACAGGAGTCTATATATGATCCGCTTTGATTATCAAAACCTTCTTTCCAATCCAAACTTACTATCAGCCATAAAAGCCTCACGGTTGGTAGATTATGCAGACAGAGTCAAGGATGCCATCGCTGAAATCGATGCAGACCGCCGAGCGGGGATTTTGGGCTTTTATGAGCTCCCGGAATACGATGTACAGCACATATTGGATTTTGTAGATCGGATTGACGATCGTTTTGAAAACATGGTAGTTCTGGGGATAGGAGGCAGCGCTTTAGGGAACAAAGCTTTGTATAGTGCGCTCAAAACTGAAGCTGGACTCAAACGTAAAGTATATGTCTATGACAATGTGGATCCCGTATATCTCTATGAGATACTAAACGATATAGATCTGGATAGGACAATCTTCAACGTTATCAGCAAAAGTGGCACAACCGCCGAGACCATGGCTGCCTTTCTGATTATTACCAAGATCTTAAAAGACAAATATCCCTCAAATTATCAAAAACACTTGGTGATTACCACCGACAAAGAAAAGGGATTCTTGCGTCAAGTGATTCAGCAAGAAGGGATAGCTTCTTTCATCGTTCCTGACAATGTGGGAGGAAGATTCTCCGTGCTCACCGATGTCGGTCTGCTTTCTTCAGCTTTCGCTGGGATCGATATCAAAGCCCTATTGGCGGGAGCCAAAGCCATGCGTGAGCAGAGTGAAAATGCTGACATAATGCTGAATCCGCCTTATATAAATGGGCTGCTGCACTATCTATATATGCGGGAAGGCAAAAACATCAGCGTGATGATGCCCTATAGCAATTCTCTTTATGATCTGGCAGATTGGTATCGTCAGCTCTGGGCAGAAAGTTTGGGCAAGCGATATGATCTTCGTGGGCGCGAAATATATGTCGGTCAAACTCCGGTTAAAGCACTGGGAACCACTGATCAACATTCTCAGATTCAGCTCTATACACAAGGACCAAATGACAAAGTAGTAACCTTCATTTCTGTGGAGAAATTCAAACACGACTATGAAATCCCAAATCTTTATCCAGACCGAGCAGAGGTCAGCTATCTGGGCGGTAAAAAGCTTTCAGAATTGCTTGCGGCAGAACGTCTTGCCACTGAGATTGCCCTCTGTAAAGCTGGACGCCCAAATGCAAATCTGATCTTCAATGAGATCAATGCCCATAACCTGGGAGAGATGATCATGATGTATCAGATACAAACCGTCTTTACTGGCAAGCTGCTCAAGATCAACCCCTTGGATCAACCGGGTGTAGAAGCTGGTAAGATCGCAACTTATGCCCTAATGGGCAAAAAGGGCTATGAAAATCAGCTGGCGGAGATCCAAGACTACATTCAAAGACATAGATAGGTAGATAGGATAGTCTCGTGAGCGAAGAGTATCATAATTGCTTTGTCTGTGGGAAAGATAATCCCATCGGGCTAAAATTGGACTTTGAATATCCTCATCCTAATGAGGCAAGAGCGAGCTTATGTCTTTCAGAACTATACGAAGGCTATGCTCAGATAGCTCATGGCGGGATTTTGTCCAGCCTCCTGGATGAAGTGATGGCAAAAGCTGTCATCCATAGTGGGAAAGTCGCCTTTACTGCAAAGCTCACCATCAGCTTTCGTCGTCCTCTTGCTATTGGTAAAGAAGTTCAACTCAGAGGTTGGATTGAATCTGCAAAAAGCAGAACCATCCATACTCGTGCTGAACTCATGGACCTTGACGGAATCTATGCCGAGGCGGAAGGTATTTTTGTGGTCCCCCGCAATCAATCATGAACAATCCACTTAACCAGATCCTGACCCAGGATGAGCAACGCATAATATTAATTGTTGCTGGTATTATCATGATGGGTTCCTTGCTGTCTTTGGCTGGTTATCAAGGGCAGCAAAATAGCTCTGGTCTCTCGGATAGCTTGCGTATTGCCCTGGCAGAAGAAGTGCCGCTAAAGGTGGATATTCGCACAGCAAGCGCTCAGGAGCTCATGGCAATTCCCGGTATCGGGCAAAAAAGGGCGGAAGATATCATCAATTATCGCCTCCAATTTCCCTTTGAAAATGTGATAGATTTGACCAAAGTATCAGGAATCGGTTCGGGAATATATCGGCGTAGCTATCCATATCTCGTAGTCTTTGGAGATTCTCTCTTGCCTGAATCAACTTCCTCTGAGCAGACAATTGGCAAGCTCTCCCCGGGGGAGATAGTGAATCTCAATACTGCCACCTTGGAACAATTGTGTAGTCTCAAAGGTATCGGTCCCGCAAAAGCAAAAGCAATCATAGCATACAGAGAGCAACACGGGGATTTCCGGGATATAAGTGACTTCATCAAGGTTAAAGGAATTGGAACGGGGACCATCGAAGCCAATCTAAATCGCATCGCTTTTTGAAGAACCATAGCAATCGTGATATGTGAATTATCAGAACAAAGCTATTGACACAAAATGCCATTAACTTTTATTGACTTATTGACAATATATTTTGGGAGAAAACAATGAAGATACCCATGAACTGGACTCCGACTATCACTCTAGCAAAGCTTTTTGAAGAACAAAACCAATTTTTTGATGCTCTTGCTACCTATGAGCTCATCGCCCAAAATGACTCTTCACCTGCCATCAGGGAGAAGATTGAAGCTCTTCATGCTCGAATCTTGAATGATCCCTCAAATCGCTATGACCCGCGCATAGAAAAGCTATTTACTCCGGAAGAGCTAGCATATCTGAAAATCCTCAGTCATCAAGGTTTTGACAACATGGTCCATGCCATGGAAAGACTTGGTGACGGTATCCAAGAAAGCGAAATCGTCTTTGACGAAGATATTGTAGCTGACGAATCAGAATTGGACGCTCTTTCGGAAGTAATTGAAGCGATAGAGAGACAAGCTCAGTCGACTATGCTTGATTCCAGCGACGAAGATTCTGCGTTCTTGTTAGAAGATTTGTTGATCGCAGTTCTTGCGCGCTATGACAAAAAGACTCCTCTTTCCGAGATTAGCATCTCTGAGCTTGTGAGCCTTTTTGCGGATATGCAAAATCCCAAAGTCTAATTATGACCAAAGGTTTCCCCAAACAGTACAATCACATCTGCGAAAAGTGTTTGCGTCAATGTAAGCAAATGCAGAGAGTGCAATTGCTCTCATGTCCACGGTTTGAAACAAAACCTGTGCAACTTGAGATCAAGGTTCCTGGCTTGGGAAAAAGATTTGAAAAAAAGGTATGATTCGAATTATTGCTGGGAAGCATAAAAAGCGTAAACTCCACGCTGTTCCGGGGAGAAGTACCAGACCTACCACTGATTTCAACCGGGAAATGATCTTTTCCACTTATCAAGAATATGCTGAGAAGCGAGTCCTGGATCTATATGCCGGAACCGGAGCCTTTGGGCTGGAAGCGATTTCACGGGGAGCTGCTTGGGTAGACTTTGTCGAATTTGCTGCCCCTGCGATCGCTACCCTCATTAGTAATATCGAATTGCTTGGTTGCCAGGATCAATGTCATGTCTATCGTAAAAAGGTGTATAGCTTTATTAAAAGTGCAAATCAAATATATGATGTGATCTTTTTGGATCCTCCCTATGACAAAAACTTGATCAATCCTACCCTACAAATCCTTTTTGAAAGTCGGATCATGGCAGACGATGCCGTGATCGTGGCTGAACATTCCAGGAAAGAAAAGATAGATCCTATCTTTGATAAACACATTTTTAAAGAGAAAGAAGGGCATATTTGCTCTATCACTTGGCTAAGTGCAAATCCAGTAATCCAGAGCTGAGTCCGGTCCTGCAGTCAGAATTCTGTGCTGCAATCTACTTTCCCAACGCTGTAACTCCTTATTTTCCCGTTTCTTGCTCACTTCTCAAATGGGCAAGAAACGGGGAAGGCATGAAGTGTGATACTTTTTCAAGCACTTAGACATGTTATTTCACATCTCAGTAAAGCCCTTGTCGAAAGAAAAGTGCAACATCATATAGCAATAGAATCAGAGGGGGCAGCTTTGTGTTTTATCCCAATTTAAGTTTTTCGATTTTATTGCCTATTTCTGCACGACGTATCTCTTTTTCTATATCCTGAAAAGCTTCCTTATTCACATTTTTATCAATTTTACCATCTTTCAACACTACATAATAATCACATACTTCGCTAAGAGTCGATAATATGTGAGATGATATAATCATCGTCTTTTTCTTGGCTTTCAGTCGCAGTAAAATTTCCGTAACCAGCATATTACTTTGGACATCTATTCCATTAAACGGTTCATCCAAAATATATACTTGGTTTTTTTGTAACAAAATTCCTGTTAAAGCTATTTTCTTTTTCATCCCAGTTGAATAAGTTGAGACATAACTATTCAAGGGCAATTCGAATATATTGGTTTCGTCAAAATCAACGGATTTTAACTTCCTTGCATTGCATATTAATTGCAGATATTCCCGACCAGTGATTAGAGAAGGGAAATAGGGCTCAGTATGCAAAAAGCCCATTTGGTTTTTAATGTTATTTCCCGTAAACTCAATACTTCCTGAATAATTTATAAGACCTGCAATACATTCAAATAAAGTAGTTTTGCCCGCCCCGTTACTCCCAACAACACCATATACATAGCCATCTTGAATGTGTAGATTTACATCTCTCAAAGCGTGAACAAAACCGTAAGTTTTATTTAAGTTTTTGATATTAATCATCCTAATATTCCTTCTAAACTTCTTATGGAGCGTTTGAACAAATATGGTATTGTGAAAAAAAGCAATATTGGCCATATGATAGAGAATAAAACAAGTAGCCCCTCACGTTTGCCTATTTCATTGGGGAAAGATGAGTATTTAGCTAATACACTGGCACAAATCAGACCAAGTCCTATGATCTGACATATAAGTATGATGGGAATTTTAGTTGGGTAGCTAATAGATAAAGTTATAACTATAGGTAAACATAAGAGAAATAAGCAAAAAAAAGCAATCTTTACTTTATCAATCAGGAATCTCTTTGCGTTAGATGAAAAAATCCATACATAAAAAACATCCTCTACCTTGAAATAGAACATGGTGCAAACGATTGGCACGATCAATAAAGCAAAAATACCTATGCCAAAATTGGTATAACGTATGGATATATAGGTCAGAAAATAGGCAAGAGCAAAAACAATAAATGAGACTCTGAACCCCACTATGAACTCAAATGGATACTTGGAGAAAGGAGTTGGAATAACAATCTGCCACTTCACTCTAAATTGGATAAAAACGAGAAGCGCTGACGATATCAATATCGCAAGTCCCAATTGGAAATCTCCTACAGCACATAGAAATAATAAGAAAGGAAGAGCAGATATTAGATTTTCTGCCAATCGTATTTTATAATAATCTGCAGTTGAAAATGTTAGTTTCAGGAAATCGTTATATTTTTTACTGCTAAGTCGGGTAATGACTAGCAATGCAACAAGCATATAGCTTAGCATGAAAGCATCGGAAAAATAGTATAAAATTAACGATACGACCAGAAAGCCAGCTAGAATAGCAAGATAATTTAAAATGGGATATCCTCCCATCTCTACTACCCTTCTGTGTATTCTGCGAGCCTGCAATTTAAAGTAATAAGTAAACACTCTGAACTTACCCATGAAAGCTTACTACAAAAGCACTTGGTTGGGTCTTTCTGGAAGTAATGAGTTCCGGCTGATACCGAGTTTTCGGCACAGTCCCTTTACGTCTATCTCCATATCTACCTCTTTGATGACCTGATGTGAATCCAGGTGTGAGTGAATATGCTCTGGATTGAGCACTCCAAATCTTGTTATTTTTTCAGCACGACAGACTCTTTCGTCAAGTCCCTGCTGTCAAGCTGAATATTATGCCAAAACAAACAGCTGATGTGATGTCTGTGCTGCTTTCCGATTGGGATAATTAATGGATGTCAGAGTGGCGAATGGCTAATAGCGCTATTATTTCCTGTAGTTAACCAGCCCGTAAATATTTAAGCCTATTGGATATGAATTGGTCAAAGGATTCAAGGAGCAGGGTCTATGGACAGCAAAAAAAGTTCTGCGAGATTTATTTTGTTGACAGAAAGGGTGGGAATAAAAACAAGGTTATAGAATCTACAAAGAAGAACATAGAGTGAGCCAGAAAAAAGGTATTGACAAAAATCGTGCAGTCAAATTCATTGACAAAACCCATTGCCGATGTAGCTCAATGGCAGAGCAATTGATTTGTAATCAATAGGTTGGGGGTTCAACTCCCTTCATCGGCTCCATAAAAGTGGAGAGGTTCCCGAGCGGCCAAAGGGAACAGACTGTAAATCTGTCGTCAGACGACTTCGGAGGTTCGAATCCTCCCCTCTCCACCATTTTTTTGCATTTAGCGGGAATAGCTCAGATGGTAGAGCATCAGCCTTCCAAGCTGAGGGTCGCGGGTTCGAACCCCGTTTCCCGCTCCAATATTTTAGATTGTCTGCCTTTTTCAAGGTGGTGTGAAAAGGCTCAAGTAGCTCAGTCGGTAGAGCACATCCTTGGTAAGGATGAGGTCACCGGTTCAAATCCGGTCTTGAGCTCCATTTTATGAGATGAATTTACGTGGTAAGAGCACGTAGGTTTATCTCTATGATAGCGAATAATACAAGGACATGGAATAGTAATTCCAGGAGGAACAATGGCAAAAGAAAAATTCGTACGTACCAAGCCACACGTAAATGTCGGTACGATTGGTCACATAGACCATGGTAAGACCACGCTCACCGCGGCGATTACCTCTTATCTAGCAAAGAAGGGCGGAGCCAAATTCCGTTCCTTTGATAGTATTGACAACGCTCCCGAAGAAAAAGCTCGTGGTATCACCATCGCAACCGCCCACGTTGAATATGAGACTGAAAAGCGCCACTATGCTCACGTTGACTGTCCCGGTCACGCTGACTACATCAAAAACATGATCACCGGTGCTGCTCAGATGGATGGAGCAATTTTGGTGGTCAGTGCTTATGATGGACCTATGCCTCAGACTCGCGAACACATCCTGCTTGCTCGTCAAGTTGGTGTTCCTGCAATCGTGGTATTCATGAACAAATGCGATTTAGTTGATGACGAAGAACTACTTGATCTGGTTGAAATGGAAGTTCGTGAACTTCTCGATAAATATGAATTTCCTGGTGACGAAGTTCCGGTGATTCGTGGTTCAGCCCTAAAGTGTTTAAATGGAGATCCAGAAGCAGAAGTGCAGATTCAGGCTTTGCTTGATGCTATAGACAGCTACATTCCGCTTCCAGATCGTGCAATTGACAAACCATTCCTGATGCCTGTGGAAGACGTGTTTTCTATCCCTGGTCGGGGCACAGTTGCTACCGGTCGTGTGGAACGCGGTGTGATCAAGGTTGGAGATAAGGTTGAGCGTGTAGGTATCCGGGAGACTGTTGAAACCACTTGCACTGGAGTAGAAATGTTCCGTAAGCTTCTTGATGAAGCTCAAGCTGGTGACAACATCGGTATCCTGCTGCGTGGCTTTGCTAAGAAAGATGTGGAACGCGGTATGGTATTGGCCAAACCGAAATCAATTACTCCGCATACCAAGTTTGTAGGTCAGACCTACATCCTGACCAAAGAAGAAGGCGGACGTCATAAACCTTTCCAAAGTGGTTACCGTCCTCAGTTCTATTTCCGCACCACCGACGTTACCGGTTCTTTGCAACTCCCAGAAGGAGTCAAAATGGTCATGCCTGGTGATAATGTGGAGATCACTGCTGAACTTATCACTCCGATTGCTATGGAACAGGGACTACGCTTTGCTATCCGTGAAGGTGGTCACACAATCGGCAGTGGCGTTGTTTCTAGCATAGTTGAATAAGAACCAATTGGAAGCATAAGATGAGAGATATAATTATCCTGGCTTGCGAAGAGTGCAAGAATCGTAATTATACGACGACCCGCAACAAACGTAAGCATCCGAACAGAATGGAGCTGAAGAAATATTGCCCCACTTGTCGGAAACACACAAACCACAAGCAGCGTTAAACTGCTGGAAATATATGTTGCAGGACAGTAGTTCAACTGGTAGAGCACCGGTCTCCAAAACCGGGGGTTGCGGGTTCGATTCCTGCCTGTCCTGCCACATTCTTAAATTTGTAGCTT
This sequence comes from Candidatus Cloacimonadota bacterium, assembly GCA_030154085.1. Lineage (GTDB taxonomy): Bacteria > Cloacimonadota > Cloacimonadia > Cloacimonadales > Cloacimonadaceae > UBA5456. Next base: position 13,108 of record JASKKR010000023.1, on the reverse strand, counting down.
TTAGCTAAACAGGTATTTGGTGAAATAGATGAAATTACAAACTGTAAGTCGCTTTTTTCGCGATGTGCGTTCCGAGATGAAATCAGTAAGCTGGCCCAGCCGGGAAGATCTTAAGGAAGGTACAATAGTAGTCATAGTAATGTCTGCGATTGTAGCTATCTTTCTATCCGTGGTGGACTTTGGCTTTTCACGCATCTTGGAACTGCTTTTTTAAGGGGAAAGACCAGTGGCAATGAAGTGGTATGTGTTGCATACCTACTCGAGTTTCGAGAATAAGGTAAAGAGCGCCATCGAGAAGGGTCTGGAAGGGACTGAGATGGAGAAGCTTGTCGGGCAGATCTTAGTACCCGTTCGCAAAACATTTATTATTCGCGATGGCAAGAAGATCGAGCGAGAGCGCAAAGTTTTTACCAGTTACGTGATTTTGGAAGCAGATTTGACACCAGAGTTGAAGACCTATATTTTGAGTTTGGCAGGTGTCACCAGTTTTTTGGGTATGACCAAAGACCACAAAGACCCCATTCCCTTACCTCAAGAAGAAGTAGACAGGTTGTTAGGCATAGCAGACCCCGATCGGGATTTCAAAAAGTTTTCGTATATGCCGGGAGACCTGGTTAAGGTAATATCCGGTCCATTTACGGATTTTGAGGGCATTGTTCAAAAGACTGCCGATGACGGTAATAAGCTGGTGATAGATGTGACGGTATTTGGTCGTCGCACTCCCGTAGAGCTTAATGGAAGTCAGGTAGAACTGATAAAAAAATAGATTATAGATACAAGAGGATAAATATTATGGCGAAACCAAAAGACATCGTTTCAATTCTGAAGCTGCAATTGCCAGCTGGCAAAGCGACTCCAGCACCTCCCGTGGGCCCTGCATTGGGACAAGTGGGCGTGAACATACCAGAATTTTGCCGTCAGTTTAATGAAAAGACCCAAGATCAACCCGGGATGGTATTTCCGGTAGTGATCTATGTGGCCAAGAATAAATCTTTCACTTTTGAGATCAAAACACCTCCTGCCAGCGTTCTCATCAAAAAAGAAGTTGGTTTGGCAAAAGGTTCCTCTACGCCAAATAAAGAAAAAGTTGGAAAGCTGAACCAAGCCCAACTCAGGAGCATTGCAGAGCTCAAAATCCAGGATATGAATTGCCATTCCCTTGAATCCGCTATGAGTATGATCGCAGGTACTGCACGGAGCATGGGCGTCACCATCGACGGCTAATGTGACGATGCAGGAGATAGTATTCATAAAGGAGAGTCAATGAAACATAGTAAAAGGTACAAAGTCGCCTATGCGATGTTTGATCGCCAAAAGAGATTTGACCTCGATGAAGGAATCAAACTTCTCAAGAGCCTGCCGGCTTCGAAGTTTGACGAAACAGTCGAAGTTCATTTCAACCTTGGCGTCGATCCTCGTAAAGCAGATCAGCAGATCAGAAACTCATTGGTACTTCCCCATGGAACGGGGAAGACTATGCGAGTGCTTGTGTTTGCTGAGGGTGACAAAGCAGAAGAAGCCAGAAATGCTGGAGCCGATTACGTAGGCGTGGACGATCTTGTCGAAAAAATCACCGGTGGGTGGTTTGATTTTGACGTAGTGATCGCCACTCCAAACCTTATGGGACGTATCGGTAAATTAGGCCGAGTTCTTGGTCCTCGCGGACTGATGCCAAATCCCAAAGTGGGAACAGTTACAATGGACATAGCCAAAGCAGTGGAAGAATCCAAAGGTGGGAAAGTGACCTATCGTGTTGATAAGTTTGCAAATCTACATATCCCTGCTGGTAAACTCAGTTTTGATGAAGAAAAGCTGAAAGAAAATATCAAGGCTATCCTTGCCGCGGTTCTCAAAGAGCGCCCCGCTACACTCAAAGGCGTCTTTATCAAGAGCATCACTCTGTGCACCACAATGGGACCCGGCATTAAACTACAGGTCGCAAGCGCAACCTTGGCAGCCAAGAGCTAAGAGGAGGCACAATAATGGTTCAACAATTTAAAGTAGACAAAGTTAAGAACCTAGTCGAAAGACTACGTAGCGCAAAGGCGATCGTACTGGTGGATTACAAGGGAATCAATGTCGAACAGGTAAACGATCTGCGCAACCGTTTTCGCGCTGATAAGGTGGAATACCTGGTGGAGAAAAACACCCTGCTCAAGATTGCACTTAACGAACTTGGTATTACAGAGCTGGACAAATATCTCAATGGCCCCACAGCAGTGGCTTTTAGCCAGGATGATGAAGTATCTCCCGCTCGCGTAGTAGCGAAGTTTAGTAAAGAAGTAATGGAAGATGCCGACTTTCCAAGCTTTAAAGTCGGATACGTGGCAGGACACGTATATGGTCAGGCAGAACTTGCTGCTCTAGCCAACCTTCCAACCCGCGACGAACTCTTGGCAAAAGTGCTGGGCAGCATGACTGCTCCGCTTACTGGATTCATGGCGGTCAGCCAGGGTATTATCCGTAAATTCATCTATGCGGTAGATGCCATAAAAGACAAACAAGCTGATGCTAGCTAATAAAAAATTATTCATATATCCGATGGAGGAAAGATGTCCGATAAAAAACAACAAGTAATTGACCTGATTAAAGAAATGACCGTTCTCGAGCTCTCTGAACTCGTCACAGAAATGGAAGAAATATTTGGCGTATCCGCCGCCGCTCCTGTGGCCGCATTTGCCGCTCCTGCCAGCGCTGCTGAAGAGAAAGAAGAACAGAGCGAATTTGACGTGATTCTTACTAGCCCCGGTGACAAGAAGATCAACGTAATCAAAGTTGTACGCGAAATCACCAACCTTGGTCTCAAAGAAGCCAAAGATTTGGTTGACAGCGCTCCTAAAGCAGTCGCTGAGAAAGTTAGTAAAGAAGAAGCCGAAGCAACTAAGAAAAAACTTGAAGACGCTGGCGCAACTGTCGAACTCAAGTAATCGGCTTTTTTGCCAAAACATATGTCCAAAAAAAGTCCACCTGGACTTTTTTTGGACTCATTTGCTGAGCAGACAGCATAAAGTAACAACCTATCCCCAAATTGATGTGTCAGTCAAAACTATGAGCCGCTTGAACGTAGCGTATAAGATGCAAAGTACTAACCCATACCGAATGTGCGATATCAGCACAAAGGAGTGAGCTTTTGAGAAAGATCAAAAGTTATTCCCGTATCTCCGGAAGATTTGCCGAACTGGGTATTCCTGAAGTAGAAATTCCCAATCTTCTTGCCATGCAAGTAGATTCGTTTAACGATTTTCTGCAGAAGGATGTACATCCTCAGCGACGGGCAAAAAGAGGACTGCAGGCTGTCTTTGAGTCCATATTCCCGATTGAAGACAATAAAGGCAATTTCTTGCTGGAATTCATCGAATATAATGTCCTGCAAGAAAAATATACCATAGATGAGTGTCGTGAGCGTAATCTGTCCTATCAAGCTCCCCTCAAAGCAAAGCTTCGTCTCACTGTATTTGAGAATACCGAGACCGGACGTGAAAGCAAAGATGTCTTGGAACAAGACGTATTTTTAGGCGAGATTCCATTGGTCACAGATCAGGGTACATTCATAGTAAATGGCGCTGAGCGTGTGATAATCTCACAACTGCAGCGTTCGCCCGGTGTATTCTTCTCATCAGAAAAGCATCCATCAGGAAAAACCCTGTATTCCGCAAAAATTATACCTTACAATGGGTCTTGGCTGGAATTTGATATAGATATTCACGATGTAATGTTCGTCCATATCGATAAACGCCGCAAATTACCTGCAACTACTTTGTTGCGTGCAATTGGCATTTCTTCCAATCTTGACCTTCGCAAAACTTTCTATCAAAGCGAGACCTTAAATGTCTCCGAATCTAAAAATAGGTATCTCTTCAAAGACATCACAGTCGACGGTATTGAAGAGCCTATAGCATTTGCTAACGAACAAGTTACCGATACTTTGATCAAAATCCTTTCCGAGCACAAGATAAAAAAAGTGGAGCTCATTGGTTCAAACAATGAGATAGCACGCAAAGTGCTCGAAAACACCATTGCCAAAGATCCGACCACAAATCAAGAAGATGCTCTTAAAAAGATATATTCGCTGATTCGTCCCGGGGAAGATGCTCCCTTGGAAGCAGCTAAGCAACTGGTTGATCGCATGTTCTTCAATGAAAAGCGATACAATCTCGGTGAAGTGGGACGATATAAGATCAATAGACGTTTAGGGATTGATGTAGATGAATCCATTATGACTCTCACCGTGGAAGACTTTGTCCATGTTTTCAAGACTCTGATTGATACCTACAATGGCGATCAAGATGTGGATGATATCGACAATCTTTCAAACCGACGGGTGCGCACGGTGGGTGAGCTTTTGCAAGAGCAGTACAATTCCGGACTATCTATGGTCTCCAGGATTATCCAGGAGCGTATGGCTATTTCCAATATCGACGAGATAACTGTACACGATCTTGTGAATAGCAACGCTTTGATTAATGTTGTGCAGGGCTTTTTCCTCACCGGGCAGCTATCTCAGTTTATGGAGCAGACCAACCCTCTGGCAGGATTACGTCACAAACGTGCACTTTCCGCATTGGGTCCCGGAGGATTAGCTCGCGATAGAGCAGGCTTTGAAGTGCGCGATGTCCACTCGTCTCACTATGGCAGAGTTTGCCCGATTGAGACGCCGGAAGGGCCCAATATCGGACTCATCGTTTCACCAGCTATTTATAGCCGCATCAATCGCCTTGGCTTTGTGGAAACCCCCTATCGTAAAGTGGTTGATGGCAGAGTGACAGATGAATATGTCTATATGGATGCAGCCGAGGAGGATCAGTATATCATAGCCCAATCCGATGTGCATCTGGATGATGATCGTAGAATCACGGACGATTTGGTCTTTGCTCGAGAAAAGGGTGATTTCGTGCAAGTCAGTCCATCCGATATCCAGTATATGGATGTGGCCCCCCAGCAGATGGTTTCTGTATCTGCTGCGATGATTCCTTTCTTGGAGCATGATGACGCAAATCGTGCTTTGATGGGCTCGAATATGCAGCGCCAGGCCGTACCTTTGATCAATCCCCAAGCTCCTATTGTAGGTACCGGCATGGAGAAGATTGCCACAAAGGATACTTCCGATGTGGCTGTGGCACCTTATGATGCCACCGTAGTCAATGTAACTTCAGCATATATAGATCTCAAAGCGCTCAATGAAAAAGATGAAGCTCTATATTTAGGAAGCCAGAGTCGCATTTATTTGAAGAAATTTGTCCGCACCAATCAAGACACCTGCGCAAATCAACGACCGATAGTTAAGGTCGGAGATACAGTACGTAAGGGTCAGCCGATCTCCGATGGAGCCTGTGTGGAAGATAATCGACTTGCGCTTGGTACTAACATGCTTGTTGCATTCATGCCTTGGTATGGATACAACTATGAGGATGCTATCATCATCAGCGAAAAGGTAGCTCGTGAAGATAGTCTCACTTCCATCTATATAGAGGAGATGGAGGTGCTAGTTCGCAACGTCAAAAATGGACGTGAAGAATTGGCTTATGACATTCCCAATGTACCATCTCATGCCCTTCGCAATCTGGATAAGACAGGCATCATCAGGGTGGGATCAGTGATCCATGCCGGCGACATAATCGTTGGTAAGGTTACTCCAAAATCGGTAGAGATAGATCCTTCTCCGGAAGAAAACCTCATGCGCGCCCTCTTTGGGGATCGTGCTGGCGATTTTACTAACAGCTCTCTAAAGGCAAAGCCCGGAATGGAGGGTGTGGTCATCGACGTCAAAGTATTTTCTCGTCTGGAAGATGGCACTGACTTGGAAGATGAGTATGATGAAAAGATCAAAAAGCTAAAAGACGATCTGGCATTGCGGCGCAAAAAAGTGGAAGAATTTAAAGAAGAAAAGCTGTCTGCCATTCTTTTAGGACAGGTTGCCAAGACTATCTGGGATGAGAAAACCAACGTCTATTTTATCGCTCCCGGCAAAAAGATTACCAAAGACGATATCAAACGGATTAACTTTAAAAAGCTCGATCTGGATGTTGAGATGGTAGAAGATAGTGCTATCAACAATATTATCTATCAAGATATAATTTTAAAGATCAAGCAGTCTTTGGAACAAAGTGAAAACATCTACAAGAAATCTCGGGAACGGATCAAACACGGTGATGAGCTGCAATATGGCGTACGCAAGATGGTAAAAGTCTATGTGGCTAAGAAACGTAAGATCGAAGTGGGTGACAAGATGGCAGGACGGCACGGTAATAAAGGTGTGATCTCCATCATAGCGCCGATCGAGGATATGCCGTTTATGGAAGATGGATCTACTGTCGATATCGTGCTAAATCCCTTGGGTGTGCCATCTCGTATGAACATCGGACAGATCATGGAGACTCATTTGGGTCTTGCTGCCAAAGCTTTGGGCTTTGAAGTGGAGACACCGATATTTGATGGCGCCAGCAATGAAGATATTCGCAGCGAACTCAGAGCTGCCGGCTATGATGAAGACGGTAAAATGGTGCTCTATGACGGTAAATCTGGTTATCCATTCAAGGAAAGAGTCACTGTGGGCATCATCTACATGATGAAACTAAATCACCTTGTAGCCGATAAGATGCATGCACGCTCTACGGGACCATATTCCCTGATTACTCAGCAGCCCCTTGGTGGCAAAGCTCAACATGGCGGTCAGCGTCTGGGAGAAATGGAGGTTTGGGCATTGGAAGCCTATGGTGCAGCACACCTGCTCGAAGAAATGCTCACAATCAAAAGTGATGATGTGGATGGCAGAAATAATGCCTTCAAAGCCATCACTCGCGGCGAGAATCCGCCTCCTCCTGGAGTTCCGGAATCGTTTAATGTTCTGGTTAGTGAACTCAAATCTCTCGGCTTTGACATCGAATTTGTTAAAGACGAGGAAGGCAAATAGGGGGAAGAGAGGATGAAAGACACAAGACGTGAAGTTCGACCCGGTGAATATGATGGAGTTCGGATTAAGATAGCCTCTCCCGAGACTATTATGAATGAATGGTCTCATGGTGAGGTTACCAAACCTGATACTCTTAACTACCGTACTTTGAAACCGGAAAAAGACGGTCTCTTCTGCGAACGCATTTTTGGACCCGAAAGGGACTATGAATGTGCTTGTGGAAAATATAAAAAGAAACGCTTCCAAGGCACCGTGTGTGATCGCTGTAATGTATTGGTAACCACGAGCAGAGTGAGACGTACCCGCATGGGACACATTCAACTGGCCGTGCCAATCGCTCATATCTGGTTTGTAAAATCAGCTCCTTCCAAGATTGGCACCTTGTTGGACATGACCATTAAAGATTTAGAGCGTGTACTATATTATGAATCCTTTATCGTAATCGATCCAGGAGATAGCCCATATGAAAAGATGGAGCTTTTGGAAGTAGACGAATATTATGATATTCGGGATAAGGTTGGCGATAACTTTGTCGCTAAGATGGGTGCTGAAGCCATCAAAGAGCTTCTTGAGAGAATTAATCTTAAAAATGAAGCTCTGGACCTTAGAACCAGACTAAAATTTGAAGAATCTGCTCTGCGTAAACAGAAGCTGATCAATAAACTAAAGATTGTGGATGCTTTCATCAAGAGTGGAAATAATCCCGCAAATATGATACTGGAAGCCTTACCCGTGTTGCCACCGACTCTCCGACCGTTGGTACCTTTGGAGGGGGGAAGATTTGCCACAGCAGACTTCAATGATCTCTATCGCCGGGTAATTACCAGAAATAATCGCCTCAAAGGGTTGCTCGAGATTCGTGCACCCGAGGTGATCCTCCGCAATGAAAAACGGATGCTGCAAGAAGCAGTTGACGCCCTTATTGACAATAGCCGCAAAGCAAGACCTGTGCGAGGACGTGGAAATCGTCCGCTCAAATCCCTTACCGATCAATTAAAGGGTAAACAGGGGCGTTTCCGGCAGAATCTTCTTGGTAAACGTGTGGACTATTCCGGGCGTTCAGTCATATCTGTTGGTCCCGAATTAAAGCTCTATCAATGCGGATTGCCCAAAGAGATGGCAGTGGAGCTTTTCAAACCCTATCTGATCGAACGTTTGCAAAAGATGGGCGAAGTGGATAAGGTCAAAAATGCCAAGAAATTGATAGAAAAGAAGCAACCAGAGATCTGGAGCATCCTGGAAGATGTGATCAAAGATTACCCAGTCCTTTTAAACCGTGCTCCTACGTTGCACCGCTTGGGGATTCAGGCATTTATGCCTGTCCTGACGGATAACAAGGCGATCCAATTGCATCCCATGGTTTGTGTGCCATTTAATGCAGATTTTGATGGTGACCAGATGGGTGTATATGTCCCTCTTTCTTTGGAAGCTCAGATCGAAGCAAGAGTCTTGATGCTTTCCACCAGGAATCTTTTGTTGCCAGCCAATGGTAGACTAGCGATGGCTGCAAACCAAGATATCGTCCTGGGCTGCTATTATCTTACCATGACAGAATGTGATGCACCTGAAGATATAACCACTTTGCGCCATTTTTATGGAGTTGATGAAGTGATTGCAGCTTATGAAACTGACGAACAGTTTTGTAGTGTCAAGGGCGAGACAGATTTCGAACGTAGCCTCGATCTGCACACTTGGATTCGGGTCAAGATTGATAATCAATATGTTATCACTACGGTTGGGAGAGTGATTTTCAATCAGATCCTCCCCAGTGAAGTGGGATTCCAAAATATCACTTACGACAAAGGCAAGCTCAATGATCTTGCTATGCTCTGCTTTGAAGCTGTAGGACAAAGGCGCACTGCCATCTTTCTTGATGACCTCAAAGATCTAGGCTTTGCCTATGCTACTCGCGCTGGAGTGACCTTTAGCTTTGGAGATATCGTTGTTCCCGAACGCAAAGATGAAATTATTTCCCAAGCTGAAAAGGAAGTTGCCAAGATCTGGGACCTTCACCAAAAGGGCGGCATCACAGAACACGAACGTGTAGGTCGAGTAGTAGACACTTGGAAAAGAACGACTGTCCGCGTGACTGACGAGATGATGGAAGAGCTTTCCCACAATCGCAGTGGACTGAACTCTATATATATGATGTACAAATCAGGTGCACGCGGCTCTAAAGATCAGATTAAACAGCTTGGCGCAATGCGCGGCTTGATGGATAAACCTACCAAGATCGGATCCACCGGTGGAGCAGACGTGATTGAAACTCCCATCATATCTAATTTCAAACAGGGTCTAACCGTGCTCGAATACTTTGTTTCTACTCATGGAGCACGTAAGGGACTGGCAGACACTGCTCTTAAAACCGCTGACGCTGGATATTTGACTCGCCGTTTGGTGGATGTAGCGCAAAATGCTATTATTACAATGGAAGATTGTGGTACAAATCGTGGTGTGCACATGACAGTACTCAAAGAAGGCAATGAGGTCGTCCAATCCTTGGCAGACAGAATACAAGGACGCTATGCTGCCGAAGATATCGTGGATCCTACGACCAACAAAGTCATGGTGTATGCAGGTGAAGAGATCACTAACAAAATGGCAAAGACTCTGCAAAATCATGGCATGATTGATGTCCATGTGCGAAGTGTGCTCACGTGTGAAGCAGAACGCGGACTATGTGCAAAATGTTACGGTCGCAATCTCTCAACTCTCAAACCGGTTCAACTGGGAGATCCAGTGGGTGTCATCGCTGCTCAAAGCATCGGGGAGCCTGGGACACAGCTTACTCTGCGTACTTTCCATATTGGCGGTGCTGCATCGACTGCCACAGATCTTGCAGAAGTTAGTTCTGCTCATGATGGTATCGTGAAGTTTGACCGCATGAACACTGTGACAAATCCTCAGGGACAATTGATTTCAGTGTCTCACCTAGGAAAACTCATGATAGTGGATGAAGAAGATCCTAGCAAGGTGCTGGAGGAATACAAAGTGGAATATGCTGCCACCGTGCATGTGCGGGATGGGCAAAAGATTGCCACCAATACCAAACTGCTGTCTTGGGATCAATTTAATAATCCTTTGATCTCCACTGCTCGTGGTGTCTTGCATTATGAACACTTCATCAAGGATATTACTTATAAAGAAGAATACAACGATATCACTTTCACCAGGGACATCGTTATCATCGAATCCAAAGATCGTAAAAAACAACCACAATTCAAGATCGTGGATGAAGACGGAAGCACTCGCTTAATTCCATTGCCGACTGATCTAATTGTCCGTGTGGAAGATGGAAGTTTTGTGCATCAAGGAGATATTCTCGGTCAGACCTCCAGGGTCACAATCAAACAGCGTGATATCACCGGCGGCTTGCCTCGAGTGCAGGATCTCTTTGAAGCTCGAGTACCAAAAGATAAAGCCCAAATCACCGACATCGACGGTATAGTCACCATCGGTGGACTAAAAAAAGCCGGTCGTGAGATCTTTGTGACTCCGCCCAATGGGATCTTTGCTCCCAATGATGGACAAGTGGTGATAACTACTGATGATAACAAACGTCAAAGCATTTTCGTGCTCACTCCTAAGACTGTGTATGCAGAGAATGACGGTAAGTGCACCATCGTGACAGAAGGTAAAAAGAGAAGCGTTCAGATTGCAAAACGCTCTCAAAAACCTGTGATTTATCCAATCCCAAACACACTTGATTTGATCGTCAAAGACGGTGATACTGTGAAGAAAGGTGCTCCATTGTGTGGCCGTGCCTTCATCGTTCCTGCCGAGCAAGAAAGCATAGTGGAATCAGGAGATATAGTCTCCGAAGGACAAGCTCTTGCTGGACGTAAATATGCTATTCCCACTGGAAAACGCATTATCGTGCACCAGGGCGATAGAGTAGAATCAGGTGACGCTCTTTCGGATGGACCTCTGGATCCACACGATATGTTAGTAAAAGGTGTGATTGAAGCTCAAATGCTGATCCTGAACGAGATCCAAGAAATCTACCGCAAACAGGGTGTGAAGATTGATGACAAACACGTTAGTGTCATTATCCGACAAATGTTCAAGAAAGTGCGCATCACTGATAGCGGCAGCACCAGTTTCCTTCAAGGAGATGTGGTTGACAAAATAAGAGTGGAACGTGAAAACCGTGAGGTGGTCTCCTATGGTAAGCAACCTGCACAGTTTGAACAGTTGCTTTTGGGTATCACCAAAATTTCTCTCTTGACGGATAGCTGGCTTTCGTCAGCATCGTTCCAGGAAACCACAAAAGTGCTTACAAAAGCTGCAATTGAAGGCAGCGTAGACCATCTGGAAGGGCTCAAAGAGAGCATCATCCTCGGTCATCGCATACCTGTGGGAACCGGTACTAAAATATATAATAATATGATCAAGGAAGCTGTAGCAAACGGAGAATCCGTTGCTCAGATCATCAGCAAATTTGCCCACCCGAAGGTGGAAGAAGAAGCAGAAGATATCCTTGATTTCTAGAATGTATCCTAATACACTGAAATAAAGATAAGGAGAATATCAGTGCCAACCATCAATCAACTGATCAGAAAAGGAAGAAGCACTGTTGAGGTGAAAAAGAAAAACAGGGCGCTCATGGGATGTCCGCAAAGGCGCGGAGTATGCACTCGTGTTTACACGACTACGCCCAAAAAACCCAACTCAGCTCTTCGTAAAGTCGCACGTGTCCGTCTTGTAAACGGATTTGAAGTTACAGCCTATATTCCCGGTGAGGGACACAATCTCCAAGAGCACTCAATCGTGCTCGTTCGTGGCGGTCGTGTCAAAGACCTTCCCGGTGTTCGCTATCATATTGTTCGGGGTGCTATGGATTCCTCCGGAGTGGAAAAACGAGCCAATTCTCGCTCCAAATACGGAACCAAGCGACCTAAAAAGAAATAGGGGGATTAGATGCCAAGAAAGCGTAAAGCAGTCGTACGGGAAGTGCTCCCGGATCCCGTATACAATGATGTCGTTCTAACTAAATTTATGAATTGCCTTATGGTCAAAGGTAAGAAATCTCTTGCCGAAAAGATTGTCTATGGTGCTTTTGATATAATCAAAGAAAAGACCAAACAGGAACCATTGGAAGTCTTTAAAACAGCTCTGGAAAACGTGCGTCCCCTCGTTAAGGTCGTATCGCGCCGCGTGGGTGGATCAAACTATCAGATCCCTACTGAAGTAACCGAGAAAGCCGGGCGTGCTATTGCCTTTAGATGGATCATCACAAACTCACGTAATCGTAGCGAAAAGACTATGATGGAAAAGCTAGCAGCAGAACTGATCGCAGCCTATAAAAAAGAAGGTGCTTCCATCAAAAAGCGTGAAGACACTCATAAGATGGCAGAAGCTAACAAAGCTTTTGCTCATCTCAGATGGTAGTCTTTATATAAGATATACATCCTATGGCTGCTCAACTATTGGGCAGCCATTTTTTATCGGCGAATTGTCGCCCTCAATGAGGAAGACCTTTGCACACAGATTATCCTCCGACCGTCTGCCTTTAAAGACAGCGATCCTAAAAATAAAGTTATGATATTTACAAGTAGTTCTTGACTAATTTTATAGCTATACTTTGTATTACACTATCACCTTGATGAAGTTTTTCTTGAGAACAGACAAAATAGACTACTTTAACGTGCTGCTTCAGGAAATTACACAAAGGTCTTTAACCTTTGGGACTTTGCCTAAGATAATACCAATAAATATATGTAACTAATTATTGGACAAGATAGATGCAGAATATAGCTTTGCTATCAGTTATAAACTAATCGTGGAAAAAGCAGAATACTTCTCCCACCAATGAGTGCTCATCAGAACGCACTTCACAAAGCCGTAACTCCTTATTATCCCGTTTCTTGCTCACTTCTCAAAGGGGAGAGAAACGGGGGAGGCATCAAGTGCCCTACTTTTGCAAGGACTTAGAGCCGGGGCAAACGGTATCACTGAATTGGCTGAAAAAAGGATACCCAGAATCAGGTCGCTGCGTCTCAGATAAGCTTGTCAAGACTGTTGAACATTCCATCTGTAGAATTCACGAGTGAGAATCTCTGAGCATTTTATGAGAATTTAGCTGAAATGCATCATTTTTGTGTTGAGTCCCAAATGTTGGTGTAAATTCCAACTCATTGTTTTTCAGGTTGTTTGAGGGCATCTGATATCCCTCGTTACTCACAATCTATATTAGAC
>JASKKR010000037.1 GCA_030154085.1 Candidatus Cloacimonadota bacterium | reverse complement strand
GACTTTGCTTGCAAAGGATTTAGGGTGTGGCGAAAAGAGATCAGAAACGGCTCTTCCTCCGGCATATCATCCTGGATTGCCCGGGTATAATGTTCCGGTAATACAATAGAACGAACCATCTCCAGAACCAGAGTCCGATGTTCTTTGAAGATTCCGTTGTCACCCATCTCCTTGGGGAGGTTGAGTATAGCCAGCATGGCATCAATCTCGACTGGGATCGGTATCACTTGCCCTTCCTCATCAGTTCGGATAGTTCAATCGCTCTGCGACCAACCTGCTTCGCCCACTTGGAAGCCAGCATGCCATTAGCAGCCCGTTCCCAGTCTCCGGCAGCAATGAAAGCCAAAGTGTTGTTGAATTCAAGCAGCCCACCTATACCAAGGTAGCAGGGTTCCCGCAAAGGAGCGAAGCGGCTTTGTGGGATGCTTATGCACATGCTGAGCAGCACAGATTTGCGGACTTCATCCAAGCCATTGTATATCTCAGGAATCTCATCCAGAAGTTGTTTCTCGCAGTTCTGGATATCATTCTCCAAGAGTACATAGGCTTCGGTCTGGGAGATACCACTATCATCGAGATTGCGGCCCACACCGATGGTCAGCTTGCCTGCCGTACAGCGGTAGGGCTTTAGCCGCAGACCTTCATGTCTGACTAACTGAGCTTTGATTCGGTTCATCAACGCTTCGGTCATGCTATCTCCTGGTTCCAGATGTGATCATTGATCCAGAGCTAGGAAAGCACTACCATGTATGCTGACAAATCAGGATGCATAACGATGCGACATAATTTGAGGTTGACAGGAATTGAATGCCATGAAGAATGACCAATTCTGAAGAATATCTGAAACAATTAGATAGTAAACAGGAGCATGTATGATAAAGTATCGTTTCCCATTTATGGCGATCATCGGCCAGGATGAATTGAGCCTGGCCCTGATCCTGAACTTGGTAAATCCCCGCATCGGAGGCGTGTTGATCCGCGGCACCAAGGGAACCGGCAAGAGCACGGCTGTTTACGGCTTACCTCAGATCGCGCCCCTGATCAAGGTCCATGAGTCATGTGGTTACAATTGCTCCCCAGAAGACCCTGGCAGATGGTGTCCATTCTGCAAGTCATGCCAAACCCACACCATTATCGAAAAAGAGGTGGAAGTCGTCAACCTGCCCATGAACATCTCTGAAGAGAACCTGTCCGGCAGAATCGATGTGGAAAGGCTGCTCAAGACTGGCGACAAGATCTTTACTCCCGGCCTCCTGGCAAAAGCCCACAGGCAGATACTCTACATCGATGAGGTGAACCTCATCCCTGATCACATCACCGACAGCTTGCTCGATGTGGTGGCGTTAGGCGTCAACACAGTCGAACGGGAGGGATTCGCCGTTCAACACGACGCCAGATCACTTCTCATCGGCACCATGAACAGCGAGGAAGGGGAGCTCAGGCCCCAGATTCTTGACCGTTTCCCCCTTTCTGTGACCATCAGCACTATCCGCGATGTCGATGACAGGCAGGAAATCATTCGCCGCAATTTTGCCTTTGAAAACGACCCTGCCCAGTTTGTAGAAAGCTTTAGGGACGTAAGCGTGATGATGAAGCAATCCATCCTGACCGCACGGGAAAAGCTCCCGGAAACCACCATCCCGGAAAGCTTGGTGAAGAAAGTGGTCGATTTCTGCGTTCATTACATGGTCGATGGGCACCGTCCTGAGATCGTTATTGTTAAAACAGCCCTGGCTTACGCTGCCCTGGAACTGGAACCATTTGTCGAGGTCAAACATGTAAAAATAGCGATGAAGCTCGCCTTGCTGCACCGGACGCGTGATGGCGGGCTGAAAAAGGCGGTGAATGCCTCCGATATTGACAGTTGGTTTGAGGGCGTCAAAACAGACCCTGAACCGGATCAGGCTTTCTCCATGGAATACGATTCGCAGAATTTGAGCATTCTGAAAGGAGGATACCTGACCCCATCAAAAAAATCCGTGAAAGCCTCGCCGAATTGAGTTTATTGCTCGGCGGTGGGGCTGACGATGACTGCCCTCATCGGCACAGTCTGGTCAAACTCATACTCAAGCAGGTTCAGCATCAGGAATTGACAGCCGAAGAGCTGGAGAGGCTCAAGTTTTGGGACGATATCTGGGAATTCTTCGAGAAACAGCCGGCAACCCTCGAGACCTTGCAGGGGATTTACGCCATCTATTCCAATCCGGATTATCGGTTCATAGAGTTTGAGGCGGATATTACCGCTAAAGCACCATCCCCCTTCAATCGCTTGTTTGCCGACCCCCTGAGCCTCAGGGAAGCCATCGCAATCGCCTATAGATTCGTGAAAAGTAAAGTTGTGGGAGAACCAGAAGCCAAAACCCAAATCAAGGGAGTGGCAAAAGAAGACAAACAATCAGTCACCACCTTCGATGTGCAACTAGCTACCCAGGAGATCGGCAAAATAGGCTTCAAGCGCAAGAAGATCACCAACTTCATGCATGGCGCAGGAATGGCTCACGCCAACGGGCCAGTTGTATCCTGGTCGGCAAATCGCCACTATAACGAGCGACTGGCCATCTATCAGACCGTCAGGGCTGCAATCTGTGATGGGGCGTTCTCCCGCAAGCCTTTTGGAATTCAAATCTCCGACCGCCATTTCCGCTACCCCGTCCATCAGTCCAAACAAAGCTTCAACATCATGCTGGTGCTGGATGCCAGCAACTCTGTTAGATGGATTCTGAAATACATCGAAAAGATCATCACGATGCTGACCGCCCAAGCCAGCGCCGCGAAGGATAAACTCGGCCTGATCGTTTTCCAGGAAGACCGCGCGCAGATCATGCACTATCCCACTTGCAACATCCGCCATGTGATCGGCACGATAAACACCCTGGCGCCCAAGGGGAAAACTCCCCTGGCGGACGGCATCAAACTGGCGTTGCAGACTCTGGAGCACAGCAGATTCCAGGTGACGGGCATGTCCAACGCCATTGTGCTTCTTTCGGATTGCTTTCCAGAGCCCATTACCGGAGAGTATGAGGATCAGTTGGAAGAACCTGCCTGCCAGGATATTCTGAGTGTCTGCGACCGGATCGCCTCGGCAAAGATCAAGTTCCTCATCATCAACCCTGGCATCAACGGCACCAAAGGCTATCAGAAACACCTTGGCTACAGGCTGGGGACACTTGCCGCCGAGCGTGCGGAAGGAAGCTTCCTGAATCTGATGGCGGATATCAATCGAACTAGTGATCCTAATGATAGAGACTACGTATTTTCAGAGCAAATGATGAATCAGTTTATGAGGGAGATTAGTGATTTTCGGACGTGAGCCAGTATTAGCAGGTCTCTGGATCATTAATTCCGGCATGACTATCTTATCTGATCTATATCTTATGCTCACATGTAAGTGAAGTATCAAATTGTAACTGAAAGCTTTAAATACGCAGTAGAACTTTTCTTTACGAACCTTCCGATGGGATTATCGTAAGTGGGTCTATCACTCTGATCTTGGTTACTTTTAAAGCCTATGAAAAGAAAGTGATCTGGTTTAAACTCATAACGTAAATTTCCATAACAGCTCACATTAGCATATACATCAGATGATTCATACGTACTGATACCGATACCGGTTGAGATACTTACATTTCTATTCGGCGTGTATTGTAACTTGCAATTTGCAATCTCGTAACGATTATCTAATATCAGAGGATAGACAATTCCATTATAGACGATACTATTGACCTTGGGGTAATTGTAGTTGATCAAACTCATATTTACCTGATAATTCAGAACTTCATTTAAAGCACCCCAAATGAGTACCGATGCTTGATTCAGATCGTATGCTTCGCTCAAACTATAAACCAGAGAGTGAGAATGGCCTGCAAAAAGTCTAAAAGACAAAGCCTCTTTTTTTTGAGAAGTTATGGATAAATTGACGTTATAGGTATTGTGATTGTTATCGTACAAATCCAAGGGCGTAGCATACTCAGAACCCAACGAAATGCTAAGTTTTGAGTTCAAATTTACAGTTAGCGCAGAATTGATATTGTACACATAAACCGAATCACGTTCTGGATGAAACTCGGTACAGGAACTATTCAATACGAAATTGAAGTCCTTAACATATCCAGTATAAGGCGCTGAATTCCACTTAGCCATCATACCATACCTAAGCAAATCCTTGTCATAAGGATAGCCTGCGTCTAAATACATATCTTTGCTAACATGCTCATTATATAGATAAAGATCCCATTTGTCTGGATAGTAATTCAGTTGAATATAGCTACGTACTCCTCTTTGCATACCTACAGCCTCTGCTTTACTATTTCTGATCCCTATGACAACGTTTGTTAGCAATTCCAGATTCTTACGCATGTTCCAATGGTATCTTCCACTATACGCATGATTGTAATAGCCGCTGTTGATCCTGCTTACAATAGCATTTGCCATAGTCAGCTTATAAATCGTCGGAATGAACGATAGGATCTGAAAATAGTCATCTCGGTTGATAAGAGTCTCATCATCAGTGATTTTCTTATCAAGGGCACCCAATATCCCCCAATTTGATGCTCCTGCATTACCATTCATCTTGAAGGCGATTCTTGGCTGAACAATATTACGCGAGTAAAACACGGAATTGTCAACTCCCAGTGCATTTATATCTTCGATAAAGAAGAACCTATTTTCCTCATAATAGGGAGGATATTTACTATTGTAAATATCCTGAGCATTATCAGGTGGAATATCCGAAAAATCCGGGTTAAGCGTCACTTTAATGCGAGTGCGGTGACCAGGACTATAAGAAAGATCTAGCCCTATGCAATCTGGGTCAAAACTGGTTTGCTTCCGAATCAGATCGTAGCTTTTAACAAAGTATGGTTTTATCGATAAATCCAGATCTCGATCTACGTAGTGTGTTAATACAATATCGCACCCATTAGAAAAGTAGTTTCTCTTCTCGCTGATATTGGCATAGGGCAAGCTGTAAAACTCTCCCGTCTTGTGTATGTACCTAGTTAGAATAATCTTCCAGTTGTACGGCAGTTCCTGCTTAAAACGCAATTCACTCAGAGGTATTTTCATGGTAACTTGCCAGAAATATTCATCATGTGTAGTTTCGTAGCTATAATCACTATTCCAGTTATAATCCGTGTCCATGCTCTCGTTTCGGACAAAGTCAGATAAATTCCCGGAAGGGAAGGCTTGGTAATTATAAGAATAAAATGCCTGCGGTAGAGTAATAAGCTGTACCCTGATATAGTCAGCGTTAGTTGCCCCATCGCGAAATGCCGACGATCCCACCGTAAACAATGAATCTATTGTGATGACACAATGAACAATAAGGTTGTTGTTTTCCTGCCAAAGCCATATCCTGCTTTCTTGTGATTCAGGCAGCTTATCATCTGGATATAAGCGTTTGAAACCACTTAGCATATTACTGTCCTGCAGCACTGGCTCTTCAGATAGAGGTAGTACTACCGCTCCCATCAAGACAAAACACTGCAGAAAGATGGTTATAAGTATACAAGTTTTTATATGATTCATGATCTATCTCCTCCATCATTTAGCATCTACTTAGTCAGTTATCTATCTGATAGCAACATAAGTTTTGAATCCTTTATTTCTAAAACAACATCAGCTATCGCCGATGTTTCTTTTTTATGTGATATAATGATAACTATTCGGGAAGGTGAAAGCAATTTAACCGTTTGGTAGATCATATGTTCGCTGAGTGGATCGACACTGGATACAGGCTCATCAAGGATCAACAATTTTGGATTTCTGAGAATGCAACGAGCGATTGCTATTCTTTGTTTTTGGCCGATCGATAGCGTGATACCATCATTACCCAACTTTGTCTGATACCCTAATGGCATTTTTTCAACGAATTCACTAACATGTGCATTTCTTGCGGCATTGATTACGTCACTTTCCACTGCTCTCAGATTGCCTATTAGAATATTATTGTATATTGTATCATGCATCATTGACGGTTCTTGCTCCACATAGGCAGAATTATTTCTGATGGATTCGATATTGCAGTCATCCATTTCAATTCCATCAAATTTCACAGTCCCGCCCTGAACTCGGTTAATTCCTAACAAAATTGATGCGATAGTTGTTTTTCCAGAACCTGAAGCACCTGTAATTAAATAAATACGTCCTATGTTAAATTCCACAGAAACCTTATCAAGGATCACGCAATTGCTATGATAAGAGAAGCTTACGTTACATAGCGAGACGCATTGGGCAAAAATAATCGTTTTCTTATGCTCAAGCGGATACTCAGTCGGAGAATTCAACATTTCGTAAATTCTTCCATATACAGGTAAATTCTTCTTGAAATTGATAATATTCTGAGTCAATTCCAAAGCTGGAGAATTAAGGATTTCAAAATAAGCCAAAAAAGCAAAGAGTGAGCCGATGGTAAACTTCCCATTGATAATCAATATTCCGCTAATGAACATTATCAACGTACGGCTGAACATTTGTAATCCAGAACTTATGAATCCACTTGCATATCTTCGTTTTAACAATTTACAATAAACTGCATAATATTCTCTAAAACTACTTACTATAGATTTATTTATTGAGTAATAAAGATTGAATATTTTGACCATGAATGTTTGTTTGACAGCAGATTGGATGGTACTGCTGTGAATAGTGTATTTTTCAATTAAATGCTTTTGATACCCAGCCAATATCTTCCCCATATATTGAGAAATATAAACATTTAGGAAAATGACGGATAACACAATCAATGTCAAGTAAACATTCAAGATTAAGATACAAATAGTTCCAAATATGATGATAGATAGATTCTGCACAATCCTAATTGCGCTGCTTAAAAATGACTCCATGATGTATACAGTGTCATTCATTGTCCTATTAAACAAATATTCTTCTGTACTATTCTGAAACATAAGCATAGGCAATCTATGTATTCGAGTAACAATGTCTTTTCGCATCTTCATCAGCACAATCATATTCAATCGTGCAAGAATAAACTCATGATACAAAGATAATACACTATCCAAACCAGAAAGTAAAACATACGCGATTAAAGCGCTAGCAATTATTGCTAATGCACTAGATGGGATAGCCTTATCTATGAAGTATTTACTAATATAAGGGATTGTTAGGCTAATTGCAGAGGATAGAAGCATTAGTATCAAAGCAATAACAACCTGCTTTTTATATTGCAGGAAGTATTTTTTTAGTATCAATACAATTAGTTTTCTATCTTCCTTCATTTTCCCTTCTCAATGATCGCTTATAGATTTGATACAAATAATTCCCCATTTTACACGTTGTTTTGTTTAACACCCTCAAACTGCCTGCATATACCAAATTGTAAGCAATACAACGCATACAATGCTTGTTAGCATCACAAACCTCGCATTCTTCGAATCTAATCTCTCTATTTATTCTCCTTATTGAATCTAACTCTGTATTGTTAAGCCAAATGTCTGAGAGTTTTCTATGATGGAGGTTTCCAACCGCAAAGGGATAACGATAACAAGGAAACACATTTCCTACTATGTCTACATAGATAAAATTTGCACCAATAGAGCAGATTCCACCACTTTTGTCCTCGTTCGGTTCAATAGGTTTTATTTTTGAGATAATGAACTCATGGTCGAAGGAGAGTGCCATATCTGATGTGTTAGCTCGTATTTCAGGAGAGAATGAATCTTCGATGAAATAATTGTAAGCGATTTTATACTTATCTTCTAAAGACTCGAAATATGCAAATGACGTAAAATTGTTTTTAGTAACTGCACATGTTAAAGTGAAGTCAAGAGAATTTGCTTTCAATTTTTCTAAAACAGAAATTACTGAATCATGAGAATCTGTCCCTGTAAACCTTACGTAATCTTCCTTATTACCATATAATGAAACTTGCAGCCGATTCAGCCTGATAGTTTTCATTACCTGGATATCGTTATCATTAATAAGAGAAGCATTCGTAAAAATATTTACTTTAAATCCGTAATCTAGAGTTTTAAGCAATATTTCGTTGAAGTCGTGTCTCAGGAAGGGCTCTCCTCCTGAAAATGTTACTTCTTGTCCGCCCATTAATTCGAATTCATCAAATAAACTCACATAATCATCAACACGAAGCATGAGATTGCTGTTGTATTTTTTGCTTCCCCCTCTTATACAGAAGACACAGTCAAAATTGCACAATGATTCGACATCGATTTGAATGTGCTCTGGGAGATTGTGAGATATTTCATTATCTTTAATATCAAGACATAGATCATCATTAACCGCAAGATCTTTAATAGTATAATCAGGTGTATGTGATGGACAATATTCCGCAAAATCAATAAATTTAATGTCTGATAGAAAATTTACAAGATCACTCATCCCATCAATACTGCTGTTATCTTGAACAAATTTGGCCAAGTCATTATAATAATGGATTTTATTGAAATAGGATTTTAACAAATAAAAGCAGTTGAGTCCGGTTTTATTAACTAAATACCGGACTTGATCTCTGCTTTCTATTACCAGCCATTCAGAGTCTTTGTAATAGTAGTAAAAACTATTCGAAAACATGTTTGTCCCCTTCATTATATATCATTTATTTGAGTACTTCACATCAATACATACTGGCACTCACAAGAAGTTAAAATAATGGGAAGGCTGATTGTTTACCTAGTCAGTATTAATTGGGGTATACACGCATCTACCACCTCTTGCAGGAGGTGGAGTTAAGCATTTGGGATCAATCGCGAGTTTTACTGGTTCGCAAGGGAGTTCAGGATATGTTCCTTTCACCTCAGTTCTTTTATCAATGACTTTGTATATCATTAATTTCGCCATTTTATTCTCCTTTACTTTATCGCCTTCCCATTAAAGTGCTGTCTGATTAGTATTATAATTAACGAATTCCTGCTAGACATTAAAGCTGTCAAGAAAAAGATCACTGGCATTCCCCCATTTTTAAAACCAACCTAATTTTCATTTGCCATGGTTCAATCAAATCGGCTCTATATGGTGAGGTATCATAATGTCTGGTGCTACGGAGACAGATTTGCATGACTCGGCTGATACGATAGTAAACAAACTACTGCAGTTTAGCCCAGTCTTTGTTTCTAAAGCAGATCTGCTTCGAGAAAGCCCCGGCAATCTTCGCAATAATATCTTTACAGGAATAGCTAAAGTACAGAGCCAGGGCGAGTAACATGTTAAGTTTTTTAAGCTTAGTATAGCTGGCCAGTCTCATACTTTCCCAGTTCAGATCTTGTTTCATTTGACGATGCACTTCTTCGATCTTCCAGCGCTTGCGGTAACCATTAATGGCTTCCTTAATGTTCTGTTCCTCAGACATGTTCTTGTCTGCGAAGTCACAAAGCAGATAGAAGTCTTTCCCTTTCTTTCTGCTTCCGGCATACTTACGGTCAAATAACTCCACAAAGTTTACAATTGAATCCATGTTGCCAACGGTATGGTCGCATTTCTTTATAGAAAATGCACTAATCTGTAAGCACTGTCGTCGTCCTACACTTCCAATGAAAGGGTGGGAACGGAGTATGCGCTCCTGTTACGCCTACCGGGTTCATCTCTGAGTCGTATTCGATCTGATCGTCTTTGATCCA
>JASKKR010000022.1 GCA_030154085.1 Candidatus Cloacimonadota bacterium | reverse complement strand
ATTCAGACGCGCAAGATGATGCTAATGGAATAACAAAGAGCTCAGGCTCTGATATATCCTGCCTCGGTGCAAATCGGGGCAGGATTTTTTTATCTCCCCACTCACGACACCATGCTCAGAAAAAGCAAGCTTATGAGAGGTGCATGAGAATCTTCCGCCTAATGGCAGCAATAGCAAAATTTGGGTATGGGAATAAGCTTTCTTTTTAAAGAGTAAATAATTGCCCAAAGCAAAAAAGCCGAGAGTGAAATCTCGGCTTTAATCTACTTCGGGATTGCTTATGCTATATTATGCGTTTATCGTTAGAGACTCTAAGAGGCGCTGTTGCAATTCCGGCTTTTCCTTTAGGTCGCTTTGGGCGAGAAAGTTGATACGTTGTTGAAATCTATCCTTTAAGGTTGCAACGTATTTGTCAAAGTTCTCTCGTTTTGTGGGATGATAAAGTTCATAGTATCCTGGGAGAATTTTCTCTATGGATTCCTGGGTAGGTATCATGGCATTAGGAATGATTTCCCACGCTTCCCACTCGATTTGATCGGTCAGAACAGCAGTTTGCAAAGTGAGCGAAGTTTTAAGAGGAATAGCTTCTAGCTTTGCGTCTGACTCTTTCCAATATCCTCGAGAGTTGAAACAATAGAAGTCAGCTCCTTCCTCAGCAACGCGCAGAAAAGCTTCGACATCTCGATAGAGCTCGTATACTCTAAATGGGTTAGCAAAAGGTTCAAAAACGAGTTTATTTAGTTCTTCTTCAGTGACATTTTCAGCTCTATTTCTTTGAGTCATAAGAGCGGCACCCATGGCTATAGCCAGGTACTTATCTTCAAGTTTTAGGATAGGTGGCAGGACACTGTCTTTCATCAGCCACACAAGAGCTTTGGGGAATCTGCAACGATTTACGTAGTTACCCAAAAGACTACGATCAAGTAAAGCTCTCCCATTTTGATTGCGCAAATCCTGCCCTACAGGAAGGCGTTTGCCATTCACCTCAACAACTGCATGATTCATTACGGAGAGAGTGTATGCCCAATCAGGATGGTCAACAGGGCGAGAATCTGTCTTATCAAATAAAGTAGGTTCCCAAGCTCGGCATACTTTATTTTCCAAGTCAATCTGAAAGGCATCATCATGCAATACAACCTTAGTGAAGCCTTTGGGTAAAGTTCCGCCATTGTCATGAGAATTTGTGTGGCTGGATTTTCCAGTTCCAGAAAGTCCGTAGAAAGCGATGGACCTTTTCCCTAATTTGTGATATACATCATCTTCACAGGAGCCAAAATCAATCTCTTTAATTCCGCCGTGACAGGCAGCCATTCCAATCCTGATACCAGAAGTCCATGCTAGGGTAAGTGTCCCCTTTTTCCGTTCGCCAAAATAGCGCATGCCGAAATTAACTATTACATTGTGCTTTTCATCGACCAAAGCTAATTGAGGCGCTCCTACATTGTTATAGAAGGGGTCATTACAAGTCCATTCGTTGAAACCAATTAGAATGATGTCCTGGATCGGGAGCGGGCGGCTTGCCTCATATCTATCCTTTATAGAATCATAAGGGGTAAAGTTTAAGAGCCAATTGAAGAGGTTCATCACATCGCTTTCAGTAGTGATGAAAGTAGCTTTGATCATCAGATCTTCGTCCATTCCCAAGACAGCTTCTGCTTTGATCAAAGGATAGTGTTGCATTTGCCAGACAGCTTCGCGAAAGTCTCCTTCCAGTTTGTTTTTGTTTAACGCATCCAGTCTATTGTAAAAACGTCTTGCTTTGGCGGTCCGCCCGATGATCATACCATGGCAATCGTCCAAGACTTTAGAATCTTTGGGGAGATTGTGTAGTTTTACAAATTCCGGGCACATTGGCAGATCTGTGATCGTCACTCCCGGCTGTTTCGAGGCCATCTGATAAGCCTCTCTGATATCAATCTTACGTACGAGATGGTTGTTCAACAATGTCTCCGCAATAGCACGGATGGGAGACATATCTTTAAGGTCACGATAATACGCGGCGCTGCTCTTGCTCGCCATCAATTCCTCCATGTATGGCTATATTTTGTTATTCTATCAAAACTTTAATTGCTTAAACTTAAACAATAGGTTTAAATGTCAAGTAAAGTTTTAAATAACTCCCAGTTCTTTGCCTATCATGTGAAATTTATCCAGAGCCATATCCAATTGGGATCTGGTATGGGTCGCCATAAATGAGCAGCGAATCAAGCAGCCATTTGGTGGGACTGCCGGAGGTACAACGGGATTAATGAAGACACCTTCTTCTCCGAGTCTCGCCCACATATGGAAAGCTGTCATCATGTCACCAACTACCAGTGGTATTACAGGGGTACAGCTGTTACCTGTATTGTAGCCCATGCTTTTGAAAGCGTTCATCATATAATGAGTGTTGTCCCAGAGCCGTTCAATTCTTTCCGGTTCTTCTTTCATGATTTTTATAGCAGCCAAGACACTAGCGGTCGAGGCAGGTGGCAGCGAAGCACTAAAGATTAAGGCCCGTGATTTGTGTTTAAGATAGTGAATCAAAGGTTCATCTGCAGCAATAAATCCACCTACGGATGCCAGTGACTTACTAAAAGTACCCATGACAAAATCTATCTTGTCGGTCAGTCCAAAATAAGCAGTAGCTCCAGCTCCATTTTCCCCAAGCACGCCCAAGGAATGAGCTTCATCAACCATCACGTTGGCGGAGTATTTTTCCGCAAGTTTAGAAATCTCCGGTAGATTTGCAATATCACCTTCCATAGAAAAGATGCCATCTACTACTATTAAAGCGTTTTGACCATCGATCTTTTGAAGGGCCCGTTCAAGAGACGACATATCATTGTGATTATATCGTAGCATGGTTCCGTCAGACATGTGGCAACCGTCGATAATCGAAGCATGGTCATATTTATCTGTGACAACATAGTCTTTCTTGCCAACGATTGCTGAGATGCAACCCACATTGGCTTGATATCCTGTAGGATACGCCAATGCAGCTTCTTTACCAACCAAGCTTGCTAGCTCTCTTTCCAACTCCAAGTGGATATCTAAGGTCCCATTTAAGAATCTGGATCCGGCACATCCACTGCCATACTTTTTCATTGCCTCTATTCCTGCTTCTTTGACCTTGGGATGTGTAGTTAGCCCAAGATAGCTATTTGAGCCAATCATCAGCATCTTTTTGCCATTACAAATCACTTCAGTGTCTTGTTCCGAACTAATCTCACGAAAATAAGGGTAGAAACCCATCTCCATTGCCTCATGGGCATCCGTAAAATTGTAACACTTGTCCAATATGCTCATTCTTTCTTTTCCTCTTTAAATAATTCTAAATTGTTTAAGGTTTGTATATAAAACGGTTATGATGTTATAAACCAAAAATACTAAGGGCACCGAGATCAACATCCACAAGATTCCTCCATACCATCCTCCTGCGAGGACAGTTAGAAGCACCAACAGAGGATGCATTTTGATCGTAGTCCCGACGATTACTGGGTAGACGAGGTTGTTATCAACCACTTGAGTCAGATACATGGCCAAAGCGGCGTATACCATTTTAACGAATGGTCCTCCCTCAAACAAGACTGTCACGACTGCAAGCGCACCTCCAAAAAAAGGTCCAAAATATGGTATGATATTAGCCACTCCTGCCGAGATCCCAATCAGCACGGGATTGCTAACTCCCACAATCTGCAAAGCTATACTTGCTAAAATACTTACAGCGATCACCTCAAATACCATCGCGCGCAGATACGTGCCGACAGTCTTATCTATCCTTCCAACTATGATCATCATAAGTTCAAAAAATCTGTTTGAACTTAGCTTCAATAAATTCCTCCGAAACTTAAACTTATCTTTGAGCAAAAAGAAACTGATCAGGGGAATCATCCCTATAAAGGATACTGCAGATATAATGGTTGAATAGTGATCTACCAAAAATTTGGGTAATCTCGCCATAAAATCAGTCGCATTATCGAGTACAGTAGCAAATTGCTCTCCCAGATTCAAACCCGGAATTTGATTATCGAGATTTAAGACAAAATCATATATTCCATTTAGGAAAGGAATCTGCGCCAAGGTCTCATTACTAACCGATTCATTGTTACTTAGAATCGCAATCAGACTGTTTGCCTGATTCATCAATTCCGGAATGAGTCGGCTTGTGAACCATGCGATGATGCCAATTACAGTTAGATACAGGAGCAAAACACTCAACCACCGTGGAATCTTACGATGTTCCAACCAGGTTACCCCGGGATCCAAAATATATGAAAAAACCAATGCTGCAATGAGATAGGAAAATACCCATCGATAGAATATAAGCCCAGCTAAAATCAAAATGGCCAAAAGAACGTAAAATATAGTCTTTGTCCAGTTCATTGCTATTTCTTGCCAGCGATTTCAAAAATTAAAGACGCAAATTCACGACAAATCGCATCATAAATCTTAAGTCCACAGCGAGGACGAGCAGCTATAAAATCCAAGAGATCAGACTTCGAAATTGCATCAAGCGTGACATCGTTGATGGCAGTAGCTGTGCTGGTGCGATATTCCCCATGAAACATATCGAGAATGCCAAGATGCTCATTCTGACCCAAAATCTTCTCTTCTTTACCCCCATACAATCTTTCTATCTTAATCTCGCCAGTACGAACAAAGTAGATTACTTCTAAAGGATACTGTGATTCAAAGATCTTCTCAGAATCTACGAACCTGCGTTCATGCATACGCGCTGCAAGTAAGTATAGATCGTAAGAGCTTAGTTTACTAAAGATTGGATAGTCCCGTAGACGCATATATTCTTTAGGACCTTTAAAAAGAGAAACAAACCATCTCCAAAATGTCTTCACAAAAGCCTCACTTTCCTTTTTTGATAAGCGGCACAAAAGCACATGGACAGTCCTGACGAATCTCCAGCTCGCCATGTTTCTTAGTAATCACATTTAGGATCTGTTGATGAGAATCTCCCACAGGCACGACCATTATGCCACCTTCCGCAAGCTGTTCGGTAAGCCGCATTGGAATTTCATCGGCTGCTGCAGATACTATAATTTTATTGAATTCCTTGTAAGCAGGATATGCTTTTTGCCATCCCTGCCATCCATCTCCAATCCTGAAATATATATTTTTAAAACCAGCAGCTTTAAGGACTTTTTGTGCATTTAGAGAAAGTTGATCATAAAGCTCGACGGTGCAGACTTCATCTACGACAGATGCCAAAAGCGCAGTTTGGTATCCGCTTCCGGTACCAATTTCCAAGACCCTGTCCGAAGAGCACAACTTGAGTATGCTCATCATCTGAGCGATCATTAGAGGTTGTGAGATGGTTTGTCCAAGATTCAGCGGCAATGGTTGATTCCGGTAGGCATATTCGCGAAACTGAGGCAAGACATAATCCTCTCGAGGAATCTTGGCAAAAGCAGCTAGAATGTCCGGATCAGAAATGCTATTGAGCTTGAGCTCTTCTATCAAGATTGCCCGCTGATCTTCGAAACGCATATTCCTCTAAACCTCCAACAATTGCTTGGATTCTATCCAACTCAGGATCGGAGGAAAGCCATCGGGATCAGTCAATTCAAATCCTAAAGGACTGATCGAAATATATCCCTGATTTACTGCTTCAGAATCCGTACCGCTTTCAAAATCCCACTCAGGCTGATTGCCGCCAACTCGATAGGAGAAACCATCTGCAGTTTCATCTTTGACTGTCACAAAGTTGTAATAGCGGCGATGCCCAGTCTTGGTGAGGCGTAAACCTTTGACTTCATCATGAGCTATATTGGGGAAATTAATGTTCAGGACTCGGTCGGGACTGGTCAATTCATAGATCCCTTCTTCCATAAGAGTCATAAACCAGCGGGTAGCTTCTTCAAATAATTGATCTTGATAGGCATTGATAGAAAGTGCTATCGCTTTATAACCTAGCATGGATGCTTCGATTGCAGCAGCCACAGTGCCGGAATAAAGGACATCCTCTCCCATATTTTGCCCGGCGTTGATCCCCGATATCACGAGGTCAACATCGTCTTTGATAATCTTCTGTAGAGCTATCATTATGCAATCGACGGGTGTACCGCTAATTGCCCATTCATCCTGTGCTATTCTTTTTGCTGTAACATCTTTACGTAAAGTTATTGAATGCGAGGCGGCTGAGCGTTCACAATCGGGAGCTACCATGATGATCTTGTGTCCATTTTCTTTTAGTGCTTTTTGCAAAACTCGGATACCCGGGGCATTGATACCATCATCATTAACCAATAAGATTCTCAAAATATGCTCCTTAAAATATTACTGATTGATTAAAATATATATAGGCTAAAGCAGCAAATATCGTTAATAGCAATAGTGCGAAGAACCAGTGACGTAGGACAAAACCGACAAACCGACCATGATGCCGACGTCTACGGTATCTTCCTTTATTTTTAGAACCAAAGATATAATGGGTAATGGGCACCTTGACCTGACTGGCCTCTAACATAGTAAATTGAGGCAAGGTTAACCACTTCACCTTGGATCTTTCATCCAAATAAGGACGATAACCCAAGGATAGATAGTGCTTTATGCGAGCTTCTGAGAAGCCTTCTACATCCTTGGGATCAAGTTCTTTGACAATTTTACTTTTCTGCTTAGCCATTTTTTCTACCTTTATGTTATAATGCTTTTAATGCAGGCTATTTGTCAAGCGGAATTTTCCTAACTTCACTGAATACAGACTAAAGACCAGTATGAAGAGGTCACTGAAAATTGCAAATTAGTTATTGTTGATAACGTTAAATGACCTCATATCATGATGTATCTTTATAGAATAAATATGTCGTGGAAAGTGCCGGGCGGTATTCCACGACTCGGATGGCATTCTTTAGAGGATCTGTAAACTATATCTGAGGTAGGATTAGGTCTTTCAATGATATTTTTGAACATGATGTATTATATTAATCTACTACAAGTTATACACCAGTTTGATGAATGGAATCGAGCTTTATAGATTATGGGATTGTGTAACCAAATAATGTTTCAAGCAAGCTAAAAACGACAATGCCAGAACGAACTTCACAACGCTGTAACTCCTTATTTTCTCGTTTCTTGCTCATTGCTCAAATGAGCAAGAAACGAGGAAGACATCAAGGAGCCATATTTTGCAAGTAGTTAAGAATCTAATTTTGAACATATTGCCGAACATAATCCAATCGCTTCATAAATTCCTGATCTAGTTTATTTCAATGTCAGCAAAGATATTGACAGAATAGCTGATATATAAAAATATGAAACTAATCATTAGAGAGGTGGTATAAACGACTATGAATCAAACGCTTGAAGTATCTTCAATACTTACCGAAAATAGGATTAGAGATCTTGATGTATCCAATAAGCAGGAGCTCTTGGAGCAATTGCTGGACATGGTGAAAGATAGCGATCGAATCCTTGATTTTGACCAGGTACGCAAAGCCATTTTTGACCGAGAAAAAGCGGGTAGTACAGGGATAGGCAATGGCTTTGCTATTCCTCATGCACGCACCAAGTATGCGAGCGACTTCGTAGTAAGTATCGCCCGCATCAAAAAGGGCGTAGATTTTGGAAGCGACGATGGCAAAGCAGTCACAATTGCAATCTTGATCGTTGCATCCGATACTCAGGATAAGGAATACATCAGATTGCTCTCTCGTTTGATGCTGCGGCTTCGCAATCCTGATTTTGTTAAACAACTCCACGAAGCGCCGGATGCCAAAAGTATATACAATCTATTTAAAAGCAGCAAATAGATGATCGTAACGCATATTCTTGCCTTCATGGGGCTTTGTATGCTCTTTTCATTGCTTACCGGAAGGGGAGCAGCCTATGCCAAGATTCCGGTAATCATCGGCTATATTATCACAGGCGCACTTTTTGGACCATCTTTGGTCGGTTTTGTATCCCAAACTGAACTGGATAGCATTTCCTTTGTAAATCTTATCACTCTATCTTTAATCGGATTCAATGTCGGTAGCGAATTGCGGTTTCATGAACTCAGAAAGATGGGCAAAAGCATCATCATCATCGTATGTATGGAAGCTGGAATCGCTTTCTTACTTACTGGCATAGCTACAGCCATTGTTCTTAAAAGCATTCCTATGGGCATCATCTACGGCGCTTTGGCATGTGCCACTGCCCCAGCCGGGACTATTGACGTAATTCGCCAATATCAAGCCAAAGGAGAACTCACTAGCACTCTATTTGCCGTGATGGGTTTGGATGATATCTTTGCTCTTATCTTATATTCTCTGGCTATTCCATTGGCAGCAATCATGTTAGGCTCACATGAGCTCAGCGTTAGTACCGCACTACTGCAAGCTTCCTGGGATATCATCTTGGAAATAGTATTAGGAGCTTCAATTGGCTACATTCTGGTAAACGTAGGCAGATATTTGCACGAGCAATCGCTTTTCCTCATTTTTTCTCTGGGCAGTCTATTTGCCATGTGTTCGTTAGCAGAGGTTTATGGCATCTCACCCATCTTGCTGACCATGAGTGCAGCGATTGTGATGACAAACAGCAATACCATTGTCACCCGAAAATTCACCAATGCACTTACGCAGTGGTCGCCACCAGTTTATTTGATGTTTTTTGTCCTGATTGGTACCAAATTGGATTTTGGGATGATTAAAGACTATGCTGGAGTAATCTTGATCTACATTGTCTTTCGCAGTTTGGGTAAATATTATGGTGCTCGCTGGGGAGGCAATCTAGCTAAAGTACCAGATAAAGTAAGCAAAAATCTTGGCTTTACCCTGCTCTCTCAAGCCGGTGTAGCAATCGGACTCAGCCTGGGAGCAGCTAAAATTTTAAGTAATTTGGGACTGATGTACCAAGCAAAACAAGTGATTAGCGTGATGACGGCGACTACATTCCTGATCATGTTGATCGGACCGGTCCTGGTAAAATATGGTCTATCCCGTGCCAACGAGCTGAAAGTAAAGGATTAATGGAGTTTTGAAATGTATATGATATTACATCTGTTTAACGATAAATACCTTGATGATGTGATCCTGGCTTTGGCAGAAGCAGGAATCGAAGATACTATCGTACTCTCAGGAGAAAGCTTGGGACAAAAGATTCTCTACGATATTCCGCTCTTTGTCAGCTTTCAGGAAAGCGCTGCCCTCAAAACCGGCTACGGAAACGTGATCATGGGCACAGCGGAAGAAGAAGATGTATCATTTGCCCTAGAAGAGTTGAAAAATTCTGGTCTAGATCTCTTAGGCAAGAAGCTGGCAGCCATTTACTTACTACCGGTGGAAAAAGTTATCAATTGAGAGCTTTAAACTCATTATCCCGACTTAGATTAGATATTCTAAGCGATTCATAGCTAAGCAAAGTCAGCTTTTTGAAAATAAGGGTTGACTGATTTAGTCATTATGTGTTAATTGACATTATAAACTAAAAGATCGTTATGAATAGTTCCAATTCCTAGACTATCAAAAGGCATTTTAGCCCACGACGGCTTAGCAATCTCAATTATTACGTAAGTTCATTAGTTTATAAGCTGGCTATGGCTACCCGTCATAAACAGTAAACTAAAGAATCGAGGTAATTATGCATATAAAAATGCCCCACCTGAAAATAG
Organism: Candidatus Cloacimonadota bacterium; assembly: GCA_030154085.1. Classification (GTDB taxonomy): domain Bacteria; phylum Cloacimonadota; class Cloacimonadia; order Cloacimonadales; family Cloacimonadaceae; genus UBA5456. The sequence continues at coordinate 26,763 of JASKKR010000022.1, read as the reverse complement.
GCGATTTGATCGCCAAAGTCCCCATTATCCAAGGCGGAATGGGCGTTGGAATATCCCTAAGTAATTTAGCAGCAGCCGTGGCAAACGAAGGTGGTATTGGAGTCATATCTTCCTTGGGATTAGGCGTTCTGCACCCTCAAAAAGGTTTGAGCTACAAGGAAGCAAATGCCACAGCTTTGAAAGAAGAAATACGGGCTGCACGCCGTAAAAGTGATGGCATTATCGGTGTCAATATTATGTATGCTGTATCAGATTTTGACGATCTGATCAAAGCCAGCTTTGAGGAAAAGGCGGATATCGTGATCTTAGGTGCAGGATTACCGCTAAGACTGCCCTCCACTATGACACTGGATTATCTTCAAAATGCACCATCTAAGATCGGCATCATCGTCAGTTCTAGCAGAGCAGCAAAGATCATCCTCAATCATTGGGCTGAGCACTTTAATCGCATTCCTGATCTGGTAATTCTGGAAGGTCCCAAGGCAGGTGGACATCTAGGTTTCAAACTAGAACAAATCTTTGACAAAACATATAGCCTGGAAGAGCTCTTGCCTCAAGTAAAGCAAGAAGTACAAAAAGTTGAAGAAAAATACTCCAAAATAATCCCACTTATTGCTGCCGGAGGAATATTCACTGGTGCGGATATAGCTAGGATTATGAAGTTGGGTGCAGATGGTGTTCAAATGGGAACACGTTTTGTTGCCACAGAAGAATGTGATGCCAACGAAGCATTTAAAGAACTGTTTATAAATTGCAAACAAGATGACATCGTGATCATAAAAAGTCCCGTAGGTATGCCAGGAAGAGCTATTAATAACCAATTTCTCATGGACGTCACCGAAGGCATCAAAAAACCATTTGTTTGCCCCTGGAAATGCCTGAAAACCTGCGACTTTAGAAATACTCCTTATTGCATAGCTCGAGCCTTACAAAATGCCAGAAATGGCAAGATGACAGCTGGCTTTGCTTTTGCAGGTGCTAATGCTTATCTGGTGAAAAAAATTACAACCGTCAAAGAGTTGTTTGCAGATTTGATCCAAGAATATAGTGATTTCTACTCACACTTGGACATACACAGGATGATGGAAAGTAAGATTAGTTTGGCTCAATAACATCTACTCGCATAGTATCTTGGGGAATATCCCTTAGATTTTATTAGCTGCCAAAATTGCTCAAAGAGCGCAAATAAGGATCATAAACATCTCAAGTTGAGATATGCTCATTTTTAAGCACTCTTTGAGCTTCTGTTGTCTCACACGTCACGTTTTGTACAAAAACTTCCGAAATGGCGGAGCATGAACCACTACTGCTCTCATTGAGAGACATCAAAATAACGGTAAAGAAATGATTATACGTGTGGGTTTTTTATCGACTAGATCTCTGCGAATGAAGTTTAATCTTTCTTGCTCTTCTTGATTCCAAAAATCTGACTCTTGACCCAAGACCAATTTAAGATCAAGTGAATAACAGCTAGAATAATAAAACAAAGACCGGCAAAAGCGTGGATTTCGGTCAGTGTTTCATTGTTTTGCGATTTGCCAAAGATTTCATATAGGTATATCGCAATCTGGTTTATAAGGATGGCGATAAACATCAGGGGGATGGTAATTCTTAGGGTCTTATTTTTCGTAGCAGGTTTCATGGAATACTCCTTTTCAATTTTTTTGCTATATAAGCTAATGCAATCTCTGATATGTGCAAAAAAAAGAAGAGAAGTCTTGACACAATCAGCGGGTATGATTTAGGGGATACGATAATGTCCATACACAAAAGTGCCTTCTGTGTTCTTGTTAGAAATAAACCATGATCTTAGTGCGAATGCAGATATTTTCTTAATAGTGGAATGGATATTGCACAGAGTATGATATGGACGTATGCTAAAAGGTGTCCAAAATTAAAAGAGATTATTTATTAGCATGAGGAATATAGATGACATTATTGATCACAGCGACCTTGGTCCTGATCTTATACTGGGCTTGGGAGTATCATCGCCACTGCCGAAATGTAGCCTCGATTCCCATCCGCATTCATGTAAATGGAACTAGGGGAAAATCTAGCGTAACTAGGTTAATTGCAGCAGGGCTTAGAGCTGGTGGAAAGAAGACTTTAGCAAAAACCACAGGCACTCTACCGCGCATGGTATTGGAAGACGGTAGAGAGGCTGCAATTATACGCTTGCAAGGGGCAAACATCATAGAACAGAAATATATATTCCGTTATGCTGCAAAAAAGAAGCCCGATGCAATCGTAATCGAATGTATGGCAGTAAATCCAGTATTCCAGTGGATTACGGAAAGGAAATTTGTAAAAAGCACCATCTCAGTGATTACAAATTGTCGCCCTGATCACTTGGACTTGATGGGTAATTCTGTCCACAGTGTGACGATGAGTTTATCCAACACCATTCCACATGGGGGAGTCTGCTATACATCTGAAGTACCTCAATTTAAGATACTTCAGAAAGTTGCAAACAGCCGCAAGACTCAGATTCACCAGATTCTTCCAACTGATGTAACTCCTGAAGAATTAGCGAAGTTTCACTACATCGAGCACAAAGAAAATGTTCAGCTTGCTCTTGCCGTATGTGCAGAAGTAGGAATCCCCCGAGATGTAGCTTTAAAGGGAATGCAAGAAGCTCATCCGGATCCTGGAGCACTTAAGAAATATCACATTATCGACCGCGGAAAAGAGATCAATTTTTACAATGTCTTTGCTGCTAATGATCCGGAATCTACAGTTTATATCATTAATATGGTGACTGGTCATCTTAAAAACACAGAAACCATCATCATATTAAATAGCCGCGCAGATCGCCTCTTTAGATCCCAACAACTAATTGATGCTTTGGTATCTGTGGACTATGACTTTCTTCTCCTCACTGGTGAGATCCCCGAGAAAGTAGAGAATTATGCTTTAAGCAAAAAGATACCACCTGAAAAAATCTTCCCCATGGGACAGCCCGTTACAGAAAAAATCTATCAGAAAGTTTGGGAACTCACTCGCGATGAATCTCATGTATTAGGAATTGGCAATATAGCCGGAGATTTTAAATATGGCGCTCAGATTGTAGCGCATTTTAAACATAAAATACCAAAAGCAAATAAAGGAGCTGATCGTGGTTGATGCAGTAGTACAAGCCGCAGTAGGAATCGGCGTTATTATCAGTCTGGTCTTTTCTGAATTATTGGGCGCTTCTGCCGGAGGAATAGTTGTTCCGGGATATATCGCTCTTTATCTAGATAAACCTCTTCAGATTTTGGGAACATTAATAATTAGTTTGCTTACTTGGGGGTTTATCCGCCTGATTGGTCAATTTACATTGCTTTTTGGCAAGCGCAGAATGGTCCTCAGCATCTTGATCGGCTTTATCTTGGGTTGGGTTTCTCGGATCATGGTAATTCAAGAAATCACTATTCACCAATTGCAAATGCAATCTATCGGCTATATCGTGCCGGGATTAATTGCAAACTGGTTTGAGCGTCAAGGATTTTGGAAGACTGTTTCCACGATGGGAGTTGCCGCTGTTTTAGTCAGACTTGTGCTAACTGTTGTTTTTGGTGGGGAGGTCTGAGATGTATAACAAAATGTATCGCCCAAGTCTCAAATCCGGCTGGTCTCTGATCCTGCTTTTGGTTTTATCTATTATTTTGTATTTGATCGCGGCAAATAGTTATGTAGAGATCCGTACTGATAATTATGAACAAAAACTCGCAGCTGTAAACCTTATGCAGGAATATATTGATGCTCTCACCACCGAGATTCGTGCACGAAATATTGAAATCGACCCCATCAATGATCCGTTTCAAACTGGCTTGATCGGTCCTCGCTTGAGCTCCATAACAACCGATAGAGGATTGCTTTCCGAAAAGCAAGCAGCCATCAATCCAAACATCGCTGCGATATTCGTAGAAGAGCTCAGTCGTCGTGCCAGCAGTGGAGACAAGATCGCCGTCGGTATCACGGGTAGCAATCCCGCTGTTAATCTTGCATTATATGCAGCTATTACCGTGCTAGAATTGGATCCAAAGATCATCGTCTCCCTATCCTCTGCTTCTTATGGTGCAAACCGAGAAGAGCTTACTTGGCTTGATATGGAAGCAATTCTTCGGGAGAAGGGACTCCTCAGCTTTGGTTCCAGCTACGCCTCCATTGGCGGCAGTGAAGATCGTGGTATCGGATTGACCGAAAATGGCATTAATGCTCTCCGTGAAGCTATGGCTCGAAACAATGTCCCGCTGATCTACGGCAGCAGTCTGGAGGAAAGCGTAGATTTGCATATGGAAGCCTATGACCGCATGCTTGGAGGAGAGGGTCGCTATCATCTCTTCGTAAATATCGGCAGTGGCATTGCAAATGTAGGAAGTGAAACAAATGCCAATTTGATCCCAGAAGGGCTTAATACTAAGCTCGCCGAGAAAAATTTTGAGCGTGAAGGCGTGATGATGAAGATGGCGAAACGTAATGTCCCTGTCTTACATATCCGCCGCATTATCCGTTGGGCTAATAAATATCAGCTTAACCTTTCCCTAGACCACAAACCAGTAGTTGGAGAAGGAACTGTCTTTAGTTCCACCATCCACAACGTCACTGTTTCTGCCATTTGCTTGATCATTTTGATCTTAGCAATCGTTTTAGTAATCATATTCGACCGTCATGATCGCAGGTTTATGGCAAACATCGTTGATACGGACGATGAACTTTAGGAGGCTTTTTCAATGAAGAAACAATATATAATCATGGTCCTGATCTGCCTTTTAGGTAGCATTGCTCTAGCACAAGACTATCGTACTAGCATCATGGATTTTGAAAATCCAGGAAGCCGACGGATTCGTCAAATAGGAGATGCTAGACATTGGTTCTATCGTAGCTTACCTGAAAAGACCATGACTATCAAGACAGAAGGGGTGGAGCGTATTCAGTTGCGAAGTTTTAGCATCGAAGATTTACGCAAACCACATTTATATATTATAATCAATGGCGAGCGCACTAGATATGATCTTCAATTAGATGAACAGCTCAATGGCTACTACATCTATAAAGATATTGAATTCGACATTCCACAAGGAACAGAATCAATCGAAGTCCTTTGTTATCAGCGTAGCATCTATATGCGTCCCTACAAAATGAGCTTAGTAAAGCCCAAACCTGCAGTCGTGCACAAACCTAACCGTCAAATACACGCTCATGCTGGAATAATAGATGTCACTCACAACAATATCACTAGAGAATATTATACTTTCAATCCCACTCAGCCCTTCAAATTTACTCACAACAACGGTCGAAATGCTATAGTGTATGTTCGTGCCCGACTTACAGACCGAACACTACCTGTATTCAGCGTGTATCACAACGGAGAAAAGGTAGAAACTGTCACTTTTAGCCTGGCTAGATCCACTAAATATAGCGCTCAGGGAGTGCGTTACCTCACCATCGGGAAAAAGATTGAGCTGCCCGATAATCCGGATAGCAGTGACTATGAACTACGTGCGGAGAGTGACCATATGTTTATGGCACGCCCAGTTTTCATTCGAGAATAGGAGATTAATATGCGTTCCCCAGAAAATCTCAGCAACAACAAACACGCCCCTCGTGAGATATATCCTGACCAGCAAGAAGATGTAAGATCTAATGACGAGAAGAAAATCCATAATCCAAGAGCTCTAAAACGCAAAAAAGACTTCCGCCCCATCATCTTATGCCTAGGATTTCTCCTCTTCTCTTTGGGCTATGCATATGCACAGATTGAGGCTGAGCTGAGTATGGGTGTCACCTTCACCGACAATGTATTTCAGCTCTCAGACTACGATCTCTCACGTTGGGAAAATGATCATCCCAATCTCGATTTTGTCGAAACAACTGATGATTTGAATATTGCCACCAAACTCGATCTGGCATACCCAATCCCATATCGTTGGTGGACATTCACACCTTCTATAACAGCTACTGTTAATCAAAACATCAGCAATACAGATAAATATCGACAAGACGTTCTGCTTCGTTTCAGAGTGGATCGTTATTATTGGAGTCTAACCACACTCTATGGATATTATCCTCATATCTATTACCGTCATTATACTGATAGTGACGGCACAGGTGAGCTAGAACAGTATTGCTACGAAAGAAATCTCTATCGGGCTGAATTGGTAGTCAGACCTATGCGCAAGCTCACCACCTTTGCTAATATCCGATATGAAGACCTCTATTACAACAAATATTTCACTGAGGCTGATGGCAACCGCGTCACCACCGAAGTTGGAGCCCGCTATAGCTTCCCCATCTTCTCTTTACAAGGATCATACAGCTATCGCAGTTATGAAAGCACTGGCTACGAAGATGTAAATGCCGATGATGGCAGCTACGATAGCAATATCTACCGTGGCGTTCTACGCATGAAAGCTATGCCTATTAATGGTGAAAGCACCAAAAATCAAAGTTGGAGACCATATCTGGAACTGGTCAAAGAGGATAGATTTTACCAAGGTGATGGTGATTGGTATGGCGGACGTGTCTATCACATTTACAATACAAAAGCAGGAGTTAACGTCAAACTTACCCCAAAATGGAATTTATCTCTTGACTACTTGCATATCTTCAGGAATGTAGATTCACCAAACGATAGCGTAATTCGCTTAAAAGAATTCAGCGAAAACCGTCTCTCGGCCATGGTAAAATACAAATTCTAAGATGTGAGGATAACATGGAGTTTAGATCGGAAAAAGACAAAAAGAAGATCAGAGAGTTCTTGGACCTTGTGGAAAACCATAAAATAGATATCCGACACTATAAAAACCCTGTTTTAGTGTGGGCAAATTCCGAAGGAGTCTGTCACTATTCCTTCTGGGAAGAGGAAACTCTTGATCGATACGGCATTGCTAATGTAGATGGCTGGGATTATGAAGAGGATCTCCTCTTTTGTCCTGACTGGGTATTGGATGAAGAAGATCTTGACGAAGATGATGACGAGGACGATGATATAGATCTCAGCCGCTTTTGCAAATCTATTAAAAAATGAAGATATCCATCATTGGCGGAGGTGGATGGGGTCTTGCTTTGGCAAAACTCCTTGCCGAGAATGGTCATAGCATTCTTGTCTGGGAATACAATCCGAAATATCTTAAGATTCTCAAAGAGACTCACTCAAATCCTGCTCTCCTCAGAGAAGTCAAGTTGCCAAAAGCCGTAAACTTTACTGATAGCTTTGTAGAAATAGCTGATTTTGATAGCAGATTAATTCTCATGGCAACTCCATCGCAATTTATCCGCAATACCATTCGCAGTATCGATAGCCATACCAGTGAGCGAATCTGGAATTCGCCTAACTTGAAAGCCATAGTAAACGTCGCCAAAGGCATCGAACAATCCAGTTTGCAGACCATTGATAAAATCCTTATGGAAGAACTCCCCAAGGACGTGCATCATAAAATCTGTGCCCTTTCCGGACCTAGTCATGCCGAGGAAGTTGCGAAAGGATTACCCACTACAGTGGTCATAGCTGGCTCTAATGAAGACATCCTGCGCGAGCTGCAAGAAATCTTTTCTAATGAGTATTTCAGAGTCTATCGTAGTCTTGATATCGTTGGAGTTGAAATTGGTGGAGCAGTCAAAAACATCATAGCAATTGCAGCTGGAATCATCAGTGGGCTGGGCTTTGGCGACAACACAATGGGTGCTTTACTTACTCGTGGCATTGTGGAAATCAGCCGCTTTGGTGTCGCTATGAACGCGCGTAGAGAGACTTTTTTGGGACTATCCGGCATAGGTGACCTAATTACTACAGCTATCAGCCCTCACAGCCGAAATCGCTATGTAGGTTATAGAATCGGTAAATCTGAAAAGCTATCTGATATTCAAGCCAGCATGGAAATGGTAGCAGAAGGTGTCGCCACTACCGCATCAGTATATCAGCTTGCCCACAAGATGCACGTTGAAATGCCAATCGTGGAACAGGTTTATCTAATCCTCTATGAAGACAAAGATCCTCTCGAAGCCATGCACGATCTAATGCTGCGAGAGCTTAAAGCAGAATTCTAAGGTTAATATGACCAATAATTGCTTTATTCTTGCGAACGATTATTTATAAGCAATATCGTATCACTCCGCTACGTTCCAATCAAGCTGGATGGATTAGTACACACTCATTTATTGATACCTGTATTAAACAAAATATATTTCATATATTCGCATCTTGATGCAATGATTCTTTTTGAGATAAAATTATACTCCCCTGCCGTGCCAGTCTGAAATAAATCAAACGAAATTTTAGCATATTTTGAATGGATTTTATAGCTCTAACACGGTAAATAGCATGGCTTTTGATGCCTTGCCCATTTCTCGCTCATTCACCAAGTGTGCAAGAAACGAGAAAACAAGGAGTTACGGCTTTGCATAATTTGCCATTACACGATGATAAGCAATATTATTAACTTTATCTTTGATTATAGTTGATATTGGAAGCTAACGTTTTGATGACAAGCTATTAATCTTATAAATTGAGCTTCACTGCTAAAAAGGGTCAAGCATCATGGCTGAAGGGTGCTAATAGACTGAAGCTGATTGCAAAGGAATCCTTGACAAATTTCAAGCCCTGAAATATAAAGAACCAAAAGCATGAAGTGAGTAAATATGCATCAATGGGAAATAATAGCCACGGGGCGAGTGCAAGGCGTTGGTTTTCGATATCATGCGCAAGCATTAGCCCAACGATGCGATATCAGGGGATTTGTACGGAATCTACCGGATGGTTCTGTATACATTCTGGCTCAGGGTGCTCGAAATCAACTTCAGAGCTTTTGCGATTTGTTAAAATTGGGAAATGGTTTTTCCCGAGTAAAAAGCCTTAGCATTGATGAAATGGAAATTACAAAAGAGTATAATGATTTTGAAATTAAATAATATAAATAAATTACTGTGGATCCTGCTGTTTGTCCTTTTACTACCGATTTCGGCATTAGCTCAGATTCAGACTCACATAGTTCGCCGGGGAGATACCCTCTATAGTCTTAGTAAGCGGTATGGAATGTCAGTCCAAGAGATTCAAGAGCTAAACAATCTTTCAGACAGTAACATTAGCATCGGTCAGGTTCTTAAAGTCAAAGGCAGCACTTCTGATGGTAACGATTCTAAGGAATTAGTGCAACAATCATCAGAGCGTCCGATCCAACGCTCTTCCCTACCGGCTAGTTATTTCTATCAGATTCAACGTGGGGACAATCTCTATCGCATTGCTCGAAACCATGGGATCAGCATTCGTGATCTTGTAGCTTGGAACGGTTTTGCTAATGAAAATGCACCAATTTTCCCCGGACAGCGTATCATAATCCGCAATCCAGCTCACTTAAACGAAAATGAGCATCCCACAGAACCCACCAATAATCCTTCAGTTGATGTGACTTCGGATAAGACCGAGACAGAGGTCAAAGAAACAGTTTATGTGGTAAAACCGAAAGATACTCTTTTTGGAATTGCCAGAGCAAATAACATCTCGGTTGCTGAATTGAAGCGAATTAACTCTCTAACGTCAGATGATATACGAGTAGGACAACGCTTGGTCATATATTCGAGCACGAGCTCAATGAATCAAGCAACTTTGGATCGTCTTGCTACCGAAGAAATATTAAAGCAGGATCGGATTCGTGACGATCTAGTAAACCCCATAGAAGGTGCTATAATATCCGAATACGGTTTGCGTAATGGTAAGCCGCACAAAGGGATTGACATAGGCGCAAAAAACGGTACCCCAATTAATGCCGTTCTGGATGGCAAAGTAGTGTTTGCCGGCACCCAGGGCTCCTATGGGAATGTGATAGTAATCGAACATCTTGATTTTGTAATGACAGTATATGCACACAATGAGAAGAATTTGGTCAAAGTAGGTGACAAGGTGACAAAAGGGCAACAGATAGCGACTGTCGGAGCTACAGGAAACGCCACTACAGCGCACTTGCATTTTGAATACCGTGTCAAAGGAAAAGCCATTAACCCCAGAAAGGTCTTGCTAATAAACTAGGATACTGATATGCCAAAAGGAATGAAACACGAAAGTGTCTTTGCAGACAAAGCTCTGCAAAACTATCTTAACGAGATCTCAAAGTATAAGACTCTAACCCGAGAAGAAGAACATGAATTGGGCATTCGAGCAAGAAACGGTGATATCGAAGCCATGCAAAAGCTGACCCAGGCGAATCTCAAGTTTGTGGTCAAAATAGCTGCCAGATATCAAAATAGAGGACTGTCACTTTCTGAATTGATCAGTGAAGGCAATATTGGCCTCATCAAAGCCATAGAGAAATTTGACCCGGATAAGGACATCAAGTTAATCTCATATGCAATCTGGTGGATCAAGCAACGCATAATGCTTGCTGTATCTGAAAAGTCTTCCCTAATTCGAGTTCCTCTTGGAAAGTCCAGTGCAGCCCACCGCGTCAAAGCTACTCAAGAACGCGTATTTTCCGAAACCGGAGAGAATGCCAGCACTGAAGAAATCGCTGACCGTCTAAATATGACAGAAAAATCCATCGACCTCCTCAAAGAACAAATGCCGGAAACATCATCTTATGACGATATTTTACAGACATCAGACTTTCAAAATTTTAGCACTAAAGATCTCATGCAGGATCCCAAAGCTTTAGATCCTCAAGAACTTTACCAAAAGAAACGCCTAACAAATCGAATACACAAAGCAATCGATAAGCTGGACAAAAGAGAAGCTGAAATCATCCGCACATATTTTGGTCTCAATGAAAATAATGAGAGTAAAAACTTCGCTCAAATAGCAGAGATGATGGGACTCTCTAGAGAAAGAGTGCGACAAATCCAAAAGGAAGCTCTCAAAAAGATTCTTGACAATATGAAACCAGAAGAAGATGCTTTTGTAGACGAATTTATTGATAGATACAGTTACTAAAAACAGGAGCAGACATGATACAAAACTTTGATGAACTTCTATCAAGAGTAAAAGAAGCTCGCACTGGTACCGTAGTAATTGCTGCCGCCCAGACAGAAAGTGTCTTGGATGCCGCTATATTAGCCAGAAAAGAAGGGATTGCAGAAAGCATATTAGTCGGAGACAAAACGGCAATCCAATCTTTGCTGCAGAAGATTGATTCCGACTATGATGGCAATTTTGAGATCATAGATACAGGTGCTGACCTGGTTGCAGCAGCCAAACGGTCAGTAGCATTAGTCAATGAAGGCAAAGCAGATCTCATCCTCAAAGGGAAAACGGATACATCGATGTTGCTCAAAGCCGTTTTGGACAAAGATAATGGTCTGAGAATCAGCGAGGTGATCTCAGATGTGCTCGCTTATGAACACCCCGACGGTATCAAATTAATGAGTGATGGTGGCATTAACATCCTGCCAGAATTGAAAGACAAGATAGCTATCATAAAAAATGCCGTTCAGGTCGCACATTATCTGGGAAATCCAAACCCCAATGTTGCGCTTCTCTCTGCCGTCGAGGCAGTTAATCCAAAGATGCCTTCTACAATGGATGCAGCAATGATTGCAAAGATGAACGACCGAAAACAGATAAAAAATTGTACGATCGAAGGACCTCTGGCTTTTGACAATGCAGTAGATGCAACAGCAGCTAAGCTTAAAGGCATCACTAGTCCTGTCGGAGGGAACGCAGATATCATGATTGTCCCAAATATAGAAGCTGGGAACATCTTTGGCAAAATGCTTACTTACTATTGTAACTACCGTGTGGCTCATGTAGTAATGGGCACCAAGGCCCCTATACTGATCCCCTCAAGAGCAGATGATGGTGAAACAAAAATGCTATGTATGGCGCTAGGATTAGCGTCCATGCTTTGATGATAATGAAGATAAAAATTATCCAACTCGGTAAAAATAAGGATCGCTGGCTTAGCGAAGCTATCTCTGAGTATACAAAAAGGCTAAGACCTATGTGTAACCTGCAGATACAGCAACTTGCCGATATTAGCATCAAACAAATGGGAGACAAAGAACTCGTGATCCAAAAAGAAAGCCAGAACATCCTAGACAAACTCGAAGCGGATGACTATGTAATCCTACTCGATGAAGCCGGAGAAGAAAAGAATTCGCTTGAGTTCTCAAAGTTTCTGACTAGTTTGTATGATAGGAAAAGGATAGTCTTCGTGATTGGTGGAGTGTATGGCACTAGCGATGAACTTAAAAGAAGAGCACAGTTGAGGTTGAGCCTTTCCCGCCTTACTTTCACGCATCGTATGGTACGCTTGATTCTAATCGAACAAATCTATCGTGCCATGATGATATCAAACGGAAGACCCTACCATGTGTAAAAGGAGTACCCGATGTTTCAAATGATAATCGCAAACATAGAGGTGGTTCACCAATCCCTGTGGATAATGCTTCAAGGAATGCTTGGAATATTTATCTTTACCGGGATATTCTACCTGCTCATATATCTGATGGAAAAGATATTTAGAGTGGATAAAAAATCATGAAACAGATGATTCTTGTAGCACTATTATTGGCAGCTTATTGCCTGCTAAGTGCTGGTATTACAGTTGTTGACAGGCAAGGATCGGGTTTAATTGTCGAGTTTGAGCTAGGTGGTTACCAATTGTTTGAAGACTCTGAATTCACTTCAATTCATACTGATCAAACATCCGGGTCACCATCGCAGTCAGGTGGTCCCTCTTTGCCATATTTTGAGTTCAAAGTAGGCATCCCACCCAATGGAAATGCCAGTTATCAAATTCTTTCAACTAGCAGTGAAAAAGTGCGGATGAAACGCCGTGTCTTACCTGTGCCTTTCATTAATAATGGTGAAGATGGTTCTGAATATGATTTCCGCATAGATGAATTACTCTATAAACCAAGTAGACATGAGCCCATAGTAAGCTTGGGAACTCAGATTTTCCGCGAACATCCATACGTTCCCTTTGTCGTCAATCCCTTTATATACGATGGGGACTTGACCTTGGAAGTGCTAACTAAGATCCGCATACAAATCTCAATTCAGGGAGATGTGGGAACCAAAAGTACACCTAGAATAGATCCCATGGCGGACATATTACTGTCACAGCTCCTTAATGCAGAGGAAGCCAAATTCTGGATCCAGACTACTCGCGAAGAAATCTATTATGCAGATTTCTCCCGTTCACCTTGGTGGGTAAAGATCGAGACAGACAAAAACGGTATCTTCAGAATTAATCCATCTCAGCTATCATTTTTGCCTGTCTCTGAGATTGACCCACGTAGCATCAGGATATTTAGTACTTTCGGCAAAGTTCTTCCAAGTCAAACCATCTATCCTGGAGAAGCTTTTACAGAGATCCCCATCTATGTCCATGGTGAAGAAGACGCCATATTAGATCCATCAGATTACATCGCGTTTTATGCGATCAACCGGAATGGCTATGATACAAACAGTGCTTTACAGACTGATTTTCAAAAGATCTACCAAAATCCTTACTCATCAAATGTAGTATATTGGCTCACGTTTGCTGGGAGCTTTGACAATCCCCCTTTGAGGATACCTACCGAAGAACCACTTGTAAATTTCAACCAAGAAGTATCCAGCCACACTGAGATCATCCATGTCGAGAAAGAGCGGTATCGTCGAGAACTGATCGGATATACATGGTATATGAACAGATTGTTTGGCTCTTCCACTTTGGACTATGCCTTTGACATCAATTTGCCGGATCTTAATTCAGCCGAAGAGCAGATTTTACAGATGCGATTGCGAGAAGAAGAAACCAGCGGAAATAACACTCATAAAATTAGCGTTTTTGTAAATGGTGTAGTTGTCCCTAATCAATACAATAGTGATGTTCATCAGTGGCAAAGTACATCCATCTTCAATTTTTCTCGCCCAACTTCGGCATTCCAAAGTGGAAATAACCGTATCGTTATACGAGTCTTCAGAGATAGCGGCATATCAAACCTATTTTTGGATTATTACACAGTGCAATACAACAGAAACCTTCAGAAAGGTACGAGTCAATATTTGGTCAATGCGCATGTCCCAAGCGTTGGTCAGAGCGTGAAATACAATTTCACCGGCAATAGTGATAACACATTTGTCTTTAAGATCACCAGTCCCAGCATCATAAGTATATTACCTATCGAAATTACAGCCAATGGCTTCAGCTTTAAGTCTACGGGTGAAACCGATACACAATTTGTTGTCGCTAAACCAAGCGAATATTACTCGCCAGTTAGCATTGAGCAGATGAATCCCGTGGATCTGACCATCCTGCAAGAACCTATACACAGCGTCATCATTACTCACTCTGATTTCCTGGACAAGGCTCAGGAATTGGCAGAACTCTATTGGCAAAACTGGCAATATACCACAAAGGTAGTGCTTGATACAGATATTTTCAACCAATTTAGCGGCGGGAATCCTGATCCTCTGGCTATCCGCCAATATTTGCGCTTTGTATACCATAATGCTCCTGAGCCAAAAATACAATCAGTTACCTTGCTTGGTTTAGGTACTTTAGATTGGAGAAACTTCTCAGGTGCAGCAGCAGCCAAAAACAAAATGATGATATACCAACATCCTTTTAAGTCTATTACTTCGGATGATTATCTCGCTATGCTGACAAATGACAGGAATCCTGAGATTATTATCGGCAGATACCCTGCAAAAGACCTTAACGAGCTCTCTATCATGATCTCAAACTTTAGAGAATATACTCAAAATCCCACTCCAGGTCTTTGGCGCAATCACATTCTATTCTTGGCAGATGATACTGTTAACGGACCAAACAGTAATGAATGGATACACTCTGTCGATATGCAAAACTTATCAAGTTTAATCCATCCTTCCGTGCAAAACACTAAAATATTCGCTGAAGAATATGATTATGACGAGTTTTTGAACAAACCTGCTGTACGCAACGATTTCTTTGACGCCATTAACGATGGTCGGCTCTTATGGTACTATATTGGGCACGGCTCCTTTGATAAGTTAGGTATGCAAAACTACTTATCAGCTTCAACCGATATGCACAGATTCCAGAATAGTAACAAGCTGGGTTTGTTCATTGCTGCTTCTTGTGAAGTGAGTTGGTTTGATTACTGGGCTTTTGATAGTTTAGGACAAAAGACGGTACTTATGAATGGGGTCGGAGCGATTGCATCAGTCGGAGCCACCAGAAAAAGCTTCCCAATGCCTAATAACTCATTGATGAGAATCTTTGTCCCGAATATCACTAATGAACGTTATCCCCTGGGTTACGCACTAAATGATGCCAAGATTAGATACACAAGCAGTCCTGATAATAACGCTATGTATGTTATTTTGGGAGATCCAAATTTAGAGATAGTGCCACCTCAGCGAATTGGCGATATGACACTTAGCGTAGTAGACAACAGCGACGATGATGCTCGATCACGTTCCTCATCCGGAGATAGCCTGATCTTGCATGCAAGGCAACGAGCTAAAACACAAGGTAGTTTTGGACAAGAGGGATTAAATGGCGAAGCTACCGTTTTGGCTTTTGACAATATGTTTTCCTATCAGATCGGTAACCTTACCGTAGACAAAAGAGGACCCCAGATCTTCCGTGGCAAAGTGAGCGTAGAAAGTGCAAATCTACAGTCAGAATTTATCGTGCCAGATGATGTTTCCAATGGAGACACCGGTTTGATTTATGCCTATTTTTGGGATGAATTAAGCCAAAAAGATTACATAACATATTATTCCCCAATGTCTCTTTCCAATGTAGTCTTGCCTGGATCACAGGTCAACGACCTTCCTCCGGAGATCACACTATATCTTTCTTCCATGGATTTTCGCCCTGGAGATACTGTTAGCACAAAACCTGTCCTTTATGCCAGGATATCAGACGAAAATGGGATAAACGTGACTGGAAGCGCTGGTCACCATATTTTCCTAATCCTAAATAACTCGGCTCAGCCAATTAGCGTTACAGAATATTTTAGTTATGATACAGATTCTTTCACGACAGGTGGTCTTACATACCCTCTACCTGAGCTTAATGAAGGACATCATATCCTCCAGCTGATTGCATTTGACAACTACAATCTCCCGGAAGTTGCAGAGACTGATTTCATCGCTAAAAATACAGGTCCTATTACCCTGGAAAACTTCCTGCCATATCCAAACCCGATGAGAGATAGTGGTTACATCACTTTCCTGATCTCTGACGATGCCGAGATTACATTGGATATATTCACCATGAGTGGTAAAAGAATTCGCAGGATAGAAACCCTAGCACATAAGGGATTTAATCAGATTCCTTTTGATGGAAGAGATGAATTCGGAAAGAAACTTGCCAATAATACATATTTCATTCGTATTCGTGCTAAAACTCAAGCTGGCGGGAGCATAGAAAAACGGGAACGCCTTGTGATTTATAATTAGTTTATGGAGAATAAATATAAATGAAGCTCTACAACACACAGACCAGAAAGAAAGAAGATTTCATTCCCCTAGAGGATGGCAAGATAAAGCTATATGCATGTGGACCAACAGTATATAATTATTTCCACATAGGCAATGCTCGCGCTTTTCTCTTCTTTGATGTGGTAAGGCGCTATTTTGAATACACGGGCATGCAGGTCACTTATGTGCAAAACATTACTGACATCGACGACAAAATCATCGAAAAAGCCAAAGCAGAAGACCGTGATTTTCGCGAAATAGCGGATTTCTACACCAATGCTTTTTTGGAAGATTGCGCAGCTCTTGGCATCAAAAAGCCAAACCATCAGCCCAGAGCCACCGAAATGATGCCAGAGATCATAGAATTGATTCGCAAACTAGTCGATTCCAATCATGCTTATGAAGTGGATGGTGATGTATATTTTGATACGGAATCTTTTCCAGAATATGGCTTGCTTTCTGGTAAAAATATTAACGATCAAAAAGCAGGAGCAAGGGTAGCAGAAAATCTCCATAAAAAGCATCCCGCGGATTTTACTCTCTGGAAAAAAAGTAAGCCTGGAGAACCAGTGTGGCAAAGCCCTTGGGGAGAAGGTCGTCCTGGATGGCACACAGAATGTGTGGTCATGAGCCAAAAGTATCTGGGGCAAACCTTTGACATTCACGGCGGTGGAATAGATCTAGTCTTTCCGCATCATGAAAATGAAAACGCTCAAGCTATGGCTCTTTCGGGAAAACCTCTAGCAAGGTATTGGATGCACAATGGTTTTCTTAATATTGATGGCGAAAAGATGAGCAAAAGTCTCAAAAATTTCTTTACCGCTCGGGATGTGCTTGAACAATATGACGCTGAAGCAATCCGTTTCTTTTTCCTCTCAAAACATTATCGCTCTCCGATCGATTTCACCCGCGAGCTGATTGAAGAATCTGATAAAGCAGTAACCAATTTTTACGATGCTCTTAGTAGCTTCCCTCATGAGATATGGAAAGAGCCAACTATTCAAGATCCTCAATGTTTGGATATTGAAAAAGAATTCAAAAATGCCATGGATGATGATTTTAACACTGCAAAAGCCATTGCTTCGCTTTTTGATCTTACTCATCTCGTTAAAGACAACAATTTGGAGGAAACCCAACGCCAGGATGCAGCCCGTATGCTCTACAAACTTGGCAATTGCCTAGGCTTCTTCCAACATCCTGAAAATCGCCTTTCTCATGATATGCCTGAACTTACTAAAGCACTCATAGATTTAATTCTAAAATACCGTTCAGAAGCCAGAGCTCAAAAGGATTGGGCAAAATCCGATACGATCCGAGATGATCTTCTGGCATTGGGAATAGAGATTAAAGACACACCTCAAGGAAGCACATGGGAGATAAGGAAATAAAATGAAAAAACAACATATCGTTCTGCTGGCATTGGCAGTTATTATCATCAGTGCCATCATACTCAGTTTAATTATCGGTCGTAATGTAAAATTGGACAATCCCGAGAGTGTTGCATATGATGCTGTCGGCGAACGCTTTTTGATTTCAAATGTGGGCAACGGCAGCATAATTGCCATGGACAACGACGGCAATTTTTCAGAATATATGCCAAATGCCTTTGTCGAACCCAAGGGACTCTTAGTCTACGAAGGCTCGCTCTATGTAACTGATCCAACCACAATCCACAAAGTAGACATCGCCCAAGCCTCGATTATTGAAAGCTATCCGATTGATGGCGCTATCGGGCTTAATGACATCGCTATTACTGAAGATGGCATCATGTATATCACAGATACTGCTGGGGACTGCATCTTTGTCTATGACCCTGCCTCTGGAACTCGAGAGAAAATTATCAACCCACTCATTAAAAAACCAAACGGCATCATCTATGATCGTCCTCGTTGGCAGATGTTTGTAGTAAACTATGATAATCAATCCCCCATTTTAAGCGTTGATGTGCGAGACAACAGCGTCAGTATCTTCATGGATACTCTTTACTCTAACCTGGACGGCATCGCCATTGACGATCTAGGTCGTATATATTTTACCTCTTGGTCGGAAGATATGATCATCCAAATCCCTCAAGAACAGAACCGGATGATACCTTTTATCACTGAATATAAGGGAGCTGCTGATATTTATTATCACAAGCCAACTAATGAATTGATCATCCCCCGCTTAACCTTAAATCGAATCGAAAGAGTGTCTTTAGACTGATGCAACAAAGATCAGTTATGATACTTTACCCTTCTGTGGTTTCAAAACTTTTTTCTGATGAAAAATCATACTTAAGGGAACTGGATGTATATAAAGCTGGTCTTCCCCATATCCCGAAACTCATATCTTCGGGCAAAGCTGATGTAATGGGCGAAGAATATTGGTACTTAAGCTTCAAGAGAATACAAGGTAAATCATATCTTCAGCAGAAGAGTTTTTCTGCCCAAAGTCTTGCCCAAGCCATAACGGAATTTCACCTAGCGAGCATGGACAAAGATAAATGCCTTTGCCATATAGACAACCAACCACAAAATATATTACAAGCAGGATCCGACTTTTATTTTGTGGATTTTTCCAAAAGCAGGATAGACTACCCTGAAGTCGATGTAAGCCATCTGCTGCTATTTTGGGCTGATGAATTCTGTTATATGACTTTCATTGACCTGGCCTCTGCATTCCTGGGTAACTATCAAAAACATATAACTCTTGATAGCCAGCGCTGGCAAAAGTCTTTGGAGGCTAATATCAAAGGCTTTGATCAGCCCCAAGCTGAGCATGGGAAAAGCGTTGTACATTCAGATTCGCGTGATCAAAATCGTGATTGGCTTTTCCAGATAGTATAACTCATTGCCAAAATGTATGTTCTGGAGCTTATGATGCTAGAAACTCGATATGCCCCAGACAACAGAAATCTTGTTTCTGATCCGATCCTATAAATTATGCGGTGTTCTTTTTTGCCCATTTGAATTGAGCAAAACTATGGTTGCAGGATACACTTCACAAAGCTGTAACTCCTTATTTTCCCGTTTCTTGCTCACTTCTCAAAGGGGCGAGAAACGGGGGAGGCGTCAAGTACACTAGTTTTTCAAGTACTTACGAGCTTGATTTTGATGAGGTTTGAGATGACTTTGCCAAGGATTATTGACCTGGATTCAGCCAGATTTATCTGAAGCGTGAGGTTATAAAAATAATCATGTCATCATATTTCAAGTGATCAGCGATATTCATATATCGACCAGCCATCCTTCCCCATCGCTACGTATATGTATTCATTTTCCAAAGCTATATCCAGTGCAGATCCGGGAGGATAAAAGGTGTGGATGTCTCGTGGGCGTGATGGATTTGAAATATCTATGATCTTAACTCCCCCTTGACCAAGAGCTAAAAACAGGCGGTTATCTTTGACCTCAATAGATTGTATCTGATTGAAGAAAGCCGTTTGGCTGACTAGAGTAGGTTTGTCAATCTGGTCAATAGAGATGACAATAAGTTCTTTACCTGCAGCAATATATACATTGCTGCCGGATTTAACGAGTTGGGTGGCTTCGGAGATCTGATAGTTTGTTGCAATGCTCAAAGGAAAGCTTTGATTGCTGATATCGACAGTGATAAAGCCAAAATCGTTGAGCGCATATATGTAAGGATATTCAACTACAAAATCTCTTATACCCCATTTTTCGGCAAAGTTTGCTAGGTGTTCGCTTGTGCCACCGTGACCAATATTGATGATATCGATTCCACGATAGCGATCCGCTACGTAGAGCGTGGAGCCTTCCCTGCTCATTTTATCGCCAATGACTGTATTAATAAAATAGATCCTGCTAAATTGACTGAGAGAATCGATTTGAGTGACAGTATTGCTGGCTTCTTGACTGGATACATAGATAAGGTTTCCGGCTTGAAAGTCTACGTCTTCTATGCGGAAATCGGAATGGAAACCGGCTTCTAGCCTAGGTTGCCAAGCATTGAAGGTGCTGTAGATCCAGATGTTATAAGCATCTCTGATGAGTATTTGGGAATCTGAGACATGAATATTTTGGGCATCGACGCCTTTTACCTGTCCCAAAGGATAGACAAATCGATTGTCTATAGCTGCTAGACCAGAGCAAAGTAAAAAGGCTAGAAGTGAGATTAACAGGCTTTTCATTGTGCCTCCGTTTAGGATTTCTCCTTAATAAGATTGTTGATGATCATAGTGGAGTCAATCCCTTCTGCTTCAGCGGCAAATGATACAAGGATCCTATGCTTTAACACTATTGGCGCTACAGTTCGGACATCTTCCTCGGATGGGCTTAGTCTTCCGTCCAATGCAGCAACAGCTTTAGCTCCTAGAATTAGATATTGGGAAGCGCGAGGACCTGCACCCCAGCTTACCCAGCGTTTGATCTCCGCACTAGCATCACTGCTGTTCGGACGACTGGATCTAACCAGATTCACTGCATACTTAAGCACATGCTCACTCACCGGTAAATTGCGAACCACTTCTTGTAAAGATATTATTTGTTCAGCATTCAAGCAAGGCTCTATCTTTGCCAATGCAGCACCGGTGGTGTTCTCCACTATCATAAGTTCTTCTTCATAATTCGGATAATCGATGTTTATAAAAAACATGAATCTATCGAGTTGAGCTTCCGGCAAAGGATATGTCCCTTCCTGTTCGATGGGGTTTTGAGTAGCCATGACTATGAATGGTCTATCCAGCTTCCATGTTTTATTACCACTGGTGATGGCATATTCCTGCATAGCTTGTAAAAGAGCAGCTTGAGTTTTGGGAGGGGTACGATTGATTTCGTCTGCTAAAATAATGTTTGCAAATACTGGACCTTTAAGATAATCAAAGCTTTTAGCTCCTGTCTTTGGATCTGAGACGAGAATGTCACTGCCAGTGATATCCGAAGGCATGAGATCCGGTGTAAATTGGATTCTTGAGAATGATAGCGAAAGGCTCTGAGCCAAAGATGAAATCATCAAAGTCTTGGCAAGTCCAGGAACTCCCTCAATCAAGACATGCCCATTGGCAAAGAGGGCAGTAAGAACCTCATCAATTACCTTTTCTTGTCCCACAATCACTTTTGAGATCTGCTTTTTGAGTTCATTAGTAGAATTACTGAGTTGCTGTATCTTTTCTATCTGGTTTTCCATCGAGTCCTTCTCCTTTAAAAATCATGCGTATCACCTCATAACCCGAGATGCCATATGCAATACTGCCAAATATCAGCATCAAGATTGCTGTCAGAATATGAGCAAAAGCCATAATCGCCGAGGCGCTAGTCTTTGTCAAATTAAATCCTATGCTGAAGATGATGATCATCATCCATTCATTACTACCTAATTGTGCCGGTGGTTGCGGTAAAGCATAGCTGAGATTGATTAGTGTATAACCAAAGAGTACTAATAAGAAGCTGAATTCGACCCTAAATGCCATGAACAACAGATAAAAATAACAACCATCTAAGAAGATCCCTATCGCAGTCAGAACTATCGCCACAATAAGTTTTAGCGGATGCTGTTCAAAGACATTTAAACCTTCTATAAATAGGCTCAGCTTATCGATAATAAAATCCGAAATGCGTTTGGGAAGGATGCGCAAAGGATAGCTTAAGATTCCAAGCACTTTGTCCTGCTTCCAAGTTGCCAAGAAAAGCAGACCAACGCATATTATAAAAACTAGGCTCAGTAGGATTAACAAAATCAAAAGCGGTCTGCTAACTTGAATCTTTAAAAAAGGAATTAGAATGATCACACTTACAATTGCCAGGGTATCAAAGGTCTTGTCTATGAAAACAGAAGGTAGGGTGCGCGCCATGCTTTGCCCGTGATTTCTTTTTACAAACCAGCTTTTGACAAACTCGCCAGCATGGATGGGGATCATATAATTGAGTAAATTGCCTCCCATAGAATAGAGCCAGCTTCTATAGATCGGGATCTTAATACTCTGGGAAAGGAGGATGTTCCAGCGTACAGAACGAACAAAATATGCCGCCAAATAGCAGATTGAGGCATAAAGCACGTGAATACTGGAAATGCTACCGAAATAGACCTTTAATTCTGAAACCGGAATGTAGTTTAACCAGAGCAATATAAGGATCACTCCAACCACAGTTCCGATGATCAAAGCCAGTAAATTTCTTTTGTTCACGGCTTAAATAACATGTAATAGTGATGCGCCCAAAATCTCTTCACAAAGTGAGGAGCTAACATCTCAAAAGGATAGAACCTTAGCATACGCTTTTCAAAGTCTGGATCTTCTCCCCTATAGTATGGCAGAATACTCAGAGCTTTGGAATGATTATCTTCTCGCTCAGGGATAGAATTCTGCAAGACTTTTTTGCCCAATAACCTTGCCAGATAGTCTTCCTTGCTCATACCAATGTCTGGCCATGGAGGGCAATCTATATAATCAGATTTAACCAGGCTCCACCCGTTTTTTTTCATCAAATATACTATGCTTTGAGTGTCGATATGTTGAAGCTTGAGCTCGGGATAGAGTTCTGGGCTGTATCCTTTTAGCTGTCCTTTAAAGCCAATACCGGATTTGTTCGGGACACAAAGTAAGATATCCTTTTTAATCACGCGACAAAGTTCCCCCAGAAAATCAGGTAGGTCATCGACAAACCATAATGCAGAAAAATTAAAACCAAAATCTATGGATTTATCTGGATAATCCAGCTTGCGATAGTTGTCATTGAGCCGCAAATGCGCAAATTGCCCGAGCTCTAACCAGGTTTTACGGATTAGAGAGATGCGCTCAGCAGAATGATCTTCCAAATAGATATCGCAACCACTCTGGGCGAGTGCTACCAAGTTTATGCCAGTGATTCCAGTAAAACCAAAGCAGGGAGATTCTAAAGCGCTCTCAAACTGCTCCTTCCTGTGAAGTGATAAGATTAGCCTATTAAGAATAATACGTTCATAGGACGAGCCCATTCCCTCATGAAGACTGTCAAAATAGCTTCGCCAATTATTTATAATAGGGATCGCCACTATTTCTCCAGATAGTCGTCTATTGTGATCTGAATATCGGGTATCGTATAATGGGGCTTGATACCTTTTTTTTGCATGGCATCATAATAATCCTGGACATCGTAAAACCAGCTCTTTGAAATCAATTCAAAACGACTGATGAAAAGCTCATTCTTCAAAAACCGAGATATCCTTTCTCCCAAAGCAAAGAAAAATCGATCTACAGTTAGAAAGGAAGGGTAGTTCTTTTTGTGTATCTGCCGTGATATAAAATTTACAAGAGCTTTTAGCTGGACGGATTCTCGATCCGCAACATTCCATGCCATACCACTAGTGAAATCTTCTTCCAGACACCATTTAAAGGCTTCTACTAAAGCTTCAATATGACATAGATGGATCCACACCGATTTATTAATCATGGGGAATCTATATTTTGCTACCATTTTCACCAATTGATAGGGAAAACCATGGTCACCCTTGCCGTAAGTTATACTGGGGCGAATGATCGCTGCTGTCAGACCATGTAACACAGCCCTATTGATCACTTTCTCAGCTTCTATCTTAGTAAAATGATAGTAATTATCAGGATTTTTGCGACTCTGGTTGTTTGCCGGAAGTTCTTCGGGAATGGCACCAAAAACGCCAACGGAACTGCAAAATATCAATCTGGCATCGTGTTTAACGCAGTAGTCGACCATCTGTTCGGTACTGCTGACATTGCAACGATAGTATTGAGCTCGACTTGCTTTTCTGCCACCGCGTAAAGCTCCAATGTGCATGATGGTGTCAAAATCAGAACTTTGAAGATAGTCTCGCAAAGAATTCGTGTCAGCAAGATCAAGCTCCTTGATTGCTATCTTGTCCGCAAATTCTTGATAACGACTGGCACGCGTCTTAGGACGTATAATCGCCGTTATTTCCCAATCACTGTCAATTATGGCCTTTAAGACCTCTCTGCCCACGAAGCCTGTGATTCCAGTAATAAGTAATTTATGCAAAGATTCTCCTTAAGAAACTCTTTCTTCTGGGTGGGATATGCTTTACGATTACATAGGAATAGGGGATATTTAGAGAAGCATGGATCATTGCAGGATGTTCACTAGTGAGCAGGTTGGCGGTTTTATCATCAATGCGTTCTTGGATTATCTTTTTTGCTTTGAAAAAAGCCTTATAATCCCCCCGTACATGATCATCAGATGCCAAGATGTGAGTCCAGCCATTATTAATGAGTATCCAAGCGGTCTGGCGAACTTTCTCTCCATAGTATCCCAAAAGTGAACCTGCATTTGTCTGTATGTATATGTTCTTTTCGATGAGATTGCGAACTGTAGAAGGCTTATGCATAATGCTCACATAACGCTCAGCATGCGCCAAGATAGGCTTGCATCCTGCTCGCAATAAGGGATATACATTATCATAAAAATCAGCTGGGATGCCATTTAACTCGCTTTCTATAAGAACATATTGGCTGTCTCCCAAAAATAGAGATTTACTAATAACATCATTTACTATCCCTGGCTGAATGAAGACCTCAAAACCACTTTGTATATCTATTTTGAGCCCAGCCTTCTGAGCTGCTTGACGAAGATCTGCCAGTTTTAGGTCATAGTCACTGCGTTCATATTGGTAATGACCATGGAAGTAATGAGAACTTAAGTAAACCCTTTGGATCCCGCCAGCATCCATGATGCGTAATTGTGCTATGCTTTTGTCAATATCATTAGAACCATCGTCGATATTGTGAAGGATATGTGTGTGAATATCAATCATGCCTCGTTTATGGTAACCTCTCCGCTATCATTTGAATAAACTCCATGAGTACGGTATTGTTCGGGAATGGTCTAATTCCGCGATCACATTCGTCTAAGAGCTTTTCTACCTCGCGGCGAGCTTTGTCAAAGCCCATCAGACCCGTATATCCACTTTTGGAAACTGGGATATAGTCATCCGAGAAGTCCAGCCCATCGCTCCCCCGGGAATAATCCTTTTCGATGTCCGAAATTATTTGGTATGCCATTCCAAGATTTACTGAATACTCGTTCATTATCTGTCTCGTGTTTTCATCAGCGTCGGCTAAGATGCAGGCAATTTCTGAGCTTGCTGTAAGCAGAGAACCAACTTTCTTCATGTCTATATATCGCAGTGTATTGATCTTCATGACTCTGCGTTTACTAGTTAGATCAACTGTCTGCCCACCAATCAAGCCATAACTTTTACTGTTGATAGCTAAACTTCGAATAGAAAGAATTGCTTTGTGAGGATCCTTGATTTTACTGATAGATTCAAAGGCGAGAATATAGAGTGCATCTGCTGCCAATATAGCTACAGCATTGCCGTATTCTTGATGTATGGCTGCTGCACCCCGGCGTTCCTTTCTGTTCATCACTGAGGGAAGATCATCATGTATCAAGGCCGCGTTGTGAATAAGTTCTACTGCACAGGCTGCATGGACTGCATCAGGCAGAATTTTATTGTTCTTTTTCATGCCTGTTAGCATTTCAAAGATAGAGATCAAAAGTAGCGGACGCCACCTTTTCCCTCCAGGGATTACAGCCTTGATCATCGCTTCTTTGAGGGTTCCGGCATAGTGTTTATCCAGATCCAACAATGTTGTTAAGCCCTCGTCAATCATCTGCATCCGAGTTTCAAAATACTTCTGTACCAGCAATATCTTTCTCCCTTGTCAGGCTGAAATTTTACATTCTCCACCAAACGCTGCCTAAGATACTTTATTACTAAGTTCTGTCAAGGTTTTTCTGAGTTGGTCACTCTGTTTTTCCTTCCAATCATAAAGATACTATGTATCATGCATAATTCCAAAATGTATCACCTTCTAACAAAACTGAGTTTGCTGAAAATGTGACAACACTGTCTTCTCCTATGATTCTGCTAATCTATTCCTCTCTGGTCGGTTATGGCAATGGTGCTGTCCAGACCGCATTCCCGATTGCGATACCAAATTATGGACATGATTTTTCTAAAACAATCGACTATTTGTGCTTGACAGATCAGGCTGATATACCTTTAGTTATTTTAGAGTTGATGTTTGTAGATCAATCATCCTTGGCTTGTATAGCGCTACTTTATATCGCTATGATGGTGAAGATGATAGGATCTATCATTGTCATTATTAGATAAAGGATAGACCATTATGGACAGCAGATTGATATGGCATAACAAAAACCTTGAATCACAAGTGCAAAAGGATGATTTGAATTGGAGACAAAGCAAGCTATGGATTTATTTCCATTCAACTCTATTTTTTGCCTCTGTGGTAGCTCACATACACGTCTTGATAATCGCTAGGAGCATTGCCAAACATGACCAGCTTTGGAATCATAGGCAAATCCATAAACATGTATACGACATTGATACCAATTGGTTAAATTGACAATACGCCCTGTACAAACATCTAAACAAGCAGGATCGATAGAGGTAATCGC
>JASKKR010000036.1 GCA_030154085.1 Candidatus Cloacimonadota bacterium | reverse complement strand
GTCTAATATAGATTGTGAGTAACGAGGGATATCAGATGCCCTCAAACAACCTGAAAAACAATGAGTTGGAATTTACACCAACATTTGGGACTCAACACACGTCCCCGTATTTCTGGATGGACAGAGAAATGAAGAGATTAGGGGCTTTCTGAGGGCTATAAACGGCAAAATTGGACAGAAATGATGCATTTCAGCTAAAATTCTCGTAAAATGGTCAGAGATTCTCACTCGTGAATTCCACAGATGGAATGTTCAACAGTCTTTAAGAAGTAGTTTTGAGGGCTCTCTTTCATAGCTGGAGGAAAAACTCATGATATTGATATTGATATTGATATCGGTACCATCTTTAAAAATGATCTTACCGGTCTTTGATTGGGCATCTGTTATATATCAGGTTTTTCTTCAGATCTGCTCCTGCTTTCAGTTTGGATAATGAGGTGATAGCGTTTGAACGTAGAAAGGTGCCAAAGGATGGCAGCTTTTGATGGATTTGAACGGTACAGTTCCCAAGCTGCCGATAAATTTGGGTTTCCTACTAAGTCATTAACGACCTCGGTAAGATCGGAGTAATTGTGTATGTCGTTTTGTAGCCAATTTAGATGAATCAGCAATAGAATCAAACCGGTGTATTTGTAATCATGCTTTTTCAAGAGGGGCAGAATATGGTTACCATTATAGGGGAAAGCCTGTAAGCTATGATGATCCTCCGAATCATACATTTGCTTAAGTAATTCTTGTTCATCAAGCTCATGCCAATTTGAGATTCTTCCCCAGCGTAGTAACTGCTTTAGCTGGTCATAATGTGAGCTAAACATCTCCGCAAGACATTGCATATCCGGCAGCTCATTGACCCGCGATAACCCTTTTGCAATTAGATAAAGATAGACCAAGCCTAAGTCAGATAGTAGGGATTTTTCTCTATTGCTAAGTACGAGAATCTGCCCAATTGCGTTGAGGCTGCTTGTGACAGATTTCCAGGCATCTTCATAACACGAACATTGCTTATCCTCAATGGCCTGATACCTCAGACCAAGCCAGAACAGAAAGAGCACTATAGTGTTATAATCCATTACTCTTTCATAAATAGCGAAGATATTTTGAGCTGATCCCAAATCCTTTGCTAAATACTCCCAAGACCTGCTCAGGGTTGGAGATAGAGCAGTCATCAGACCAGAATTTATTAGCTTTTGCAGGTACAGCAAGAAAGAGGGACCCATCATGCGCTTAAACTCATCTGATATTCTATCCTTGGCAACCCCTTGCAGCAGGCTGGCATGATTGGCAATAAAATCTAACATATCAGGGGCAATTTCAAACCCTAAATCAACGTTAAACCTTATAGCACGCATCATGCGCAAAGGGTCATCTTTAAAGCATAAATCAGCAGATTTAATACATATCAGCTTGCGATTATTTAAGTCATCATATCCCCTCCCGGTGGGATCCAGGAGTTCCAGGTCTGATAGTCTCAAATATAGAGAGTTTACCGTAAAGTCTCTGCTAAAGGCATCTTCGCTCAAATTGCCGAAGATTTCTGGGGCAAAACGCCCAGTGCGTTTGTGATCCTTCACTGTCTGGCTAATCTCCAGTAAAGCTCCATTCATGCGACAGGTCGTCAATCCGTGCTTTTTATACTTTTTGGGATGTGAACAAAATCCTTTAGAGAAAAGATAATCTGCTAAGATTTGATTCCCCTGAGGTAGTGCTACACAGATGTCATAGTCACTAACTTTCCTGCCTAAGATCAGATCTCGCACAGAACCGCCGACTATGTAGCACATAGGTTCCAGGGAGGATCCTTGAAGTGCCTCCCTGAGAACCTTGATGGTATCATTTTTGAGGTTCAGTCCCAATTTTCAGCGCTTTTGTAGTTAAATTATCTATCTCACTGGGTTTTTTCAGGATTGGACGATTACTGTACTCATTGACTTTTCTTTGCTCTTGATTTTTCCCATGCTCGATTTCCATATACCGGGTTTGCTCATTATCAGGTTTATAGGCAAAATCCAAGATCCTTTTGAGTTCTTTCAATCGCTCAGTTTCCCAGATATCACCCTTCAACCCAAGCTTATCCCGGAGGAAATTGATGAAAGCATTAACGTATTCTCCGTCTTCAGTTGCACTGATACCCAAAGATGTCAAGTCAGAATAGCGCTTTTTTCGATCTATCAAGCTAAGCTGGGCATTTAACCTCACACTACCTAAGCCCAAAGGCTTAGCCATGCCCAATTTATGGCAGCAACCTTCAGGCAGATTGAGCACAAAGAGTAAAGCTCCCAATTCCTCTTTTGATAGATTTAGAAAGCGGATCCTTCCTTTAAAAACTGAGCCGGTATCAAGCGGCTGAATCATCGTATACTGTGTTTGATGGTTTGTTACTTCCTGCTTGTCTGCAACCCAATCTTTAGGATCCCTATGCCAATAGAGCTTATGACCGGCAAGTCTTGCTCCGGAAGTATTATAGTTGTTCAGAAATTTAATTTTTTTCCCTTGTAATTTTATTGCATTCTTATCTTGGTGGAGATAGAGTTGGAAAGAACTGGGCTTTGGTGCTGAAAGGATTTTGGGGTGTTGAGCAGCATTTGTTTCTTTGGGATCTATACAGATAGCATCTTCAAAATAAACTCTTCCCATCTTTGCTTGATTATCTGCGATTCTGCCAAATACTGCTTCAGTCATATCCAGATCATTGCTTTTATGCTTGGGCGGAAGCAAATCTCCAATAGACTTATCCGCAAAAGACCTGAAATAGAGTTTGTGATCATCGATCATGGTCATCTTGGAATAGGTGACGATTTCATATAGCGTTCGGATCATTCCTCTTAAAGAAGAACCAGGGATTCTGTATGCAGCATCAAGTGGCCGGTTAAATCCGCTGAGGCTTTCCTTAAAAGCTAATGCTTCCTTGTTATTATGATCATGACCCAATGCATCCTCTTTTTCTTGCTCCTCAGGCTTCAGGTTTCTACGGATATAGATTGGGCTCATTGCTTTGATTTCCAATTCAATATAGCCATCATAACCCTTATATGAATTGAAGGCAGGTACTTCCTTTTCATCAACAAATATAACTTCCTCATTTATCGGTATGAAGCTATATGGAGCTTTAGCTGAGTCTATACCAGTTGGATGCTGAGCTGAGCGATCATTATTATTGAAATTACGATTACCTTGACCAGCCTGCTTAGGTGGCTGCACCTGCTCAGGCCTGATCGTTTTATCGCCAATTGTCAGCTCTATAATATTAGTACCGTTTTCCAGGACATAGGACACTTCGTGATCTCCATCTGCTATACCTTCCCAGATTTCCGCTTTTCTTAAACTACTATCGGAAATACTCAGTATTTTTTTGTTTTCTTTGACTATGCCGAGAATTACTTTTTTGCCATTTCTTCTGATATTTAACATACCCTTTTCCATTATAACTCCTTGGTTTGATTGCCGATCATCATAAAACGATGGTCACAATAAGTTAATTGTCCATTGTCCCATTCGGAGAGATAATTCCTCGTATAAACACGAAATCGGGATTCTGAGAGGTCCAAAGCTGCCCACTTTCGGGGAAGTAATAGCTGGAATCCTCTATCTTCTGAAACTAAGATATGAGATTCAGTTTCTTGGATTACCTTGCTGCCAATCAGAATCTGAGAGGCATCATGGCAGTAAGTATCAGTTGAATTTTCAATTGGGTTATCTGTTCTCAGCCTTCCTCTAAGGCTACTTGAGGCTTGTCCGGTAGCAGGATCAGCAAATCTATAGCAATATAACTCACTGTCGCAGGAGAAGATTCTTATGCTATCTATTTGATCGAATGTAAGAGTCTCAAGACCGAGGTTGAATCCATTATGATATTCTCCAAACATAATAGCCGGTATCGTATATGCCAACACTTGATAACTCTTATCTTTATCTAAATACTTTGCAATATCTTCAATACTATGTATGTCCGCGATGGGTTTCATGTTAGTCTTGATCTGCTTAATTTTGTTCATTGTTGGCTCCCTTCTGTCTGAAAACAGCTAATCTATTCTGAATTTCTTCACGGTCTTTATTTTCCAGCAGAGCTTTTAGATAGTCCTGATATGCATCAGGTAGATCTTGCTGGTCAAGCTTTTCGAAGCGGTAAGTATTATCCTCATCCTGAATTTGAGCATTGACGCCCTGCAGAATTCCTCTGCCTATACCTTTTTCACCACCAATTGGTAAATCTTCAGTATATAGGTCTTTTAAAAGCAATAACAACAATGCTTTTTGCGAAGGGAGGGGATCAGACAAGCTTAAGTTCAGAGATCTGATGTTGATGGAGTCTTTGTCCCGGGGGAATATCGGCATCGAGTCAAACTTTGCTCCTTCGATTGTCCCTCCCGTAAATCGATCAATTCGGATCCGGTTTTGCACTTCAGAGCCCACTTCGGCAATCGGGCACTCATCAACTCTTAGAAAAGATGGCACAGTATATTGTTTGCCCGAGGTTGAAGCAAAACCAAATATTGAAGCAATAAAGTCTTCTATAGCTTGCTTTTGGTCAGACCATATTATACCCAGAATCCTTTCTGCTCTGGCTCTAAGAGCTCCTCGTAATGAAGTGCCCGGCAAAACCGGTCGCTTGGCAGAATGAATATGAACAGCATCAGGACCATAGGCATCCTTGGGATAGCTTCTGACAATCAGAGATTGCGGAATCCTAAAATCTGCCGAAATCTTGAATTCAGGCTTTGACGCTTCTAACTTAGGTATAGTATCAATTATGTTTTCCGTTGGTTTCTGCAGAAGAAAAGCGGCTAAATCAGCTTCTTTTTCAAAATCGTATTGATAGACTTCGATATCCTTAGAACGCAAGCAACCAAAACCAGAACTTGTTTTCCCACCTATATAGATGGGCTTTTGCATCGCTGCCAAACAATTTGCCAGAACCTGCTTAGCTTCTTCATATGTGGGTTCTGTTACTATAAATTCCAGGTTGAGGGTAAAGCACAAGCCAGGCTCTATCACCTGAAAATCAAATTTGGCAGAATTTTCTACCAGACCGCTTTCACTGTTCAGTCTAATTCCATCTCTAACCACACAACTTGTATCTTTGGAGATGGGATGCAGATCATCGCAAATTAGGTAGGACTGATGCAGCGGTTGATTGTCCCTATCTACATTGTGTCCTAGAAAACTATCTGCCACGGTTTTGTCTATCTGTCGAGATAACACTCCCAGAAATGAGGTGGCTGGGATGTATGCTTCACCTTCACTGTCCAATAAGACATCACGATCTGAAATATCGGATTTCCCACTTCCTATAAGCAATGGACTAAGGAGATCAAGCTTAGCCTTGAGAATAAACCTTCCGTTTTTCATCTTGCCCCCTCATGCTGGTTATTGATTCTTCTAATGGTTTGAAACAGAGTTTTGAGATACAGTGTCTTATAGCTTTCTATGTTTAATTCAGATAGAGATAGCTCATCT
This sequence comes from Candidatus Cloacimonadota bacterium, assembly GCA_030154085.1. GTDB lineage: Bacteria > Cloacimonadota > Cloacimonadia > Cloacimonadales > Cloacimonadaceae > UBA5456. The sequence continues at coordinate 4,916 of JASKKR010000036.1, read as the reverse complement.
ATTAAATCCTGTATCCTCTTGTCTCTACCAAGTTTCAATGCTTTAGCATATTTTATTAAATCAGTAATTACATTATCAATGTTTTCCAAATACTCATCAAAATGATTGTTACCTACAATGACTTTGTGGATGTTCTGCCTGGACAGATCTCGGATTTGCGCAAAGTTCTGAGCAAAGTTGCCGGTACTGGCAAAAGACTCCAGACGTCCCAAGAGGCTGTTACTAAGCTTCCCTTTCCCAATAGTGTATGCCAAATCCTCTGCTTTTGAGTAAATAAAAGAATTAATAATTTGATTTATAGTGCTCGCAGCCAACCGCTTAACTATTTCGGGAGGGTTAACATCTGGCAAGACTGTATCCCTTTCAGCAGAGTTGGAAGATAATAATGTATATGTACTCTTCATAGCATCTGGAAAGCAGATTTGACCGAAACCTTCCCAGGTTCTTTCACCTAAACCATATTTTATCAATTCCTCTTGATTGGGTGGATTATCCTTTAGCAGAAATGTGGATCCAGCTTTAAAAGCTATATCTGATGGTTTTTTAGCCCTATGAGCATTCACAATTGTTTCGATTCTGTTAGCATCGATGGATGCTCTTTCAATCCCAACATTCAAATATCTTTCTAGGTCAGAGAGATCAATGGTGCTGATTCCCGCAGAATTCTTGATAATCGTATCCGATATCATTACCATTAGCTTGCCGGAGGCATTTTGGTCTTGAGGAATAGTCATTTCAGACATTTTACATTCAGTGAGTATCGTATTCCCATACTGGGAAGTCTTAGACTTTCCAATTCTAAGCGTTCTATCTTCCTCCAAGAGTTCTTTTAAGACATTGATATCCTCTTCTTTTCCGAGTATGCACCCAGTAAACTCTTGATCGGGAAGCAACCCTTCATAATTGAATACAACTCCAGTCTCAGAGATACCTTTATCATAATTTCGTTTATGGTGGAAGAAGATCTCTGTTTGGGGTGCGTAAATATCTATATAATCATCTAATCTCCGGGCATAAGCATCTACCTTACTATAAACATCCGTGCTATTCTGGTTTTCAAACAAGTTATCAAATTCATCGGGATTAGATTTTTTCCTGCGAATATTACTTGGACAGGGCAGGAACAGATCTGGACCTTTACATGGATAAAGATTTAGGAAATGCACACCGCCTCGCAGGAAAATCCGATTAAAGGATTCTTTATATTTTTGGGACTCTGGGGATTCTGAATTTACATATTTTTTCAGATATCGACCAGCCAAAAGTCCTAAAACTGTAGTTCCAGGAATGTAGGTTTGGGTTGGGGTAAGGGTGCTATCTCCTGATTGTGATGAAATTACCACAGGAGATTTTAGCTTGATCTGTATTCTCAGTTGATGCATGATGCCTCCAGTTTATCTTTAACTTCCAAACAGACTGATTCACCCATCTGGTTAACTAGATCTAACTGAACTTTGCCAAAGCCTCTGTTTCTCATAGATCCCATGCGTCGTATGTACAAGCACGATAAGGCCAGAAGATTCTGAATTCCTTCGTTAGCTGAGCTGACTATAATCTCCCCAGAAAAGCTAAACTCTTTCTTAAGAACTCTACTAGTTCTCAGCGAATGTTCTTTAGCAGTTTTGGTTTGAGGATCGATAGCTGTCTGAGTACGTATCTCCGTGAAGTAATTCTGTATACTCGGAATGTTCACTGCGTAATCATATTTATCCATCAGATAATCAATCCATGGTTCGATATCCTGAAACTGATCTAATTGCAAGTTTTGAAATATAATTGAAGGATTGGGGTTATTATTCCCTATGCTACCATAGAACGTTTCAATTAGTCCAGAATCTATTGGGAAGATTTGAGCCAGACTTGTGTTATGAATCAAGTCGGTGGCAGCATCACGGAAGAGACCCTTTACTCTTTTGGCAGGAATATAAGGAAGCCCTCTGGCATCGAATACTATATCACTGTCAATTATACTACCATATGATAGTGCTGAACCTATCAGGCTATCGGAAAGCGTGAGTAATTTGAGAGTATAGTTCATTGGGAATCCTCCTCTGGCAACATCTCGATAATTTCTATCATATCCAGGAAAATGGTCTCGTTACCCATAAACAGTGTGTTACTGAAGGAATCCATGCCCTCGCATGGGAGCGTAAGGTCCTTCCTCGTTTGTCGTTGTGCTTCAAAAGCTTTGATTTGTTCATCCGGCTGATATAATATTGACCGTAGCTCTTTAATTTTAGAGCTTGGCCAGTTATGACTCAGACTGTCAGCATTTTCTATCATCTTTTTCATGTCAGGCAGAGAATAAGGCCTTTGATATAGCTTTCTACCGTCACTTAGGACATAATTTTGTTTTCTGAGATCTTCCAAATCCTGGCTTACAGACGAACTGATTATATGAAAATCCAGGAAATCTAACTTTGAATTTTCAGATCGCCTCTTAGCCTTGGCTGAACTGCAAAGCTGCTGGGCAAGTTTATGTACTTGATAGAAGGGATAATTTGTCTTCGCTAAGGCAATTCCTGCAGAACTGGAGATATCCAAGTCTTGAAGAAGTTCGCTGAAATTTTCCATGAACTCTATGGCAAGACTCAGTCCCAATCTCCCCTCGCTGATGAAAGTAATATCATCACCACCAATCAAGAGAGGTCTTATTGGTAAGTAGAATTTGGAATCCTTATTACTTAGCTTTTTTTTATAGTGAGACCACTTGCCATCTCTAATTTCTTTAACAGCCTTCCTGAGCATGTCTGTAAAAGCTTGTTCACAAGCTTTATTAATCCGTTCCGAGAGTGCTTTACATTGCTCAAAATCATTCTGCTTGCGGAAAAGTTCTCCGAATTGGTTCCCGTCTATATATACGACTGCAATAAAGGATTCATTGCCCTTGTCTTGTCCTAAATCGCTAAACTCTTCTGGTAACAAAAAGTTTTCTCCAAGTACTTCTTGATAAAGAGATTGAGATTCCGTTACTGCTTTGGCAGAAGCCTGCCGTTTGCTATAGACAACTCTCGACAGTAAGTCTTTCTGATCAGAAGTTATATCGGATATAATCTCAGCAGATAAACGTGATGCACTGCACTGTGCATTAATCCCATATGCAGGAAGTGTTGTCTGTTGCAGGCGCGTATTTTTCTCTATAAATAGCTTGTCTTGCAGCCTTCCCATGCTATTTTGATAATCTTTTATGTCAAAATCTGGAATATAGCAAGCATTAAAACTTAGTCCCGGACATTGTTCGTAGATTTTAATCGACAATTTCCGGATGATCTGTTTTGCTTCATCCTCATCCTGGCAAAGCCTGAAGAAATTACCACCACCACAGAATCCTTCTTGAGAGACTCCTTCTTCATCCAAATCAAAGAAATGCTTTACAAGATAGGACGCTCCTATGTTATCTTTCAGACGGTTTGAGGAAAAGATATAATCCTGAATCGTGCGTAAATCAACTAAAAGACCATATTGCATGTTTACCTCGTTATGTGGCTCAATATTTTATTATGAAAGGAATGATCGTAAAACTCTTCAATGCCTATAACCTCAATGTTCGACGAGGTAGATCCTATCAAACGACGGATATCTTCTTTTAATTCTATTACTTGAGATTTAATTAGAAATGTCACCATGACAATCTTGGCGGCATCTCCTCCCAACTGATGAGCTCTAAAATAGGCTTCAAATAATTTTAACTTACAAAGGGACTTTGTATTGTCCGTTGTTATAGATATTAAAGTAAGTTGATATCCATATGTGGCAATCACATCAATCTGAAACTGTGTATCCTTACCCTTTTCCTTTTCCTTTTCCTTTTCCTTTTCCATTTCTTTTTTAACATCATGGTAAAATTTTATGTTTTTATCATTATTTTTAAGTTCTTCATATATATAGTATTCCAGCCAAAGACCATCGATGAATTTAGCTGCTTCTTTTCTCGTACCTTTATTCTGATCTAACCCTGATTCTTTAATCAGCTCCTCGAGTCGTGCTATGATTTCATCTTTAGATTCTTCACTACAGCTTGATTTCTTAAACGCTTTTATTGATTTATAAACCTCCTTGTTTTCCTCATTTTGGAGCTTTTCCGTAACATAGTTAAACAATGGTAAATACGCATCTTTTAGGTAATTTTTATATTTTATATCGTCTACACCGTGGAGACTGGCAATTGTCTGTAGATCAAGCCGCAATTTAGGATTTTCTCGAAGATCTTTACTAACCGTAGGATCCACGTCAACGATCATTGCATGTCTGTGTACATCCATATAGCTGCTACTGAAATTTTCTTGATCTTTCAAGATGCTGTAGGTAATGGCAACCATGGACTTGGTGCCACCCGTATAATTGAAATGGATCTCATCGGACTCAGTATAGGAACCTCTCAGTGCTTTTACGATTGATTGCTCACTGGCTACATCCTCTATTTCCAGGAGTTTGATCTTCGGCGATTCCGGATATTTTGTGTCTTGCTTTTCGATTTGCTCTTTGATCCTTTCACCGATGCTGCATGTCCCTGCTTGATTAATCGTCTTGTCTTCTTTTGAGCACAATAGAATAAGCTCAAGCTCAGGTTTGCGTGCATAACAATCCAAAAGGTAAAGCCCACTAATAAAACACGGAATTGGGTTCGTACCTACTGATATAAATATTTTAAACATATAGCCTCCTACAGCTATTAGAATTTGTTAAGTTCCAAATATTGTTAAATATACCAACTCATTATTTTTCAGATTATTTGGCGACAATTTTGCCCTCGTAATTTCTTGCACACTATATACTTTCCCTCTCCCTGCCGGCATTATTTTCAAACTTTATTTCTCGGTCAAGTAATATTTTCAAAATGTTCGCAACAATTATTTGCCGACATCCTAGGCTATCATCTTGTGAGCCTAAATGACTTGCATGGCACTAATTGCATA
>JASKKR010000021.1 GCA_030154085.1 Candidatus Cloacimonadota bacterium | reverse complement strand
ATTATCCTCCTTTTGAATTCATAAACAGTGCTGGAGCTCCGGATGGATACAATGTTGAACTTAGCCAGTTGATTGCAAAAGAAATGGATGTCGATCTTGAGATTCACTTGGGGAAGTGGGCACTCGTTCGCAATTGGCTAGAGAATGGAAGTATTAACGTGATTCAAGGCATGGCTTTTTCTACCGAACGGGCTCGCGAATATTATTTCTCTTCGCCACACATGCTTACCTGGCGTGCTATTTTCACCAGAAAAGACTCACAGATTAGCAAAGAGAGTGATATTTTGGATCTTTCAATTGCTATCCAACAGGATGATGTCGCCGAAGAATATCTTAAAAGTATCGGTCACCGAGGGCAAATTAACCCGATGCCATCTCCAGAAATAGCTATAAAACTACTAAGCGCGGGGGATTTTGATGCCGTCGTGGCAAACTATATGACGGCTATGTATATCATCCAAAATCAAGGCATAGACAACATCCGTGCTCTCCCAATAAGAATCCAACAGCGAGACTATTGCTACGCATCCCTCGATCAGGATCTCATCACCGAGATCAATCAAGCCCTAGCCAGTCTTGATGCGCGAGGAGAGCTTACCCAATTACACGTAAAATGGTTTGAAGACTATGACACCTTTGGGCATAGTAAAGCACGCATAGGTCATAGCAGTGCATTTTGGCTAGCTTTAATAATCATTATAATACTGATTGTCGCTTGGGTGATCTCAGTGCATCTTCGTAAAAAGATTAAAAGTTTAAAACTACAACTACAGCGAGAAGAGAAGCAATTGCAGCTTGAAAAAAGCGATCTGGATCTCTATGTAAAGAATATTGAACAAGGACCAGTAATAGTGTATAAAATGAGCCTTGATCCGCTTCAAATCCACTATGTGTCAGAAAATGTCTTCACGCTTTGGGGATATACTCCTAAAGAGCTAATAGATAATGAAATTGACTTCACCGAATTCATCTTTCCAGAGGACAAGGCTACTGTCATCGAGCAAACCAAAGATCTCACTCCTGGTCAACAAGCGCAATTTTTCTATCGCGTAACTACTAAAAACGGCGAATTGCGCTGGGTCATTGACTATAGTACAATAGATAACGATCCCCAAACTGAACAGTTGTGTTTTTGGGGCTACCTCATTGATGTCACCGATCAAAAAAAATATGAAGCCCAGCTCGTAGAAGCGAAGGAAGATGCTGAAGCTGCTAATAATGCAAAGAGCCACTTTCTGGCAAACATGAGTCATGAGATTCGCACTCCACTCAATGGCATCAACGGATTCCTGCAAGTCCTGATGCAAATGGATGCTACCCCTCAGCAAATAGAGATATATGATATTATGTACAATTCATGTAAAAATCTATTAAAGATCATCAATGATATTTTGGATTTTTCAAAAATAGAATCAGGTAAATTAGAGCTGATTGAAACTGATTTTAATCTTAAGTATATGATTCATGATATTGTCAGTGAATTTTCACATCAAACTAAAAACAAATCAGGTCTTGTTATTTCTTCTTATGTCCATCCTGAGATCCCAGATGTTCTTTTTGGTGATCAGTTACGCATAAGGCAGATCCTGGTTAATCTCATGCATAACGCCGTAAAATTTACAGAAAAAGGCAAGATCGAAATCATTGCTGAGCCCTATACAAGCACTGAACATAATATCCGTATCTTGTTTAAAGTTCAAGATACCGGCGTAGGTATAGAACCCACTAAACAAAAGGATATTTTTGACAACTATACCCAAGCGGATAGCCAAATCGCTTCAAAATATGGCGGTACTGGTTTAGGACTTGCCATCGTGAAAAAACTTGTAGAATTGATGCATGGCTTCATTTGGGTAGAAAGTGAACCGGGCAAAGGTAGTGTCTTTTTCTTTATCATCCCCTTTTCGATCTACGACAGCATGCCTGAGATTCAGTCCAAAAGCCCACAACCAGAAATTCTCATCGGGGATAAAATTAAAGGTAGAATCTTACTTGTCGAGGATGATTATATCAATCAACTATTCACTAAGAGACAGTTAGAAAATTGGGGGCTCACTGTCGAAATTGCAAATAATGGGTTGCAAGCATATAATTTTTACAAACAAAGAAACTATGACCTGATCTTAATGGATATACAAATGCCCGTAATGGATGGCATCACTTCCACGCAAAAGATCCGTGATATTCAGATCCAGACTGGACGCAATACACCAATCATCGCCTATACAGCCGATGCTTTGGCAGGAGATCGGGAACGTTTCCTAGCTTCTGGTATGGACGATTATCTGGCAAAACCAGTTGAAATAGATGAACTTTATCAGCTCATATCTAAATACATCAATGCCAGTAAGGCATAACTCGAAGAAAATATACTGCTTTGTGTAACTTAGATTCAAGCCGTTATACAGCAACGGATGATGAATAAAGCTGAACTGCAACAGATAAAAAAGTAGGCAATCTTGATCAACCCTGCCCGCAGAGCGATTGTGGATGTAAAGCTATTGATCAAAGCTCGATTCATGTCAAACCAAGATCATGATCAGCAGAAGCCATTATCAGCTGAATTTTAGCCTGGCTAAGTGCTTGCAAAAGTAGGGTACTTGCCGCCTCCCCCGTTTCTCTCCCTTTTGCGAAGTGAGCAAGAAACGGGATAATAAGGAGTTACAGCTTTGTGAAGTGCGTTCAGACCTGCTTATAGATCCTTCAATCTTTGGATGAGCAGTCGCAATACAGGAGGAATGTTTTCAAGATTCTTGCGGGCTCGCTTTGCCACTTCTTTGGCTTGATCAATCCGATCTTCTTCGATCAATATTCGGATCAGCATCACGTAAATATCACTTAGATATGAATATTTACTTTCGCCATATAGTAAAATGCGGATAGATTGTTTTATTTCCCCGATCATACGGGCGGAGTTTGCATATCTCAAGACATGTTCTGGGTTGTTGATGGGACCGAACTCCTCAGCTTTATGATAGTAGTAATATGCTGGTAGCCACTGTTCTCTGGTGCTGTAGATGAGCCCTGCCAAGAGGTAGCTTTGGCTGTGCGGTCCTGCAAATTTCTCTGCTTGTTTCACATAGTACAATGCTTCGTCAAGCTTGCCCAAGACAAAATACTGTTCAATTAGGATGAAATAGATATAGGGATGATTAGGTATCTTCCGAAGCAACTCAAGCATAGTTTTGATGCAATCATCGTGTTTTCCCAAAATTGCTTGGATATAGCCAATATTGTAGAGCACATCCTCACTAGGATTTGGAATTCTCGTAAAATAAGCAAGTGCAAGGCGAAAATCATGTTTATAGAGATAACAAGTTCCAATGGCTTGGATAATCATGCTATCCCCAGGATTTTGAGAAAGCACCTTCAAATAATATTTTAGGGCATGAGAGAACTGCATACGATTGAAATACAAATCACCCAAACTGGTTTGTACTCGCGGGTCGTTTGGATGTTCATCCTCTGCTTGTGTGAGAAGATGTACCGCATAAATCCAGTTCTTTTGACTGAGTTCTTGGGCTTGAATAAGAGTTTTGTCTAAATCCATTATTCGATCTCGCTTAAAATTTCTTCAATAGCTCGTAAGAGCTGTTTGTCGTTGTTTTGTACGATGTCATTAAGGTTATGCTCGACAACAATATCCGGCATAACTCCAGCTCCTTCCATATTTGTGCCGTCTTTCTTAAACCATCCAGTTCTTGCCGTTCTCATTCGGGAGCCATCCAGAAGAGTGCGGTCAACGGTCCCAATAACTGCCCCACTGGAAGGATAGCCGATGACTTTACCAAGATTCAGTTCTTGATATACAATTGGGAATATTTCGCCATCTGAGAAAGATTTCTCATCCACCAAGACGACTGTGGGGATAGTGATGGCAAATCTTGGTTCCGGTCTTAATTCAGGACCGTATAATCTGCTGTAACTATAGGCATAAGTTTGTTTGGTGAGCAAAGAGATGATGTCATCATGGACACTTCCACCTCGATTTCCACGAAAATCTATAATGAGAGCTTCTTTATCATGGTTATCTCTGAAAAATTCTTTATAGAATTTTTCGTAATGTGCAGAATCCATGGCTGGAACATGGATGTATCCAACCCGATTATTAGTCGCTTCGTGCACGATTTTACGGCGACGTTCAACCATATACTCGTAATGAAGATCGTATTGATCGCGATATGACATTCCCATGACCTGTCCCTTGATTTCTTCATCATCCCGCATAATCCGAAAACTTATGAGCTTATCCACTTTGTCTCTAAGTAGCTCGTCCAGAGCTGTATTGGGGAGGATCATCTCATCATCGATATGAGTCAGGATGTCTCCTTCTTGGACATTATAGAAACTCGCCATACGAGTGGTGGGATAGATTCTTTTGATCCTAATCCCACGGCTGAGGCGCTCTCTATAGTCAAACTCCAGCCCAAGATAAGCACTTTGCTTGTAGACATGGGGTTCGTCCTCTCGAGGATAGAAGCCAGTGTGCGAAGCATTTAGCTCTCCGACCATCTCATCAATGATAGAGCCGACTTCGTTTATGTTCCGAGTTTGCTCAACAAATGGACGATATTTTTGGAAGAGCGCTTGCCAGTCTTGTCCATGGAAATTAGGATCATAGAAATTGTCTGCAAAGATTCCCCAAGCTTGTTCAAATACTCGCGTATTGAGCTCGCGGATATTATATTGATAATCCATCGAGATGTCTATATCACTGTGTTTGTGGTTGGTTGTGTTGTAAGATTTAAGAGCATTTCCATCCAAATAGTATAAGTTTTTGTTTACCATCTCATAAGATTGGGTTTCTTTGCTAAAAGAGGCTTCTTCCTTTTTATTTTTGCCATAGATATCCCCTTTGTACAGAACTGCTTTATCTTCTGAATACCAAGGACGATCTACAAAGAGGAAAGTGCTGTCACTGAGCACCTGCACTACAAACATGGTCGATGAGGAACCTTGGTATAACTGGAACATCCTTTTATCCAAACCATCCCAAACAATTTTGACCGGAGCAACTTCTTTGCTTTCTTTAGATTTACCCTGGCGAATATTGTCTTCGTTTGCTTGATCTTCTTCAGTATCGGCTGAGTTTGGATAATCAGGTTCAGTATCCCCAGTGGACTCTGCTGTAGGGACAAAGATTTCCTCCCAATGATCAACATCAAATTCATATTCATCGCGTGGGACGAGATCCAACCTATAGATATTATTATCCCTGGTAAATATAAGAGATCTATTGTCACCCATCCAACGAATATTTGATATTCGACGATCATCTGAGAGAATTTTATGATGACTGTCTGTTTCAAAATCGTAGATATACAATCCACTGATGAAGTAGTAGTTGTCCCAAGTGCAATACACTGCATGACTGCCGCTTTCATTTATAGCAAAATTTGAGATGACCATCCCTGGAGCGTCAACCGGGCGTAAAACGGTGCTTCCCTCGTCTGCTATGGCTACCCTGCCAGCATTCTGGGAATCCTGATATTTTATCTGCAGACGACCTTTTGAATCCTTGGAAACTTCTTTTACTGAAAGAGAATCTGCCCCAAACCAGGCAAAAGGTTCTAAATTTAGATCATCGTCTATAGTCAAAGTAAATAGTTTTTCCCTACCTTGGTCAAGTTTAGATAGGATTAGTTTCCGATCGTCAATGAATACCATATTGGCCCATCCACTGTGATCATGAGTGATCTGTCGCGGTTTGCCACCCTTGCGAGGGACGATAAAATTGTCGAATTTATAAGTGAAAGCTACCAGCAGTTCATCATCTGATACAGTATAATCTACAAGATCATTCTTCATGGTAAGTTCTCTGATAGGGTTTTGCCACAAATCCTGAGCAATTCTTATCTCAAGTTTTTCTATCCTTTCTCCGCTAAACTTAGTAGGGTCATATTTATAGATCTCGTTGAAATATTCAAAAACTATGCGATCATTGGCACGGGCTATGCTAATGTCTCGAGCGCTAAAATCAGTGAGATTACTGACCTGAAATGGATTATCAAAATCCAAGCCATCCACACGGTTGAGCTGGAAACGCGTTCCATCAGAATAGGCATAGAATAGGGAATTTGAAAAGTGGGAAAAGCGCGGGTAACGCTCGGTGAGTTCAGTCTGGGTAAGCCTTGTGTATTCTCCAGAAGGAATATCCAACATCCATAGATCTCCATTCATGCTGCCAGTATAGGCTGCACGATAGGCATATCCATTCCGACTGAAGACTATCTTGCTGTTATCCGGAGAGAGACTTGCCCATCTATCTCCGATCTCGCCCAGAAGTAGCGGCCGCTCTGATGATATGGGAAGTTTGTAGAAGGAGGAACCAAATTCTGGATTACCTCGCAAAACGAGGAGGTGGAGGCTATCATTGAACCAATCGGCAATAGTATATGCTTCGCGTATGATGACGCGAGATTCACCACCTTTGGCGGGGATCAAATAGGGATATGTCTGACCCTCACGATTTGAATTGAAGGCGATCCATTGACCGTCCGGAGACCAAACTGGGCCCCATTCATTAGCTTTAGTATCTGTCAGACGGCGAGCATCCCCACCGTCAAAATCTACTACCCATAAGTCATCCGCAAAAACAAAGCACACTTGCTTCCCATCAGGAGAGATGGCAGGATCTTTTAAAAATCCCGGAACATTCCCCAAAATAGGAATGAAAATCGACAAAAATGCCATAAGCAAGAGTTTTGCTCTGAAATTCATATTCACTCTTACTCCTTCTCTTCCAGATAAATACCCTTTTGACGGTTTTTGATCTGGTATGAATGTTTCAACACTCGAAATAAAGTTTTGGGATATACTTGTTCACTCACGGACACAGTTTTTTTATCATCCGGAGCACGTTTTAAAAAGTCGTTTAGCTGCTTGTCCAGCTCTTCTTCACAACGATGGATGCGATTCTGAAGATCTTCCAAAGCTTTGCTATCTCCTTCTTCACGAAGGCGAACAGCTTCTTTGGTCATTTGCATCAAGATCGCACGATAGAATGGAGAGATCGCAATCTCGATTTCGGTTTCTTCCAAACTAGCATCTCCAGCTATGGCGATCCGAATGTTGCCGGCAGCTTGTGTCAAACCTCCAACGATACGAGAACCTACTTCCAAACCGTTTATATCTCCGTCTGTGGCAATAGTGCTATGCAGGATCTCTGTATCAAAATCCAACCTCTTTTTAGCATACACACGAGAATGGTATATGCTTCCCACACGCAAATTCCCTAATACTTGGATGCCAGGATTGACACAATTTTCTATCCTGCCCGTAACGATCACATCGCTCTCGCAAAATATGCTGCTATCCTTGATATTGCCATGAATTACAAGCTCTCGTGCGCAAGCTAAATTGGCAGATTGAAGATCACCCGTAATCTCCAAAGCCAGCGGGCTACGAATAAACTTATCCTTGGGAACAGATTTAGCATCCACATTAAGTTTGGTCAATATCGAAATCTTGCCATCGCTATCCAAATATGGATATCCCATGGTCTCAGCGATATAATCATGAGCCTCATACCGAACATATTCGCCAGCCATAGCTCGAGCACGATCTTCATCTACGACAGGTTTTGTTATTAGCTCACCAAAGATATCATAGATGCTTCCGTCTCGCTCAAAAATGTTATCGGAATACCCCGCTATAACATCTCTATCATGAACATATGAGATTTCTGCCAATTCCGAAAGCGCAATATTCTTTCCACCATCACTAATGGCATCGGGATCAAAGTAATAGTTGAGTTGAGCTTCTGTTTCAGTCGTTTCCCTATGGCAAACAGCTATAGGAAAAGGTATGTCAAAATCTTTTTCTATCCCTTCTTCACGGATCATCTTTAGAGCTTCGTCAAATCCATATTTTATGCCCGCCTCTTCGATAAGATCCAAAATTTCTTTTTCGTCTATTAATTTGCCCGTTTTCTTGATAGTGAGCCAGGCGGAAGCGCTTTCCTGCCTTAGCTCAAGGATCACATTCCCACTTTTACTAGTTAAAGTCTTATTCATAGCTGATCCCGATTATATTTACTTGTCTATTATTACCATGATCCCGGCGATACGAAAAATATGCAGGATCCTCAAATGTGCAAATGTGGATGTTTTCTATATTGATAAATCTGAGCCCGGCGCGGATCAATTGCTGAAAAATAGTTCTCCTCAGATTTAAGTGCCCCGGAAGATTGGTAAACGGGTTGAAGCCATTCTTGCTTAGCTCTTCATTGAATGCTTCAAATAAATCACTCCCTACTTCATAGTGTTCTTCGCAGATTCCAGCTCCCACGTATGCTACGATATTACCAGGATCACAGCCAAACTCTTCTATCATCATTTGGATAGTCTTACCTGTGATATTTTTCTGCGTTCCAGCACGTCCACTGTGTACTGCGCCTACCACTTCTTTTATCGGATCAAAAAGCAGGATCGGATAGCAATCGGCAGTACGAATTAGAAGATATTGGTTGGGAATATTGCTGATCAGCGCATCACATGCCGGGATTGAAGGATGATCACCAATACCCGCACCGCAATCATCCGAACGACATCTATGAACTAAATCCGAGTGAGTTTGCTCTGCAATGATTATCCTTGAAATTGGAATGCGTTTGTTATCTATCAAGATATCGTCATGCCTGTCAACCAAAGTTTGATAATCTAGGCTTTTATCACCCAAATAGAAAAAGATTCTACTCACGTTTCCATCCTCACGCGAGAATCACGATAGACATCAGAATTTGAGTTCTTCACTAGCATCTTGAGCATATTATTTGTAAATTTTGGCATTAGGCGAAATCCATTGAGGCTCCACAAAAAACATATCAAGGCACAAATGAACATTGTGCTTTGAGCTCCAATGCGACTAGTTAGGATACCTACTAAAAGTCCTCCAAAAGGTGACATGCTCATAAAGCTCATCGTATAGACACTCAGCACCCTCCCTCTCATATCGTCTGCGACAATAGATTGGATCAACGTATTGGTAGTGGCAGTATTCATCATCATTCCAAACCCAATAAATAGCATCATAATCATGCTAAGGACTGTTGATCTGCTTTGTGAGAAGAGCATCAAGCCACTGCTGGCCACCAAACCAACGATGATCAAACGAATCTGCATTCCCTTGATGCTGCTTTTTGAAGCAAGAATGAATGATCCGATCAAGGCTCCAATTCCAGCAGTTGACATCAAGAGTCCCTGAGTTCCGCTATCACCATGGAGTATATCCTTGGCAAAGACAGGTATGAGAGTTGAATAGCTGTTGCCAAAGAGAGTATATACAGCCAGATTTATAATTAAGAACTTGATTGGGAAGCTATGGTAGACGTATTTCCAGCCATCGGCAATCTTCCTGAAAGTTGATATCGTGCGCGGAGGCAATTTAGGATAGCTCACTTTAACAAATTGTAGAGAAATGATGATCGGCAAATATGAGACTGCATTGATAGCGAAACAAACTCCTTCGCTAAAAAGGATAATCATAACTCCCCCTAATGCAGGACCAATCAAGCGAGCGCCATTAAACATTGCGCTGTTGGTAGCTATCGCATTGGGCAATAGCCTCTTATCACCAATCAAATCTATTAAAAAAGTCTGCCGGATGGGAGAATCTACTGCCTCAATTGCTCCTTGGACAAAGGCGAGGATTAAGATGGGATAGATTACGTTTTCATTGATCACATGGGTTAGCACTAATGTCGCTAACACTGCATTTTGCACAAAGAATGCTATCTGTGTGCCAATGAGTGTGCGATGCCTGTTCCAACGATCAGCCCAAGCTCCCACAAAGGGAGAAATAAATACTGAGGGGATCATCGACAAAAAAGTCACAACCCCCAAAAGGAAAGCTGAGCCTGTGAGCCTATACACAAACCAGCCCATGGTTGTGCGCTGTATCCATGTGCCTATCAGCGAAACAGCTTGCCCCATAAAGAACAGGCGATAGTTTTTGATACTCAGAGAGGTAAAGGTGCGTCGAATAAAGTTGATCATTAGAGGATAAAACGTGAGAGATCCTCACTCTCAATCACCGGATTGAGTCTTTCCGTGACCATCTTCTTGGTGATTCTTACCTTTGTGAGTTTGGGATTGGGCATTTCAAAGAGAAAGTCGTCTAATAAAGTATTTAGGATAGTGTGCAATCTGCGTGCACCTATATCTTCCATCTTTTCATTTGCCATCGCAGCAAAGCGCGCTATTTCTGAAATCGCCCCAGCACTGAAACTCAGCTCCACTCCTTCGGTGCGGAAAAGCTCTTTATACTGTTTGGTCAGAGCATTTTCTGGCTCACTGATGATGCGCACAAAGTCATGCTCTGTCAGACTACTAAGCTCAACGCGGATGGGAAAACGCCCCTGCAATTCCGGAATCAGATCACTTGGCTTTGCAACATTGAAAGCACCAGCTGCAATAAAAAGTATGTGAGAAGTATCGATAGGTCCGTATTTGGTCGGGACATTGCTGCCTTCGACTATCGGCAAGAGATCACGTTGTACTCCGCTTCGTGATACATCTAACCCACCTTGCTTATCGATTGTGGCAATCTTATCAATTTCGTCGATGAAGATAATACCATTCTCTTCTACAGCCTTTTTTGCCTTTTCAGCAACTTTGTCCCTGGGCACCAACTGATTGATTTCGTGTTCTGTATAATTCTTTAGCGCTTTTGCGACCGTAGTGTGTTGTTTTTTGATTCCTGTTTTGCCGGGAAAGATATTGGAGATTAAATCCGATATATCAAAGTCAAGCACCTCGATATTGTAGTTTGACATCATCTCGAAGCTGGGAACAGAATCTTCCAGAATTTCGATCTCAATCTCTTTATCATCTAGCTCCCCACTTTCAAGCTTCTTGCGCATCTTTTCACGGCTGCGACGATAACGTGCTTGTTCTTCAGAGGTCTGGCTATCATCTTTATCATGCTTTAATGGCAATAGTACATCCAAGACCTTTTCGACAGCTATTGCCCGTGCTTCTTCCCTTACTTCTTCAACCATCTGAGCTCTCGTCTGAGCTACAGCATGGCTCATCAACTCGCGAATCATTGCCTCGACATCACGACCAACATAGCCAACTTCGGTAAATTTTGACGCTTCTACCTTAATAAAAGGTGCATTTGCGAGCTTAGCTATTCGTCGAGCTATCTCGGTCTTGCCAACTCCAGTGGGACCAATCATGATAATGTTGTTAGGCATAATCTCACTGCGCAGTTCGCTTTCAACTCTCTGTCGACGCCACCGATTTCTGAGGGCTACTGCTACACTTCTTTTTGCTGCGGATTGGCTGATAATATATTTATCCAGCTCAGACACTATTTTTGCTGGTGTAAGATTTCCTATATCGGACACTTAGATGACCTCCAGTGTGAATTGTTCGTTTGTATATATACAAATCTCGGAAGCGATCTTCATGGCTTCCAAAACGATTTTATCTTCACTTAATTTTGTGTTGCGGACCAATGCTCTAGCTGCAGATAGGGCATAATTTCCCCCACTCCCGATAGCGATTATTCCGTCATCAGGTTCCAATACATCTCCGACTCCGCTGATCATCAGGAGGCCAGACTTGTCACCTGCTATTAGCATTGCTTCTAGGCGCCTGAGATACTTGTCCTGACGCCATTCTTTGGCTAAGTCTACTGCCGCTTTGCGAAGATTGCCTTTATTGGTCTTTAGTTTTTCTTCAAACTTCTCAAAAAGCGTGAAAGCATCAGCCGTAGCTCCAGCAAAACCAATGATCACCTTGTCATCAAATATCTTGCGAATCTTGAGCGCTTTAGCTTTGATGACTGTGTCACCCATTGTAACCTGTCCATCTCCACACAGGGCAGTCCGATTCCCACGATGTATTCCGATTATAGTAGTTCCGTGCATTGTTGTTTCACTCATTCTTATCCTCCTTGGGAGTTTCTGGCTCAGTATCTGGCAAGATATGGCTACTATCGGGTTCTGTTGCTGACTGAGACTCAGGTCTTGCCACCGGCTTGCTTAGTCCGTCTGAAGAATATTCAAAGCGCATCTCTTTAGCTCGCTCATATTTTGCCCGAACAATATCTTTTTCATCGCCGTCTAGATTATCCATGATCAAGTTAAAAATATCATCCGTATTCAAGGTTTCTTTCTCTTGCAGCTCCTGCGCCATAATATCCAGCAGGGCACGATGCTTAACAAGGATCTTCTTAGCTGTATTATAAGCATCTATAATGAGTGCGCGTATCTCTCCATCCACAAGCTTCGCTGTTTCTTCACTGTAAATCTCACGTGAGCCGAGCTCTTTACCTAAAAATACTTCGTCTTGTTCTTTACCGATTGTCATAGGTCCGACTACTTCGCTCATACCCCACGAACAAACCATTTTCTTGGCAATATCAGTACAGCGTTCCAAGTCATTTCCAGCACCTGTTGTGAACTCTGAAAATACTACTTCTTCAGCAGCTCTCCCTCCTAATAGAGTCACCATAAACTGCCTAAGATAGCTTTTGGAATATCCAGTCTTATCACTTTGCAAATAATGTGTAGCTCCTCCGGTGAAACCGCGAGGAATGATGCTTACCTTATGCACTGGCTCGACTAGTTCCTGGAAAATACTAGTGAGAACGTGACCAATCTCATGGAAAGCCGTAAGCTTCTTATCTTCATCCGGGATGACGCGACTTTTCTTTTCTTTGCCGAGAGTTAGCTTGTCTTTTGCTTCTTCAAAATCTATCATCTCTATATTGCTTTTATTTTTGCTGGCAGCGATGAGAGCTGCTTCATTCACCAGATTAGCAAGATCAGCTCCGCTAAAGCCGGGAGTTCCACGTGCTATGATTTCCAAATGTACATCATCCGAAAGCGGAACTTTGGCTGCATGCACTTTCAAGATCTCGGTTCGTCCCTTGATATCAGGTAGATCGACCGTGACTTGGCGATCAAATCTTCCGGGTCTGAGCAGTGCTGGATCTAAGATATCAGGTCGGTTTGTTGCAGCGATGATGATCACGGCATCGTTGCGCTCAAAGCCATCCATCTCTACCAAGAGCTGATTCAAGGTCTGTTCACGCTCATCATGACCACCCCCGAGACCAGTACCCCGGTGTCTCCCCACCGCGTCTATCTCGTCGATAAAGGTTATACAAGGAGCATTCTTTTTAGCTTGTTCAAATAGGTCACGCACTCTTGCTGCTCCAACGCCGACAAACATCTCGACAAAGTCTGAACCGGAAATAGCAAAAAACGGTACCCCAGCTTCTCCTGAGACAGCTTTTGCCAAGAGAGTCTTTCCAGTACCAGGACGCCCAATTAAAAGAACTCCACGGGGAATCCTGCCTCCAAGGCGTTGAAAGCGCTTAGGATCCTTGAGGAAATCAACAATCTCTTGCAATTCTTCCTTTGCCTCATCCACGCCTGCCACATCCTTAAAAGTAACCTGGGATCGGCTCGCCTCATGCATCCGTGCTTTGCTTTTCCCAAAGCTAAAGGCTTTAGTATTCTGATTTCTCATCCCCCGCATAATAAATATCCAGAAGATCATCAGTAGGATAAATGGCAAAGCATAAGTTAGCAATCCTGCCCATTGTGATGGTTTATTAGTGGTCACCTTAACCCCAGCAGCCAAGATATTATCCACCAAACGAGGATCTTCAAATGGCATAGTCGTACTGTAAGTTTTTCCAGAATGATCTATATAGACTATATCTCTGTCGGTAAACTGCGCTTCAGCAATACTACCTTCTTCCACCCTGGTTATAAAGTTGCTAAAGCTTTCCTTGGTAACGCTATTGCCGGCGCTACTTAAAGTATGCCAAAAGATGATGGCAAGTATCACAAGAATGATAATAAATGGCATTGAAATAGGGGATTTCATCTTGGGTGGGATTGGTTTGCCTTGTTCGTCTACTTTTGGCTTTTGGGGGTTATTATTCTTTTGAATCTTACGCTTGATCAAATATATGCGGATCATTCCGATCACAGATATCAATATCAAAGCATAGATAAACCATCTAAGCATAATGGCAAAGCTGGCAACTGCTTCAGGAACTCCTTCTGGCACCACTGCCAAGCTATCTGTCGCTGCCTCTGCTAATAAGCTACCAGACAAAATTAACAGAGCTAGGATAAAAATATACTTCATTTATAACACTCTTCTTTTAGAATCCCTATAAAGGGTAGATTGCGGTAACGCTCGGCATAATCCAAGCCATAACCTACAACAAATTCGTTGCCCACTTCAAAACCTACATATTCAAAACTAGTTTCGATCTTATGCGCTTCTGGTTTGTCTAAAAGCACACAAGTGCGTAGACTTGCTGGCTTGTGTTTCCAGACATAATCCTTTATATATTGCAGAGAAAGACCGCTATCAACGATATCCTCAACAATGATCACGTCCCGATCGCATATATCGATGTCTATATCTTTGCGAATCTTAACTACTCCACTGCTTCTTGTACTGGAACCATAGGTGGATATCGCTAAAAAGTCAATCTCCATTGGGATAGTAATCGCACGAACCAGATCACTCATAAAGATGAAGCCACCTTTGAGCACTCCGATAATAACTGGTACTTTGCCTTCGTAGTCTGAATTTATTTGCTGTCCAATCTCGCGAATGCGGTTTTGGATGCGCCTTTCATCAAACAAGACGGCTGATATATCACAATTCATTAAATTCATTATTTCCTCTCTCTCTTTTTTTGCGGTTTGCAGCACGATTTGGCTTTCGAGATAGGGATACTGCCTCAATCATGAGAAAGCGAGTCGTACCGGCTGTGTAGCGCACTCTTTCATCAAGCCTATGGCCACATACCCAGAATATTTTCTCCCCATCATCAAATATGGGCACCGAATCCCTATCATATTTTGCTACTTTTTCGTCAATAAAAAAGTCTTTTAGCTTCTTAAAACCTGTCATCCCGAGAGGCATAAAATGATCACCATCGCGGCGGGATCGAATCACGAAACTACCAGCTATCCGATCTGCATCTAAAATTACTCTATAACCACTATATTCTCTATGATTTTGTGGCAAGACTTTCAAATACTTAAAATGAAAACGGTAGTCCATGTGAACCGCTCTAGAACGATCAGCTTCAATCAGTAATTCGTCGTGACTTTGAGCTTGAACCTCTCCCTCATTTTTGGTGAAAAGCAGCTCTTGATAACGCTTGATGGCCAAAACTCCATGCGGTAGACTAATATACTTGCTCCCTTGCGTTTCCAACAGAGCAGAAAGCTCGTCATAATGGATGCGAAAAAAATCCTGCATCATGCCACTGACTTGGCGAAACGCCTCGCGGAAAATATAATAGTGCTCTATTGATGGAGCTTTCAGCAAATCCGGAATGCTTAAAATGATTCGACCATTGCTGTTTTCCAGACAGATCTTTTTGAATCTCCTTAGTGATTTTTCCAAAATATATTCATCCGCTTGTTGCAAGACCTGAGCCTCTTCCGCCAGTTTTTGGCGGATCTGTGGGTTGTAATACTCGGCAAGATGGGGAATTAAATCCACCCGCAATCGATTCCGAGTAAAACGTAAATCTATATTTGACTTATCTTCACGCCAACTAAGACCTACTTCTTTCAAAAGCGCTTTAAGCTCCAGCGGATCGAATTCCAGCATTGGGTGCATCACGTTCCCCTGCAGTGCCCTGATCCCGCCCATTCCGGTAAGCCCGGATCCACGAAATAAATTCAATAATACTGTCTCAGCAAGATCCCACTTATGATGAGCCAACAATACTTTGTTAAAGCGGTAGTTAATTAGGATCTGTTCAAAGACTTCAAACCGCGCTTTTCGGGCACGATTTTCCAAATCCTGATTTCCTTCTAACGTAATCCTCCTCACGACTAACGGAATGCTGAGTTGAGTGCAAAGCTTTTTTACTTGCTGCTCATCCTTAATACTTTCTTCTCCGCGTAGCTGATGGTTGATATGCACTGCCAAAAGTGATAAACTATAACTATACCGCAAACGCGAAAATAGATAGAGCATTGCCGTTGAATCTGCTCCGGCAGATACTGCCAAAAGTAGTTTCTCTCCCTTGTGGAGGATCTGCTCCTGATCCAAGAAACGAATCAGGCGCTTTTGATATTCATTTGTTAGGCTCATCTATACTCCGCTGGTTTTACCATGTATTTACTATTAATTTTAGCTTATCCAGCTTGTCAACTATATTCTGGTTTTGGAATTCATCCATTTTCTAAAATCCCCTTTTCCATTTACCTAAGATTCTGTTTTATGGGAACTATCGATACATATTTCATAAAACAACGTATAATCTTTTTATATGTGGGTACATTATTGAACTGGGAAAGGCTATTAAACAATCTACATTCAGTTTTGCTGTGATAAATTAGAGGAATTAGCTGTTATATTGTCAAGGATAATGGTCATTTAAGCTTTTCCCCGCTTTTAAATGTTTTTTTGAAAGGCTTTATATGCGCTTCCCTAACCCCTGAGCACAGCTCTCCCATCGCAGACTCGGTATCGATGATCTCTTTCTTAAGAGGATGTCTTGCGATGACGGGAATGTGATACCAATGAGCAAGTGTGAGCAGCTCGCCAGGCAATTGGCAATCTCTTGATCAGCAACCATGAATCGGGGCACGGTGGTTAAAACCACCGCCTATCATCTTATTCTCAGAATCAGACCTCTAAGGTATACAGTAACTCAAATCGAGCGCCTATCATCTTATTCTTAGGACAAGTTTATTGCTAAATTTTAGGAGCGTAAATGGTTGAAAAAGATGGGCTCTTGACGCCTTCCCCGTTTCTCCCCCATTTGAGAAGTGAGCAAGAAACGGGAAAATAAGGAGTTACAGCTTTGTGATTTAGTTTTTTGTAAACATTAACCAAACGATGAAAAAAGTACGACCGTGGGAGGTTCAAATAAAAAGCGTAGCACTTACAGCGGTAAGTCTAAGAGCAAGGTTGCCATAGCGGCAATCGAGGGAAGAAAGACTATAGCGAGGTTGGCGTCTGAGTTTTCGTTACATCCGAATCAGATACGTAAGTGGAAGAGCCAGTTGTTGGCGAGATAAGAGGAAATCATTTCGGACAAGCCAAGAAGAGATAAAGAAGATATGGCAGGTCGATTACAATAATAATAATCGCCCCCACGGCTAACTTATCTTCATGCCTCCGGCTAAATACTGTGAAAACCATGAAAACGATGTCGATAACAAACGTGTCTCTTTACGAGTGGTGTAAAAAAAAGGGACAGGGTCAAAATCAATGATTTATTTACATCACTTCTCAGCGGTTGTGGGATTGCCTGAACTAAATAATAGGTTTTCACCAACCATCGAAAACAAATCCGACATTGATTTATGATCGATTTTAAGCACTGTGACTTTGGGCAAAAATATCCGCTTCAATAAAATAAATTTCTACAGATGACCATTCTTTGTATATTAATTTCCTGGTACTTATCATCAAAACTGGGAATCTGGCTGTTCCCTACCCATAAACATAAGCGCGAGGATTAATATACTTATTTTTTCCCGCGAATAATTCTGATCAAGATCGCTATTACAGCGATGACCAAAAGGATGTGGATGAAACCGCCTAGAGTATAAGAGGTAACCAATCCAAGTAGCCATAGTATGATGAGGATAATGCCAATTGTAAGTAACATAATATGTTCCTTTTTAAGTGGTTATAGCCGGAAGTTAAACCGTGCAAACCTTAACATACAGTCTCAGTTCTCAGGTTTAGATAATCTCAATTTAATTGTCGCGTTCCTCGGCATCGATAGCGGAGTACATATGACTTAGTCATATGACATCGTCTAACGACATGATAACTGGATATCGCTCTCCGGCAAATTATATTATAAGACTGTTGACCATTCCATCTGTGGAATTCACGAGTGAGGATCTCTGACCATTTTACGAGAATTTAGCTGATCTGTATAGGGCGGATTGTATCCGTTTCCGATATCCACAGCTTTTCCCCATAGAAGATGATCCTATTGTCTTTGGTCATGTAGATGTCCCAAAACCCTGTTGTTCCAAAGCTCAAGTCCACTTTCTTTATCTTCCGGAATCCCGTCCCATCGGCATTGATGCTGCAAAGCCAAGGCTCGGGGCGTGGATAATCTGGCTCTGATGTGTAGAAACAAGATCCTAAGATCAGTAGAAAGCTCAAGGGAATTAGATAGTATATAATTCTTTTCATGATCTCATCCTACTTGTTCGATTTGTTATAGTTTAAAAGCTTGTAGTTGCTTTCTTTCACCAAACCGTTGTTGGCTTCAAAAAGTTCAGGATTATCCATATACACTGCCATTAACTTAGCTGGCAGCAGCTTCGGCACAGAGTCTGAAACCAGCACCTTGCTGAGTTCTTGGATGGCAGCTCTGAGTTCCGATGTGACGCCTTCTACGTTGGGTACTTCCAGAGCTTTAACCTCGCAATTGAGGTTTGAACGCCCGACGCTGATGCTTTCACTTTGCGACAGGCTGATGAATCGTGGTTTTGCAAAGTCATCCGGCATGCTCTGAGTCTTTGTTTTAGAATCAGACATAAGCATGGAGTTCATTCTGCTTTCCACTTCTCCCTCAGAGAGAAAGTCAGGCCGATGTGCTCTGCCGTCTTCATCATAGCCCCAATACTCCAACAGGGTATTGCTGCTCAAATTGATCTTATAGAAGAGGATGTTACCTTCAAACTCTTCCTCGATCGTTACGACATTATTCTGCAGTTACTTCCAAACTGTTAAGCTCAGGTTCACTATCGCCAGTATGATGGTTACTAAGCTCATATTGGACATAATCTCCGGTGTGAAGATTGTTGCCAAAGCGATGTGGGAGGGTGACTGCATCAAAAGGATAATCGCATAATAGGCAGATATGGGTCCCATGATCGTCGCTCGCTAAAGCCGATTTGCAATTTTCGGTGACTCTTTATAAACGGTCTCAAAAAAATGGGGGAAGGCCAAGCTTCTTTTAGTCTTGACAAAAAATTAGCACTCCAAAAAAGTGTTTGCTAAGAATTCTAAATAGACTATTATAAACCTTAGGAATCTTACATAACACTATGGAGGTTATTATGAAACTGAGACCTATTGAAGATCACGTTGTGGTCAAAGTGGCAAGTGATGCCGAAGAGAAGAAAGTTGGCGGGATCATCATCCCTGATACAGCAAAAGAGAAACCTCAGATTGCGGAAATAATCGCTGTCGGAGACGATGAAGATCTAAAGAAAGTAGTGAAGAAAGGTGACAAAGTGCTTTATGGCAAATATGCTGGCACTGAAATTGAACTAGAAGGTGTTAAATACTTGATTCTTTCCAAGAGCGATATCTTGGCAGTGGTAGAGTAGAAGCAAAATGGCAATCATAGAAATCAAGTCCGACACTTTCGAAGCCGAAGTTCTAAAGAGTGATATTCCAGTATTGGTGGACTTTTGGGCTCCGTGGTGTGGACCCTGTAAGGCCCTTCATCCTATCATTGAAAAAGTAGCCACCGAAGTGGATGGCAAGGTCAAGATTTGCCAGGTTAATATTGATGAGAATCCAGATATTGCCAGCAAATACTCGATCATGTCTATTCCAACTCTTTTGATTTTCACTGGTGGCAGCGTTAGCGATCAGATAGTTGGTCTCGTACAGAAAGACAAGATCATAGAGAAGCTCAAAGCTCACATCTGAAGCAAAGCGCAATTCATAATTACGGGGGACAGTCCCTAGGGGCTGTCCTTTATTTTTATTGCCAAGCATCTCTAAAGTATCAAAAACACTTGACTGAATTGCCCTCATCAAAAACCTGACTACTTAATGAAAGAAATAGGAAATTCAAAGGAGATGGATCATGAAAAGGACATACCAGCCCTCGAACAGATCTCGTAAAAACACGCACGGTTTTCGCAGCCGCATGGCCACCCGCAATGGTCGGAAAGTGCTTGCCCGCCGGAGAGCCAAAGGAAGAATCCGCCTTAGCGTATAACATGATGATCCGTTGGATCAAAGCACATCGGGAGTACATGGAATTTACACGCGCCACACACGCTTTAAAAAGCAGGAATTTTTACATTCCTGTGCTATCTGACACTGATGGTCCCGCTTTGGGGATTACTATCAGCAAAAAGGTAGCAAATGCCGTAGCGCGTAATAGGCTAAAACGCAGGATTCGGGCATGGGCTCGAGAACACAGTTATACCCTGCCTACAAACTGCAAAATGAACATTATAGCCAGACAAGGCGCTGCGGAGCTTTCATACAGCGAGTTGTCTGACCAACTATCAATTTTGGAACAATGCGAATTGCTTTCCGAACTGTAATAACCCTGCCAAACAGGTTTTTTGTAATCATGATTCGCATATATCAGCAGGTCATCTCTCCGGTCTTGCCTAAGAGCTGCAGATTTTACCCCAGTTGTTCCAGCTATTCACTTCAGGCTTTTCAGCGCTACTATTTTTTCAAAGCTTTAGGACTAAGCGCTTGGCGCATTTTACGCTGCAACCCTTTTAGCCGTGGTGGATACGACCCTTTACCCTAAGGAGATATTTTGGATAAACGAACCCTTACTGCGTTGATCTTGATGCTGGTGTTGTACTTGGCGTTTGATCAGTTTG
The DNA here is from genome assembly GCA_030154085.1 of Candidatus Cloacimonadota bacterium. Classification (GTDB taxonomy): domain Bacteria; phylum Cloacimonadota; class Cloacimonadia; order Cloacimonadales; family Cloacimonadaceae; genus UBA5456. The sequence goes on along the minus strand of JASKKR010000021.1, from coordinate 31,102 downwards.
TGTGGAAACCACAGCGGGAAAGTGCCCGCCTCGCTCAAGTGCAAGAACAAGTAGACGAATCTCCGGCTGTTGAAGCCGAAGCAGAGCCTCCGACTGTTGATGCTACAATCCCTATCTCGGACAATACCTTAGCCGAATCGGAAGTTGAGATCGAAGAGTATACAATGGAAAACGACTACCTGAAAGTTACCTTTAGCAATCAGGGTGCTGTGATAAGTTCCATTCAGCTTAAGAAGTATTTTATAGACGAGACTAGACCAGTTGATCTTATCCCAGAAAATGAGAGTATATTGGCAACCGGAGTATATCAAGGATCAGACTACCTAAATCTAGGCACAAGAAGCTTTTCCATCTCTCCTCAAAGTAATGATCGCAACCTCATTTTTTACATTGGAGAAAAAGAGAATCCTCAGGTGCAAAAGATCTACACTCTGGATGATTTATATGGCATTCGCTTGGATACCAGAGTGCAAGGTATCGGAAATGTGAATGGTTTACGCCTAAATCTAGATGCCGGTATCGCCGATAGTGAGATCAACACTCGTTACAAAAATCAGGATTATCGCTTTATGCTCTATGCTGAAGGTGAATTCATGAAACAGTCGCTATCCAAGATACAAAAGAATCCACCTCAGGGAAATTTTAGCAGCTTTGGCTGGGCGGCAGTACGCAGTAAGTATTTCACCTTAGCTCTGCAGGAGATTGAGCCTCCATTATCCAAGAGCTTCAGTGTCAGTGTGAATCCTAATACCAAAAATCCTGGTTTTAGTATAGACAGTTTTCACAAAGATCCCAAATCAAGTTGGGAGCAAAGTTTTGTCTTAGTCGCAGGTCCTGCTGATTCCGATATCCTCAAAGGATACGGCAGACAGATGGAAAACATCGCTGAGCGTGGATACAATTGGCTGCGGTGGCTGACAAATTTCTTCGCTTGGTTCCTCAGTTGGCTACATAGCTATGTCCGAAACTATGGTGTAGTAATCATCATTTTTGCCTTTTTACTCAAGATCGTATTGCATCCCCTCTCGCATAAGAGCATGAGCACATCCTTGAAAATGCAGGAAATTCAGCCTCAGATGCAGGCTTTGCAAAAGAAATATAAGGACGACCCCAAGACTCTGCAGGTAGAGATGAGTAAGCTCTATAAGGAAGTAGGAGCTAATCCTCTCTCTGGATGCCTGCCACTCTTACTTCAGATGCCGATCTTCTTCGCACTTTACAATGTATTGCGTTATTCATTAGATATGCGCAATGCAGGATTTGTCTTATGGTTAAAGGATCTCTCTGAGCCAGATCCTTATATGATACTTCCCATCCTCATGGGTTTGTTTATGATTATTCAATCCAAGATGATGCAACCCAAACCAGCTAATATTGATGATATGGACGACAGACAGAAGGCGGCTCAGTCTTCCCAAAAGATGATGACATGGATTATGCCTATAATGATGTTTTTCATCTTCAGAAATATGCCTGCCGGTCTAGTTCTATACTGGACGGTATTCAATGTCTTCACTGTAATTCAGCAATATTATCTGCTCAAACATCACAGAAATAAGGAATAATAATTAATGACCACTATCGATAAAAGCGGATTTTCTGTAGAGGAAATCATCCGCAAGTTCCGTCGTGAAAACAATATTCGAGATCACGAACTTCAGTATGAGATTTTAAAACGCCCCAGTAAGGGATTCTTTGGACTTTTTGCAAATAAGGTAGCACTGGTACGCTTTCATGTACCAGAAAGTGCAGACAGGGTTAGACTCTATCTTGAGACTTTATTGAAAAAAATGGGAGTCAGCTTTGGTCAGATCAAAACCAAGACTGATGGCAAGACACTCTACCTGACAATCGAGGGAGTAGTCGAAGCTGGCTTTATTATCGGGAAAAACGGATCAATGCTCGAGACACTCCAGTATCTTGTGAATCGAGTATTTGAAGATGATAAGAATATCGACCGGATCTACCTCGATGCTGATGGCTATCGAGAACGCCGCGAATCGCAGTTTTTGCAAAAATATCTTCCCCAGATAAACAAAATCAAGATTCGTGGAAAATCTCTCACACTGGGACCTATGAGCCCCGGTGAAAGAAGGATCATTCATCGCCATGTTGAACAAGACAAGGGACTCAGAACTCTCACTATCGGCGAAGGAGAAAATAAACGAATAGTGATCTTCTCTTCAAAACAAAAGGAATCCGAAGTACGTTTAGAAAATTCTTGCGCAAAAGTAAAACAGGGAGAAAAGAAAAGCCCAAAACTCCGCAGCCCACGACGACCCAGAAACTCTGCAAACCCTTTGGCAAATGATAATCAGAAGCATAATGATCCGAGTGAAGAAAAGACTTATAGTAAACCTAAAGCACCTCGTAATTCACGTCCAAGATCAAAGCCAAAAACCGTTTCCGGAGACAAGATTGACTAAAATTTTCAAGATTCATGCCGGGCATTATTGGTCAGACTCCGGGGCACTTATGGGTGTGCTGCCCTATGCCATCTGGAACAGTGAGTTCCAGACCGATGAGAAACGCCGCAAGAAGATGGATCTAAATCTGCTCTTGATTGTCACTCCTGATCGCCGCATATTAGTCGATACAGGTCTGGGAAATAGACTATCAGAAAAGCAAAAAGAAATCTATCGACCCAGCGATTTTGTCTTGCCAGCCACTTTAGGCGAATTAGGATATCGAGATAAAGACATAACCGATGTAGTCATGACACATCTTCATTTTGATCATGCAGGAGGAATTATAACTGCCTTTTTGGATACGGATCGACTCACTTTTCCCAATGCCAAATATTGGATCCAAAAAGAGGAATGGGAAATGGCAAAAAACCCAGATAGTACAAATAAGGCTGCTTACGACTTTGAGCATCAGCTTGCACTGTTAGAAACTTCCGGCGACTTCACTTTGATCGATGGAGAGCAAGAGATCGCCCCCGGAGTCATATGCATTAAGACCGGAGGACACACAATCGGTCATCAAGCAGTTTCTATAGAAGCTGATGACGGATATTATATTTATGCCGGAGATATAGTTGCCACAAAGTTTCACAGCTCTTTGGCAATAACTTCTGCCTACGACATCTACCGGGCAGAAACCGTCGAATCAAAGAGAATGCTCTATCGTCGTCTCCAAGAAAGAGATGGATATCTCCTGCTAAACCATGATCCAAATGTTTGGCAGATTCCCGTGTCAGATCTTAAAGTTACATAAATCGTGTATGGTCTTGCTGGATAATGAGTCCCGAGGAGATCATTGCCGATCCTGTGAGAACACAAAGTAATTAATTAAAAAGTATTGGTTTGCCGGGCATTCTCGAATTTACCTTTGCATTCCTAGCTATATTTAAAGTATGGGGGTTAGCCTCCATACTTTGATTTTATATCTAAAGAACTTACATTAATTCGTTGTCCTTTCTCAGTGGCAACGATCTTGAATTGGTATTTTACGTTAAAAGGGTGGGAGATTGGTATATTGTGTGTGTTATGATAATAGTATGCGCAAAATTACCGCTTAGTTTACACATTTTGGTCGGGTATGGTTAACTCCTTATTTTCTCATTTCTTGCCCGCTGCTCAAATGAGCGAGAAAAGAGGAAGGCTTCAGAAGGGATTATATTCCAACTACTTAATGGCTGAAAAATGGAACTATGCTAGATCTTCTTGATGGCTTCGATCAAATCCTTAAGAGTCTCTTCAGGATTCTCGACGGATATAAAGCTCTTGTCACCATTATCAAATGTGACGACAAGTTCTCCGAATGTTTTGCTGATTTCTCTGATTTTCGAGACCACTATATACTTAGTTCCGAGATCTTGGTCATTATATTTAAAGATGCTTGACATATATACTTCCTTTGGTTCAGATTAGGTCTATAGGTTGAGATTATATGTGTATAATTGGGGAAATACTTGTGTGCACATTCTGCCTAGGTTTGCCAAATCACCGACAGCTACGTTTAACTAAGCTTTAGGTTAATGCTTTGGCTGTGATTTTCTCCGGGGCGCAAATACTCTGCATAGTCCGGCTCAAACTCTATCAGAGTATAATCCGGATCGTCATAGCCGCTGAAAAACTGATCAAAAAAGAAGCAGCGCTCGCTTGCTTCTGCTTTGAGCGCTGCATCTTTTACAATTTTGGCAATACCGCTGAGTCTGATATAACCAGTATGCCCATCTTCCGTCAGCGGGATGCAAACCTCGACAAATTTATTGTTTTGGATCTGGGCAACCTTCGCATCTCCACTGAAGGTAGCAAAGAAATAGCGTTCTTCTGAGATGAAGAGCACCATCGGGCGGACTCTGGGATGTTGTTTATCACAAGTCGCCAGATAGACATTTTGGCTTTGTGTCAGCCATGCCATGATTTCTTGCTGTAGTTGTGATGCGTTGATTTTTGCCATGATTTATTTCTTTATTTGGGGAATGAGATCCCAGTTATAAAAGCTTGATTATCAGGATTAGGATTGTCTCTAGCATCACGAGGGAGATGTTCGATCTTGTGGACGACATCCATACCAGACGTTACTTTACCAAACACGGTATGCTTGCCGTTTAGCCAAGGAGTTCCTTCTTTTTTAGTAACGATAAAGAATTGACTACCATTGGTATTGGGGCCGCTATTTGCCATGGCAATATTTCCATAGAGCACTTCTGCTTTGAGCTTGCGAGAATATAGTTCCTGTTCATATCCAGTAAATTCTTTGTACTGTTCTACAGTGTAAGCTTTGATAGGATCAAGGCTCTGTGTTGCTTGACACTCTTTGACGACCTTGGAGATCTCTGGATTTGGAGTGCGATTTTGCTGCATATGCGGCACTATCAATTTGTTCCAGACTAATTCCAAATCTTCCGGTCTTTCGATGCGACCGCTGATAGCTTTACCTTCTTCAAAGCATTCATCTTCGAAGGTATAGCCGGGGCCACCCTGACCGTCGTTCATCCGGTTATCATCTTTAGTATTGGGGCACCCGCCTTGAATCATAAAGTCTGGTATAACACGGTGAAAATAGGTATCCGTATAAAAACCTTCACGGGCTAGCTTAATGAAGTTATCCACTGTCTTCGGTGCCAGATCCGGCCACAATTCCAGCTTGATCTCTCCATATGTTGTATTAATGACTGCTTCAATGGTATTTTGAACCGTTTCTTTCACAGGTTCCTCCTTTGGGGTAGTAGGAATACTTTTGGTTTGGGCATATAGCAAAGCTAATCCCAGAATCAAAAGGATCGGAATTATGATTAGTGCGAGATAGTTAGATTTAATTTTCATACTGTTTCTCCTTTATTATTATTAAAATATTCCAACCGGATATCTCCATCAATGATCTCGACGTAGCTATAATGATTTATCCAATCTCCCGAATTTGCAAAAAACCCATCATGGATAGGCAGCAATTGAGGGTTGTGAGTATGCCCCATAACTACGATATCCGCTCGGTTCTGCAAAATCAGTTTTGTAGCAAAATCGATTAGACCGGCAGTTTTCTTTTTGAGTAGCGGGTCAGGCGCTATACGAGCTCTACTGCTGCGCGACATCAGATTTCCAATACTCAGTGCTAGATCTGGGTGTAGGACTGCAAAGAACTTTTTAACCAAAGGAATTCTAATGAGTCGGCGAAAGAACTGATATCTCATGTCATTCACTGTATGTGTATCTCCATGACAAACGTAGATTTTCTTCCCATCGGCTTGCAGTTCAAAAAACTCCGGCATCAGCTCGATGTCAAGATATTCTGATAAAAAGTCTTCAAACCAGAAGTCATGATTGCCAGAAATATGAATGATGCGGCAACCACTTTGGCGGACCTCAAATAGTTTCACTAGGATCGGAAAATATTGCTTTACAATACAATAGTGCCAATCATACCAGAGGTCGAAGATATCTCCTGCCAAAATTAAGCAATCGTATTTCCCTCTTATCTGACCTAAGAAATCTAGGATCAGGGCTTTGTTTTGACGATCCTTTGGATTGCCAGAAGTGTAATTATAATGTAAATCAGAAATCACGCAGATCCGCATTTATTCCGCCATTATGTAGTGAATTATGTTTAACCCAAAACGAAGGGCGAGTTCGCGAATTTCGGGAGGATCGTCGTGCGTATCAGGATCTGCCCATCCGTCACTAATGTTAGTTTCAAAAGTGTAGAGCATCATCATGCGACCATGATCATCAAATAGGGCAAACGCCTGCGGATCACCAGAATCATGCTCATGAATCTTCGGTAAACCATCAGAAAAATCAAAGTATGAAGAAAAAAGAGTATGACGAGAATCTATTTCGATCATTTCTCGTTCAGGAAAGATCCGCTTAATCTCCCGCCTAAAGCTCTCATCCATACCATAATCATCATCCGCATAGAGGAAACCGCCGCGCAACATCCAGTTACGCAGGTTGCGCAATTCCTGCTCAGAAAAATGGATATTGCCGTGACCTGTCAGATATACAAACGGGTAATCAAACAGACGCGGATCTGAGGCACGAACTACGCTTTGATCAATAGGAATCGAGGAACCAAGGTGTTGGTTTACAAATTTAGCGAGATTTGGCAGGACTTCAGGGTCATTGTACCAATCTCCTCCACCATCATATTGCAGACGTGCAAAGCCAGTCTTCACCAGGCTTTGTTGTCCATAAATCATAGCTATAGTACAAAGAAAGAAAATAATACAAAAGATAGTTTTGAGATATCCCCGTTGATGCTCGATGGTCATACCCCGCATATTGTCCTCAGTTTGCAATGTTCAGATGAATGCATAGGAGCCCATCATCTACAATAGCATAGAAGCAATTTGCATAGCTATCATAGGAAGAGATGCTTCTAATATCATCCTTAAACGTGATCGTGGATAGATTCTCGCCGCGAACGACATCAATTACCCAGAGAAACTTTGCTGAGGGGAAAACGGTTATCGCCCTATCCAGGCGAGGGTCATCCTCAGGACCAACCCGACTTGGCGCTAGACTGCCAGGTCGCATATAAGGAATGCTCAGATTCATCTGCCAGACTTCTCTTCCATCCTCACGGAATCCATATCCAGTTTCGTTCTCCAGACAACTAACCAAAACGTTATCAGCGAAGTAAATACTATTTATCCTGGCATCAAAGGACTTTTCCCACTTTAGCTCACGAGTTTTTTTATCAAAAGCAATGAGATTGTTATCTGCAGCAAGAAATATAGTATCTATGCTAAACACAGGGGCGCTAGTAACTTGGTAGGGCATAGTGGCGCTCCATATGATGTCCAGTTCAATATTGCGGGCAGGGAGATTGACAATCCGCTCCAGGTATTTAAGGAAGTTTTGCGTTTCGACAGATAGATTATTCGGGATCTGGTCGAGTCTGAGAGTACGATTTCTTTTGACACTGATCCTAGTGCGATGGAGAGCTTGATCTAAAAATCGGTTGCCGAAAGCTACATAGAGGGTGGCTAGAATGGTGATAATGAGCATGACAATCGAGCTGATTTGCAATCTGTTAAGCTTTTTACGGCGAGCCTTAATTAGACGAGCCTTGCCTCTGAGAATGAGCCAAAGAGGATTTTCAGAATCAGAAAAGCTTTCAATATATTGACTAAGAGTCCCCAGATCATTCAGAGTCTCAAAAACCTTATCCCCTAGATTGCCACTCAAAACCACAAATAGATGCTTTTCTGATATTAGAACCCGACGCACAGTAACCTTGATGTCTTGATCTACTAAGCCCAAGAGATTAAGCTTTTCCAGAGACTGCATCCTCAGATCCCGATGATTGGGTCCTAAGAATCTAAGTTTTTTGCCGTCTGAAAGGGCACAAAAGATGCGACCAAAATGGACAAAAAACAGCTCGTGGTCATAGATAATCCCAAAAAATACAGAGAGCCCCTTTTCCGATAGATCAGTCTTGCGCAATAGGGCATGCATCTTCCAATGGAGATCTCCCATAAAATCCTTGAGCCATTTTTCAACTTCCACCTTACTCACGGTTGCAGCTTCGGAATTGCGAACCGCCAAGCGCAGCTCCGCTCCCAATTCTTCTAAGGCAGAGTGCTCCTGTGGATGCCACATGGCTAAAATCCATCCAAAGCGCCCATCATGAGAAAATTTAGTATCTATAAAGCTATATGGGGATTGTGCATGGGTACTCTCGAGTGCTATCATATCAATTCCACCATTTAATGAAACTACGATAAGTCACTCGCAAGAGGGTAGGGATGTTCATCAGCATGTTTGTGTATGAAGCATTAGCAAGAGGGCACCAGCATTCAGCATGATGGATGCTTTTGCGTTCGACCTTGGCCTTGTTTGAAAACCAAACTTTTGAGAACTTGTATTTATTCTCTCTCAAGCTGCCTAAGGAATTTGCTTTGACGCAACAAGACCACAATTTGCCATCAGGAGAAATTTGGCATGAAGCAAGTCCAGAATAACAAGGGATTACTTGCTTTTCATCGCGCAAGATCTTCTTGACAAGATCGTAATATTCGATGCGAAACGCCATGGTGATCTTGTTCATGCCTTTGTACTTTTCGTTTTTGATCCTATGAATGAGATAATCTATGGCTGATTTATACGCCACACGACCTGGAGTGATATCCAAACCTATTGTATCAAGTTCCACCCTCTCTTCAGCAATTTCGGTGATATAGCTATCGGGTTGAAGACGCATGAGCTCATTGGCGATCGAGAAAAAGTGATCGACATTGTATTTTGAGATAACAGTATGGATCCCGACACTAAGATTAGGCAATTGTAAAGCTTTGAGTTTGTTGAAGGTAGAGACGGCTTTCTTGTAGTTTCCAGGAACATTACGAATCTCGTCATGCTGCGCTTCAATGCCGTCAATCGAGACATTTATGATAATCTGGGCTTTAGGACATGCTTTGGCAATCTGCTCTGTCTTTTCTACGATGGTGTTTACCAGAAGTCCATTGGTCGGAATATTTATAATTCGAGGACGTGAGATCTTGTATATTTCTGAGACAATCTCCACTATTTCACGCCTAAGAAAAGGCTCTCCCCCACTAAAAGTGATCCAATATGGACTCTTCCCAACACTTCGAAAGATTTTTTTATATTCTTCAACACTAAGATTATCAGCTTTTTTCTTCCAGATGCGGCAAGTATTGCAACGTGAATTGCAGGTATATAGGAGGCTAACCGTATAATTCATCGGTAATAAGCGCGGAAAGCCAAGATGTTTCATAAACCAATATCCGATGATGCGAAACAAGATCTTTAGCATGTATATCCTTTATTTTTTAAGAGCTTTGGTTGAATGTGATATTTCCCAAATAAATGGGTTTTTGCCACGGATAAAGAAGTCCCAACTCCCTAATATACGGCAGTATACTTCTAAGGCTATCACGCCCATTATCCTAATAATATCTCTGGGATTATCCCGCAATTCCCGTTTCAACAGGTTGAAAAGGATGCTCTTATCCTGAGATGCCACTTTGTAGTTTTGCTTTTTCTGCAGCCAAAGATGTCCATTTTGAATACGGCGTCGCTGCTTGATGAAGTCCTTGATATTTTCAGGTCCTTTGTTTTGGATAATTGCTTTGGGAAGGTATTTTAGCTTAAGCCCTCGTGATTTGATAATAGCCTCAATGCTGGCTTCATCGACGGCTGACTCACATGGAATACTCTCCATAACTTTACGAAACGCAATCACCTCCCCAAGCTTGGGAGAAATCAAAGCCATATGATGATGAAGGCGCCAGAGTAGGTTCACAGCGTAGCCGATGAAGCTATCGTGTGGATTCACTGGGACTGGTCTTCCTCCTGTTGCACCGATCGTGGGGTCTTCAAAGGCAGAAACTAAGATTTCGATGGTATCCTTGGAAGGGATCACATCTCCAGAGACCACTACCAGAATCTCTTCAGAAGCTTCTTGCAAAAATAGATTGATGGCACTAGCTTTCCCTTCTCGTTTTGCTTGAGTTAATAGCTTGACCTGAGGGTGATCTGCGGCATATCTCCGAACAATATCATCCGTATCATCAGTGCTTGCACTGGAGACAACAATTACTTCTCGAATCTCCACCTGACTAAGTCTTTGGGCAGAGATAGCTTCCAGAAGATGCAGGATGTTTGCTTCTTCATTGTGGACAATTATGCCAATGCTGCACGAGATCTTCATGTTTTTTATGTAGGAATCTGCCGTCCTGGCATGCTATGCGGAATCCCTTTATTAATCGCATCCAAGATACCATTAATGAATTTGCCTGTATGTTCACTGCAAAACTTCTTGGCAATCTCGATGCTTTCATTGATAATCACCGGAGCAGGAGTATCAGTGAACATCAATTCGTAAACAGCCACAATCAAGATGCTTTTATCTAGATGAGCAATAGACTCCAAAGACCAATGTTCAGTGTATTTATCAATCTCGGCTTCGATATCTTCAATGTTAATGATAGTGTTCTTAATAAGTTCATCAGCAAAAGCATAAAGACTTGAACTCGGCTTAATGTGCTCTGCAGAGGTCAATTGTCGCAAAATCTCTGGATACTCATTCAAAAGACTATACTCTCTATAATCCTCTTTAATTTCGGCAAAATCCAATGCGTAAATGCACTGGACTGCAAATTCACGTGCTTTGCGTCTGAGTCCCATTTTTAAGCTCCTTTAGGAGATTGACCATCTCAAGAGCACTGCTAGCAGCACTAAAACCTTTGTTCCCAGCCTTACCGCCTGCTCGTTCAATGGCTTGATCCACACTATCTGTCGTTAAAACCCCAAAGATTACAGGTTTTTGGGACTTCAGAGAAGTATGTGCAATCCCTTTGCTGACTTCAGCGGAAACATATTCAAAATGGGGAGTAGCACCTCTGATTACCGCTCCCAAACAGATAACGGCATCTATGGACGGATCTTGAGCACAGGTCTGGGCTGCAAGGGGGATTTCAAATGCACCCGGAACCCATATGACCGTGATATCTTCTTCTCGCACTTCGCTGCGGAGGAGACAATCAAGCGCTCCATCCAGCAATTTGCTGCTAATTACTTCATTGAACCTGCTAACCACGATACCAAAACGGTAACCTTTGGATACCAGATTTCCTTGTATAGTACGCATTTTAAGCTCCTTAAACAAAACTATTCATGTTGTGTCAATATAAAACAATAGGGGGAAACGTTCAAGTAAAATCTTCATTCCACCAAAACCCAATCTTCCCAAAACTGATCTACAAGCAAAATCTGACGATTAAAACACTGCCTGAGCTCATCTAAATCATGTCCATCCAAGGTGAGTCCATCATTATTGAAGATCACATCAGGGATGATGAGAGTTTCTTGGACAGGATATTTTACTTGGGACGTTATATCAGAGAAAGTAATAAGCCCAGCGACATTGATATGTTCGCCAAAAAAGCGGTTATAAACAGTTTGTACAGATATCTTTTGTTCTTTCAAGCGTCGATTAAGATCTCGGGCAAAACCATCAAGCTGCCCAAAAGCACTTTTAGAGCCCAAGATTAGAAAGTCTCCACCAATCCCTCTAAGTTCTTTGAGCAAAGCACGTTTATGAGTCTTAAAATTCTTAGAAGACAGGCTCAACATACCGATGCCGTTTTCCAACTGTGGATAGTCTTGGTAAAATTCATCTTTAGGTATCTCCCGCTCTGCCAGGACAAAGAATTCATCTGCCGGATAGATGATATCAGAATCAAAACGCTCTCTCAACTCCATGATCTGATCCAAGACCTTAGATGCCATGGCTTTATCAAACGGCTGCAGAGGGGACAATCCATTCCTATTGGCAGTCAATCCAACAGGTACTATCCCGATGGATAAGATATTCAAGCTTTGATCCATTAAATCGGTAATCGTGCGATCAAGCTCGCCTCGATCGTTGTATCCTGGCACCAAAACAATCTGGATATGAAAATTTATCTCACGATCTGCAAGATAACGGATGATGGCCATGGCATCGACGGCATGACGTGAGCGCATCATCTTTTGTCTTAGTTCAGGATTACTGCTATGTAAAGAGATGTACAAAGGACTGATCCGTTGGTCTACGATGCGCTCAATCTCATCTTGTGATAAATTGGTCAAAGTAATATAATTCCCAAACACATAAGAGAAGAGGTAATCGTCGTCTTTCACATAGAGAGTCTGGCGCATTTGAGGGGGCATCTGGTCGATAAAACAAAAGATACAATTGTTTTGACAATGCTTGTGCTTATATTCTTCTGGAATAATGCCCAAAGACTTTGCCGATTCGCGATAGATAGTAAGCTCTCGCCTATTTAGCGCTTCATCTTCCAAAACAAATTTCAACCTATAATCAGAAGCATATAGCTCCAGGTCTAGAAAGTCCCGAATCTCGATTCCATTTATAGAGACAATAGTATCATTAACCTCTATGCCATATTCTTCCGCTAAAGATCCTTGATTGATAGATTTTACTTTCAGAGACATCAAGCTCTCTCCACCGGCACACGGATATGGAATAAACTTCCTTTATTCGGCACTGAGCTGACCGAGATCTCACCTCCTAAGAGTTCCACGATCCGACTGGAAAGCCCTAACCCCAATCCCAAACCTTCATAAGAACGTGTCAGACTCTTATCCCCCTGTTCAAATGCCTCAAAGATATGCTGCATTCGTTCCTCTGCAATGCCACAACCACTATCCTCCACATAGATATCCACCCAATATCCACCTTCTTCACGCACACTATATTCCACTTTCAGGGACACATAGCCTTGATCAGTAAATTTAACCGCATTAGATAAAACAAAATCCAAAACTCGCTGCAGTTTGTTACAATCTACTAATACAGTGGGTAGATTCGATGGCAGAATAAGCCTTGGTTCCAGATTTTTGGCTATGATTGCCGGCTCATAAGCTTGCCAAATACGTCTGAAAAAACTATCCAGCGTGCATCGCGCAGCATTCACATGCACATTTCCCAACTGCAGATTAGAAAGATCCAAAAGATTTTCCAAGATAGAGAGCAACTTATTCCCGCTATCCAAAATTACATCTACATAGTCTACTTGTTGGGGATTAAGTCCAGAATGTTTGAGCATCTGCGCAAAGCCCATGATAGCATTCATCGGAGTGCGAATCTCATGGCTTATATTGCGAATAAAAACATTCTTTGCTTCCTCGCAACTTTCATCTATCGCATTGACATTCATTGGTTGTGATATATTCCCAGATTTGTTATGATGCTTTCTGCATTTATATTTCTTCATGTATTCCTGATTCTGTCATAGCGATATTTAAAGCGTTTGATACCCTCAAAAATGGTTCTTGCCAAGCGCAGTTGATATTCTTCATTGATCAAAAGTCGTTCTTCTTCAGGATGGGAAATGAAACCAAGTTCCACGAGAATAGACGGCATAAAAGCACCACGAAGAACATAGAAGTTTGCCTGCTTAACCCCCCGGTCATATGTTCTGGCTCCAGCAATAATATTTTGCTGAACGCTGCTTGCCAATTCATTGCTACTCTGAAGATGCTCTGTCTGGCTCAGGTCACTGAGGATAAAATCCAAACCATCATAGACACTGCGAGCGGACGCCCCGCCTTCATATAGGTCTACCACTTGGTTTTCCAAGGCCTCGACCGCTCTGGCATCTGAAGTCATCGCTGTGGAAAGATAATAGGTTTCAGTACCCTGAGAGCTCCTGGATTTGGACGCATTTGTATGGATACTTATAAAGAGATCTGCCTTATTTTCATTTGCGAAACGGGTTCGATCATTTAGCGAGACAAAACTATCATCCTCACGTGTCATCAAAACTGTAACCCCCAGCTCACGTTCTAAGAGAGCTTTGAGCTTTAGCGATACTGCCAAATTTACGTCCTTCTCATGCACTCCGAGTACTTTCCCGATCGCTCCAGGATCCCTACCGCCGTGACCGGGATCTATCACTATTCTCCGCACGCTATGATCAACCGGTTTTTTGACAGACAGAGTATCGTTTTCATATCTCACTTCTTCAGCAAAGTGCATAGGCAGATGTTCAACTAAAAATACCCTCGGCAAAAAATATTGGCTTCCAATGCGCTTGAGTGCATAGTGCATGTTATATGAATCAATTTTGTAGCTATAATAGGAACTATCCTCTAAAAATATGAAGGTCTCGCCATAGATATGTAGATATAGTCTTTGATCTTGCCGATCTTGTTTATTGATGCATTTCAGGATAGGGCTAAGATCATCAACCCCGACATAAGGAATGCCATCCATCTCTACTTCTGGGATGCCAAAACGAAGCTCTTCCTCCCTAATTTCAATGTTCAATGCAGACACAGCTATGACCTGCAGCATCAAAAGCATTGCAAGTATAATTTGTTTCATATAATTAGTTTCCTTAGTCATTATTAGCTGCATTGTTGCAAAGAAAATCTGGCGTCCAGCTATCGTCACTAGACAATTCTTGTATATAAACGCAATCTAAACCAAGATCATAGATTACGTCAAGTGCTTTTTGATATTCTTTTTCAGTGATGCCCCGATCTAACTCCGGATAATGGTGTGCATCATATGTTGGATAATACTGTCCCATCAAACTGATGGGGATCTTAGTCCCATAGTCAGAAGCAAGCATCTGCAAAGCTGCCCGACTGCCGCTCAGCATATTTGGCAACACCAGATGCCGCACGAGCACCCCTTTTGTTGCAATTCCCTCAGAATCTAGTTGTAGAAATCCTTTTTGTCTGATCATTTCGGAGATAGCTTTTTGTGCTACCTGGGGATAATCGGGAGCATGGGAATACTTTTTAGCATAGACAGCATGATGATATTTATAGTCCGGAAGATAGATATCCACCACATCTTCCAAAACTTTAAGCATTTCTACTTTATCATAGGCACTGCTATTGTACAGCACAGGAATTTTCAGCCCTTGTTCTTTGGCTTTGGTGAGGATTTCCACCAACTGCAACGCATAATGTGAGGGAGTTACAAGGTTGATATTGTGAGCTCCCTGTTCTTGGAGAAAGAGCATGATCTCGATAGCTTGAGCCTGTGATATTTCCCTTCCATAACCCTTTATACTGATCTGATAATTTTGGCAATAAATGCAGCGTAGATTGCAATGGCAGAAAAAGATAGTTCCACTCCCTCTGCTGCCGGAAATGGGCGGTTCTTCTCCAAAATGCAATTGCGCAAGATTAATCTCAAGCTCTGCTCCCGCCTGACAATATCCTCTTCGCTGATAGCGATTTGCCCCACATTCTCGTGGACACATGACGCAAGATTCCAAGAAAGGATTTATCACAGATGAAACGCTCCCGGAAGCAGATTCTCCATCGTGGTCTCGATTGTCTCAGTTTGATTTGCATAGATAACTGGGATCTTAGGAGCAAATTCACTTATCACTTGTCGGCAAGCTCCACACGGGGGAAAAGCTCGATCACTGTCAACAAAGATTGCTATTGCAGCAAACTCCCTTTCCCCCTCGCTGATAGCCTTGAAAATCGCCGTACGCTCAGCACAGAGAGTAAGAGAATAAGACGCATTTTCGACATTGCATCCGGAGTAGGTCTTGCCGTCTTTACAGAGCACAGCACTGCCAACTTTATAGCCCGAATACGGAGAATAAGCATGCACGCTTGCTTCTTTTGCCAGAGTTAAAAGTTCCATAAATTCTTTCTTCATCATGCCTTCTAAGCTAATAGCGAAAGGATTAATCCACCTGCAATCACAGAACTAATCTGTCCACCGACATTCACACTGACCGCTGGCATTAAAAGGAAATTGAAGGGATCTTCCTTTTGACCCATTTGGTGAATCACTCGCGCACTCATTGGGAAAGCAGAGATTCCACACGCTCCGATCATCGGATTCACTTTTTCTTTGCGTATCAGGTTCAAAAACTTTGCAAAAAGTACTCCTCCGGCGGTATCAAAGATAAAAGCTACGAGCCCTAAAATAAGGATAAAGATAGTACTCTTAGTGAGGAACAGCTCCCCCTGCATCTTGCTGGCAATTGTGAGTCCCAAAAGGATCGTAACTAAATTTCCCAGTTCATTTTGTGCTGATTTTGAGAGATTTTCCAATACGCCACATTCACGTAATAGATTCCCAAACATCAAGAAACCAATCAGAGCAAGAGACGCTGGCACAAAGATCCCAGCTACAATAGTAATCGCAATGGGGAAAAGAATCTTAAGAGTGCGTGAGACATCTCCGGCATGATAATCCATGTGGATCAAGCGCTCATTCTTGGTAGTAAGCGCACGAATTACAGGAGGTTGAATGATGGGAACCAATGCCATGTATGAATAGGCTGCCACCGATATCGGTCCCAACAAATTAGGAGCAAATCGATTTGCCACATAGATAGAGGTTGGTCCATCAGCTGCACCGATTATCCCGATTGAGGCTGCTTCTTTGATGTCAAAACCAAAAGCTGCCGCCAAGACTATGGTCACAAAAATACCAAATTGAGCGGCTGCGCCAAACAACAGCATAAAGGGATTCTTTAATAATGGCGTAAAATCAATCATTGCGCCAATAGCAATGAATATCAATAATGGAAATAGCTCGGTGTCGATGCCAAAACGGAAAAGAATAGTCAGAGGTCCATGCTCACCTATGGCTGCAGATAACGGAATATTAGTCAGAATCGTACCAAAACCAATAGGCAACAACAGTGCTGGTTCATATTTCTTTGCTATCGCTAACCAGATCAGCACCAAGCCCACAACAATCATGATCACTTGAGTAAGCTGAAAATTCATGATAGCGGAAAACATAGTTTCCATCATTACTCCAATTTCTTCATTTATTCTGACACTTTTTTTAAAGCCAATTTTTGTCAAGTTTGCTCTATTATAGACCCACTATTAGCACGTAATATCCAAAAAGATCTCTCCTCGGTAGCACAATCTACGATGATCTGATCTCAGGATCGTGATCATAGTAAGCAAAAGTGAGACAAACCCAATAGAAAATCCCGCAGGATCTAAAGCTTCAATTTCAAAATAAATCGGCTGACTTAGCATAAACGTTTAACAGAATAAGCTCTTACAGGTATAATAAAAAGGGAATCCCAAACTTTTAGCTCTGGATTCCCTATAAAGCGTCTATATTTAGAGGTTACTTATCGCTATCTCATCTGGTAGAAGAAGATTCCATCGTCTCTGCTACCTATTGAAAGAATGTCATCTTTAAATTTAACTGCGTTGGCATATCCACACTCTGTGATCCGTTGGATCAAGCGCAGATCATAGGGATTGGTCACATCAAACACATAGGTTCCACCACTTCCTGAGGCTACTGCCAATCTACCATTGTGATAGTCTACACTTTGAGCATAACCGACAGTTACAAAACCATCTGCTAGTTCTGGAGAATTAGGATTGCGTACATCGACGATTTGGATTCCACCCTGTCGAGAAGCTACAAAAGCATATCCGTTCGCCACTTTTACCTTGAGAGCATCGCCATAAATTGGATATTCGCTGATCATGCTACCATCTTCTTTGCTGTAAATGATAAGTCCTCTCTGGTGAGCTGCTACATAAATATATGAATCGTCAAAATCCACTCCGGAAAGACGCAACGGAAGGTTAGGAATCGTAAAACCAAAGCCTACCCAAAGTTCGGCATTGTAAAGACGATAATTGATATTATCACTATCACAATATATGACCTCAATCGGGTTATCATCTATCGGTGTGTCAAGTACGCGAGTTTGTATATCCTGAATATCAAAGGTGCCACCTGTCACTGAATCTATGATTTTTAAAGAATCAGGGTTGGAGGAATCCATGATGTGGATATTATCAGTGCCGGTAATCTCGTTCAAAAATAAGCGATTATATTCCGGAACCACACTTAAGATGCGAGTTTGCTTAAATTCTGTGATGCTCCCATCCTCTGAAGGTGCGGTAGTGTACCATTTGGTCTGATAGCTTTGCATATCAATAGCAGCCAGACCGCCCTGATCCAAGGCTACATACATGTGTGTTGCATCATAGTCCAAATCAGAAGGATTGCCCACGACAGGAACTATACTGATGAGGTCTAAGGCGTTTGAATCCTCATATGCTGTATTCTTTTCAGCACAAGCAGTAAGAAGCAAAGCCGCTATTATTGCTATGTAAAATAAAAACTTCCGTGTCATTCAAACCTCCATGGAGTGGTCAGTATTATATTCTTTAAGCATATATATGCAAGAAGCATTCCGAAACGTAATAATGATTTCGGTTTTTCAGTAAATTAGATTAACAGGGTGGAAAGCATCAGCTCTTTCGTTTACTATAATGCAGGGAATCTCCCCATTCATCAAAGCCTATTGTCTCGCCGATCGAAGTAATCCTACGGGCTAAACAACCAATGCATTGATCCGCATTTTCATCTAAACAAGGCTTACCCTCATATAGCTGATATTCCTCCCGGTATTTTGTATCTGTGATGTTTGGCATTAAGACATTCGCTCCAGCCATAAGACCTAGTTCTCTTCCTTCCGGGTGCAGAGCTTGCAAGGCAGTCGTCGTAGCTATATTCACATCTTGCAAAGCAATGCGACAAGTTGCTATCATCTTCAAGCCCATTTTGAGGGCTTTCTCCTTGTCAAAACCTTCAACTAGAGACCCAAGCGGTGTGTCGCGATGAGGTATGTATGGCCCCATCCCAAGCATATCTACATCTTCATCATAGAAGAATAAAATGTCATCAGCAAGATCTTCTATACTTTGTCCAGGCAAGCCCTCCATAACGCCGGTTCCTACTTGATATCCAACCTTGCGCAAAAGGCGTAAACAGCTCATCCTATATTCAAAATCATGATCTTGCGGATGGAGCTCTTTGTATAGCTTCTGATTCGTAGTCTCAATACGTAAAAGATAGCGGTGCGCTCCAGCATCAAACCATCTTTGATAAGTTTCTTCGCTTTGCTCACCCAAAGATAGCGTAATGCCCAATTTACCATCGGAAAGCTGTTTTATCCCGCTGATCAGCTCGGTAACAAAATCTATCCAAGCTTTATCAGTACGCTCTCCTGCCTGGATAACAAGGCTGCCATAATGCTGTTCATAGCACCATTTAGCCTCAGTAAGAGCTTCTTCCATTGAGATCGTATAGCGTGTAAAATTTGGATTACCTCTTCGTATGCCACAGTAGTAGCAATTCTTATAACAGATATTACTAAGCTCGATTATTCCACGAAAATAGACTTTAGTGCCTACTTTTGATTTCTTAATCTCGTAAGCTCTTTTATATAGTTCATTTAGCTCTTCGTCTGTCTCAAGGCTGAGCATTTGAATTAATTCATTTTTATCTGGTCGCATTCTATACCTCTTGATGACAAAATACCCATCCCCATATTTTGGGCAAGTGAAAAGCTCTGCAAACGCCGGATATCGTTTACAAAGCTATGATTATCAATAGTAAAAAACTATATGATTTATCAAAAAACACTTTTAAAGATAGCAATTACTCTGAAGCTTCACACCTGCTCCCGGATGTTTTAAATACATTTAATCAAGTAATACAAAAAGAAAGCCATCGCCTATATTTTAGCAGGATCTTGTCTCCAAAAAGGGGTCACATTGCAGATTGAGATTGATCCCACATTCCTCGGATAAAGCAAATATCAATTTTCTCTGAAACTATATTTATACAATTTTCCACCTAACATTGGAAAATTTCAGCGTCATAAATGCCTACAAAAGATCAAAAGATGCGCTCTAGACGCCTCCCCCGTTTCTCGCCCATTTGAGAAGTGAGCAAGAAACGGGAAAATAAGGAGTTACAGCTTTGGGATCGCGCTCTTTTCTTGCTGTTTATCAAATATAGCGTCAAATAATCTGGAGATAAAATGACCATCTATTCTTATCAGCTGGTAGAGATACAGGGACATTCAAAGATAGCCCTGAACCCTATGCCATAAACACATATTACTCTCAACCGCTTCCATCAAATATGCAGTAATCTTATAGCTGGTAATCATACCTGACATTATAAAAGCAACTTGATATACTATCACGCCAATTTCAAAATGCTAGCTAGATACAAATAAAATAACCAATTTCTATAAAAATATAGTATATCATAAACTATGCTTTAACCATTGTTATTCATAACAATAATATAATTATATGTCATATCAGTGAGTCCTAATACTGGAAAAGCAGCAAAAAAATACTTGCTAAAAACACATGGTTAATTTAGCTTGTAAGTAAATACTTACTTACTATTAAAACTTAGGATGTTAACTATGGATATTACTGATAAACAAAAGCAGATTGTACAGGCTGCCATCAAAGTCTTTGCTCGTCAAGGTTATGCAAAGCTCACAATTAAAAACCTTGCCAAGAGCCTTGGTGTTACAGATGCCGCTCTATACAGACACTTCCCCAGTAAGAAAGAACTTATCCTCACTATCCTTCGTTACTTTGAGTATGTATCTTGTCAGGTTATCCAAGAGATAAATAACCAGGATCTCAGTCCGATAGAACGCATCAGTCGCTTTGTCCTCAATAGGTACGAGCTTTTTGCTAAAGAGCCTGATTTGGCAATGGTAATGTTTTCCGAAGAACTTTTTAAAAACGACCCTAGCTTTAATGATTATTTTCGTGGCATCATGCACACTCATAGGGATGAAGTGCTTGGCTACATCAAGCATGGTCAGGAGGTCGGGCAAATCAGAAAAGATCTCAATCCTATGCATCTTTTTTGCATTATCGTTGGTTCCATGCGATTCACTGTCACCCAATGGAATCTAAGCAGACATTCTTTTGATCTTCTTTCGGAGGGTACAAGACTTTTAAATACGATAAAAAAACTAATAGAGGTAAGATACAATGAAGCGTCAGATTATTAAAATCGACGAGAACAAGTGCAACGGATGCGGAGAATGTATTCCGGGTTGTCCGGAAGGCGCTTTGCAATTGATAGACGGCAAGGCTCACCTAGTGAGCGATTTGTTCTGTGATGGCTTGGGTGCTTGTCTGGGGAAATGTCCTCAAGATGCCATCCAGGTGGAAGAGCGAGAAGCCAAGCCATACAGCGAGGCACAGGTGATGGAGAACATCATGAAAGCTGGGATCAATACCATCAAAGCTCACCTAAATCACCTCAAGGCACATGGCGAAATGCACTACTATGCTCAGGCTTTGGATATTCTGAAAGCCGAGGGTTATGATGTAGATTCACTTACTCAGGAAGCAACCATGGCGTGCGGATGCAGAGGCACTCATGCAAAAAAGATTGAGCCCCAACTCACTGAAAAAGAGATGTCCGGTTGTATTAAATCAGAATTGGGTCAATGGCCGGTTCAACTATCTCTGATCAATCCAGCAGCACAATATTTTGAAAATGCTGATCTTTTAATTTCAGCAGATTGCGTTCCCTATGCTTTTGGAGATTTCCATCGTCGTTTCCTTAAAGGTAAGATAGTTATAACATTCTGTCCCAAATTGGATTCTGACTTGGAACGCTATATAGATAAATTGGCTCAGATCTTTTCTTTACATAACATCAAAAGTTTGAGCATAGTGCGCATGGAAGTTCCTTGCTGCGGTGGAATCGAAGTACTGATCAAAAGAGCTTTGAAAAAAGCCGGGAAGCAACACTCTGCGCAAACAAATATCATCAGCATTGATGGCAAGATTATCTAAGGAGTAAAATATGACAAGCAGATTCTACAAAGATATTCCACCGGTACTAAACACTATGGGAATGGTCGGAACCAAGCTTTATAGCCAACCTGAAGGTGAGATCGTACATATCGAATTTGAGCCAAAGGCACATTTGAAGGCTCACAAAACCCCAGTAAACGTAGCCTTCTTTGTGATCGAAGGTACAGCCACACTAACCATCGGTGAAGAGAGCAAATCCTTCCCCGCTGGGACTATCGTCGATAGTCCCAAAGATATCCCACATGCTGTAACAAATGAGGGTGATAGCGTCCTGCGCATCCTCGTAATCAAAATGCCCAAACCATAATAAATCAGAAAGGAGAATAAGAACATGAGTATGTTTTGTTACCAATGCCAAGAAACAGCACGCAATCAGGGTTGCACTATGCGCGGAGTATGTGGGAAACCAGACACGCTTGCAAATATGATGGACCTTCTCATCTACAGCCTGCGCGGTCTGGCTTATGCATCTCACAAACTGATCCAAAACGGAAAATACTATCCTGAGGATGCAATCTTTGTAATGCAGGGACTATTTACAACGATTACCAATGCAAACTTTGATGAAAAGGTCATCACAAACCTGATTGACAAAGCCATCAGTCTGCGTGACAAACGCAAAGAAGAGCTCTGCTCACTTTTAAAAGACAAATGTGATAGCTGTCCAGAAGCAGTCACTTTCCAAATCACAAAAGATCAATATGCCGAATTTGCGACCAAAATAGGTGTCAAAAGAACCGAAAACGAAGATATTCGCAGCCTTCGTGAAACAATCACCTATGGAATCAAAGGAATTAGCGCTTATGGGGATCATGCTGCCATGCTCGGGTTCCAAGACGATGAAGTAAATAAGTTCATCATGGAAGGATTAGCCGCTACCATCGATGACAGCCTCAGCACGGATGAACTAGTTGCCTTGGTGCTCAAAACCGGAGAACACGCCGTGAAAGTAATGGCAAAACTTGATGAAGCGAATACCAGCACCTATGGGAATCCAGAACCTACTCACGTAAACCTTGGAGTAGGAAACAAACCTGGCATTCTTGTCTCCGGTCACGATCTAAAAGACTTTGAAGAGCTACTAATTCAGACTGAGGGGAAGGGAATCGACATCTACACTCATAGTGAAATGCTGCCAGCCAACTACTACCCTGCATTTAAGAAATATAAACATTTCCATGGCAATTATGGCTCATCTTGGTGGCATCAGCTTGAAGATTTTGAGAATTTCAATGGTGCCGTCTTGATGACGACAAACTGCATCGTTCCATTGCGCCAAGAAAACACTTATCTGGATCGAATGTTTACCACTGGCATGGCTGGATATCCTGGGGCTATACACATTGCAGACCGTGAAGCTGGCAAAGCCAAAGACTTCAGTCCCGTAATCGAGCGTGCCCTGAAATGCAAACCTCCTAAAGAAATTGAAACAGGAGAGATCGTTGGCGGATTTGCGCATGCTACTGTGCTTTCCTTGGCAGATAAGATAGTAGATGCTGTCAAATCCGGCGCTATCAAACGCTTTGTCGTGATGGCAGGATGCGATGGTAGAATGCCATCTCGCAAATATTTCACAGAAGTAGCAGAAAAACTTCCCAAAGACACCGTGATTCTTACTGCTGGCTGTGCCAAATACCGCTATATAAAGATGAATCTGGGTGATATCGGTGGTATCCCACGTATCCTCGACGCTGGACAATGCAATGACTCATATTCTCTTGCTGTCATCGCACTTAAGCTCAAAGAAGCTTTTGAATTGGAAGACATCAATGACCTGCCAATCTCCTTTGATCTCGGATGGTACGAGCAGAAAGCTGTAGCTGTGCTTCTTGCACTCCTTTATTTAGGTTTCAAAAACGTCCAGATCGGACCGACCTTACCCGGCTTTTTCTCTCCAAACGTCGCCAAAGTCATCATCGACACTTTTGACCTCAAACAAACTACCAATCCTGATGACGACATCGCTGCCATGTTGGCAGGCTGATAATCGTCTTATATCGCTCTATCATGAAGGCAAGTCTGCCAAGGACTTGCCTTTATTTGCTATGATTCAATTATTCCTTGCTCTATAAGCTACAAGGCATGAGAAAACATATAATTCAGCTCTGATCAGATGTGCTAAAGATCTCTGCTTCAAAGCGATATAGTTTTGTTTCCGAACTCTTAAGAGCTGTTTCACTTAGTCCTGCTTTGTAACAAAGATGGGTGAGAAATTCTGTAATATTCCAGCCATATTCTGTAGCTACTTGGGGTAAGAGTAATCCACTCCCCTGCGGATGATCGATATACAAACCATCGCGTCCAATGACAATCTCGGCTGAATTATTAACTGGAATCAGCTCTCCTAAAATTGATATTTCGATCTCAATCTTATCTAATTCATCTTTATGCAAGGGTGGAAATCTAGGATCCCGAAAAGCTGCAGCTAGAGCCATATCATGCACTGATTCCAAGATCGATTTGTAGGGCAAAATATATCCGATGCAGCCACGTAACTCGCCATCCTTATGCAGGCTCACGAAGATTCCTTTTTGGGATTCAAATGAGGGATCATATGGTATCTCCGCCCGAGTTCCATGTAAATGGGCATAAATCACATCATAAGCATATTTTAAAAGGGTCTTTCTTTGCTTGGGTGACAACATAACAACTCCTTAGGATATCAATTTTGCTGCCAAATAACCCACTACCTGATGATTCATTCCAGAAATCTTTCCACTGTGAGTGTAGTGGATTACCCGTGGTTCGATAGAGCTATAGTGGTTTGCTAGCATTAAGAGAGTAAGAATTCCGCCGATTCCACAAGCCTCTATCTTGCCCATCTGGTTTGCCTTCCACATACCCACAGGATCCATCTCAACAAAGTATTTGATCAAGAGCTGATCCATAGCTTCAGCACGCGGCGCGGGATGATAGTGTGAAAGATCGCTCGAGACAATTACCAAGATACGTCTACTGCTTCGATAGACAACATTATATAGAATCTCGGATAAACGTTCTGCCACAATTGGAATCTGATTCCCAATCATCACAGGACATATAGTCGCTTGAGGAAAGAAATATCGAATCAAAGGCAATTGGATTTCCATTGAATGTTCCAGAGAGTGATAGTCCAGTTCCAGATTTTGTTCTCCATAGGGGCTGATGATTCGGTACAACTCTTGATCTAAACTGAGATTCCCCAACGGGCATTCATATTCTGTAAAAGGAGAAACACTGAAATCGAAATGATTGCTTTGGTGAGATGGATGTAAAATGATAATCGCATCAATCGATTCTTTAGAAATGGATGTCATGCCCAGAGTGGCGCAACGACCTGAATAAATATAGCCTGCGTGGGGCAATATCAATCCCAAGCACCGCTCGTTTTCCGGGGCGGGACTAGCTTCTCGTTGCCAAGATGCAATCTGGGTGCGAATTTGATCGCCAAATCGTGGATAGAAGGTTCCAGCATGCTGCATCTTGCGGATCATTGGGAGTCCTCCGTATCATCTACAGGAAGTACAATTATGTAAGTGCCAAGCTGTTGAGCTTCTTCTGGTTTGAGCTCGGCAATTTCTTTATTCATCACTAGAGGAGTAAGCACCGCTATCTTGATTTTTGGCATAGCAGCCTGCAGCCTAGATACCGTTCCCAAGAAAGAGCGAGAATGGAAATCTCCATTAAAATGAATTAGTCTGGAAG
Organism: Candidatus Cloacimonadota bacterium; assembly: GCA_030154085.1. GTDB lineage: Bacteria > Cloacimonadota > Cloacimonadia > Cloacimonadales > Cloacimonadaceae > UBA5456. Next base: position 5,819 of record JASKKR010000021.1, on the reverse strand, counting down.
TTGGGGAATCCTTCAGAGCATTTACAATACTTTCTGCCATCGTGTCATCCTTAATGGTCTGCGCCATATAAAATCGATCCATGCTTTGACGATCTACCATGTGGGCATCCATATTATTCATAGTGCTTAAAAATTCCTGCTTGTATTCATCGTCAGGAGCAGTGAGAGTCTTTGCTATGTAACTCCTTTCCTTTTCAGGGAGGTCCATCACAAAATCCCAGCCTTCACGAGCTGTCCTGGCAGCATAATGCCTTGGAACGTTTGCCGCTATTACATTCAGACCATGTTCCTTTGCGAAGAGTATCAAAGGTCGATAATCCTGATAATTTGGCCAAGCGCGACTCTCTTTGATGAAGACCTCTTCTGAAATCTCATCTTTCAGAAAGCTATCCAAAACACTCTGAGTATCCCGTTCCCACATCTCAAAAGATAGTATTAATGACCGTTCATCTTGCATAAGTCCAGGCAATATATCGTGCTCCATGGCATGTAATATCGGATTGTCATGATACTCTCCAAAAAAGATCACATCATATTGCAAAAGCTCTTCATTCAGCTTTTGTAGATTAATCTGGCTCATGTCGCTGCTGCGCATGATAATAGCCTCGGAATATAAGGCAATTCCAAGCGTTAATATTAGTGTAATCAAAAGAATCTTTTTCATGATTAATCCTCTCGTATATATTCTAATCTATGTAGTGCCTTAGCTGAAACTAAAAATTCTTCAAGATCAAGTTCACGGCTTTTGGGAATCTTAATCTTGAGGTCTACATTTTCGTGAAAATTAGACGCTGTTTCCACTCCCTTAAGCTGGACTATCTGGTGGCGCAATCTTTCCAAATATGGATAATCACAAGTGATCTGGTAGTGACTGAACTCCTCGTATGGGACGATCTGTGCTAACTCTATGGCTTTAGTACATGCCTGAGAATAAGCTTCAATGAGCCCCTTGACTCCCAGTTTGACGCCGCCATAATAGCGCGTAACGATCGCTAATACCCCGCTGAGTTCATTGCGCAAAAGACTATTTAGAATTGGTTTCCCGGCTGTTCCACATGGTTCTCCAGCATCAGAATAGTATTGAGTTTCAGCTTCAAATCCTAGGACATAAGCATAACAATTATGAGTGGCATCACTATACTGGATCTGGTGCTCTCGCAGTAGTTCTTGGCAGATCTGAGCATCAGTCACAGGATGTAAAAAAGCGATAAACTCACTGCGTTGGATCTTGATGGAATTTGTAGTGGAATCTTTGATGGTGTATTTCATCATTTCACCTTTGGGATGTCTTCCCAACAGGTGGTATATCGAGGACTGAGCTTAGCGCGTTTCATCTGCCAATCTCCGGATATACCGCTACTGGCAATCTTGACAGTATTCCTGCCATAACGGCGATTTAGGCGATCAACAGCTCGCATCAGTTCCACCCGCTTATCATCAAGATAGTTGTCCTCCAAAAAGCTTAAGGGAACGTCTTCCTCTGAAATAAGGTTAGCCAACATGACTCCAGCTTTTTTGTATTGAAATCCTGGCAACCAAAGCTCTTTTAGTAGTTTAAGCGCTTCTCTTATCATCTGAGGCGTATATGCCGTCGGAGGAAAAAGGGTAGTAGAAATAGAATTGTTGTATTGAGGAGATTCCTTAAATCTATTTGTGGAAAGAAATACCATCATATATCCAGCAACAGAACCTTGCTCGCGAAGCTTTTCCGCTGCACTAGTGACATAGGTCGATATCGCCTCTTCCAGCTCATCTAGACTCTCTACTTGCTTGCCAAAAGACCTCGAACAAACTATACTCTTCTTCCCTATCGGTGCTTCATCCATCCCAATACAGCTATAGCCCCTTAGCTCGAGCACAGTCTTGTGTCCAACCACCGTCATATAGTGGTCGATGAATCTTTCATCTGCATCTTTTAACTGTAGCGCATTCTCTATCTTATTTTGGAGCAGAAACTTCTCATATTGACGACCCACACCCCAGATATCTCCGACAGGCGTGCGTTTTAGCGCTTCATTTATCCGAGTCTCATCCAAAAGTGCTAGTGTTCCCTTAAATCCTGGAATGCGTTTAGCTTGGTAATTTGCTATTTTGGCAAGAGTCCTTGATCTGGATATTCCCACTGAAACTGGAATGCCAGTAATGCGATACACAGTGCGCTTTAGTCGCCGTCCCCAATCTTCCCAATCATCTTCGCGAATCCCTGTCAGCCATAAAAAGGCTTCATCTATAGAATATACATCGATATCCGCAGTGAAGCTCGAGAGCACATCCATAACACGCGAACTCATGTCACCATAGAGTGCGTAATTGGATGAAAGTAAGACTCCCTTATACTGTTTAATCAGAGCTTCATACTTAAATCCGGGAGCACCCATGGGGATCTTCAAAGCTTTGACCTCGTTACTGCGTGAGACAATGCATCCATCGTTGTTGGACAGTATTGCAACCGGAATATTACGCAAATGCGGATTGAAGACACGCTCGCAAGAAACGTAGAAATTGTTGCAGTCCACAAGGGCAACTATTTGATTGTTTGACAATCCGCTCATATCCATGAATACTCCTTTAAATCCAAAATATCATTGCCATAGTCTTTGTCAAGCAGGAAGCCTCCAGATTGGCAACGTGAAAGCAGGGAAACATTTTTGTTGACAGCATGACGCCAAGCAGGTAGCTATATATCATAAGTTAATCTGCGAAAAGATGAGGTATGAAACATGAAAATGGAAGAGCTAAATTACTATTACAATAAGTTCAAATACGGAGAAGATATTTTTCACAAACTGATGCACTGGAGAGTGCGAGATATCCTATTAGTTTCCACTTTTTACGATGCTTTCATCTTTGAGCAGGATGGCAGACTTTCGGAGCAAATCTTTGGTGAATATCGACAGCTGAATCTCTCCACAGCCCCCCGCATCACTTCTGTCCCTACAGGTTCCGAAGCACTGAAAAAAATCAAAACTCACTCCTATGATCTTGTCATCACCATGATGCGAATTGGAGAAATCGGTCCATTTGAGTTGGCTGCGCGCATTAAGGAGCAAAAACCAGATCTAAAAGTGCTGCTCCTTCTGAACGTGGCAAGTGACTATGTAATTTGGGAACAACACGCAGCAGATCGGCATTTTATAGATGATGTCTTTCTCTGGAATGGAGACACAAAGCTGTTTCTGGCAATGGTGAAAAGTGTCGAAGATAGCATGAATGCTGAATATGATACCACTCATGGACTGGTGAGAGTGATCCTTTTAGTAGAAGATTCCGTGCACTATTACTCAATGTTTCTGCCATCTCTTTATTCCATAATCATGAGTCAGACACAAAAATTGATTGATGAAGAAGTCAGCGATATCAATAAGCACCTGAGAATGAGAGTACGCCCCAAAGTACTTTTGGCTCATGACTTTGACTCTGCAGTAGAATTATATGACAAATACAAGGAATATATTCTGTGTGTGATCTCAGATGTACGCTTTAAAGTCAACGATGCTCTGGACGCTAAAGCAGGAATCAAACTTATCGAGCATATTCTTAGCAAAAGCCCTGATCTACCCATTATCCTGCAATCATCTGAAGACGAAAATGAGGTCATCGCAAAAGAAATTGGAGTGCACTTTCTAAATAAGAATTCAAAGCATCTCTTCAAGAATCTCCGTGAGTATATGGTCTATAGTCTAGGTTTTGGTAATTTTATCTTTCGCAATCCTGATGGGGAGGTCATCGATGAAGCTGCAAATATAGCTGAATTTGAAAACAAAATCCTTAAGATACCAGAAGAATCTCTTGAATTTCACAGCAAGTTTAATCACTTCTCAAACTGGCTTATAGTGCACGGAGAGATCCAAATTGCCAAAAAGATCCGTCCCATGAAAATCGAGGATTTTGAGACTCGGGATGATTTACGACAATTCTTATATCAGATCTTTCGCAGTGTCAGGGTTGAAAAAAACAAGGGAAAGATCATAAATTTTGACGCTGTATCACTGTCCGAGTTAAATCAAATAATCAGACTCACAGAGGGTTCATTGGGCGGGAAAGGGCGAGGACTGGCATTTTTAAATGCCTTGCTCTGCGCAATGGACTATGAAAAAAAATATGAGAATACGTCTATCTCCTTACCCTCGACAGCAATCATTGGTACTGAGGAATTTGATCAATTCATCGAAAATAATAGTATCTTGGAAAAAATTCCGAGCATGAGCGATAATGAAATTGACCAATTGTTTCTATCCGGTAATCTATCCGAAATGCTGATTAGCCGTCTGATGATATATCTGGAAACCATCACATATCCCATTGCTGTACGATCATCCAGCCTTTTGGAGGATTCTCAAGCTCAACCACTGGCAGGAGTATATCGAACATTTATGCTACCCAACAATCATCCAGATATTAAGGTTAGACTCAAGCAACTTACTGATGCTATCAAACTTGTATTCGCATCAGTCTATCTCAAAGATGCGCGAAACTTTATGGAATCTTTAAACTACACCGCTGAAGAAGAAAAGATGGCAGTCATTATTCAAGAAACGGTCGGTTGCCTCAATGGTGAAAGTTACTATTACCCACATATCTCAGGTGTGGCTCAGTCTTACAACTTCTACCCAGTATCAAACCTGCACCAGAGTGATGGCATCGCAAATATCGCTTTGGGGCTCGGAATCCATGTTGTTGAAGGTAAGACTAGTCTGCGCTTTTGCCCACGTTACCCGCAAAGCGATATCCTCTCCGAAGAGGAACAAGTACGCAATTCCCAAAAAGACTTTTATGCCATCGATCTTGGCAAGACCGATTTTGATCTAGTTGCCGGAGAAACCATTACACTGGCTAAACTTGGGATAAAAGAAGCGGAGAAGCATGGGACTCTGCAGCATCTGGCCTCGGTATGGGATTATGAAAACGGTCGGCTATCAGATAATTTACAAGACTCAGGACTCAAGGTGCTCACTTTCTCAAGAATATTGAAATACAACTACTTCCCACTGGCAAAAATTCTTGAAGATTTACTAGAAATCGGAGAAATAGCATTAGGTATTCCGGTCGAAATTGAATTTGCAGTAAATCTTGATCAGCAAAACTGCTACACCAATAAACCCACTTTCTATATCTTGCAGATCCGCCCACTTTCTGTAAATACTGAAGCTTATCGCATCAATGCAGTCACGTTGGATAAAAATATGCTCTTGATGTACACAGAACATGGCATGGGGAACGGAGAAATTTCAGGCATTCAGGATCTCATCTATCTAGATCCTGAACGATTTGACAAAACTCAGACTCTGAATATGCAGGCTGAAATCGAGCAATTTAACAGCAAAATGGCTGCTGAAGGGAAATACTACATCCTTATTGGTCCAGGGCGCTGGGGTAGTCGCGATAGATTCTTAGGCATCCCTGTCCGCTGGTCTCAAATCAATCATGCCAAGGTAATCCTAGAAACAGGTCTAAAAGATTTTATGGTGGAATCTTCTCAAGGGACTCACTTCTTCCATAACCTCGTCGCAATGAATGTTGGATACTTCTCGATCCCATATGGATCAGAAACAGATTTTGTGGATTTCAAGTGGCTAAAGCAACAGCAAGAGACGGAACGAGGTCAATACTTTGTTCACCTCAGTTTTGACCATCCTCTCATTGTAATGATGGATGGGAAAACAGGGCTTGCCGTGATCTATAAATAAATATGACTTTACATCAATTAACCCCTGACCTTGATTATAACGCAACAAGGCGTTAGCGATGGCGGCGACCTACTCTTCCACACAGTTGCCCGTGCAGTACCATCGGCGCAGACGAGCTTAACTTCTGTGTTC